>NZ_MIAM01000019.1:683-17448 GCF_001830555.1 Sphingopyxis sp. RIFCSPHIGHO2_12_FULL_65_19 | reverse complement strand
CCGATCGACCTGCACCACCCAGGGCACGATATGCCCACGCGCCGATTGCCAGACGAGACCGGCGGAAAGGCCGCCCGAGAGCGCCAGCGCGCCGAAGAAGGCGAGGCGCCAGTTCTTCGCCTGCACGCGCGCGGAGCCGATGCGGTCGTCCCATTGCTGGGCTGCGCGCTGATAGGGTGTCGTGGGTTCGGGCGTCTGGCCGTAGCGGATGGTGGGGCGTCGGAACATGGGAGGTCAGTCCTTCTCTTTGATGTCGGGACCGGCGCCGCCGCCGTGGCTGTCGCCAGCCTTCATGGTGTGGGCGAGGACGGTCGCGCCGTGGCTGACGGCCTGGCGGCGTTTCATCGCGGCGGCCCATTCAGGCTGGGCGGATGCGCCGGCCGACGCGGAACCGCCAGCGGTTGCAGCCGCCGGGGCGGCGGATGCCGGCCCGCCGGTGATCGTGCCGCCGGTTGCGGTGAATCCGGCACGGGCGCCGGAGCGGAAATTGGACTTGATCGCCTCGCCGCCCTTGGCGGCCGCCTTGCGCAAGGGCGAAAGGACGGCGTTCGCCGCGCTTCCCGCCGCCGCTTGGCCGACAGCGGCCATGCCGCCCGCAACAGCGCCTGCACCGCTCTTGCCGAACGAGCCGAGGCTGTAGGCGCTGGTGGCACCGCCTGCCATCTGAGCGCCACCACGCGCGGCGGCGCCGGTCATCCGGCCGGCCGCACCGACTGCGGACCCGGCCGCGCCCACGCCAAGGCGTGCGGCGGCGGCGCCTCCGATCAGCGCGCCGCCTGCCGCCAGCGCGGTCCCGGCCGCCGTACCCGCGCCGAGCTGCGGGCCGCCCGAGACGATGCCGTTCGCAATGCTGGGGCCGAAGATCGACAGGCCCAGCAGCGACAGCGCGGCAAGCGCGATGGCCATGACCTGATTGATGTCGGGCGCGGGGCCGAGGGCAGCGCCGGTGAACTGGCTGAACAAGGTGGTGCCGATGCCGGTGATGACGGCGAGCACCAGCACCTTGATGCCGGTCGAGACGACATGGCCCAGCACCTTCTCGGCCATGAAGGCGGTCTTGTTGAAGAAGGCGAAGGGCAGCAGGACGAAGCCGGCCAGCGTCACCAGCTTGAACTCGATCAGCGTGATGAAGACCTGCACGGCGATGATGAAGAAGGCGAGCACCACGATCACCCAGGCGAGCAGCAGCACGAGGATCAGCGCGAGGTTGGAGAACACGGCCCAAAGGCTGGAGAACTGGCCCGCCGCATCGAGCAGCGGCTTGGCGGCTTCGAGCCCCTTCGCCGCGATCGTGCCGGGCTTCATGAACTCGTCGATCGTCATCGCCCCGCCGCTGGCCTGGAGGCCGAGCCCGGCGAAGCTCTCGAACACGATGGTCGCGAGCAGCGAGAAATTGCCGATGATGAAAGCGAAGGTGCCGATGTAGAGCGTCTTCTTGACGAGGCGCTGAAGCACGTCCTCGTCCGCGCCCCAGGCCCAGAACAGGCCGGCGAGCGTTACGTCGATGGCGATCAGCGTGGTCGAGAGGAACGCGACCTCGCCGCCGAGCAGGCCGAAGCCTGAGTCGATGTAGCCGGTGAAGATGTTGAGGAAATTGTCGATAACGCCGGTGTCGTTCATGGCCGGGTGCCTTCATCCGGCGCCGTGTCGCTGCCGCGCTCGATCTCGGGCGGGGGCTCGTCCTGGCGGAAGAAGCGGCGGCGGTTGACGGCCCAGGCCGCCTCGCAGCCACTATCCGGCTTGGTGAGCGAGGCGCAGCGATCCAGCTCGCGGGCGAGCCTGGCCTGGCCTTCGTCCGCCGGCAGGAAGAGCGGGGGCGCGGGCGCAGGCTCATCGGGCTGGACGGCGGCGACGATCGCCACCGTCATCATCAGCCCGGCCAGCGCCGCCACCCCTGCGATCTTCGCCGTGCGCGACATCGGGCGTCTCAGTTGCCCATGAAGCGGCGGAACCGCTCGCGCCCTTCGGCCTCCTCGGCCGCCTGGCGGGCGGATTGCAGCGCCTGCGCCCGGCCCTGCGCCGCGACCGCGGCGGTGAGGTCGGCGAGCTGCTGCGATTGCAGCGCGAGGAGCTCGTTGCCCGCCTGCGTCGCCTGGAGCGCGCCGGTCGCCGACTGGCTGGCCGAGACCAGGCTGTACATCGTCGTGCGGGCGCCTTCGATGTTGCCGACGACGCCGGCCTGCACCTGCAAGGCATCCTGAAAGGCGCCGACGCTATCCTCCCAGCGGGCATTGGCGTTGGCGACCATCTGCGCGTGGGTGCCGGTGAGCGCCGCGCCCTTGTAGCGGCCGTTGAACACCTGCTGGACGTTCTGCACGTCATAAGCGATGCGCTGCGCCTCGCCGAGAAGCTGCTGGGTGCGCTGCACCTGCTGCTGCAACTGCTGGAGCGAGCTGAACGGCAGCGAAGCCAGGTTGCGCGCCTCGTTGACGAGACTGGTCGCCTGCTGCTGGATTTGCTGAATCTGGTTGTTGACCTGCTGGAGCGACCGCGCGGCCGTCAGCACGTTCTGCGCATAATTGGTCGGGTCATAGACGATCCCGCCGAACTGAGCGTGCGCCGGCGTGGCGGCGGTGATGCCGATCATGCTCGATGTGGCGATGGCGCCGGCCAGCATGGCGCGGCGCAGGATATTGGGTTTCATGGGGTCGTGTCCTTCAAGGCAAGGGGGAGCTGGCCGGCATCTTCCCGGCGACCGGCCAGCGGATCGAGTTGGGGTTCGGGAAGAAGATCGACCGCCCAGGCCAGGCCGCGATGGCGCAGCCATTCGGCGGCGAAGCGCTCGCGGCCGTGGGTCTCGACCAGTTCGGCGATGCGGAGCTGATCGGTCTTGGAAGACGCGGCGGCGAAGGCCAACGCGACCTCGCCTAGCCCCAGCTCGAACAGCCGGTTGCCGCGCCGCGACTGGCAGTAATAGTCGCGCTTGGGCGTGGCCCGGCTGAGGATTTCGATCTGGCGAGCGTTGAGGCCGAACCGTTCGTAGATGGCGGCGATCTGCGGCTCGGCGGCGCGCTCGTTCGGCAGGAAGATGCGCGTCGGGCAGCTCTCGATGATGGCCGGCGCGATGTTAGAGGTTTCGATGTCGGCCAGGCTCTGCGTGGCGAAAACGACGCTGGCGTTCTTCTTCCGCAAGGTCTTAAGCCATTCGCGGAGCTGGGCTGCGAAGTCGGGGGTGTCGAGAACCAGCCAGCCCTCGTCGATGATGATGAGCGTCGGCGAGCCGTCCAGCCGGCCTTCGATCCGGTGGAACAGGTAGGACAGGACGGAGGCGGCTGATCCGCCGCCAACCAGGCCCTCCGTCTCGAACGCCTGCACCGACGCTTCGCCGAGCCGTTCGACCTCGGCATCGAGCAGCCGGCCCCACGGTCCACCAAGGCAATAGGGGGCGAGCGCCTGCTTGAGCTGCTGGCTCTGGAGCAGAACCGCGAGCCCGGTCAGCGTGCGTTCCGGCACGGGCGCACTGGCAAGGGAGCCGAGCGCCGACCACAGATGCTCCTTGGCCTGCGGATCGACGGGGACGCCTTCGCTGGCGAGGATCGCCGCCAGCCATTCGGCCGCCCATGCGCGCTCGGCCGGATCGTCGATACGGGCGAGCGGCTGTAGCTGGACGCTGCCGTCGCCGTCGTCGGACAGCCCGAGATCCTGCCAGTCTCCGCCCGCCGCCAGCGTGGCGGCGCGGATCGAGCCACCGAAGTCGAACGCGAAGACCTGGGCGTTCTCGTAGCGGCGGAACTGCATCGCCATTAGCGCGAGCAGCACCGACTTGCCCGCGCCGGTCGGGCCGACGATCAGCGTGTGGCCGACATCGCTGCCATCGGGGTGAAGGGAAAACCGGAACGGGGTCGAGCCTTCGGTCCTGCCATAGAGCAAGGGGGGTTGTCCGAAGTGCTCGTCCCGTTCCGGCCCCGCCCATACTGCTGACAGGGGGATCAGATGGGCGAGATTGATGGTGGAGATCGGCGGTTGCCGGACGTTGGCGTAGGTGTGGCCGGGCAGGCTCCCCAGCCATGCCTCGATCGCGTTCATCCCCTCGGGGATCACGGTGAAGTCGCGGCCCTGGATGACCTTCTCGACCAGCCGCAGCTTCTCGGCCGCAATGGCGGGATCGCCGTCCCACACCGTCACCGTCGCGGTGACATAGGCCATGCCGGCATAGTCGGAGCCCAGCTCTTGCAAGGCGGTGTCGGCGTCGGCGGCCTTGTTCGAGGCGTCGCTGTCGAGCAGCGTGGACGCCTCGTTGGTCATGACTTCCTTGAGGATGGCCGCGACCGATTTGCGCTTGGCGAACCATTGCCGCCTGATCCTGGTCAGCAGCTTGGTCGCGTCGGTCTTGTCGAGCATCAGCGCGCGGGTGGACCAGCGATACTCGAAGGCGAGCCGGTTCAGCTCGTCGAGCAGGCCGGGGAAGGTCACGCTCGGGAAGCCGACGATGGTGAGCGTGCGCAGATGGTGCTCGCCGAGCTTCGGTTCGAGCCCGCCGGTCAGCGGCTCGTCGGCGAGTAGCGCGTCGAGGTGCATCGGAGTTTCCGGCACGCGCACGCGCTGGCGGCGGGTTGAGGTGGTGCTGTGCAGGTAGGTCAGCGTCTCGCCGTCATCGAGCCAGCGGACCTCGGGCACGAAGCCCTCGACCAGATTGAGAACGCGGTCGCTGCGGTCGGCGAAGCCCTTGAGCAGTTCCCACGGATCGACGCCGCTGGTGGACCGGCCCTCGTAGAGCCACCCTTCCGCGCGCGCCGCTTCCTCGGCCGGCGGCATCCACAGCAGGGTGAGATAATAGGCGCTCTCGAAATGCGCGCCTTCCTCGCGGAACTGTTCGCGGCGCTCCATGTCCACGAGCGCCGAGACCGAATCGGGAAAATCGGAATCGGGGTAGTCGAGCGCGGGACTGCGCTGCGCCTCGACAAAGATCGCCCAGCCCGAGCCGAGACGCCGGAGCGCGTTGTTGAGCCGCGCGGTGGTGGCGACCAGCTCGGCGGGTGTGGCGCTGTCGAGATCGGGGCCACGGAAACGCGCCGTGCGCTGAAAGCTGCCGTCCTTGTTGAGAACGACGCCCTCGCCGACCAGCGCGGCCCAGGGCAGGAAGTCGGCCAGGTGGGCGGCGCGATTCCTGTATTCGCGCAGGCCCATCATGGCCGCATCCACGCCGGATAGCGGAGGTGCCGCCGGGCCACGTCCACGAACTGCGGATCACGGCGCGCGGCCCAAACCGACAACGCATGACCGATTGCCCAAATCGCCAGCCCGGCGATCCAGAGGCGAAGGCCGAGGCCGATCGCGCCGGCGAGCGTGCCGTTGACGATGGCGAGCGAGCGCGGGGCGCCGCCGAGCAGGATCGGCTCGGTCAGCGCCCGATGGACCGGCGCATAGAAGCCGGCGATCGGCTCGACGGGATCGGCCGCGCCCGTCATGCGATCAGCGCCCCGCCGCCGAACGAGAAGAACGACAAAAAGAAGCTCGACGCGGCGAAGGCGATCGACAGGCCGAAGACGATCTGGATCAGCCGGCGAAAGCCGCCCGAGGTGTCGCCGAAGGCCAAGGTGAGGCCGGTCACGATGATGATGATGACCGCGATGATCTTCGCGACCGGCCCCTCGATGCTTTCGAGGATGGATTGCAGCGGGGCTTCCCACGGCATCGACGACCCGCCCGCGTGGGCGGGCGCCGAGATGGTGAGCGCGATGACGCTGGCGGTGGCGGCGAGCATGGCGCGGCGTGCGCCATGCCGAAGGGCATGGATCATGGTGCGTCTCCGAGGTTGGGGGGTGCGAGGGGGGTCAGGCGGTAATCGCCGGTCTCGGCGTCGATCCCCTCGACGCGAGCCAGCTCGGCGAGGCGGCGACCGTGCCCGTCGCGAACCAGCACGGCGATCAGGTCGATGGTCTCGGCGAGCAGCGCGCGGGGAACCGTGACGACGGCCTCCTGAATGAGCTGCTCCATGCGGCGCAGCGCCCCGAGCGCGGTCCCGGCGTGGATGGTGCCGATGCCGCCGGGGTGGCCAGTGCCCCAGGCTTTGAGGAGGTCGAGCGCCTCGGCGCCGCGCACCTCGCCGATGGGGATGCGGTCGGGGCGCAGCCGCAGGCTGGACCGCACGAGATCGGACAGCGTGACGACGCCATCCTTGGTCCGCATGGCGACGAGGTTCGGCGCGGCGCACTGAAGCTCGCGCGTGTCTTCGATCAGGACGATGCGGTCGGTGGTCTTGGCGACTTCGGCCAGGAGCGCATTGACCAGCGTGGTCTTGCCGCTGCCGGTCCCGCCTGCCACGAGGATGTTGGCGCGGGCGGCGACGCCATCACGCAGCGCCGCGGCCTCGGCCGGCGACATGATCCCGGCCGCCGCGTATTCATCGAGCGTGAAGACGGCGACGGCGGGCTTGCGGATCGCGAAGGCGGGCGCGACGACGACGGGGGGCAGCAACCCCTCGAACCGCTCCCCTCCTTCGGGCAGCTCGGCCGAGACGCGCGGGGACCGGGCATGAACCTCGACGCCGACATGGTGCGCGACCAAGCGAACGATGCGCTCGCCGTCCGCGGCGGCCAGCTTCATGCCGGTGTCGCTGATGCCTTCGCCGAGCCGATCGACCCACAGCCGGCCGTCCGGGTTCAGCATCACCTCGATGACGGCGGCATCGTCGAGCCAGGCCGCGATCGACGGGCCGAGCGCCGTGCGCAGCATCCGCGCGCCGCGTGTCTTCGCCTCGGAACGGATCGGATGGACGGTCAAAAAAAAGCCCCTGATGAGGGCCGGGCGAGCCGCCGCCCGGCGTCAGGGGCACATCAAGAGAGGCAGAAAAGACCGTGCTTCAATAAGTAAATGTGGTCGTCGTAGTCTGGCGTAGAGATACAAGAACTGGCGTAGTCAGCTCATTCTTCTTGGAGCGGAAAGTCCTCGCCAATTTCTTGCCTGACCTTCGAACCCTTCGCGAGTCGGCGGCCGAGCGCATCCATGAAGGCGTCGTAGCGGTCGCCGCCCTGGCGACGCATCGCGGCCCGCTCGCTCTCGGGCGGCGGCGGAGTGTTCGACAGCCAGAAGCGCACGAACAGCGCGATCATCTCGACACCGATCCCCGTGTCGCGCTCCAGCCGGGTGATGCGGCGGTCCAGCTTGTCGAGACGCTTGGCGATGGCGGCCTCGCGCTGCTCGTCGGCGTCGGGCGACAGGAAGGATGCGATGGCCGCCTCGGCGATCAGCGACCGGGACTTGTCCCTGCGGTCGGCATAGGCGGCGAGCGCGCGCATCAGCTCGGGGTCAAGATAGACCGACAGCGGCGTCTTGGTGCTCATAGCTCGATGCCGTCCTCGGGATCGAGCGACGCCTGCCGGGCCACGCGCTGCATCTGGCGGCGCACCGTCGCCTGCCGCGCCGCATCGCTATCGGGGTCCGGCTCGTCCAGCTCGAACTCGTTGGCGGGCGCGGGCCGGGGCGTCGGCGCGATGTCGATGTGGGGCTCCAGCGCCGGCTCGCGGCGCAGGTCCCCGTTCGCGGCATCGTCCTCAGCACCCGCCTTCTTGGCGGCCTTTTTCTTCATCGGCTTCTTGGGCGATTCATGCTCGATCGGCTCGGGCATCGGCGGCGCCTCGATCGGCGCCAGGCCGCTCCAGTCGTCGGGGCGCGGCGGGCCGCCTCCGACATTCATGTCAGGCGGCGACATCACCCGCTGCGTGAACCGCCGGTCCTTGAAGTAGCGGGCCTTCTTTGCCCGGATCGGCGGGATGCCCGCGACCATGACGATCTCGTCGTCGGGCGGTAGCTGCATGATCTCGCCGGGGGTGAGGAGTTGGCGGGCGGTCTCAGAGCGCGACACCATCAAATGCCCGAGCCAGGGCGAAAGCCGGTGGCCGGCGTAGTTCTTCATCGCCCGCATCTCGGTCGCGGTGCCGAGCGCGTCCGAGATGCGCTTGGCGGTGCGCTCGTCGTTGGTGGCGAAGCTCACGCGCACATGGCAATTGTCGAGGATCGCGTTGTTCGGCCCGTAAGCCTTCTCGATCTGGTTGAGGCTCTGGGCGATGAGGAAGCTCTGGATGCCGTAGCCGGCCATGAACGCCAGCGCGCTCTCGAAGAAGTCGAGTCGGCCGAGCGCCGGAAACTCGTCGAGCATCAACAGCAGCCGGTGGCGCGATTGCCGCGCCTTCAGGTCCTCAGTGAGCCGGCGCCCGATCTGGTTGAGGATGAGGCGAATGAGCGGCTTGGTGCGTGAGATGTCGCTGGGCGGCACGACGAGGTAGAGCGTGACCGGCAGCTCGCCCTCGACCAGATCCTTGATGCGCCATTCGCAGGTGCGCGTGACCTGCGCGACGACGGGATCGCGATAGAGGCCGAGGAACGACATGGCGGTCGAGAGCACGCCCGATCGCTCGTTGGCCGATTTGTTGAGCAGCTCGCGCGCGGCCGAGGCGACGACGGGATGGACGCCGGCCTCCCCCAAATGCGGCGTCGTCATCATCGCCCATAGCGTGCTCTCGATCGGGCGGCGGGGATCGGACAGGAAGGCGGCGACGCCCGCCAGCGTCTTGTCGGCCTCGGCGTAGAGGACATGGAGGATCGTGCCGACCAGTAGGGCATGGGAGGTCTTCTCCCAGTGGTTGCGCTTCTCCAGCGAACCTTCCGGGTCCACCAGCACGTCGGCGACGTTCTGCACGTCGCGCACTTCCCAGGCGCCCTTGCGGATTTCGAGCAGGGGGTTGTAGGCGGCCGACGCGCCGTTGGTCGGATCGAACAGCAGCACCCGCGCGTGCCGGGCGCGAAAGCCGGCGGTGAGCTGCCAATTCTCGCCCTTGATGTCATGCACGATCGCCGAGCCCGGCCAGGTGAGCAGCGTCGGCACGACCAGGCCGACGCCCTTGCCGCTCCGGGTCGGCGCGAAGCACAGCACATGCTCGGGGCCGTCGTGGCGCAGGTAGTCGCGCCCGAGCCGACCGAGCATGACGCCGCTGTCGCCCAGCAGCCCAGCGGCGGCGATCTCCCCGCGCGTCGCCCAGCGCGCCGAGCCATAGGTCTCGGCGTTCTTCAGCTCGCGCGCACGCCAGACCGACATGCCGATGGCGACGACGATCGCGGCGAACCCGCCCGACACAGCGATGAACGCGCCGGTCTGGAATATCTCCGGCGCGTAGGCGTCAAACGAAAACCACCACCAGAAGAAGGCCGGCGGCGGATAGATCGGCCAGTCGCCGAGCATGAACCAGGGCGCCCCAAGCTGGGGCTGATAGGCGAGCGCTGCGGCCGTCCATTGCGTCGCGGCCCAAATGGCTGCGAGCACGATCAGGAAGACCGTGAAGACCTGACCCCAAAGGATTTTGGTTGCCGACATGGCACCGAGGTCGATGCGTACCGGACATCAAATCAAGTCACTGTTATTGTTGAGGGAAGTCTAGCGTAGAAATACAGGGAGTAGCGTAGTTTAGTCTGCTATGTTTTCGACGGTGATCGATTGAACGGTCCCGTATGTCGCGCGCTATCAGAGCGGACAGATCGAGAACAAGGTGCTTTACCAACCAGAATGGGTATGATACCCGATCCAAGTTCGGGCATCATACCCGAACCGGAGAAAAATGGTGCGTCTAATCGGATCGCGGGATGTCCTGAAGCTGACCGGGCTTTCGGCTGATCAGCTGCGCGAATGGACCGTGCGGCGCAGGCTCATTCATCCGGACGTCCCGGCATCACGCCAGGGTCAGCAGGCTCAATTCGGCTGGCAGACAGTGCTGTTGCTCCGGCTCGCCGTCGTTATGCGCAGCCGGTTCCATGTCGAACTCCAAGTCCATCGCGACCTGCTGCTTCGCGCACGCGAGCTATTGAACGGCCGGTCCTTTCCGGGCCTGTGGAACCACCGGCTCGTTATCTTTGGACTCGATAGCTGTGCGCTGCTCGGTGGTAGCGATCCGTTGCCGGCCGACCAGGATGCAATCCTGCTTCGGCTCAACGCCCATCTTGAGGCGCTGTCGCAGGGCTTCGGCGTCTCCGAGCCGATCGCGCAACTCCCTCTCTTTCCGGCGGTGGGATTGCGCCGAAGCGAAGCGCCGGCTGACGCAGAGGGCGGCATCATGCTGCGCACTGCCGAAGGTGACGCGGCGTGACCGCGCTCGCCAGAATCGAAGCGGGACTGCGTGCGATCGGCTATCGACCGGAATCGCTCATCCACGACTATAGCTTCGCCGATGTGCTGTCGGAGGCGGGCGAGGAACAGTGCGTCGCACTTGCCGCGTTCACACAAGTTCCCGAATCCTATCGCTCGGCCGCCTTTGGCGTGATTACCGGCACGCACGATGCGGACGCCGTGCTACGCCGCCGGGCGCTCGGTGCGCCGATCTTGTTCTCGATCAGCCCTGAAGATGTCGGGGTCTGGCGGGTCGGCGCGGAAGGCAAGCCACGTCTGAGCGAACGGGTTCCGCTCGACCAGCTGGACGCGCTGTTCGAGCGCAATGCCGACAATTGGAACCCACACGCGGTTCACCGCGCCAAGTCGCTGGCCCAGACCCAGACGGCCTATCAGCTCGACTTCGTCGATCTGGGACTGATGCCGGCGATCGAACATGAGATCGAAGTGAAGCTCGATCGGCTGCTCGGCGAAGTCATTGCCCAACTGCTGTCCGGGATCGACGATCCGCAACGCGAAGAAGCGGTTTTCCGCACCACCTTCAGGCTCCTTGCCGCCAAAATCCTGATCGATCGCCAGCATCCTGACGCGACATCATGGACCCATGCGCCGGTGCGCGATGTGCTCGCCGGCATCGAGACCTATTATCATCTCGATCATATGCTGCGGCCCGCGGTCGATGCCCTTCCGTCGTCGGCCGTGGAGACTGCATGGACGACGCTTCGCGGCGCCATCACCTTCCGGAACATTTCGTCGGACAGTTTGGCATTCGTTTACGAAAACACGCTGGTGACGGCTGACACGCGCAAACGCTTCGGCACGCACTCTACCCCCAGACAAGTGGCTGAATATGTCGTTGGCCAACTCGATCTCGGCCGCTTCGATCTTGAGGACATAACGATCTACGAGCCGTTCGCTGGCGCGGGTATGTTCCTCGTCGCGGCACTGCGGCACCTGCGCGATCAGCTTCCCGATACGCTCACCGGCGAGGAGCGGCACGCTTTTCTCGTCAAGCGGATCAGCGGTGCGGAACTCGACAGCTTCGCCTGTGAAGTCGCGACGCTATCGCTGATCCTTGCTGATTACCCCAACGCAAATGGCTGGAAAATCGCATCCAAGGACTTGTTCGAGAAAGACGCGCTTCGAGCAGATGCCGCTGGCAAGCGCATCGTCCTGTGCAACCCACCCTGGGAGGACTTCGACAGCGAAGAGCGCCAGCGCTATCCCGAGATGGCGGCAAAGTCGTTCTCGAAGCCGATGGCGGTGCTGCGGACGCTCATCGAAGCCAAGCCCCAAGCGCTGGGTTTCGTTTTGCCGCAAGGCTTTCTCCGCCAGAAGCAATATGGCGAACTGCGCCAGCTGCTCGCTGACACATATGACCGGATCGAGCTGACATCGCTTCCTGACCGCATCTTTCAGCGTGCCGGGCTGGAGGCGGCCGTGATCATCGCCACCGGCCAGCGCGACGCTGATGCGAAGAATCTTCCGAGCCAGTTGCGCTCCGTCGAAGTCACCGACCGAGGCCGTCCGGATTTTCTCATGACGGGTAAGGTCACCACCGAGCGCCGCCGCACCAAGCTGGTATGTTCGGGGGACCTTTGGATTGGTGCGCTCGACGAGGTCTGGGAATATCTGGCGGACTATCCCGTGCTTGGTGGTCAAGCCGAAGTTCATCGCGGCCTTCAGTGGATCAGCCAGTCTGCCGGCTGGAGCGCAGTTCCTCGGGAGGGCTTTGCCAGAGGAATTTTCAAGCCCGCGGACTCGCTTCTTCAATTTAGTATCACCACGACCGGCTTCGTCGATATGCGCGAGGAATCCGCATATCGGTTCGGTCCACTCACGCGCGCCTGGGACAAACCCAAAATACTGGTCAACGTGGCGCGCCGGTCGCGTGGCCCCTGGCGGCTGGATGGCGCGCTAGACGCGAGCGGGCTCGTGCCGTCGCAGGCGTTCTTTGGCATCTGGCCGACCACATCAGACCTGCCAGTGGAAGCGATCGAAGCGCTGATCAACAGCCCGCTGGCGAGCGCCTTCGTCCTCGAGCGGGCCTCGAACCAGCATCTCACCAATGTTGTTATGAAGCAGCTGCCGTTGCCAAAGCGGGGCGCGCTTGGTGACGTGGTCGCCGCAGTGTGGCGCTACCGCGACGCGCTTGGCGCCGCCGCAGCCCATGCGCTACGCACGCCCGAGATCGACGAGCGGTTGGAAGGGTTGCTGATCGATATCGACGCGCAGCTCTTGAAGGCCTTCGATCTGCCTCCTCGTCTGGAGCGACGATTGCTCGAAGCGTTTCGTGGACATGAAGCTGAACGGCGTGTCGCACATACCTTCAAGGGCTGGTTCCCAGAGGACTTTACCGCCTACCTCCCGCTGCACGAATATGTCGGCCCGCTGCTACGCGAAAACACTGGCGCCTGGGCGCTCGAAGTCTTCACGCCGGCACCGGAGCACGAGGTTGAGCGGCTCAGGCGCTACGTCCAGTAGCGGATGGACACCTATCTGCTCGATACGAACCTTGTGTCCGTGCTCTATGACGCGCGGAGGCCCAATCATATCGCCGTCCGCCAGGCAGTCGCCGACTTACCGGCGCAGCCCCGTTCACCGGGATTGGGCTCAACGAAATAGGACAGGGTGATCCGCAGCTCCACATCGAGATCGCCAAGCGCAGCCAGTTCGGCGCGCGGCCAGGGCAGTCGATGCAGATTCATATCGCGTGTTTTGATCGTCGAGCCGTCCTTGCGGAATGGCAACAGGGCGTCCTCGACCATCAAAGTCGCGTCGTTGGACGCGCTCATCAGCGCCCGGCCAAGGTCAGGCACGCCCCAGCCGTAGCGGCGTAGCATGGCCAGCTTCTGAGCTTGCGAGCCGGCCGCGTCGAAGCGCTGGCGCATCGCCGGCGTCCATTCGGCGGAATGGACAATGAGCGCGCGCACCGTTTCCGGCCAGAGTGTCGGACGGGCTGCGATAACGCCGGCGGCGAGGTTCGCGCCGAGCGCGGCAGCGCCGCTAGTGTCGCCGAACGCTTCGAACAGGCGCATGTTGGGACGATAGTGGGTCGTGAGGAGTTGGAGGTCGTCGATCGCCGAGGCCGGGTTGGCACCGTCATGCGCGAAGTTGCCGCCTTCGAACACGACATCCGGACGGATCGGCCATTGCCGATCCCAGATGGCCGACGTTCGGCTTGCCGGCGAGAGGTCGCCGGCCGGGGCGACGGGCGTCCATCCGTCATAGTCGGGATGGGTGATCGTGATCTTGTCGGTGCTGGCCCCGACGACGAGCGGATTCCAAGCCTGCGCCGGGCTTTCGACCTCTTCGAGGTCGTTGCGGTCAGGATAGTCGGCCGGATTGATGTCGCCGCGAAGATTGCCCGCCGCTAGGACCATCAGGCGTCGCCTGTCACCGCCGCCATAGCAGAGCTGATCCATTGACGAGGACCAGGAGGACGGCCGGCCCCGGCGCAAGCCGACGTCGCTGGTCACGGCCATGCAGAACACGCGCCGGCGACGGGGAGCATGGTCTTCGGCACGAGCGATACCGGTGGCCGTGATCGCTCCGTAAAGTCGCGGCTCGTTCTGCCCGGTTGGCGGCAGGATCTTCACCGTTTCGAGGCGATGACCAAGTGCGACCGGCTCGCCGTGGGAAAGCGCCGCTTCGAGATCGCCATAAAGCGCGACGCCAGCCATCGACGTGCCGTGACCATTCCAGAAGGCGCTGTCGCCGACGCCCCAGTCACCGTCGTAGCTATGCTGATCGGCAGGATCGAGGCCCGGCGCGAGCAGGGGGTGGGCCTGGGTCGCTCCGCTGTCCAGTATGCAGACTGCCGGTGCCAAGGGGGGCGGCGGTGCGATCCGATCAGCCAAGTCGTTCGCCCAAGCGGCCTGATCGACCGTGCGCATTTCGAGAAAGAGGGATGGAGTGTCCTTGGCGAGACGCAGTTCAGCCACGGCGTCGGAATTGCGTATCAGCCGATCCATCGTCGCTTCATCGGCGAGCGCCAACGCGACATCGCGCTCGGGAAAGCTGATGACGTGCTCCTTGATCGCGACATCGAGCTTGGCGGCGACAGACTGGAAGATCGCGAGACCGCCATCCCGAAGCCAGACTTCCCACCACACCTGACGGCCGTCGGCGGGAAAGTGCTGCGCTTCATCGGTAAATAGCGAGCGTGCGACCGCGACCCTGATGTCGTCGATCCGAGCGATCAGGGCCTCGTTCTTGGGCTTGCCGGTGCGCGTCTCCTCATCGCGATAGGCTTCGATCTTCTTGACGAAGAAATCGGCAGCAGCTTCCGGAACGAATACAGTGGCCGAGACCATCTCGTCGCCCTCCGCCGTAGGTCGAACCGCTACCAGCTCGATAGCCTTGGGCTTATTCTCCAAGGCTTCGACTGCGGCGCGCTCGGCTACGGGGATATCGAACTCCAGATAGAAGCCTGGCTTGCCCTCGGCGACGCCGTCTTCCCGCTCTGCGAGCCGTTGGCGGCCGGCGGCGAGCGCCGTTCCGATTGCCTGTTCCAACCGTGCAGCGTGCGCGGCACGCGCCCGCGCCGGAGGGAGGCCGCTGATGACCAGGCGGGGTGACGTGTACGCCTCGCTTTGGCCGCCGCCTTCGACGTGGAAATGGGGGCGGTCGCGGGGAGGTACAGCCATCGGGCCTCGTTGCTTAGAGGATGGCCGCGCGCCGCTCCGTCAGAGCGGTCAGCAGCGTCGCGGTCGTCACGCCATCGTGGCCATCCAGCACCGCGACTTTTGCCGCCTCGTCGGCAGCTCTGGCGACTTCGGCTTGGGAGAGATGGGCGGCGGATTCGAGAACAGGCGCCCATTCGATCGGCTTGAGATCGAAGGTCGCGAGCCGGGCTTCGAGGATGCCCTGCACAACCGAGGGATCAGGAAGATCGTAGCTGATGACATCGTCGAACCGTCGATAGAGCGCCTTGTCGAGCAATTCGGGGTGATTGGTCGCGGCAACGATGAGGCTCGGGCCATCGTCATTTTCGAGAAACTGGAGGAAGGAATTGAGCACCCGGCGAATTTCCCCAACGTCGTTCGGCCCGGCCCGTTGCGCGCCGATCGCGTCGAACTCGTCGAAGAAGTATACACCGCGCTGCATGGCAACGGCGTCGAAGACAAGCCGAAGCCGTGTGGCGGTCTCGCCCATGAGCTTGCCGATCAATCCATCGTAAAGAACCGTGAAAAGGGGCAGCTTCAACTCACCGGCCAAGGCGGCGGCGGTCATTGTCTTGCCTGCGCCAGGAGGGCCGACAAGCAAGAGCTTGCGGCGCGGGGCGAGCCCCCGCGCGCGGAGCCGCTCCTGCTGGCGCTGTTCCCGAAGGACGCGCGCAAGCCGCTCATCAAGTTCGGGCTTGAGCACCATGCTGGACAGCCGGACATCGGAATAGCGGGCTTCCAGAAGCCCTGCGAGTTCGCCCTTCGGCTGCGCCAACGGCACGGGGCCGGCTCCGCGCCGCGCCACCGTCGCGCTTTTGCCCTTGGCGGCATCGACCAACTCGCGCAGTTCCTGCGCGAGCTTCCCATGACCCTGCCTCGCCTCGTGCGCGGCTAGTTGCGTCGCCACGGAGAGGAAGCGGTCCTCATCCCCGTCTATATGGCTTTGCAGCAGTGCAACGATGTGGCGCGCGGTTGTCATAGGTCAGTTCAATGTTCCGGCCTCGGGTTGGAGAACTTTTCGGGAATCTAGCGTCGGTGATTCGCTGTGTAACGCGAATTCGTACAAGGGGTCGTTACTGCCCTCTCTGCCCTTCGCCAACACAGCATTTAGCCGGCGTCGATGGTCCGCTTGGCCGGCCGCAATCCGCGGGGTCTCGATTGCCGATGACCATGCGTTTCATCCAGCCCGGAATTAGGACGCCCCCATCGGATCATCACAGCCGCGAAAGGGCGTGGTGAGTTCGGTTCGACAAGTTTTCCGCGGAAATGCAGGGGCTTCGCGTCGCGCCGCCGCCAGCGTGGTGAGTTTTGGACTTCGAGAGGCGGCGCACCAAGGCTGCTGCGACAGTCTTAACTCACTGATTTCATTGGGAGTTTTGGCGCACCCAAGAGGATTCGAACCTCTGGCCTTCGCCTTCGGAGGGCGACGCTCTATCCAGCTGAGCTATGGGTGCGTATGGCTTGGAGCCGTAAGATTTGCGCCGGGGTAGGTCAATCCGCGATCGAATCCGACAGTCCGAGCGCGGTGAGAATTTGGTGAGTTTTTTCGTCCGTCCTTTCTTCCGTCCTCCTAAACCCTCGTAAATACTGTATAAAATCGCTGCTCTCGCGTTGGACGCGAGCCTTCGGAGGGCAGCGCTCTATCCAGCTGAGCTACGGGTGCCGGTAGAGCGGCGCCTCTAGCAAGCCCGCGCGCCGCCAGCAATGGGCTATCGACCCATCGCGGCGGATATGCGAAGCGGGCGGGCGAAGGGGTAAGGGTGCGTTCGTGAAATCGTCCGAGCAAAATTGGCCGATGGCCGCCGATCTTTATGGCGAGATGCAGCTCGATCCGCATCCGCCGGTGCGTCGGCGCTGGGGCGACTATCTGCCGGGCATTCTCGTCACCGCAATCGCCGCACTCGCCGCGGCGTGGCTCGCCGATCATTATGCCGCGCCGATCGTCCTGATGGGGTTGCTGATCGGCCTCACCCTCTCCTTCCTGTCGCAGGACAAGCGCACC
>NZ_MIAM01000019.1:406-664 GCF_001830555.1 Sphingopyxis sp. RIFCSPHIGHO2_12_FULL_65_19 | reverse complement strand
CACGCCGGGCTCGACCTGATGTCGCAGACCGCGCTGCGCATCGGGATCGTGCTGGTCGGCGCGCGGATCACCGCCGAACAGCTCGCCCAGCTCGGGCCGCTGCCCTTTGCCTTGCTGGCCCTGATCATGCTCGCGGTCATCATCGTCACCGTCCAGAGCGCCCGGCTGTTCGGGCAGGATCGCCACGCTGCGCTTCTCGCGGGCGGCGCGACCGCGATCTGCGGCGCATCCGCCGCGCTCGCGCTTTACTCGCTGATC
>NZ_MIAM01000019.1:0-361 GCF_001830555.1 Sphingopyxis sp. RIFCSPHIGHO2_12_FULL_65_19 | reverse complement strand
GGCATCACCGTTGCAAGCGCGCTCGCCATGACCCTCTATCCGGTGCTCGCCGCCGAACTCGGGCTGACCGACGCGCAGGCGGGATTCCTGATCGGCGCGTCGATCCATGACGTCGCGCAGGCAATCGGCGGGGGCTTCTCCTTCTCCGCGCCCGCGGGCGAGGTGGCGACGATCGTCAAGCTGACGCGCGTCGCGCTGCTCGCGCCGATGCTGATGCTCGTCGCGCTGTGGCTCGGTCGCGGCGGCGAAGGCCGCGCCGGTGCCCGAATCCCGCTGCGCCTGCCCTGGTTCATCCTCGGCTTCCTTGCCATTGCGGCGGTCAATTCGGTGATCGCAATCCCGAAACCGGCACAGGATGCCG
>NZ_MIAM01000018.1 GCF_001830555.1 Sphingopyxis sp. RIFCSPHIGHO2_12_FULL_65_19 | reverse complement strand
CTTTTCGACATTATAGTCGGACGACTGGAGCAGCTTCAGGATGATATTTTCGACATCTTCGCCGACATAACCGGCCTCGGTCAGCGTCGTCGCATCGGCCATGGTGAAGGGCACGTCAAGGAAACGCGCGAGCGTCTGGGCCAGCAACGTCTTGCCGCTGCCGGTCGGGCCGACGAGCAGGATGTTCGATTTCGCCAGCTCGACATCTTCGCCGCGACCGCTGTTCGCAAGGCGCTTGTAATGGTTGTGCACCGCGACCGACAGCACGCGCTTGGCGGTGTTCTGGCCGATGACATAGGAATCGAGATGCTGGCAGATTTCCAGCGGCGTCGGCACCGCGCCATCCTTGCGCGCGGCGATGCCGCCCTTGATTTCTTCGCGGATGATGTCGTTGCACAACTCGACGCATTCGTCGCAGATGAAAACGGTCGGCCCGGCAATCAGCTTGCGGACTTCGTGCTGCGACTTGCCGCAGAAGGAGCAGTAAAGGGTGCTCTTGCTGTCCGAGCCACTCAATTTCGTCATAAATCTTCCTATGGCGCGGCCAAGAAGGGGCGACGCCGCCTTTATCCTAGTCCCCGGTCACCCAATTACAATATGGCAATTGGGTGACATGGGCGCAATGTTCCGCTTAGCATCGAGGCGCCAAGCGGGCGTCAACAAACGCGGTTAAGCCCTACCGCCCGCTCCCCCAACCTCAACGACTCAGGGCGTCGGGCCTTCGCTGACGTCCTTTGCCGCATCGTCGCCGGGCAGGCCGGGGCGGCGGTCGTACACATGGTCGACCAGGCCGAATTCCTTGGCCTCGTCGGCTTCGAGGAAGGTGTCGCGGTCCATCGCTTTTTCAATATCTTTCAACGACTTGCCGGTATATTTGACATAAAGATCGTTCATCCGCTTTCGGATGCGCAGGATTTCCTTGGCCTGGATTTCGATGTCCGACGCCATGCCGCGGGCGCCGCCCGACGGCTGGTGGACCATCACGCGGGCGTTGGTCAGCGCGACGCGCATTCCGGGTTCGCCCGCGGCGAGCAGGAAGCTGCCCATCGACGCCGCCTGACCGATGCACACGGTGCCGACGCGGGGACGGATATATTGCATCGTGTCGTGGATCGCCATGCCCGCCGTGACGACGCCGCCCGGCGAGTTGATATACATGTAGATGTCCTTCTTCGGATTTTCCGATTCGAGGAACAACAGCTGGGCGACGATCAGCGAGGCCATCTGGTCTTCGACCTCGCCCGTGACGAAAACGATCCGTTCGCGCAGCAGACGGGAAAAGATGTCGAAGCTGCGTTCGCCGCGGCTCGTCTGTTCGACGACGACGGGAACCAGGGCTGCGAGCGGGTCGATCATGGGGATTTCGTCCTTATGTTTCCGGGATGCCGCGGCGGAGAATCCGGCGGGCTGGCCCCTCCGGCATTCTACATCGTCGGCAAGGGGAAGGGTTTCAAGGGGGCAAATGACGCGGTGCGTCCCGATGGAGGATCGCGTGGCGTCGAAAAAGAAGGGGCGGGAAAACCCGCCCCGACTGGATTGTTCAATTCGGGGGTTAGTCGCCCTCGCCCGGATTGGGCGAGAAGAGCGTCTCGAACTTGTTCTCGACACCCTTATATTCGTCGGCGTCGGCGGGGGTTTCCTTTTTGACCGTGATGTTCGGCCATTCGGCGCTGAACTTGCTGTTCACCTCGAGCCACTTTTCAAGCCCGCTCTCGGTGTCGGGCAGGATCGCCTCGGCCGGGCATTCGGGTTCGCACACGCCGCAGTCGATGCATTCGTTCGGATTGATGACGAGCATATTCTCGCCCTCATAGAAACAGTCGACGGGGCACACCTCGACACAGTCCATATATTTGCACCGGACGCAGGCATCGGTGACGACATAGGTCATGGGTTTTCGGCTCCCTCTCATGACGGCGAACGGGCCGTCAAACTCTCAATACCGGCTCGCCTCTATGCCGCGTGACGGCGGTGCGTCAACGCTAAGCGACAGTTGCGAATCACTCTCATTGGATAGGCGGATCGGGGCGTTCGGGGTGCAAAGCATTTCCATCGGCGTCGATAGCAGGCGACGTGGGATCGGCGGGGCCGGGGGCAAGCCGCGCATAGCAGGCCTGCGCCTCGGCCGCCGGGCCGCGGCGCAGCGGCAGCGACAACAGCCGGATGACCTCGATGCGTTCGCCGATCGGCAGCACTAGCGTCGCACCCGCATGAACTGCGCATGACGACCGGGTGATGCGTCGTCCATCGAGCCGGATATGCCCGGCCGCGACCATCGCCTGGGCGATGCTGCGCGATCGGGCAAAGCGCAGGAACCACAACAGCTTGTCCAGCCGGATGCTTCCTGCGGCGCCGGGGCTTGTCATCAGTCCTTGCGGCTCTCGGCCAGCAGCGCGGCGAGCCCGGCGAAGGGGCTGTTGGGTGACGGGCCGCGGCGGGCGGGGCGGTCAGTGCGTTCCAGGCGGGGCGCGCGGTCGGGATCGACGCGCGGCGCCTTGGGCTTGCCTCGCTTGCCCTTTGCCTGCTGCGCCGGCGGGCGCCGCGCTTCGCCATTTGCGGGCGCGCGGGGCGGTCCGCCCGCATTCTTGCGCTGCGCCTTGCGGCGGGGCCGCTTGTCGGGCTTGCGCAGCCCCGACCAGCGCCAGCGCTCGAGCGCGGGTTCGCCGACGCTGCGAAAGCCGAAGCTACCGAGCAGCGCGCGGCGCGTTTCCTCGTCGAGTCCGAGCGAGGTCGCCAGTGCGGGGTCGATGACAAAGCCGGGCGGCGGGATGGCGGCGACGCCCTCATGCTCCTCATGCGCTTCGGGCTCGTCGTGATGATCGTCGGCGGCACTGGCGATCGGTGCGGTCGGCGGCGCGGCGGCCTGCATCCGGGCGGCATGGGCCTGGCGCGCCAGCTTTTCGGCCATGTCGATGCGCAGCCACCCATTGGCGCAGCGGCGGAACCCCGCAATCGAAAGCCCCCCATGGCTGCCGGTCTTTTGCAGCACCGCGCCGTGCGGCGGCAGCGCGGGCACCGGGCTGCCTTGCTGCGCCGCGACCAGCGCGGCGCGCCAGCGCACCGCTTCGGGTTTGAGCAACAGCGGGTGGAAAATGTCGAGCGAGCCAATGGTGAAGCCGAGCTTGCGCAGCTGCGGCCGCTCTTCTGGCGTCAGTGCCGCCAGCTGGTCCTCGACCGCCGCGCGGCCGATCATCCCGCTGTTATCGGTGAGGGCGGCGAGCAGCGCGCGGATGCGCGGCGGGGTGAACAGGTCGCCTGCGGCTTCGCCCATCGCGGCGAGCGGTCCGGCGTGCCGCGCGAGCTGCTGTGCGACAAAGCGTTGCAGCCGTTCCGCAATCGCCTGCACCTGGTGCAGTTCGAGTCGGCGGAGCGACGGGTCGATCTGAATCGCGGGCTGGACTAGCGTCGGTCCGCGCGCAAGCGACGCGATGGGGTGGCCGTGCCAGGCGAGGCGGGGGCGCGCACCCGGTTCGGCGACCAGCGACAGCGTGCTGTCGTCGCCTTCGGCCAGCGCGACTGCGCGGCGTGCGAGTTCGGCGCGCAAATGCTTCTCCGCCGCCGCCAGCAGCATCCGATGATCGCTCGCCTTGGCGACCGGATCGACCCTGAACTGGAAACCCGTCAGCGTCCCGATCGCCTCGCCATCGACCGCAACCGTGCCGTCGGCGCCCACGGCAACGGGCAGCGCCGCGTCCCGCTGCCCCGCATCGCGGAGCAGCAGCGCGAGTCGGCGGTCGACGAAACGCTGCGCGAGCGCGGCGTGCAGTGCGTCGGACAGGCGCGATTCGAGCGCCTGCGTCGCTTCGGTCCATCCCGCCGCGCCCGCGATCCAGTCGCCGCGCTGCGCGATGAAACAGAGCGTGCGGACCGCGGCGATGCGGCTCGCCAGCTGGTCGATATCGCCCTCGACATCATTCAGCCGTTCCAGGCGGCGCGCGAACCAGTCGGGGTCGATCATCCCGTCGCCGCTGGTGCGCCATTGCCACAGCTTGAACACGGTGCGGCTGTGATGTTCGGCGCCCAATTGCTCGAAATCGGGCAGGCCGCACACATCCCACAGCCGCTGGACCGCATCGAAGTCGCCGCCGCGCGCGCGCACCTCCATATCGCCGGCCAGATGCTTGAGCACCGCAATATCGACCGCTTCCGGTGCCGGGCGCAGCATCGGCTGGGTCGGCGGCTGCGCAAGGTCGGACAGCAATTGCTCGAGCGAACCGAACCCCGGCGTCGGGTTGCGCCAGAACAGGTTGGGAAGCGGCGGGAAATGATGGCCCTCGATCGCGGCGACTTCTTCGGGCGTGAAACCCCCCTGCGGCAGGCCGACGGTGCCGAATCCGCCGTCCTGCTGGTGGCGACCGGCCCGTCCCGCGATCTGGGCCATCTCCGAAATCGTCAGGCGGCGGAGGCGCCGGCCGTCGAATTTCTGCAAGCTGGCAAAGGCGACATGCTGGACGTCGAGGTTCAACCCCATGCCGATCGCGTCGGTGGCGACGAGGTAATCGACCTCGCCGGCCTCGAACATCGCGACCTGCGAATTGCGCGTCTTGGGGCTGAGCGCGCCCATCACCACCGCGGCGCCGCCCGAAAAACGGCGCAGCATTTCGGCGATCGCATAAACTTCCTCGGCGGAGAAAGCGACGATTGCCGATCGCTTGGGCAGGCGCGACAGCTTGGACGAGCCCGCATAGCTCAAGGTCGAAAAGCGCGGCCGGGTGATGATCTCGGCTTCAGGCACGAGTCCCTTGACCAGCCCTCTTATGCTCGCCGACCCCAGGATCATCGTTTCCTCGCGCCCGCGTGCGCGCAGCAGCCGGTCGGTGAAGACATGGCCGCGTTCGGGGTCGGCCCCGAGCTGGGCCTCGTCGATCCCGACGAAGGCGACATCGCGCTCGACCGGCAGCGCCTCCATCGTGCCGAGCAGGTAGCGCGCGTCGGGCGGCAGGATCCGTTCTTCGCCGGTTATCAGGCCAACCTGCGCGGCACCCTTGATTTGGGCGACGCGGTCGTAAACCTCGCGCGCCAGCAGGCGCAGCGGAAAGCCGATCATGCCGCTCGAATGGGCGGTCAGGCGCTCGACCGCCAAATGGGTTTTGCCGGTATTGGTGGGGCCAAGGACAGCCTTGACCGGCTGGGAAGAGGGTGATGTCATTTTCTTGGCCGCCAAGCTGGCATGGGCGCGGCCGACGCGCAACAGGCGATCGTCGAATGGCAGGACCAAGGCCGATTTTTGGTCGCGACTTGCATATTATCCCAACACCCACACGCCTTGCCGCAACCGGCGCCACCAAAGCGGCCATTAAATTGACTTTAACGACCTTTCTTTACAGACAACGGCTCGAAATATCATTCGGCGGCCGGGTTAGGGAGGCTTGCCGAGCGGGGGTTGCAATTTGTTTCAGCGTCACGAACCCATCGCGGGGATGTCCGGCAATGCGGCCGCCCTCACGATGTCGCAAGCGATCCCGCTGCGGCACGGCGATTCCGATGCCGAAGCGCAGATCGGCTGGCGCGACCGGCTGGCACAGATCGACCTCGTGCCCGACCTGGGCGACAACATCGGCTCGGCCGAATGGTGGCGGGGCCTGGCGACATTAACCCTGCTGTGTGGGACGGCCATCGCGACATTCCCCGGCATCCAGCCGCTCGAAGTCAGCGGCCAGCCCGCGCTCGACGCCGCCGATTTCAATGAAGCGCGCGCGCAGATGATCGTGCCGCTGGCGCTGGGCGGCGATACCGGGCGGCACATGGCGGCGACCGACGCGGTGCGTCCGCTGACCCAGACCCCCGAACGGCCGCAGATCGAACTCACCGCGACGCTTGGCAACGGCGACAGCTTCGCCCGGCTGCTCGAACGTTCGGGCGTCGGCAGTGACGAGGCACAGGCGCTTGCCCGCCAGGTTTCGGGCGCGGTGCCGCTCGCCGACATCGCGCCGGGCACGCGCATCGACCTGATCCTTGGTCGCCGCGCCGCGCGCACCATGCCGCGCCCGGTCGATGCGCTCGCGATGCGCGCGCGCTTCGACCTCAGGATCGAGATGGAGCGGCAGGGCGGGCAGCTGGTGATGCGGCGCATCCCGATCGCGGTCGATGCAACGCCGCTGCGTATCCGCGGGCGCGTCGGCGACAGCCTGTATCGCTCGGCGCGCGCCGCCGGGGCGCCGCCCCAGGCGATCCAGTCCTATCTGCGCGTCATCGGCCAGCAGATTTCGGTCGGCAGCGGCATTCGCGCCGATGACGAATTTGACATCATCGTCGATTATCGCCGCGCCGAGACGGGCGAGAGCGAGACCGGCAAGCTGCTCTACGCCGGGTTGATCCGCGGCGGCAAACCGAAGCTGTCGATGCTCGAATGGAACGCCGGCGGGCGCAGCCAGTGGTTCGAGGCGTCGGGCGTCGGCGAACAGCGCGGCGGCATGGCGCGGCCGACCAACGGCCGCGTGACCTCGACTTTCGGGATGCGGCGCCATCCGATCCTCGGTTACAAGCGGATGCACAGCGGCATGGATTTCGGCGGCGGCTATGGTGCGCCCATCTATGCCGTCACCGACGGCGTCGTGACCATCGCGGGGCGCCACGGCGGATTCGGTAATTATGTAAAGCTCAACCACGGCAATGGTCTCGGCTCGGGCTATGGTCATATGAGCCGGATCGCGGTGCGTTCGGGCCAGCGCGTCAATCGCGGACAGGTGATCGGCTATATCGGTTCCACCGGACTGTCGACCGGCCCGCATCTCCATTACGAACTGTATCGCAACGGCCGCGCGGTCAATCCTTCGTCGGTGACCTTCGTCACGCGCGCGCTGCTTGAGGGCAAGGCGCTCGCCGATTTCCGCGCCCGTATTCGGTCGCTGACGTCGATCGCGCCGGGCGCTGCGCTGACCCCGATCGCGCCGAAGCAGGTCGAGGGGCCGAAGCTCGGCAGCCTGGCCGACGTCGCGTCGAAGCGCGCCGAGGGCGGGATCTGACGCCCTAGAGCGAGCATCGTCTAAATCCGTTTGTGTCTCGACTGCGCTCGATAGGAACGGTGCTCGGGCTTCCTTGAATCGGCCAATATCCATTTGCCCCGCGCCCGCACCTCGCTATGCACCGCGCATGACCCAAGCCGTTTTTCCCGACCTGCGCCTGCGCCGCACCCGCCGCACCGGCTGGAGCCGTGCGATGGTGCGCGAAACGCATCTGTCGCCCGCCAATTTGATCTGGCCGCTGTTCGTGTGCGACGGATCGGGCGCCGAGGAACCGATATCGAGCCTGCCCGGCGTGTCGCGCTGGTCGGTCGACCGGCTGGTCGACCGCGCGAAAGACGCCGTCGCGGCGGGCATCCCGTGCCTCGCGCTCTTTCCCTATACGCAGCCTGACCGGCGCAGCGAAGATGCCGGCGAGGCGCTCAATCCCGACAATCTGATGTGCCGCGCGACCGCCGCGATCAAGCAGGCGCTCGGTGACGAGATCGGCGTGCTCACCGATGTCGCGCTCGACCCCTATACCAGCCACGGGCAGGACGGGCTGATCGACGGGGCGGGCTATGTCCTCAACGACGAAACGGTCGAAGTTCTGGTCGGGCAGGCGCTCAACCAGGCGCGCGCCGGCGCCGACATCATCGCCCCCAGCGACATGATGGACGGCCGCATCGGCGCGATTCGGCAGGCGCTGGAAGCCGAAGGCTTCGGTCGCGTCCAGATTATGAGCTATGCTGCAAAATATGCCTCGGCCTTCTATGGCCCGTTCCGCGACGCGGTCGGCTCGCGCGGGCTGCTCAAGGGCGACAAGAAAACCTATCAGATGGACCCCGCCAATTCCGAAGAGGCGCTGCGCGAAGTCGCACAGGATCTCGCCGAGGGTGCTGACAGCGTGATGGTGAAGCCCGGGCTGCCCTATCTCGACATCGTGCGCGCGGTGAAGGACAATTTCGCGGTGCCGGTCTACGCGTATCAGGTGTCGGGCGAATATGCGATGATCGAGGCCGCCGCCGCGGCGGGTGCGGGCGACCGCGACGCGCTCGTCCTCGAAACCCTGCTGGCCTTCCGCCGCGCAGGGGCGTCGGGGGTGCTCAGCTATCATGCCCTGCACGCGGCGCGGCTGCTTGGCGCCTGATCGCGTGATGACCTCCGCGTCGCCGCGCCGCTGGCTGTTCGTGCTGACGATCCTCGTCGGCAGCTTCCTGCTGTTCCTCGTCCAGCCGATGGTCGCGCGGATGGTGCTGCCCAAGCTGGGCGGCGCGCCGGCGGTGTGGAACAGCGCGATGCTCGTCTATCAGGCGCTGCTGCTCGGCGGCTATGCCTATGCGCATTGGCTCGGGCGCTTCACCGTGCGGCGCCAGGCGGTGATCCATCTTGCGCTCTTCCTCGTGGCGGCGCTGTGGCTTCCCATCGGCATCGCCCAGATCGCAGCCCCCGGACCGGGGCAAGAGGCGCTGTGGGTGCCCTTGCTCCTGCTCGCCTCGATCGGTCCCGTCTTTTTCGTCGTCTCGGCGCAGGCGCCGCTGATGCAACGCTGGTTTGCCGCCGACGCGCGCGCGGGCGACCCCTATTATCTTTACGCTGCGTCGAACCTTGGCAGCTTTGCGGGGCTGCTCAGCTATCCCGCGCTCGTCGAACCGGCCATGCCGCTGGCCGCCCAGAGCTGGGGCTGGACCGCGGGTTATGCGTTGCTCGTGCTGCTTGCCGCCGGGGCGGCCGCGGCGCGTTGGCATGGCGGCGCCGAAGTCCACGCCGCCGTCACCGACGAACCGCGCCCGTCGCTGCGGCGGCAACTCCACTGGCTGCTGATCGCCGCGGTGCCGTCGGGCCTGATGCTGTCGACGACGACGCACCTCACCACCGATATTGTCGCGATGCCGCTCCTGTGGGTGTTGCCGCTGGGGCTGTATCTGCTCAGCTTCGTCATCGCCTTTTCGACGATGGAGCGCCCGACGCAGATCATCACGTTGCTCGCGCCCGTTGTCCTCCTGTCGGTGGGCGGGCTCGGGCTGCTCAGTTCGGGCGGCGGGTCGATGATGGTTGCGCTTGCCAGCCTGGCGATGCTGTTCATCGTCGCGGTCGCGCTGCACGGCTATCTCTATCATCTCCGCCCCGCGCCCCAATATCTGACCCTATTCTATCTGGTCATGTCGGCGGGCGGCGTCCTCGGCGGGCTTTTCGCGGCCCTGTTTGCGCCGCTGATCTTCGACTGGGTGTATGAACATCCGCTGTTGATCCTCGCCGCGGCGATGCTGCTGCCGCTGCCTGCGCTGTTCCCCTGGGATAAATGGCTGGGGCTCGAGGCCAAGACGACGCGCGCCGTCACGGTCCTGCTTGTCGTCGTCGCGGCTTTCGCAAGCTGGCATATGGTCGGTGATTGGACGGGGCGGCTCGACGACGGCGTTGCCGGCTGGGGCATCGCGATCTTCGTCATCGGGATGCTCGTGATCGGCTGGCGCTGGGCCTTTGTGTCGGTTCTGGCGCTGCTGATGATCGGCGTCGGCGGCTGGGACACGATCCAGGAAAGTTTCACCGGGGCGCGCGTGCGCAGCTATTTCGGTGTCTATACGGTCACCGACTATCCCGCATCGAACCAGCGGCGCCTGGCGCATGGGACGACGCTGCACGGGCTCCAGCGCACCGACGCCGCGCACCGCCGCGATCCGACCACCTATTACGGGCATCAGTCGGGCGTCGGGCTGACGCTCGACCGGGCGGAAGCGCTGGCGGGGCCGAACGCGTCGATCGGGATTGTCGGGCTGGGCGCCGGCACGCTCGCCTGTTACCGGAAACCGGGCCAGCGCTGGACGATTTTCGAAATCGACCCGGTCATGGTCGACATCGCGCGCGACCCGTCGAAATTCACCTTCCTGTCGGATTGCGCGGGCGACACGCCGATCGTCATCGGTGACGCGCGGCTCCAGATCGCGCAGCAGCCGGCGGGGCGGTTCGACATCATCGTCATCGACGCTTTTTCGTCCGACGCGATCCCGCTGCATCTGCTGACCAGCGAGGCGATCGGCATTTATGCGCGTGCGATGAAGCCCGACGGCATCTTGCTCATCCATATTTCCAACCGCTTTTTCGGGCTCGAACCCGTGCTGGCGGAAGAGGCGCGGGTCCGCGGCTGGACGGCGGCCATCCGCATGGACCCCGGCCCGGTCGGCGACGATTATGCCGACCTGACCGGGTCGAACTGGGTCGCGCTGACCGCGACGCCCGAACGGATGGCCGAACTGACGGGCGGCATCCGGCCGCGCAACGACAGCTACGCCGATGGGGCCTGGGTGCCGCTCGCCGGGCGCGCGCATTTTGATCGCTGGACCGACGATTATGCCTCGACGCTGCCGGTCCTGATCTGGAAAAATATCATCGGAGGTCGCGACGAATGAACGACGTCAGCATCATCACCGTCAATGGCAAGACGCCGCAGATCGACCCCAGTGCCTTTATCGCGCCCGGATGCCGGATCATCGGCGACGTGACGATCGGGCCGGACGTCAGCATCTGGTATAATTGCGTGCTGCGCGCCGATGTCAGCCGCATCGTCGTCGGCGCCCGGTCGAACATCCAGGACGGCAGCGTCGTTCATTGCGACGGCCCGATGCCGCACCGGCCCGACGGTTTTCCGACGATCATCGGCGAAGATGTGCTGATCGGACATATGGCGATGGTGCATGGCTGCATTCTTGCGGACCGGGCGTTCGTCGGCCTGAAGGCCACGGTGATGAACGGCTGCCGCATCGGCAGCGACGCGATGCTCGCCGCGGGCGCGCTGCTGACCGAGAATAAGGAAATCCCCGATCGCGAGCTGTGGGCCGGGTCGCCCGCGCGCCGGGTGCGCGAGATCGACGACGCCCAGGCGGCCGGAATGCAGATGGGCGTCGCCCATTATGTGATGAACGGCCGGATGCACAAAGCAGCGGTGGAGGGCGAATAACACCCACCTTATCCTCCCCCTTGATGGGGGAGGCAGTGAGACTTGGCAGCTTGCTGCCTAGTCGCAGCGGTGGGGGTGCGGTTTCGTCATGACAGGACGCTGCAAGGACGCACCATCACCCCCCATCCAACTTCGCCTAGTCGCTGCGCGACAAGGCTCCGTGTCCTTCCCCCATCAAGGAGGAAGGATTTGTTCAGATCAGCTGAAATTCACCATCGCATAGAGCATCGGGATCGACAGCAAGGTGTTGGTCCGCGAAAAGATCATCGCCGTTCTCGCGGCCTTTGCCTTGGCCGCATCGTCGGCCTCGACGATACCCAGCGCCTTTTTCTGGTTCGGCCAGATCACGAACCACACGTTGAACGCCATGATCAGCCCCAGCCACATCCCGACACCGATCAGCTTATAGGGGTCTTGCAAGCCCAGCGCAGGCGCCAGATATTTGGCGTGACCGGCGATCGCGACGCCCAGCAGCACGGTCAGCAGCGCCGCCCAGCGGAACCAGAACAGCGCGGCGGGCGCGATATGCTTTGACACGCCGGGTTTCAGCTCGGCGGGAATCTTGGGCATCGTCGGCATCTGGACGAAGTTGAAATAATAGAGCAGGCCGATCCACAGCACGCCAAAGAAGGTGTGCAGCCAGCGCATGATCGCGTTGCCCGCGGCGATCCCGTCCTCGAAATTCTGGCCGTTGAGGCCCAGCATCAGGATGATCGCGAGCACCAGGCCCGCACCGAGCACGGCGTGCAGGTTTCCGAAAAATTTGTCCATGGCAGTTCCCCCTGTTTATCGCGGCGCCGCGTGCGACCCGGTGCCGGTGACGCAGCTATGCCAGCGCGGCGGGGAAATGCATCAACTTTTGTCGGTCGCCGCTTCGTCGGGGACGGCCAGCCCATTCTTCAGCATCACCGGCACCTGGCTGAAAGTGAAGAGGAAGGACAAGGCGGTGACGCCCCAGACCTTGATCGTCAGCCACAGGTCGAAACTCATCTGTTTCGCCTGGATCATCTCGTACATCACATGGTTTGCGATACCGAGCGCCGCGAAGAAAATCCCCCAGTTGCGCGACAGGAGCAGCCAGCCGCGGTCGGTGAGGCCTTCGAGCGCCGATTGCAGCAGATATTTGAGCATCGGCTTGCCGAACCACCAGCCGCCAAGCAGCAGAGTTGCAAAGGCGCCATAGATGATGGTCGGCTTCATCACGATGAAGCGTTCGTCGTGAAACCATATGGTGAGCGCGCCAAAGCCGAGGACAAGGATGCTCGACATCCACAGCATCGGCGAAATCTTGCCGAGCTTCCATTTCGATACCGCCATCGCAATGACGATTGCCACCATGAAGGCGACGGTGCCCTTGATCGCCGCGGTCGTCGCGGCGAACGCGCCTTCGCCGCCCGACGAGAAGCGATAGGCAAGGAAAAAGACGAGCAGCGGCCCGAAATCGATCGCGAAGTTCAGCCAGCCATGCTTCGCGGGCGGCGGCGCGGGAACGGCTTCGGGGCCAGAGGGGAGCACGTCGCTCATCTTATATTTCCTGCAATGATGCCCGCTATCTCGTCGGCATCGAACGGGCGAAGGTCATCGATCGTTTCGCCGATACCGATCGCGTGGATGGGAAGCCCATGGCGCTCGGCCGCGGATACGAGCACGCCGCCGCGTGCGGTGCCGTCGAGCTTGGTCATCACCAGCCCGGTGACCCCCGCAACCTCGCGGAACACGTCGATCTGCGACAGCGCATTCTGCCCCGTCGTCGCGTCGAGCACGAGCACGACGTCGTGCGGCGCCGCGGGGTTCAGGCGGCCGAGCACGCGCTTGATCTTGGCAAGCTCGTCCATCAACTCGCGCTTGTTCTGAAGCCGCCCGGCGGTGTCGACGATCAGTACGTCGATGCCCGTCGCCGTCGCCTGCTTCACCGCGTCGAACACGATGCCGGCGCTGTCGCCGCCCTCGGGGCCCGCCATGATCGGCACCCCCAGCCGTTCGGCCCAGACCTTCAATTGCCCGATCGCCGCGGCGCGAAACGTGTCGCCCGCGACAAGCATCACGCCATAATCCTGTTCCTGGAACAGATGCGCAAGCTTCGCGATTGTCGTCGTCTTGCCCGACCCGTTGACCCCGATCACCAGGATCACCTGCGGTCGCGGAAAGGCATCGATATCGAGCGGCTCCGCCACCGGGCGCAACACCGCCGCAATCTCTTCGGCGACGACCTTGCGCAGTTCCTCGGTGCCGTTCGCGGCGATATCGCGGCGGTCGGCCAGGCGGCCGCGGATACGGTCCGCCATCGCAGGCCCCAGGTCGGCGGTGATCAGCGCCTCTTCGATGCGGTCGAGATCTTCCTCGTCGAGCCGCGCCTTGCCGGTCAGCCCCGCGAGATTTTCGCCGAGCCGTTCGGAGGTCCGGCGAAATCCGCCGAGCAGCCTTTCGCTCCAGCTTTGGCCGGTCATGCTGCGATATCCTTTGTCTGGGTGGGGGCGGCGACCATCCGGTCGCCGTCGCGCGCGATCAGGCGCACGTCGATGATGGTGCCGGGCGGTGCGGGCGCGGTCAGCGCCAGCGACGCGAAGTTTTCCGCGTGGCCGCTGACGCCGTCGCGCTCGACGAGCATCGACGCGGTGCGGCCGACCTGCGTATCGAGCCAGTCCTGCCGACGCCGGGCATTGGCGTCGCGCAGGATTGCGGCGCGCTCGCGCGATAGGGCGCGCCCCACCTGCGGCATCCGCGCCGCGGGGGTCCCGGCGCGCGGGCTGTATGGAAAGATATGGCCGAAAACGATGTCGCAATCGTCGATCAGCGCCAGGGAATTGGCGAACATCGCGTCATCCTCGGTCGGAAAGCCCGCGATCAGGTCGGCGCCGATCGCGATATCGGCGCGGGCGGCCTTCAATCGCCGGGTCAGCGCGACGGCGTCGGCGCGGCGGTGACGGCGCTTCATCCGCGTCAGGACCATATCGTCGCCCGCCTGCAACGACAGATGGACATGCGGCATCACGCGCGGCTGTTCGGTCAGCAGCGCGAACAGCGGCGCGTCGATGCGGTCGGGGTCGAGCGACGACAGGCGAAGGCGTTCGATGGGGAGCGCCAGCAATGCCTCGACCAGCGCGGCCAATGTCGTGCCGCTGTCGTCGCCATAGCTGGCAAGGTCGACCCCCGTCAGGATGATCTCGCGCTGCCCGCGGTCGAGGGCGGTGCGGGCGGCTGTGACCACCGCGTCGACACTTGCCGATCGTGCCGTTCCGCGCGCCAATACCGTCGCGCAAAAGGTGCAGCTGTGCGAACAGCCCGTCTGGACGCCAAGAAAGGCGCGCGCATGGTCGGCGCCCGACAGGGCGGGGGCATAAGGCGCGGATTTGGAAGAATCCGTGTTCCCCCGCGAAGGCGGGGGCCCATCGCTTACGCTATCGTCTTTCCGCCGCCGTTCGTTCGACGATGCGACGGCGGGAGATGGACCCCCGCCTTCGCGGGGGAACAGAGGAGAGGAGGAGCGATAGCTTCCGACCAAGCCCTTCGCGTCATTGGACACCACGCGCGCGCCCATCGCGGCAAAGGCCTCGCGTTCCAGTTCGGCCGCGCACCCGGTCACTACAATCTCGGCGCCCGGCCGCTCACGCAGCGCCCGCCGCACCGCTTGTCGGACCTGCCGGACCGCTTCGTCGGTCACCGCGCAGCTGTTGAAGACGATCGTGTCGCGAGCGCCCGCAGCCTTGACGGCGGCACGAACAGCTTCGCCCTCGGCAATGTTCAGCCGACATCCGAAATTGACGACCTCGGGGCCGTCCAAAACCTTGGCGCTCATCCGAACTGCGCCCAATCGGTCTCGCCGTCGTAAACACGCGTCGCGGCGCCGCTCATCACGATCGGCTGGCCGGGCGCCCAGCGGATGATCAGGTCGCCGCCGGGCAGCGACACCGTCACCGGCGACTGGACCAGGCCCGCCCGGATGGCCGCGACAGCGGTCGCGCATGCGCCGGTGCCGCACGCCTGCGTCAGCCCCACGCCGCGTTCCCACACGCGCAGCTGCAACTGGTTTTCGCCGTCAAGGCTTGCGACATTCACGTTGACGCGTTCGGGGAACAGCGGGTCGGTTTCGATCCGCGGGCCCAGATCGTCGAGCGCCACGGCATCGGCTTCGGGGACGAAAAAGACGATGTGCGGATTGCCGACATTGACGGCGGCTCCGCGTTCCAGCTCGTCCCACGCGACGGGCATGTCGCGCGTGTCCATCGGCATCGCCAGCGGGATATGCTCCCAGTCGAACATGGGTTCGCCCAGCGTCACTTCGGCGCCGCCGTCGGCGGGCGTGACGCGCAGCATCCCGCCGAGTGTTTCGATCACCGCGGGTTTGCCGATCAGCGTCGCAACACAGCGCGTCGCGTTGCCGCATGCCTCGACCTCGCCGCCGTCGGCGTTGAAGATCCGCATCTTCACGTCGGCGCTTGTGGATGGTTCGAGCAGGATCAGCTGATCGCATCCGATGCCATGGCGGCGGTCGGCAATCGCATGGGCGCGCGCAGGCGTCATCTCGACGCCCTGTTCGCGCGCGTCGATCACGACGAAGTCGTTGCCAAGGCCGTGCATCTTGGTGAAGCGGTCTGCCATAGCTCGCGCATGTAAGGGCGCGAGACCGCGAAGTCTAGCGATGCGGCGGGGTTATGCCGTCTTGCGCAGCGGCGCTTCCTCACTCGCGTCCGAGCCCACGGGCGTCGCCAACGGCGCACGCAGCAGGCCCCGGTCGGCGAGCAGGCGGTCGGTGTCGGCGGCCGATGCGGCGCGGCCGAAATGCCAGCCCTGGCCCTTGGAGCAGCCGAGCCGGGTCAGTTCGATGGCCGTCGCCTCATCCTCCACCCCTTCGGCGGTGATGGGCATCGCCAGGCTTTCGCCCAGCCGGACGATCGCGACGACGATGGCGTGGGCGTCGGCGCTGCCGCGCATCGCGGTGATGAAGCTGCGGTCGATCTTGATCCGGTCGAACGGCAGCGCGCGCAGATGCGACAGCGAGCTGTAGCCGGTGCCGAAATCGTCGAGGCTGAGCGACACGCCCTGGTTCTTGAGGCTGGTGACGATCGAGCGCACGAGCGGCAGATTCTCGAACAGCGAGCTTTCGGTAATCTCGACCTCGAGCTGGCTGGCGGGGAAGCCGACCTCGACAAGCAGCTTGGTCAGTTTCTGGCTGAACCACGGGTCTTTGAGCTGTTGGGGCGAAATATTGACCGCAAGCAGGATCGACGGGTCCCAGCGCTTGGCAATCTCCATCGCATGGCGGATGACCTGCAACGACAATTCGCCGATCAGGCCGCTTTCTTCGGCTACCGGGATAAAGCGTTCGGGCGGGATCAGGCCATATTCGGGCGATTCCCAGCGCATCAGCATCTCGAATCCGATCAGTCGCCCGGTGGCGATGTCGACCTGCGGCTCGAAATGCGGGATGAACTCGCCGCGCGGCATGCCCTCGCGGATGCCGGTTTCGATCTGGTTGCGCACCTGCACCGCCATTTCCATGCCCGGTTCAAACCAGATGTGGCGGTTTCGGCCCTCGTCCTTGCCATGATACATTGCAATGTCGGCCTGGCGCACCATCGTTTCCATCGTCATGCTGGCGTCGCCGGCCAGCGATATGCCCAGCGATGCGCCGATACGGATCTGCTGCGCATCATGCGCCACGACATTGTCGAGCGCGGTGACGAGTTCGGCGGCGAGCGCGTCGATGTCGGCGCGCGCCGATGGCTCGAAAACCAGCATCGCGACAAATTCGTCGCCGCCAAGCCGCGCCTTCGTGGCATTGGGCGGCAGGACCGCCGATATGCGTTCGGCGGCGACCTGGAGCACGCGGTCGCCCGCGGCATGGCCGTGAATGTCGTTGACGGTCTTGAAATGATCGAGGTCGAGCAGGAACAGGGCGATCTGGCGCTGTTCGGCGACCGCTCCGGCAATCATCTGCTGCCCCGTCGCGAGCAATGCGCGGCGGTTGAGGAAGCCCGTCAGCGGGTCGGTGTCGGCAAGGTAGCGCGCCCGCTGTTCGGCCTCGGTGCGCTCGCGGATTTCGCGGTTGAGGTCTTCATAGCGGCGCCAGCCGAACAGGATCAGCGCGACGTTAAGCACAAGCGCGGCGGCGAGGGCCCGGTCGGGGCCGCCGCCAAGGCCGATCAACGCACGGACAGCCGCCTGCATGACATTGCTGCCGGTGCCGACGAACAGCAGGATCGCGGCGACGACAATGCCGCCTGCTATGATGTCGCGTTTGGCGCCCTCGCTGCGGTCGAATTGCTTCGGCGTCGATGTCATATGAATTTTCCCCACCATTGCGCGCTTTATGGCGGTGAAGCGGTGAAATTTGGGTTAAGTGCGTGGCCGGGGCGTTGCCGCCGCACCCGCGCTCCCCCGACGCTTGCCTTTGACGCCGTTTTTGCGTAAAGGCCGCCGCGTCCGCGTGCATCTTGCACATGGGCATATCGATGTCCGCGACGGAAAGTCTGTCCACGGATAGCCGCTGGTTGGCGAGGTTTCGCTCACCGGCGTCTTTTGCGTTGCGGGCCTCGAAGCTAAGGATTTGAGGCGCATGTTCGACAGTCTGAGCAATCGGCTTGGCGATGTTTTCGGAAAGCTCCGCGGTCGCGGCGCGCTGACCGAGGCCGACGTGCGCGCGGCGATGCGCGAAGTGCGAATCGCCTTGCTCGAGGCCGACGTCGCGCTGCCCGTCGTGCGCAGCTTCATCGATCAGGTCACCGACCTTGCGATCGGCGCCAATGTCCTGCGCTCGGTCACGCCGGGGCAGCAGGTCGTCAAGATCGTCAACGACGCGCTGACCGAAATGCTCGGCTCCGAAACCGCCGAACTCGAACTCGCCGTTACCCCGCCCGCTGTCATCATGATGGTCGGGCTTCAGGGCTCTGGTAAGACGACGACGACCGCAAAGATCGCGAAAAGGCTGAAGGACAAGGAGCGCAAGAAGGTGCTGATGGCGTCGCTCGACGTCAATCGGCCTGCCGCGCAGGAACAGCTCGCCGTCCTCGGCCGGCAGATCGACGTTGCGACGCTGCCGATCGTGGCGGGGCAGCAGCCGGTCGAGATTGCGAGCCGAGCAATGCAGGCGGCAAAGCTCCAGGGCTATGACGTGCTGATGCTCGACACCGCGGGCCGCCTCCACGTCGACCAGCAGCTGATGGACGAGATGCAGGCGGTCTCGCGCACGGCGAACCCCGCCGAGACCCTGCTCGTCGTCGACAGCCTGACCGGCCAGGACGCGGTGCAGGTCGCGCAACGCTTTACCGATCAGGTGCCGCTGACCGGCGTCGTCTTGACCCGCATGGACGGCGACGCGCGCGGCGGTGCCGCACTGTCGATGCGCGCCGTCACCGGCAAGCCGATCAAGTTTGCGGGCACCGGCGAAAAACTCGACGGACTCGAACTCTTCCAGCCGTCGCGCATCGCGGGCCGCATCCTTGGGATGGGCGATGTCGTCAGCCTCGTCGAACGCGCCGCCGAAACGATCCAGGCCGAAGAGGCCGAGGCAATGGCGGCGAAGATGGCAAAGGGCCAGTTCGACCTCAACGACCTGCGTACCCAATTGAACCAGATGCGCCGCATGGGCGGCCTCGGCGCGCTCGCGGGCATGATTCCCGGCATCAAGAAGGCGCAGGCGCAGATGGCGGCCGGCGGTGCCGACGACAAGATGCTCGTGCATTTCGACGCGATCATGGGATCGATGACCCCCAAGGAACGCGCCAAGCCCGAAATCCTGACCGCAAAGCGCAAGATCCGTATCGCCAACGGATCGGGCACCACGGTGCAACAGGTCAACAAGGTGCTGAAGATGCACCAGGAAATGTCCAGCGCGATGAAAAAGATCCGCAAGATGGGTGGATTGAAGGGCCTCGGCGCGCTGTTCGGCAAGGGCGGCGGAATCCCCGGAATGGGCGGCGGGGGCGGCGGCCTCGGCGGACTTCCCGGTCTGGGCGGCGGGGGCGCGATCCCGCCCGAGCTTGCGAATTTGATGAATAAAAAGAAGTAATTACACACTAATTTCGGTTTAGAAGTAAAAGGAAAATATCATGGCTACCTCCATTCGCCTCGCACGCGGCGGTTCTAAAAAGCGTCCCTATTACAAGATCGTCGTCGCCGATTCGCGCAGCCCGCGCGACGGCCGCTTCATCGAACGTATCGGCAGCTACAACCCGCTGCTCGCGAAGGATAATCCCGAGCGCGTGAAGCTCGACGCCGACCGTGCGAAGCATTGGCTGAGCGTCGGCGCCCAGCCGAGCGACCGTGTCGCCCGCTTCCTCGATGCCGCCGGTGTCCAGGAACGCGCCGCGCGCAACAACCCGAACAAGGGCGTCCCTGGCGAAAAGGCCAAGGAACGCGCCGAAGAAAAGGCCCAGAAGCTGGCTGACGCCGAAGAGGCCGCAGCTGCTGCTGCCGCCGCTCCGGCACCCGAACCCGAAGCTGTCGAAGAAGCCCCTGCTGCTGAAGAAGCTGCCGCTGAAGAAGCTGCTGCGCCCGCCGCCGCAGAATCGGATGCTACCGGCTCGGTGAAGAGCGAAGAAACCGCCGAAGCGGTTGCCGAAGCCGTCGCTGACGAGACTCCGGCCGACGCGACCGCCGCCGACGCGACCGCGATCGCCGAAGAAGTCGCGGAAGGCGGCCCGGTTGCCGAAGAAGCGCCCGCGGCAGACGCTGGCGAAGAAAAGGCCGAAGGCTAAGCCTTGGCTCGCGCCGACCGCCCCGTTACCCTTGCGGCCATTGCCGGCGCGCATGGGGTGCGGGGCGAGGTGCGCCTCAAACTGTTCGGCGAAGGCGCGGAGTCTCTCCGCGCCTTTTCCGTTTTTGAAGCGGGGACGCGCAAGCTGACCCTGCAATCGGTGCGCCCCGCCAATCAGGGTGCGGTCGCAACCTTTGCCGAGATTACCGACCGCAGCGCCGCCGAAGCGTTGCGCGGCACCCTCCTCACCGTGCCGCGTTCGGCCTTGCCGCCGCTCGCCGAGGGCGAATATTATCATCACGACCTGCTCGGCCTGCCGTGCGTGTCGACCGATGGCAGTGCGATCGGCGAAGTCGTCGCAATCGACAATTTCGGCGCTGGCGACATCCTCGAAATCGCCAAGCCCGACGGCAAACGCTTCATGGTGCCCATGACCGCGCAGGCGGTGCCGGAGTGGAACGACGACGGCGTGACGATCGATGCGGCGTTCGTCGAGTAAACAGCCCTTAAACAGCCCCTGAACAATTATCCGTTCGCCCTGAGCTTGTCGAAGGACCGTTCTTCCTTTCTATGTTGCGAAGGAAGAACTGTGCTTTGACAAGCTCGGCACGAACGGAGGTTTTGATGCACACAAGATTTGGTCTCCTCTTCGCGACAGCATTAACCGTCGCGTCCCCTGTCAACGCACAGGAAACCCCCTCCCAAACCCTCGACCAGCTCGCGCCCGAAATCGACGCGCTTTTTGCCAGGTTCCAGGCCGATCAGCATGTCCCTGGCGTCGTCTATGGCGTCGTCAAGGACGGCAAGCTGGCCTATGTGAAGGGCGTCGGCGTCCAGAATATCGCCGACAAGCGCGCCGTGACCGCCGACAGCCTGTTCCGCATCGCCTCGATGACCAAGGCGTTTACCGCGCTGGCGATCCTGAAATTGCGCGACGACGGCAAGCTCCGTCTCGACGACCTTGCCGAACAACATGTGCCCGAAATGAAGGGTTGGACCTATCCGACCAAGGACAGCCCGCGCATTCGCGTGCGTGACCTGCTCCACCATGTCGGCGGCCTCGTCACCGACGATCCATGGGGCGACCGCCAGCAGGTTTTGCCGCAGGACGCGTTCACCAACATGATCGCGGCAGGCGTGCCGTTCAGCCGCGTTCCGCAGTCGGCCCATGAATATTCCAACTTTGGCTATGCCTTGCTCGGCCGCATCGTCGCCAACGCGTCGGGCATGAAATATACCGATTATGTCCAGAAGACGATCCTGACCCCGCTCGGTATGGACAGCAGCGGCTTCGACGCGCCGAACGCGCCCCAGGCGCGCTACGCGCTCGGCTACCGCTGGGAAAACGGGCGCTGGTCGCCCGAGCCGGAGATGGTCGACGGCGCGTTCAACGCGATGGGCGGGCTACAGGTCAGCGCGAACGACTATGCCAAATGGGTGGCCTTCCTGCTATCCGCCTGGCCTGCGCGCGACGATGCCGACAGCGGGCCGGTCAAGCGCGCGACGGTGCGCGAAATGGCGCAGGGGCTGAATTTCGTTGCGGCGACGAACCGCATCGGGGCGAGCGGCGCGACCGCATGCAAACAGGCCGCGGCCTATGGCATGGGCTGGCGCGTTGCGCAGGACTGCGACCTCGGCCTGACGCTTGCGCATGGCGGCGGCTATCCGGGCTATGGCAGCCATGTGATGCTGATGCCCGACCATGGCGTCGGCGTCTTCGCGCTGTCGAACCGCACCTATGCCGGCCCGGCGGCCCCCGCGTGGGACGCCGCGGCCCTGATGGAGCGGGCGGGGCTGCTCGAAACGCGCGCGGTGCCGGTGTCGGCGGCGCTCGCCGACGCCTATGCGGCGGCAAAATCGACTTATGCCGCGGGCAACCTCGGCCCGCTCGAGGGCCGCCTTGCGATGAATTTCCTGATGGACCGGTCGGCCGAAAACTGGGCTGCCGAACTTGCCAGGCTGAAGGACGAAGTGGGAGCGTGCCCGACCGACGAGCCGCTGGCGCCGATCGGCGCGATGTCGGCAACATTCCGGCTCAACTGCGAAAAGGGCAAACTCGACGGGATGCTGTTGCTGGCGCCGACGTCGCCCGCGACGATTCAGGCGCTGCGGCTGCGCGTCGTCCCCGCCGATGCGCCATGAAATCAACGCGGTGGGGCCTTTGCAAGGGACGGCCCCACCGCGTTTCGCCCTGACCATTTGGGGGCAGGGAAATCTATCGCGCCCGGCTTCGGGCGTGCATCTCGCGGGCCGACCATTCGCCGAGGCGCCGGGCCGCGACCGCGAGCCGCTTGAAACCGCGGGCGATATCGGCGCTGAAATGATCATGGCTGTCATTCCAGGCGCGCATGAATTGCTCGTCCTTCATCGCTCATTTCCTTTCGCTTGACGAACATCTCAATGCACCGCGCGGCGGTCCGCCGCCAACAAAAGGCGTAGACCATATCATAAGCCTGACTTATGATAGGCTATGCCCAAACTACCGCCCCTTGCCGCCGTGCGGACCTTTGAAGCCGCCGGGCGCCTGCAGAATTTCTCGCGCGCTGCGGAGGAGCTGGGGCTGACGCAGGCGGCGGTCAGCTATCAGATCCGTCAATTGGAGGACCGGCTTGGCCGCGCGCTTTTCGTGCGCGAAAAGGGGCGGGTGCGGCTGTCCGAAACCGGGCAACGGCTGCTTCCCGCGATCACCGGCGCCTTTGCGACGATGAGCGACGCCTTTGCCGCGCTGGGCAGCGACGAAGCCGATGTGCTGACGATCAACGCCGCGACCAGCTTTGGCGGCACCTGGCTCAGTGCGCGCATTGGCAGCTTCCAGCTTCAATATCCCGAACTTGCGGTGCGCATGGCGATGAGCAACGCGCTGGTCGATTTCGACGCCTCGAACGTCGACGTCGCGATCCGCATCGGACGGGGCGTGTGGCCGGGGCTCCGCGCCGAGTTCCTGATGCGCCAATATCTCGCCCCGATCGCCTCGCCCGCCTTTATCGACCAGCACCGCATAAACGAGCCCGCCGACCTGCTGCGCGTCCAGCGGCTTGCCCCGAACGACAGCTGGTGGGCCGACTGGTTTGCCCTCGCCGGGGTCGAAGCGCCGCTGGTGCCGTCGCGGCGCGGGATCGAACTCGACAGCCAGTTGCAGGAGGCGAGCGCGGTGCAGGCGGGCTTCGGCGTCGCGATGATGACCCCGCTCTATTGGCAAAGCGAACTCGCGAGCGGCCGTATGGTCCAGCCCTTCGACACATTCTATGTTTCGGAATCCTCCAGCATGTGGCTCGTCCACCGCGACAATCGGGTGGGCGTGCGCAAGATCGAACGTTTCCGCGAATGGCTGCGCGCCGAACTCGACAAGGATCGCCAGATCCTGCCCAAGGCGATATGGGAACCGCTGCCATGACCTTCACCGCCGTCCCGCTAACCCTCTACCCCGACATGTTCCCTGGCCCGCTGGGGCACAGCATGGCGGGGCGCGCGCTCGAAAGCGGGACTTGGGCTTGCGCGCCGGTGCAGATCCGCGACTTTGCGACCGACAAGCACCGCACGGTGGACGACACGCCCGCGGGCGGCGGCGCGGGCATGGTGCTGAAAGCCGATGTGCTGGCGGCGGCGGTCGATCATGCCAACGCCGCGCATCCGGGCCTCCCGATCCTCGCCATGACCCCGCGCGGCACCCCGATCACGCAAGCGCGCGTGCGCCGGCTTGCGGAAGGTCCGGGGGCGATCATCCTGTGCGGCCGCTTCGAGGGATTCGACGAGCGCATCTTCGACGCGCGTGCCATCGAACAGGTGTCGATGGGCGACATCATATTGTCGGGCGGCGAGATGGGGGCGCTGTTGCTGCTCGACGCTTGCATTCGGCTGCTTCCCGGCGTAATGGGCGCGGCTTCTAGCGGGGACGATGAGTCGTTTGAAAACGGCTTGCTCGAATATCCGCACTATACCCGGCCCGTCGAATGGGAAGGGCGCACGATCCCCGAAGTGCTGCGATCGGGGGATCATGCGAAGATCGCGGCCTGGCGGAAACAACAGGCGGAAGATCACACACGGTTACGCAGGCCGGACCTTTGGGAGCGTCATATCGATGCTCGGGCCCGACCTGCCTCTGGCGCGCGGCGAAAAGAAAAGGACTAGAGGACATGAACCTCATCCAGACGATCGAAGCCGAAGAAATTGCCAAGGCCGACAAGGCGATTCCGACCTTCCGTCCCGGCGACACGCTGAAAGTCGGCGTGAAGGTGGTCGAAGGCGAACGCACCCGCGTCCAGAATTTTGAAGGCGTGTGCATCGCACGCTCGAACAAGGGCATGGGCTCCAACTTCACCGTGCGCAAAATGTCGTTCGGCGAAGGTGTCGAGCGCGTGTTCCCGCTCTATTCGCCGAACATCGACAGCATTACCGTCGTCCGCAAGGGCGCCGTCCGTCGTGCGAAGCTTTACTATCTGCGTGGTCGCACTGGTAAATCGGCACGTATTGCGGAACGCCGCGAATACCGGTCGGAAGCCGGCGAAGGCTAAGGAGAGCTTCTCTCACCCAAAGCCGAAACAGCTTTCAAAAACGACCGGTTCCGCCAACAGGCAGAGCCGGTCGTTTTCTTTTGGGCAAAGCGAATTTGATGCAAGCGTCCGTCCTCCCGTTCCAGCCGACCCGGCGCGCCTTTGTCGGCGCGGTGCTCGCCTTTGGCGTGGCGGGCGAGGCGATGGCGCTGACCCAGGCGCAGCGCGTCGTGGCGGCGGCGCGGCGACAGGTCGGCGTCACGCTGACCTATGACCCCGCCTATACCGTGCTGCGGTTTCCGAACGGCGACGTCGACCGCGCAAAGGGCGTTTGCACCGACGTCGTGATCCGCGCCTTTCGCGATGCGCTGGCCCTCGACCTCCAGGCCCTTGTAAATGCCGACATGCGCGCCAATTTCGGGGCCTATCCGAAAAATTGGGGGTTGGGGCACCCCGACCGCAACATTGACCATCGCCGCGTCCCCAATCTCGCGACCTATTGGCGGCGGCAGGGCGCGGCGCTGCCGGTCACCGACGATCCGGCCGATTGGCGGCCGGGCGACATCTTCACCCAGATGGTCGACGGCCGACTGCCACACACGGGCATCGTGTCCGACCGCAAGGATACGACCGGCGTGCCGCTCGTGCTCCACAATATCGGCGGCGGGACGCGCGAGGAGGACGCCTTGTTCAAGCATAAGCTCACCGGCCATTTCCGCTGGAAAGTCTGATTACCGCAAGTTTTTCGATCAAGTTCTGCACCGAGGAGTGATTAAATGGGTTATCGTATCGTTGTCGCCGGAGCCACGGGCAATGTCGGGCGCGAAGTGCTCGCCATTCTCGCCGAGCGCGAATTCCCGATCGACGAACTGGCGGCGGTCGCATCGTCGCGCAGCCAGGGCACCGATGTCGAAATCGGCGACAGCGGCCGCACCGTCAAATGCCAGAATATCGACAATTTCGACTGGGCGGGCTGGGACATGGCGATCTTTGCGATCGGCAGCGACGCGACCGCAATCCACGCGCCCAAAGCTGCCGCGGCGGGCTGCGTCGTGATCGACAATAGCTCGCTCTACCGCATGGACCCCGACGTGCCGCTGATCGTGCCCGAGGTGAACCCCGACGCGATCGACGGCTATACGAAGCGCAATATCATCGCGAACCCGAACTGCTCGACCGCGCAGATGGTCGTCGCGCTGAAGCCGCTCCACGATGCCGCGAAGATCAAGCGCGTCGTCGTCTCGACCTATCAGTCGGTGTCGGGCGCGGGCAAGTCGGGCATGGACGAACTGTGGAACCAGACGCGCCAGATCTTCGTCGGCGACGAAAAGGATGTGCAGAAATTCACCAAGCAGATCGCCTTCAACGTCATCCCGCACATCGACAAATTCCTCGACGACGGCTCGACCAAGGAAGAATGGAAGATGGTCGTCGAGACCAAGAAGATCCTCGATCCGAAGATCAAGGTCACCGCGACCTGCGTCCGCGTCCCAGTTTTCGTCGGGCATAGCGAGGCGATCAACATCGAGATGGAAGAGGAACTGTCGGCCGAGGACGCGCAGCGCATCCTGCGCGAAGCCCCCGGCGTCGTGCTCCACGACAAGCGCGAAGACGGCGGCTACATCACCCCGGTCGAATGCGTCGGCGATTTCGCGACCTTCGTGTCGCGCGTCCGCGAAGACTCGACGGTCGAAAACGGCCTCAACCTCTGGTGCGTCAGCGACAACCTGCGCAAGGGCGCGGCGCTGAACGCGGTGCAGATTGCCGAACTGCTGGGGCGTCGGCACCTGAAAAAGGGCTGAGGATAAGGATGCTGTGCCCCTGCGAAGGCAGGGGCCCATTACCTGCGGTTTCGGCAGGACGCTGCCGCTTTTCCGATAAAAGGCGACGGCGGGAGATGGACCCCTGCCTTCGCAGGGGCACAGCCTCGCAGCGACACCGCTTCGCTGTGTCTCGACTTCGGGGTGCGAACGGGTAGGGATGGGGCCATGACCAGCCCCTTCGCCTTCACTCACGCCCTCTGCCGCGCCCCCGCGCCCTCGGCGGTCCACGGCATCCGCGCCGACGGCGGCCCCGACCCCGATTTCACCGGCCTCCTTGCCGAGCAAGCCGCCTATGTCGCCACCCTCCGCGACCTTGGCCTGACCGTCGATGTCCTCGAACCGCTCGATGATTTCCCTGACGCGCTGTTCACCGAAGATGTCGCGCTGACCTTTCCGAAGGGCGCGATCCTTCTCCGCCCCGGCGCGCCGAGCCGCGCGGGCGAAGTCGCGCATATCCGCAACGCGCTGGCTGCCCGCCATCCGACCCTGCTCGAAATGACCGTCGGCCATGTCGAGGGCGGCGACGTGCTGCGCCTCGCCGATCGTGTCGTCATCGGCCTGTCCGACCGCACTGACCGCGTCGGCGCCACTGAACTGGCGATGCTCCTCGAACGGCTGGGCTATCGCGCCGAGATCGCGGTGACCCCTGCCGGCGTGCTGCATTTCAAGACCGGGTGCAGCCTGATCGACGCCGGAACGGTGCTGACCGTCCCGGCGATGCGCGACTGCCCCCAATTTGCGGGGCTGGAGGTCGTGCTGACTCCTCTCGGCGAAGAGGGCGCGGCAAATATCCTGCGGGTGCGCGATACGGTGCTGATCGGCGAACGCTGGCTCGCGACGCGCGCCATGCTCATCGCGCGCGGTATCGACGCCCGCCCGCTGGCAACCGACCAGATCGCGCGCATCGACGCGGGACTCAGCTGCATGTCGCTGCGCTGGTGAGCGCGCCGAAATTCTCAGTCCCAACTTCGCTTGACACGAACGGATAGGGGGAGGGGATGACCGAAGGCTCGTTGACCATCCCACCCGCGCAGCGCCGCCTGCTCGGCGCCCTGCTGATCCTGCTGCTGATCGCGCAGATCGACCAGCCCTATCCCGAAATTGCGCTGCTCCAGCATATCCCGACGATGCTGCTGATTGTCGCCGCGCCCTGGCTGCTCCGCCGCTGGCCGCTGTCGACCGCGTCGGTTGCGTGCATCGCCGCGTTCATGGCGCTGCACACGCTCGGCGGGCGCTACGCCTACAGCAATGTGCCCTATGACGATTGGACACGCGCGCTGGCGGGCACGAGTTTGTCCGACGTCTTCGGCTGGACCCGCAATCACTACGACCGCCTCGTTCACTTCGCTTTTGGCGCGCTGTCGGTGGGTCCCGTCGCCGAAATCGCGCGCCGCTGGGGCGGCCTCGGCTCGCGCGGCGCGGCGTTAACCGTGCTTGGCTGGGTTTTGGCGATATCGTGCCTCTACGAAATCCTGGAATGGCTGCTGACGATCGTCGCGGCGGGAGAGACCGCCGATCGCTACAATGGACAGCAGGGTGACATTTGGGACGCGCAAAAGGATATGGCGCTCGCGGCGCTGGGTGCGGTAATGGTCCTGGTCTGGCAAAGGAGGCGGCGATGAAGCGGTTGATGGGCGTGACGATGCTGGTGTTGCTTGCGGCGTGCAAGCCTACCCCCGACAAGGCCCAGCCGGGCGACGACAGCCTTCCGCCAGCGGCACCGCCGGTGCCCGCGGCCAAGGCCGACGGCCCAAATGCCGCGACCACCGCGATCAGCCTCGATGGCGAGGGACTGCGCTTCGTCGACAAGACCAGCGGCAAGACCAGCCTTCTCGCTTTCGGCGCGCCCCGCGCACAGGCCGAAACGGCGCTCGCCAATGTCGCGGGCAAGGAGGATGATCGCAGCACCAACGCCGAATGCGGTGCGGGGCCGATGGAATTTACGCGCTACGACGCGATGACGCTCAATTTCCAGGACGGCAAGTTCGCCGGCTGGTTCCTCGGCAACGAACCCGGCGCCGACAGTTACGCGACAATGAGCGGCATCGCCATCGGCACGACGCGCGCCAAGGCGAAGGAATCGGTGGCGATCGTCGACCTGGAGGACAGCACGCTGGGCGAGGAGTTCAGCATCGGCACCGGCGACAAGG
>NZ_MIAM01000017.1:99814-122689 GCF_001830555.1 Sphingopyxis sp. RIFCSPHIGHO2_12_FULL_65_19 | reverse complement strand
CCAACCATTATGCGATGGTGACGGGCAAACGCCCCGACAATCATGGCATCGTCGGCAATAATATGATCGACCCGCGGCGCCCCGCGGTGCGGTTCAGCCTGGGCGATCCGAAGCAGTCGCTCGACCCCTTTTGGTGGGACGAAGCCGAACCCGCATGGGTTACCGCGCAAAAAGCGGGGGTGCGCAGCGCAACGATGTTCTGGCCGGGCAGCGAGGTCGCGATCGCGAGGGTGCGGCCGCCCGACTGGATGCGCTATGACGCGCATGTCGGCTATGCGCAGCGGGTCAACGCCCTGCTCGACTGGATGCGCCGCCCTGCCGCGATCCGCCCCGCCTTTGTGACGCTTTATTTCGAGGCGGTCGACGATGCCGGACACCGATTCGGCCCCGACAGCGCCGAAGTGAACGCCGCGATGTCCGACGTGGATGCGCGCATCGGCGACCTGACCGCGGGCCTGGCCGCGATGGGGCAGCCCGCCCGGATCATCGTCGTCGCCGACCATGGCATGCGCGCGATCGACGAAAGCCGGGTGATCCAGATCGCCGACCTGATCGACCTGCCCAGCATCATCGCGGTCGAAACCGGACCCTATGCCGCGATCGAGCCTGCCGCGGGCACCGACAACCGCGTTTTTGACGCGCTTTTGAAACCGCACGACCATATGCGCTGTCATCGGCGCGAGGCGTTGCCGAAGCGGCTGCATTATGGCCGCAATCCGCGCGTCGCCGCGATCATCTGCATCGCCGAGCCGGGCTGGTCGATCATCGCGGGGACGCCGACCTGGCCCGTCAAGGGCGGCGCGCACGGTTATGACAATCAGGACGACGAGATGCTGGCGCTGTTCATCGCGAGCGGCACCGGCCTGAAAGGCGACATCGGAACGATCGACAATATCGAGGTCTATCCGCTGTTGATGCGACTGATCGGTGTCGCGCCCCTGCCAAGCGACGCGACGGGGGAGCTGGCGAAGCGCCTGCCCTGATCAGTCGCGCAGCACCGCCATCGCATGGATCGACGCGGTCGGCGCGTTGACGATCTGGAGCAGATAGCGGCCCTGCGTCACGTCATATTCGACCATCTTGCGAATGCCCGAACAGGCGGGGCCGTGACCATGCGCGACCGATTTGACCACCGCGCCGCCCTGCACCAGGTCGATCCACGCCCCCGCGTCGAGCGCGACGATCAGTCGCCCCCGCCTTTTCGTTTCGATCGGAATCATGCCGCCAAATTTATGGACGTCGGGCCGCTGTCCCGTCGCGCCGCCATAACGCAGGCTTTCAAACCGATGCAGCGGCAGGGCCGTCCGCGCCGCGCCTAGCGGCGACCAGTCGGCGCTAAGATCGTCGCCATAGGCATAGATCGTCTTGCCTGACGCATCGCGCGACCAGCCGGCAAGTTCGCCGGGCAGTGCCGCGGCAGCCGGGCAGGACGGCGCAGTCGGCGCGGCGAATGCGACCGCGGGCAAGCCCGCCGCGACCGTCATGGCAATGATCCGCATCCCCATCCTGCTTCCTCCCGACCCGTGTCGCGACATCGACGATCGCGCGCTTGACCCGCGTCAACTCATAAGAGGTGCCAGCCCGTCTGCCAAAGCTGAAATGCGAATGTCTGATTTGGGGTGGTTAGCTGCCGCGGCGCTGATGCGAGTTCCATCTCTTAAACCACTCCATTCCAGCACTCGCGATAAGCACAACTGAGAGTATCACGCCCCCAGCGACTGCTGATGAGAGCGCCGTGAGCACGATTTTGTGAACCAAGCCTTCTTCCGCCGGGTGAGGCAAAAACTTCAAAGTGCTAAGAAAAACGAGAATCGATCCGACAAGCGAGGCGAACCCGATCCAGAATCGTTGAGTAGGCCCGGTCCGGCGCAGCTTCCTGCGCACCCCGCTGACCATGAAGAGAATGGGCATCAGGAAGGCCAGTATCAGGAAGTATTTTGTGTCCATATCCCATCGATACGCGCAATCCGCCTACGTCCGCAATCGGTCGTTTGCAGCCATTCCCGACTACGGCCGCCCGAATTATCCTTTTTCGCCGAGAAAATTGATAAGCCGTTTATTTCCGGCCAAAAAGTTTCTCGACGTCATCCATCGCGAGCTTCACCCACGTCGGCCTGCCGTGGTTGCACTGCCCCGAATGCGGCGTGACCTCCATCGTGCGGAGCAGCGCGTTCATTTCGGCGACGCTCAATGTCCGCCCTGCCCGCACCGATCCGTGGCACGCCATCGTTGCGGCGACCAGTTCGAGCCGCTCGCTGAGGCCAAGCGCGGCATCATAGCCCGCCAGATCGTCGGCGATGTCGGTCACCAGCTTGCGGCAATCAATCGCCCCCAGCATCGCCGGGGTCGCGCGCACCATCACCGCGGCCGGGCCGAAACGCTCGACCTCCACCCCCAGCGCCGCCAGCTGTGGTGCCGCGGCCTCCAGCCGGTCGCACGCCGGTTCGTCGAGTTCGACGACTTCGGGCAGCAACAGCCCTTGCGATGGCACGGCCTGCCCGCTCATCCCGCGGCGGAGCTGCTCCAGCACCAGCCGTTCGTGCGCGGCGTGCTGATCGACGATGACCAGGCCGTCCTCCGCTTCGGCGACGATATAGGTCCTGGCGATCTGGCCGCGCGCGATGCCGAGCGGATGCGCATCGGCCTGCGGCGGCGGCGCTTCCGCCACCTCGGCGCGGCCGGCGAGCGGCGCGGGCGACGCGAATGGCACCAGCCGGTCATAAACGCGCGCGACCTCTGCGGACGGCGCCCGATAGCCGGCGTCAAATCCATCCCCCGGCGCGACCGGCGGCGCTGCGTGACCGAAGAGGAAGCCCGTCGCCGGCTGGGGCGCGACGGGTTCCTGCTGCCACGCCGCCAGCGCCGCATCGGACGGACGCTGGACGCTGCGAAAGCCATGTTCGTCGAGGGCACGGCGCAGGCCGCCGACGATCATCCCGCGAATGAGCTGCGGGTCGCGGAAACGCACTTCGGTTTTCGCGGGGTGGACGTTCACATCGACCTCGCTGGTCGGCACGTCGAGGAACAATGCGACCACGGGATGCCGGTCGCGGGCGAGCAGGTCGGCATAGGCGCCGCGCAGCGCGCCGACGAGCAGCCGGTCCTTCACCGGCCGCCCGTTGACGAACAGATATTGATGGTCGGCGATGCCGCGATTGTAGGTCGGCAGGCTGATCACCCCGCCCAGATGCACCTCGCCGCGGTCCAGATCGACCCCGATGCTGTTCGCGGCCAGCTCGCGCTGGGTCAGCGCGGCGACGCGCGCCAGCTGGTCCTGCCCGGCCTGCACGTCGAGGACGCGGCGCCCGTCATGCTCGACGGCAAAGCCCACGTCGGGGCGCGCCATCGCGAGCCGCCGCACGACGTCGAGACAGGCGGCATATTCGCTGCGCGCGCTGCGCAGGAACTTGCGCCGCGCGGGCACGCGCGCGAACAGATCCTCGACGACGACGCGGGTGCCCTTCGCCAACGCGGCCGGTCCTTCGGCGACCACCGCGCCATTGTCGACCACGCGCCGCCAGCCATCGCCGCCGCCGATGCGGCTTTCGAGCGTCAGCCGCGCGACACTGGCGATCGACGGCAGCGCCTCGCCCCGGAAGCCCAGCGTCGTGACATCCTCGATGGCATCGTCGGGCAGTTTCGACGTCGCATGGCGTTCGAGCGCGAGCGCCATGTCGGCGGCGGTCATCCCGCACCCGTCATCCTCGACCTCCAGCCGCGAAATCCCGCCCTCGGCGATTCGCACCGAAATGCGAGTCGAACCCGCGTCGATGGCGTTTTCAACCAGTTCCTTGAGCGCCGCGGCAGGTCTTTCGACCACTTCACCGGCTGCGATCCGATTTACGAGCTTTTCCGGCAGGCGACGTATTGACATGGCCGCTGTCCTAGCGCAGTCGAACGCAAATCGCGACCCATCCGCACAGCCCTGATCATTTTGTCCAGCCACCCTTCGTGGAGAGCCGGAATCTTCCCCTGATTGTAGCTGTCGCCGGCCGGGCGCGCGGATAATCACGACAGGGGCGTGTCCGTCAAGGCGCGGCTTCGATGACAGGAAGCAGTATAGATGTCCTTCTTTTCCCGCTGGTTCAAATTCAATTCGCAAGACATGGCTATCGACCTGGGCACCGCGAACACGGTCGTTTATGTGCGCGGCAAGGGCATCGTGCTGAACGAGCCTTCGGTCGTCGCGGTCGAGACGTTGAACGGCATCAAACGGGTGAAAGCGGTCGGTGACGATGCCAAGCTGATGATGGGCAAGACCCCCGACAGCATCGAGGCGATCCGCCCGCTGCGCGACGGCGTCATCGCCGACATCGACGTCGCCGAACAGATGATCAAGCATTTCATCACCAAGGTGCACGGCGGGAAGCCCAACGCGTTCCGTAGCCCCGAAATCGTGATCTGCGTCCCCTCGGGCTCGACCAGCGTCGAACGCCGCGCGATCCGCGACGCCGCGTCGAACGCGGGCGCCAGCGAAGTGTGGCTGATCGAAGAACCGATGGCGGCCGCGATCGGCGCCGACATGCCGGTCACCGAACCGATCGGGTCGATGGTCGTCGACATCGGCGGCGGCACCACCGAAGTCGCGGTCCTGTCGCTCCGCGGCCTTGCCTACACCACCTCGGTCCGTGCCGGCGGCGACAAGATGGACGAAGCGATCGTCTCTTACGTCCGCCGCCACCATAATCTGCTGATCGGCGAAGCCACCGCCGAACGGATCAAGAAGGATTTCGGCATCGCGCGCATCCCCGCCGACGGCGTGGGCCTGACGATCCACATCAAGGGCCGCGACCTGGTGAACGGTGTGCCCAAGGAAATCTCGATCAACCAGGCGCAGATCGCCGAAGCGCTGTCCGAACCGATCGGCACGATCGTCGAGGGCGTGCGCATCGCGCTCGAAAACACCGCCCCCGAACTCGCGGCCGACATCGTCGACCAGGGGATCGTGCTGACCGGCGGCGGCGCACTGATCGCCGAACTCGACGAATTGCTGCGCGACGCGACCGGCCTGCCGGTGACGGTGGCCGACGATCCGCTGACCTGCGTCGCGATCGGCACCGGCCGCGCGATGGAAGACCCCGCCTTCCGCGGCGTGTTGCAGCAAGCCTGATACCCCGGCGCTGAACCATGGTCCGCCCGGCACATCGGCGTCCGGGGCAATCCCGAAAGGCCCAGTACAGCCTGTTCGTCGCCTATGTCATTGCGGTGACCGGGGCGGTGGCGGGGCTGTTGTTGGCGATCCTGTCGGTCGTTGACCCCATCGGCTTTGCCCAGTTGCGCGTGGCGAGCCAGGAAATCACAGCGCCCATCGCGCGCGCATCGCGATCGGTCATCGGATCGATTTCGGGGATCGACGACAGCGTCGGCGCCTATGTCGCCGCGGGCACGCAGAACCGGCGGCTGCGCAAGGAACTCGCCGACACGCGGCGCGAGCTCGTCGCGACCAGCTCGTTGCAGGAAGAGAACCGCCAGTTGAAGGGGCTGCTCAAGCTGCAAGAAACCGACAAGACGGCGCTCGCCAACGGCTATCTCCTCACCTCGACCTCGACCAGCAGCAAGCGGATTGCGCTGCTCAGCATCGGACGCAATCTTGGCGTCGCCGCGGGGCAGCCGGTGCGCGGCGCCGACGGGCTGATCGGCCGCGTGCTGTCGAGCGGACCGTCGGTGTCGCAAGTGCTGCTGCTCACCGATGTCGACAATATCGTGCCCGTTCGCCGCGCGCGCGACGGCCTGCCTGCGCTGGCCTATGGTCGCGGCAATGGCGACCTCGACATCCGAACGCTGAACATCGCGAACAATCCGTTCAAGCCGGGCGACATTCTCGTCACATCGGGCACCGGCGGCCTCTATCCGCCCAATATCCCCGTTGCCATCGTTGCGCGGCGGCAGGACGATGGTGCGCTCGCGCGGCCGCTCGCCGATCCGGGCAAAGTCGACGCCGTGTCGGTGCTGCGCCCCTATACCCCCGACAACATCGAGGCGCAGGGGCTGCCCGGACCCGCGCGCGCACCGGCGGCGACGCCGGCCCCCGCCCGCGCGCCATGAACCAGAAGGGCCCGCGCCTCGGCGAGCCGGCGTCGCTGTGGCGGATGCGCATCGTGCCGGTTGCGACGGTGATGGTCGCTTCCGCGTTGCCGCTGATGCTGCCGCTGATCGCCAATTCGCCCGTGCTGCCGCCGCTTGGGCTCTTGTTCTTCCTGTGCTGGCAATTGCTCCGCACCGAAATGTGGCCGGTGTGGATCGGGCTGCCGCTCGGCCTGTGGGACGATCTGTTCAGCGGCGCGCCGATCGGCACCGCCATCGGGCTGTGGACGGTCGCCAGCATCGCGATCCATTATTCGTCGCAGCGCATCTATTGGCGCGGCTTCCTCCACGATTGGGCAATTGCCGCACTGCTGATCGCGATCATCCAGTCGCTGGCGGCGCTGATCACCCATCCGCAGGCCGCGACCGGGCGCGTGCTCGGGCTCGTGGTGCCACAGATCGTCATCTCGGCCCTGCTCGTTCCCTTGTTCATGCGCCTGACCGGCAAATTTGACAATTTCCGCCTGAAACGCCGATAAATTCCCATGCCGAAGAAGAAGAGTCCGCCGATTACCGAAGCCTGGAGGGGCCTGACCTTCACCCGCCGCGCGCTGGTCGTCGGCGGCGCACAGGCGGCCGTGGGCGTCGCGCTGGCCGCACGCATGGCGTATATTTCGATCGTCGACAATGATCGCTATGTCCTTGAATCGGAAAGCAATCGCGTCAATTTGACGCTGGTTCCGCCGCGGCGCGGCTGGATCGTCGATCGGCGCGGCAAGGCGCTCGCCAACAACCGCGTGTCGCTGCGCATCGACATCATTCCCGACCGCCTGCACAACAAGCAGCTGGTCCTGGGACAGCTTCAGACCTTGCTGCGCCTCGACGGCGACACGATGGAGCGGATCAATCGCGACCTGAAGGCCGCATCGGGATTCCAGCCCGTCGCGGTCAAGGAAGACATGACCGAGATCGAATATAGCTCGATCCTCGTTCGCTTGCCCGAACTGCCCGGCATCGCACCCCAGCGCGGTTTTGCCCGCAACTATCCGACCGGCGCCGCCGTCGGCCACCTGATCGGCTATGTCGGTGCCCCCAACGCCGAGGAATATCAGAAGGTCAAGGACCCGCTCTACATCACGCCGGGGTACAAGATCGGCAAGGACGGGCTGGAAAAATATTTCCAGGACATGCTGAAGGGCGAACCGGGCGCCCGCCGCGTCGAGGTTACCGCGCGCGGCAAGGTGGTTCGCGACCTGTCCACCCAGCCCGATGTGCAGGGCAAGACCGTCCACCTGACGATCGACGCCGACCTCCAGGAATTTGTCGCGCGGCGCATGGGACGCGAATCGGGCGCCGCGGTCGTCATCGATTGCCAGAACGGCGACATCCTCTCGTTCGTCTCGATGCCCAGCTTCGACCCCAACAGCTTTTCGGACGGGATCAGCAGCAGCGAATATGCCTGGCTGCGCGCCGACGATCACCAGCCGCTGATCAACAAGGCGACGCGCGGCCTGTATCCGCCCGGATCGACGCTGAAGCCGATGGCGGCGATTGCGGCGGTCGAACATGGCGTCGACCCCAGCGAGCGCCACACCTGCATCGGCGGCTATCGCCTCGGCAACCGCTTTTTCCGTTGCCTGGGCACGCATGGCAGCGTCGACATGGCGACCGCGATCATGAAAAGCTGCAACAGCTATTTCTACTGGCTGGCGCACCGGCTCGGCTATGACGCGATGGCCCCGACCGCGCGGCTGCTCGGGCTGGGCGAGGAGTTCCAGCTCGCGGGCAGCAACCAGCGTTACGGCACCATTCCCGACAGCGCCTGGAAGATGAAAAAATACGACCAGGCCTGGTCGGCTTCGGACTCGCTCAATGCCGTCATCGGGCAAGGCTATGTCAGCGTGAACCCGCTCCAGCTTGCCGTGATGACGGCGCGGATCGCGTCGGGACGGCGGCTGTATCCGCGCCTGATCAACCGCGAATTTAAAACTGATCCCCTGCCCTTTTCGCCCGAGGCTTTCGCCGTCGCGCGGCATGGTATGGACCTCGTCGTCAATGGCCCGGGGGGAACCGCGGGCCGCAGTCGCCTTCCGCTCGACGGCATCACGATGGCGGGCAAGACCGGGACCGCACAGGTTCGCGGGCTCGGCACCGGAAACGGCAAGAGCGGGACGTGGAAATTTCGCGACCACGGGCTGTTCGTCGGCTTCGCGCCGGTCGACAATCCGCGCTACGCGGCCGCCGTCGTCATCGAACATGGCATGGGCGGCAGCCGCGCCGCCGCGCCGGTGGCAAAGGATTTCATGACCTTCCTGTTCGACCGCGAAAAGGCGATGGAGGCGCTCGAAGGATTCGAGGCCGGCTGGGGCGGCACGATCAAGGAACGCATGGACCGCGACTATGCGGCGTGGAAATCGGGCGCGGCGAGCGATCCCGACCCGGGGGTGCCGCAATGATCCCCGTCCCACCCGCCATCCAGCGCATTCCGTGGAAATTGATCGCCATCCTGGCCGGAATTACCGGCTTCGGCCTGCTCGTCCTCTATTCGGCGGCGGGCGGCAACTGGTCGCCCTGGGCGTGGCAGCAGGGCGTGCGCTTCCTCGTCTTCCTCGGTGCAGCGCTGGTACTCGGCCGCTTCCCGCTCCGCATCTTCGAGAATTTCGCCTATATCGCCTATATCGGCATCCTGATCCTGCTGCTCGCGGTCGAACTGCTCGGCTTTGTCGGCGGGGGCAGCCAGCGATGGCTAAACCTCGGCTTCATGAATCTCCAGCCGTCCGAATTGATGAAGGTCACGATCGTGGTCGCGCTCGCGCATTTCTATGCCCAGCTGCCGCCCGGCAATACGCGCACCTTCACGGCGCTCTGGCCCGCGCTGGTGATGATCGGCCTTCCCGCCGGGCTCGTCATGCTGCAACCCGACCTTGGCACCGCGCTTGCCATATCGATCGGCGGCGTCGTGGTGATGTTCTGCGCGGGCCTTCCCTTCTGGTGGTTCGCCAGCACCGCCGCGGCCGGGATCGCGGCGCTACCGATCCTCTTTTCCTTCCTGCACGACTATCAGCAAAAGCGCGTGCTGATCTTCCTCGACCCCGAAAGCGATCCGCTCGGCGCCGGTTATCACATCAGCCAGTCGAAGATCGCGATCGGTTCGGGCGGCATCGGCGGCAAGGGCTTCCTCAACGGGTCGCAAAGCCACCTCGATTACCTGCCCGAAGGGCACACCGACTTCATCTTCGCCACCATGGCGGAGGAATGGGGACTGATCGGTGGCTTCGCGCTACTGTTCGGCTTTTTCCTGCTGCTGCGCTGGTCGACCCGCGTCGCGCTGAAGGCGCGGACGCGGTTCGGACAGCTGACCGCCGCCGGCCTGACGATGACGATCTTCTTCTATATCGCGATCAACCTGATGATGGTGATGGGCCTCGCCCCCGTCGTCGGCATCCCGCTGCCGCTTTTCTCCTATGGCGGATCATCGATGCTGACGATCATGACCTGCGTCGGCATCATATTGGCGATCGAAAACGACAGTAAAACAGGTCACCGCCGCTTTAATTGATAAAAATGTCGGCAAGGCCATTGCCAACCCGAAGGAGCCATGATAGCGGGCCGCTCTCTTCACGACACAGGGGCGTTCCCCCGGTATCGCGAAAGCCGCAAAAACGGCAGTGGACGCATAGCTCAGTTGGTAGAGCAGCTGACTCTTAATCAGCGGGTCCTAGGTTCGAGCCCTAGTGCGTCCACCATTTCCTTCAATGACTTAAGACAAATCGCCCGGCGTCATTCCGACACCGAGCGATTGCCCGTTCCGATAAAATGCGAATTTGCACAACGATTTCGCAGCGGTCGTGACCTGACCTCCATTTTCTCCACCAGTTGAAGCCAGAGTCCGACCTGAGGAAAGGACGGACAGATGAAGCGGACACAGCTTCGGACAGATGAAGCGGACGCAGCTTTCGGAAAAACAGATTATCGACATCCTGAAGGAGGCCGAGGCCGGGGCGGTGGCGACGGATCTGTGCCGTCGTCATGGCATGTCGAGCGCGACCTATTACGCGTGGAAGGCCAAGTTCGGCGGACTGGAGGTTGTCGGACGCCAAACGGCCTTCGGGCACTGGACGGGGAGAACGCGCGCCTGAAGCGGCTTCTGGCCGACACGATGCTCGACAATGCGGATCTGAAGGACCTAATGGTGACGCCCGCCGCGGGACCGAAGGCGGCGCGAAACGCCTACCGGGAAGCTGCCGCGCATCTTCAGACGACGCTGGGGATGAACGAGCGGCGGGCCTGTGCTGTCGTCGGGGCGGCATCACCATCAACCGCAAGAAGACGCAGCGGCTCTATCGCGAGGAAGTAGTTCGCAAAGCAGGAGTTAATGCAGCGGCAGCCCGTCCAGATTTCGCTCGAACCAACCGCGCGTTGAAGTTTGCCACCTCTTCCGCCCATCGAGGGAGGGCGTCGCGCAAATCGCCCGTATCGAACGAGACGTGGGCTTCACCCTTGCCAAAAATTGCACGTGCATATTCCGGCACGCCACGACGAAAAATCAGGACGCCGCCTCGTCGAAACAAGTAGCGGTATTCCGGAACGGTCGCAGGCTTCGCCATTTCCCCTCACAAATTTTGTAGCACCCCGGGCAGCCAAAAGCCCGAAGGCTAGGCCAAAGTGCGCATTACTGCGCCATTTGAGGAAGTATGGTGGCAGGGCTTGAATCGAACGCAAAATTTAGCGTCTGCTTTATCAATAAGTTAGGTCGTCAAGAGGGCTTGATTCCCCCACACTTCCCCCCACACTTTCATTCATTAGGCGAAAAGATTCGAACGACCGTTTTCAGAACCGCATCCATTTTCGTGGAAAATCTCGTCTCGATCAACCCCCGTTTCGAATGAGAAAACACTCGCTCGTCTGATCAGCGCAACCGATGAGAATGAGCCCGAGCGGTCACAGCGTTGCTCCGGCCGGAACACCCGTCGCCAAGTGGGTAGCGACAGCCTGCGATTGATTTCTGCTGGGGAGTGTTGCGGCGACCATTCGGCAGACCCCACAGTTGCGGCGACCGCGCGGACCGGCTGATGCGCCGTATGGAGAGAGCCGGGCAGCGCTTGTCTCGCGCGCGCCCGACACGCTGTTTGAGTGCGGGTTGGCGATGGCCGGGCCTTATCGTCAGGCCAATCAACTATCCATCCGGGTGAGACGGCACGCGGCAACCTGTTCTCAGATGTCGGCTCGATATGAAGGTGGGTCCTCAATCCATTGATCGAGCTGGGATTCACGCCAGCCGACCGAGCTTTTGCTCAGACGGATTTGCTTTGGGAAAGTCCCTTCAGCGATCTTCTCGTAGATCGTCGATCGCGACAGTCCCGTTCGCGAAATAACCGTCGGGAGGCGTACGAGTCGGTCCGTTCCGCCGCTCATGCTTTCCTCCGGCGTTGCTTACTGAACTCCCGATCACCTCCGATGAACCGTTCCACCATCGGCGCGATTAGCTTTTCGGGCGCGAGCGGGGTCGCCAACCCGGTCAATTTTGCGTGTATGGCCGCATAGTCCGCAAGATCGCGCATGAGGAATCCTGGCAGCTCGACAGTCAGCTTGACCGGCCGCTCCTCGACGACCGGACCGAGGCGCAGCTTACTCATCGCCGGCTACTCGCCAGCTGTTCCTCAAGAATAAGATCTCGGGTCACGATCACTCGCATGGAGAAGCCCGGCCGCACTGTGAGCGTCGGTGGAACAGAACGTTCGCGTTCGACAAGCCGACGCCCGGCCTCGTTGGTGCTGTCCTGCAGACCCGAGCGTAGGGCCCGGACGAGGTCACCATCGCCGTCCGCGGCAAGCTCCGTTCCGATCCCAAGGAACGATGACACCAACGCTGCCCGAAGCATCCGGCCCCAGTGATTGTTCACCCGGTCCTCGGCACCGGCCATACCCGAGGCGTCGCCCGCCGACTGGCGATCAAGCCGGATCGACCCGCCGCCCGGAAGAATGAGACGATCCCATGCAAGCAGGACGCGGCGCTGGCCCGCCGCCACGTCGCTGTCATACTCGCCGACAAGTCGCGCACCTTGTGGAATGAGGAGCAGCCGCCCAGTCGGGCTATCGTAGACATTCTGCGTGACCTGCGCGGTAATCTGGCCAGGGAGGTCGGACCGGATTCCCGTGATCAAAGCGGCGGGGATAACCGTGCCAGCCTGAACCACGGCCGCCGAACTCGGCGCGACGATCCGCTCCGAGCTTTCGAACGCGCGCTGCGGCCCGCCGGCGAGAAAGGCTTTGCGCGCCGCCGTAGGCGTACCCGCCTCCTTGGCCGGTTCCGCGGCTGCCGGCTGGGCATCAAGAATTCCGGGCGCGGCGGCCGCGGCGCTGCCGCCGCCCAGAAACAGGCGACTTCCCTCGGCGGCCTCGCGCTCCTGCAGCGCGCGCTGCCTCGCCTGCTCCCGCGCGGTTTGCCGGCGATCAGGCGTTGGCGGCCCCATCGCCGGGACGGGAACAGGCTCGCCCGCCTTTCGCGCCGACACAATCGGCCGACCGAGGTCCCCGGGGAGCGGCGGCCCGAGCTTGGGGACGGCGCCATAGTCTGCGGGCGCCCCGGTCACGGCCTCGGACCGGTTCGGCGACGTAACCTCGTAGAGCTCCTGCGCCGCCTTCGGATCGACCGGGCGCAGCGCCCAGAGAAGCGCGCCGCCGATTGCGATCCCGGCGGTGCCGCCGAGCACCGCAAGCGTCTTGCGCGAAAGGCGCATGACGCGAGGCAGTTCGCCCTCAAGACGAAAGCCGTCGGGGCTCGCAGGCGCTACCACTGCCGCGTCAGGTGCCACTTCAGCGGTCGGAGCCTCGCCCTCGGCGTCCTCGGGCCGGCTCACGGGCGTACCCGCGCAGCCGACGCATCGCGAACGATACGGACCTTCTTCGCCGCCTTTCCGGCGCCCAGGCGAAGCTCGCCGCGATCGAACAACCGGTCGACGATCATGAAGCGGCCGTCGACACGGTAGTTCAGAAGCTCGGCCACGCCCTTCTCGCCGACCGCAAAGAGCGGCGGCATCTCGCCGGTCGCGATCGAAGGGCTGAACTCGACAAAGAGCTGTCGGCCGTCGTCGAACACGCGCACCGGGCGCCATGCCACCTTGTCGCCGCTGATCCGGTAGGCGAAGTTGAGCGACGGCAGATTGATCCCACTGGCGAGGGGCGCGGCCCTCACACGCTCGGCTTCGGCCGTGCGAAGCGCGATCAGCTCGTCCTGCGGATATTCTATTGCTCATGACGTCCGTTCTCGCAATCGGTGCCGCCACCCTTTCGCTCCAGTCCTGCGGCAGCGAACCGGTTGAGGCCGCACCGCCGGAAGCAGCGACGAGCGCGCTCGTCACGCTTCCCGATGGATCGACGATGGCGGCAGCATCCGGATCGCTCACGCGCGAGATGGCCGATTGGCTTGCATCGCGCGATGGCCAAAGCGAGACATTCACTTTTCATGGCTTCGACGAAGACAGGCCCAAACTGACAAGCATTGGACTCGGGCGCGCCGCAGACCTCGCCACCGTCCTTCGCGCAGCTCCGGCCGCGACAATCGAAATAGCCGGCGACGAAGCCCAGATTAGCCTTCTCGCCCATTTGCTCGAGGATCGCGGGGTCGCATCCGAGCGGATGAAGGTCGTCCCGGCGGCCGGGATCGGAACGGCGATGCTGACGCTCCATCGCGGCTCCATGTCTCCGCTGATGACGGCGAAGTCCTGAATCTTTGTCAGGCAAAAAGGCCGACTTTAGTCGGTCAAATCCTCCAACCACTGCGCATAGGGCGTGTTGACTGCCATGCGCCGATTATAGTCCGGAGCTCCATCGTCCCACCACACCGGTCCGCGCTCACCAAGCGCTCGCTTGGACCGATCGACCGCCGAGCGAGCCCGCCGAAGCGCGACGCGGTCCCTTGCTGCGAGCGCCGCTCGCACGTCTCGCCGGCCAGTCATCAGTTCGGATACAAGTCGCTCGCGCTGGTCAGGCCCCAGCGCCGGGTTCGACATACGCCAAAGCCGGCCGCGAATAACGAAATAGCGGCCGTCGGGAGTGACTTGGAGTCTGCCGGGCGGCTGCTCAGACACGGCCGCTATAGGGAGGGGATATAGTCGTGTGCCGGCGACCGAGGGGTTTGTGATCGCCGGCACCCGTGAGGATGGCAAAGTCGGAAACTTCGGCCATCCCGGAAACTCAGGGCAATGTGCGGCGTCCGCGCCCGAAGACGAAGGCGACGATGAAGAGGACGACGCCGATCACGAGCAAGATCTTGGCGAAGTCGGCCGAAAGGCCGGCGATGCCGCCGAAGCCGAGAAGCGCCGCGACGAGCGCGACGACGGCAAAGATGATAGCCCATCTGAACATGATAATACTCCCGTCTGGACGCAGTCCGCCACTCGCCCGACCGCACTTGCGGGGGACGTTGAAAGCTGCGCCAATTCATCCGTGGTGGATGTCCGGGTAACGCTGGCTCGCTTCGAAAGTTCCGCGCCGCCCCGGTCTCAGCACCCGCGGAATAACCTGTGTTAATCCGAAAATTTTCTCGGGAACGCTTGCCGCCATCGGTGCGTCATTCGAGGTTGAGATGCCTTCCCCTGAACCGGCGGGAGGGCCTATCGAAGGCAAGGTACCGACAGGATCGCGGCACAGACGGGCGCGGAAATTCTGCGCCTTCTGGGCCGGGCCGCAGCTCCCGCGCGGCCCGGCTTCGCGGGCCTCTCACGCAGGAGATCACGATGGCGGACGACAAGAGACTGACGGGCGCCCCCGATCGTGATCGGATCAGCCTTTCCGAAGACTATGAGATCCGCGACTGGACCCAGAGCCTCGGCGTGGGCGAGGATGAACTGCGCGAGGCGGTCGATGCCGTTGGGAATAGCGCGGACGCCGTTCGCGCCCATCTGAACAACGGCCGATGACCTGGGACGCTGCAGCAACGTCTCCGGTGGAGCGGATAGCCAGGGTCCTTGCCGGACATGAGCTCAGCCGGAACGGCGAAGGCGAACTGCGGTCGGCGGCCGAGGCCGTCGATATGCTCTGGCCGGAGTATACCGCCGCGGCGCTCGCTATCCTCAAGACGATGCGGGAGCCGAGCGGGCGCATGCTGGCTGTCGGGGATGCCGGGGTGTGGGAAAGAATGATCACCGCGGCGATCGAGGACGAGACGATCTCCGAGAGCTGATCGTTCAGCCACGCGACACGAGGCCGGTGGTAAAGCGGCCGATATGCCTCTCACCACCGATCTCGCTTGGGAGCAACTCGCGATCTATGCGGCTGGCGCCGCGCTCGTCTTGATCCTGCTGTTCAAGATACCCTATGTCGGCCGCGTGCTGCGCGGCCTGTTCTCCTTCGCGCTTCTCGCCTTCGCGATCTTCCTCATTCTTCAGCACGCCCCCTTCGATCCGAACCTCGGCCGCCTCACCGCGGCGATCGGTCTCGATCGACAGCAGGTCGTTGGCAGCGAGGTGCGCATTCCCATGGCGCGCGACGGACATTTCTGGGTCGATGCCGAAATCAATGGCATCAAGCGAAAGATGCTTGTCGACAGCGGCGCCACCGTGACGGCGCTATCGCAGGAGACCGCCCGCGCAGCCGGGGTCGAGGCCGATGCAACGCTGCTGCCGCTCCTGATGCAGACCGCGAACGGGACGGTGCGGGCCGAGGCCGGAACGGTCGATGCGCTCGCGGTCGGTGCGATCGAGGCACATCGGATGAAGGTCGTGATCTCACCCGCGCTCGGCAAAACGGACGTGCTCGGTATGAATTTCCTTTCGCAGCTCGCCGCCTGGCGCGTCGAGGGCCGCACACTCTTCCTTGTTCCTCCGCCCGCTGACGTCGACCCCTGATCGACACGGCGCAGATTCGCCTTTGTTCCATTTTTGTTCTATGGTTCTCGACCGACTCGCAGCGAAGGACCGGCCATGGGCGACGTAATCCAGTTCGAAAGATCCGACGGCGGCGACCGCATCCGCGGCCATGCTCCCGCCAATGATTTTTTCGCACCCGGCGGTTTTCTCGCCGCGATCAATGCGGTCCATATCACCGGCGCGCATCTAGCGCGCGCGATCGAGACGATACGGCATATTGTGGTGAAGAGCCCCAGCGACATTGCAGAGCATGGCCGGCTGCTCGAGCGTTTCGCGCGTGAGCACGGGCTCGGCGATTATGGCGGCGCCGCGCTTCACGCGCGCGCGATCGCCGTCGATCGCTGGGCGCAGGAATTCGACCCGTTCGGCGAGAGCGATATCAGCGGCTTCTACGCCGCCGGCGGCAGCGCTCCGCTCGTCGAGACCGAGATCGGTCTCGGTTTCGAGCCGGCGAGCTTTGCGGAACAAGTCGAAAAATGGACGAAGATCTTCGCCTGAACGCCGAGAGATGAGCCGCCTCTACACTCTGGCCGCCACGGCTTCGGACGTCGCCGATCATTTCGGCGCCGGCGGCTTTACCGATATCGCCGTTCCCTCGGAGACGATCGAGGCCCTCCCCGGCCTCGTCGTCCACGAAACGAACGGCCGACGGCACCTTCGCCAGATGCTCTGGGGCTTCCCGCGCCTCACCCGCGAGATGCGGCTGCGCGGCGATCCGCCGGGCCGCATCGGTCTCGTCGCCGATCTCACCAACCCGATGTGGGAAGGTCTCGTCGTCGAGCCCCGCTATCGCTGCCTCATTCCGCTGACCCACTTCGCGAACCCCAACGGCTCGCCGGGCGAGAAGACACGCAGTTGGTTCTCTGCCGAAGGCCAGCCGATCATGGCCTGGGCGGGCTTCGCCAAGAACACCCCCGAATTGGGTCCCGTTTACGCCGGCATGACGATGGACGCGAACGAGCTCGTGCATCCCACCAACGATCGCATGCCCGTCCTCCTCATGCCCCATGAATATGAGCGCTGGCTCCACGGCTCGATCAAGGATGTCATCGGCTTCCAGTTTCGTCCGCCACCGCCCGCAGAAAATTTTGTCGCCGAGCATACCGACGATCTTTGGCGCAGCGGCAAATTGCCACCGAGCGCGCGGCCCCAGCAAGCGCTGCTCTAGCAGAGCGCCGTTTCCGCCCATGCCCTTCCTTCCCGGCCCGATGCTGATAGACTGACGTCCATGTGCAATCTCTACACCGAGCGCAAAAGCGCGGCCGAGGTTGCGGCGCATTTCGGCGTCGACCTCCCCGTACCGGCGTTCAACAGCGCCGAGGATGTGTATCCCGGCTATTCGGGCATGGTCGTCCGCGAAGAGCAGGGAAAGCGCGTCCTGCGCTCGATGACCTGGGGTTTTCCGCGCCACTCCAAAAGCAAGAAGACAGGTCTGCCCAACAAGCCGAGCCCGACGAACAACGCACGCGACGATCAGCTCTTCAATCCTTATGGTATGTGGAGCCAATGGTTTGCCCAGCCGGCGCATCGCTGCCTGATCCCGTTCACCGCATTTGCCGAAGCCGTCGGCGAAAAAGGCGCAATGACGAAGACCTGGATCAGCGTCACCGATCAGCCGCTTGCGGCCTGGGCGGGACTATGGCGCCCCACCGACGAATGGGGCGACGCCTATACCGGCGTGATGGTGGACGCGACCGAGGAACTGCTCGATATCCACGACCGCATGCCGGTGATCCTCCGTCCCGAAGATCATGAGACCTGGCTGCATGCGCCCGCCGACGAAGCATTCGGGCTCGTGCGCAAATATCCCGGCGACCGCCTCGTTGCCGAGCATAGCAACGATCCCTGGAGCAACCGCGGCAGGACGTCGCCCCCGCTCCCCGATATGCCGACCCTGCTCTGATGCTCACCGAAGACCGCCATCTCTGGGCCTGCGCCCTCGCCGTCGAGAAGCAGCATGGAGCGGGCGCACCGCGCTTCGTCGCAGCGCGCATCGGTGCGCTCGCGCTCGCGGGGGATAAAGCGGGCGTCGAGCGCTGGAAAGCGATCGCGGCGAAACTGAACGCACTCGCAAGGACATGAAGCACGGCCCTGTCAGCAAAAGTGCCGCGGCGCAGGCCGATCTGTTTGGCCGTGCACTGCTTCCCGGTGTCGAAGCGGCCGAAGCCTTCGTCACGGAAGCCGAGGAAGCCGCGCTCATAGCCCATATCGAACATGCTGGGCTCGAGGCCTTCAAGTTCCAGCAATGGGAGGGCAAACGCCTCACCCGCTCATTTGGATGGAGCTATGATTTTCAAACGGGCGCTTTCGCGCGCGCGGCGCCGATCCCCGACTGGCTCTTGCCCATGGCTGCTCGCGCCGAGCGTTTTGCAGACCTTCCGCCGGGCGCCCTCGCGCAGGCGCTGCTGATTTCATACGGTCCCGGGGCCGGCATCGGCTGGCATAAGGACCGGCCCGTCTTCGAGCATGTCGTCGGCATTTCGCTGGGAGCAGAGGCGGCGATGCGCTTCCGGCGCCGCCGAGGAGACAAGTTCGACCGCTTCTCATTGCCGCTCGCGCCGCGCTCGATCTATCGTCTCGCTGGCGAAGCGCGGCACGCGTGGGAACATAGCATCGCGCCGATCGAGGAGGCGCGCTGGTCGATCACCTTCCGCAGCCTCGCGAGTTGATCGCGATAGCGAAGGCAAATATTCGCTCCTATAGAGACCGCCCGGTCGGCGAGGGGCCGACCGCATAAGGGAGATATTGAATGAACCATGCCGACCTTTCGGACGCAGTTGCTAGCGCGCTCGGAACCAGCAAGGCCGACGGCAAGAAGGCTGTCGACGCCGTGTTCGCCGCGATCGCCGACGCCGCCGCCAAGGGCGAGGAAGTATCGGTGAACGGCTTCGGCAAGTTCAAGGTCAAGGAAAGCGCAGCCCGCGAGGGCCGCAACCCTTCGACCGGTGAGACCATCCAAATCGCGGCCTCGAAAAAGCTCGGCTTCGGCGCGGCGAAGGCGGTCAAGGATCGCCTCAACGGCTAAGACCCGACGTCAGGCGCCGAAGGTCACATGGCCTTCGGCGTCGATCGGCCAAGCCGGATTCCAAGCGATTTCCCAGGCGTGATCGTCGGGATCGGCGACATAGCCCCGATAGCCGCCATGCGGCGGTGCATCGCCTGGCCGGAGCACCCGCCCGCCTGCAGCCTCCAGCGCCGCGATCACTGCATCGACCTCTTCCGCCGACCCGACATTATGGGCGAGCGCGAAGGCCCCCGGGCCGCCGAACGAGGTCCGCGTCATGTCCTCGGCGAGCTTTGCCTCAAGCCATGTGCCGAGGATCAGACCGTTTATCTGGTAGAAGGCGATTTCCTCGTTCGCGAACACCGGCGTCCAGCCGAAGCCTTCGCTATAGAAGCGGCGGGACCGGACGAGATCCGCGATCCCGAGCGTCACGACTGCAATCTGCTGCTGCATGCATCGGTCTCCGATATAGGCTCTTTAACAACGGCAAGGGAGCCAGCCTTGTTCCCGCGATCACGAAGTCCCTATGAATCGCCGAAGCCAGACATCAGCTCGCGCCGAACAATGGATCACGAACCTCCTAGTTGGAAAGTCGAGTACCGCACGGCAATTCGGGTAAACTTGATTGAAATCAATATCATATTACACGTCATTCGGAACAATTCCTCGTAGGTGCGCATTCTTGTACTGCCTCGTCTCTCCCCTTGGTTCCCGGGAGACGAGGTTCTCTCCCCAGATAATATTGCTGCCAACGAAGAGGTTGAAAGCGCCCCGCGTCGCGGCCAGAAGCGCCCGATGAACCAGCGCCTCCTCTTTATAGCTGCTACTCTCCTTTCGCTCAGCGCTTGCGCGGGGGCCGAGCAAGCTTCGCAGCCCTTTTCGCCCTCTGTCCTGCAAGACCGGCCGCTCACCATTGCGAGCTGGAACCTCGAATTCCTTGCCGAGCGTAACGGCGACGGATGTCAGCCGCGAACCGACGCCGACTATGCCGCCATGCGGCAGATCGCCGATGGGCTCGACGCCGACGTGATCGCGTTTCAGGAAGCGGAGAGTGTCGCGGCGGCAGAGCGCGTGTTCGACCCCGCCCGCTATACCGTCGTCATGGAAGAGCGCGCCGGTGCGCCCAGCGGGACCTGCGGCGGCGAGCACAAGTCGCAGCGCGTGATCCGCCAGGCTGTCGGATTCGCGATCCGCAAGACCATCGCGTTCGACCGCCACCCCGATGTGACCAGCCTCATGCTCGGCAATCCTCAACTGCGCTCGGGCGTCGACATCACGCTCCGACCTGAGCGCGCGAGGCCGCTCCGTCTGCTTTCGATCCACTTGAAGTCGGGCTGCTTTGCCGGAGATACCGCCAAGGCGTGCCCGATCCTGTCCGAGCAGATCCCCGCGCTCGAGGCGTGGGTCGATGCGGCTGCCGAGGCGCCTGTGCGCTTCGCCCTGCTCGGCGACTGGAACCGCAGGCTCGGCCTTGCAGCCGACCGCGTCTGGTCCGAGCTCGATGATGGCACGCCCTCGAACACCGATCTCCGTCTCGCAGATGCCGGGACGGAACCGAAATGCGATCCGCGCTACGACAGTTTCATCGATCATATCGTCCTTGACCGGCGCGCCGGCGCGGACATGCTGAGCTTTGCCGAGACGCTCTACGGGTCGGGCACCAAGCATTACTCCGATCATTGTCCCATATCGGTGACGCTGGCGCGGTGACGGGAAGAACAACCATGGATCAGGATCTTGTCGAAGCGCTTGAATTCTTGCTTGGCCGGGATGACGACGGCGCCCTGTTCGATCGCGAAACGCCGGAAGGCGGATATCGCTCGCAAGGTCTCGAGAATGCGCTGAAAACGATCCGCCGCAAGCTTCGCGCCAGGCCGGATTGACCTTGGCAGCGAGAACGCTGGCCCGAAGGGCCAAAAGCCGCACTCTTGCCGGAGCCGCAGCCGGGGCGGCGTGCGGGCGGGAGCGGCGGGTCGGACGCGGCGGAGCCGTGGCCGGAGCCGCGCGCAGCGCGGCTTGCCCGCCGTGAAAGCGCGCGCCCGCACCGGCAAGAGGCGAGGCAAGTGTGCACGCGCGGCCCGACATCCGTGCGACCCCTGGCCGAGCCTGCGAGGCCAGAGCGCGCTCGACAGATGCCGCGCTCAACCTCCCCGAGGCAGAATTCGATCACAGCTCCGACGAGGAACAAGCCGTGCATTGAGCGAGAATGATCTGCCAACAGTCGCCCTGCTGCTTCCAGAGCCGGAGATAGGCAAAAGTCCCGAAGAAAGCCGCGCCGGCATAGGTTCCCGCGACATCGGCCGTTACGACGACGCTCGCCACGTCACCGTGGGACCAAATGCGGCGGTCGCCGCGAAAGTCGAGTGAACTCAGGTCGAGCAGGCCCGAACGGTGCGCCGCTATATCACCCTCCCGCGATCGCCTGACTCCCTGTTGATCGACGAAGATCATGTCCTCCGCAAGCAGCCGCTCTAGTGCCTCGACATCGCCGGCCAGCATCGCGGCCCGCAGCTCTTCTTCGCACCTCGCAATAGCCTCGATCAGCGGCATCCATCCAACTCCCGAATTTGGCCGCCGGCCCGATCCGGCGCGGCGCTCGTTCCCGCCGTCCTATCGATCAACGAGCAAGATGGGCAAATATTGAAAGACGATTCCGAGCCCGCCGAACGTCAGCGTCAGCATCGCGGCACGCCGTCGCCACCGGGCAAAGGGATCGCCGGGAGCTTCACGCGAAACCGCGACGAACATCCATACCGCACCGCCGAGAATGGCCAAGGTACAAAGCGATGCCGCGAGGCGTACGCCGGACCCGCTGCCCCCGAACTCGGCGAGGAGGTAGAGAAGGAAGAAATGCACGGCCCACAGGATGAGTCCGCCCATGATGATGAGCCAGCTCTTCATCCGCCAACGCCGACCAGTCGCGAAACGAGGGTGCCCGTCACCCCCTGTGCCGCGGTGTAGACGAGAAAGAGCATCGCGAGGTCGATGCTGTTGTTCCTAGGCTGCGGGACAAGGCCCCGCACAGCACGCGCCGCGCAGTAAAGCGCCATCAAGATTGCAATCGCCGCTGCGCATGCCTGAAGGGCCAGCAGCGCATACACGACAGCCCCCTGCCCGCTCGCGGTGGGACCAAGTTCGCTACTCGACCAACTCACGTAATCCATGCCAAGCGCCGCACTCGAAACCGCCGCGGACAAAAGAAGCGCGAATACCGACCAGAAGGGCGAGCGTCGAAGGCATGCGCGTGCCGTGAGCGCGACACCGATTGCGACAGCGTAGAGCCCTAGGATCGATATTGCCTCGCCGAGCGGCGGCGGCGCCCGCCAGAAGCCAGGCTGGTTCAAGGACAGGAAGGCAAGGCTGAACAACGCCATGAGAAAGATCATGCCCATCACGACCAGTAGGATTACCATCGCCCACCAGCCATGGCTCGACGGCCCGGTGACATAGGTCGGGACGCGAATGTCGGCGCCAATGTCGACGCTCTCGATTTCGACCGGCCGGTCGGTTTCCCAAAGCCATCGCAGTACCGAGATCACCGCGAGCACGCCGCTCACCCATGCGAACATATAGGCCTGCACCGTCAGCGCGAGGAAGAAGCCCGCAGTAAAGATCGCGGCGGCGAACGGCCATGCCGACGGCCCCGGCATGATCTGCAGATATTGGGGCTCGGCGAGCAGCGGACTGGTGACGATCGTCTCGCGAAGGCCCGTCGCCGAGCGCGGCAGGAAATAGCGCCCCTCCTCGACCACATCCGCGAGCGCAGGATCGTCCCACAAGGGCTCGCGGCTCGTGACGACCGGGATCGAGCGCGTCGAATAGAGCTCGCTCGGCAACCATTCGAGCGTGCCGCCGCCATACACATTTCCGGCATTGCCCTCGCCCGGCGCGAGCCGAAAATTGCGCGCCAGGTCGACGAGGAAGAGGAGCACACCGAGCCCGAGCATGAAAGCGCCGATCGTCGAGACGAGGTTGGGAA
>NZ_MIAM01000017.1:96776-99793 GCF_001830555.1 Sphingopyxis sp. RIFCSPHIGHO2_12_FULL_65_19 | reverse complement strand
CATGCCGAGGAACATGAGGCCGAACACCCATTTCGCGAGCCGCTCCGACAGCGCCCGCTTGCTCACCATCGGAATCCAGTAATAGAAGGCCGCAAACAGCGGAAAGACCATGCCGCCGATCAGGACATAATGGAGGTGCGCGACGATGAAATAGCTATCGTGCGCCTGCCAGTCGAAGGGCACCATCGCTACCATCACACCCGTCAGACCCCCCGTCACGAAAATGACGATGCTGCCCATCACGAAGAGGCCGGGCGCATTGAACTTCGGCTTGCCGATTGCGAGCGTCGCGATCCACGAGAAGACCTGGATGCCCGCCGGCACGCTGACCGCCATCGAGGCGGCCGAGAAGAAGCCCGTCGTCATCGGCGGCATGCCGGTGGTGAACATATGATGCGCCCACACGCCGAAACTGATGAAGCCCGTCGCGATCATCGCAAGGACGATGAGCCGGTAGCCGACGAGCCTCTCGCCCGCGACGGTCGCGACGATCATGCTCATCATCCCGGCGGCGGGCAGGAAGATGATATAGACCTCGGGGTGGCCGAAAAACCAGAAGAGATGCTGCCAGAGCAAGGGGTCTCCGCCGCGCGTCGCGTCGAAGAAGGGCCAGCCGAACGCGCGCTCGATCTCGAGCAGCAAGGTCCCCAGAATGATGCTCGGAAAGGCGATCACGATCATCACTGCGAAGACGAGCATCGCCCAGGCGAAGATCGGCATCCTGTCGAGGCGCATGCCCGGCGCGCGCGTCCGCAGCACGCCGACGATGATCTCGATCGCCCCCGCGATCGCGCTGATCTCGATGAAGCCGATGCCAAGCAGCCAGAAGTCGGTGTTGATTCCCGGCGAATAGGCCTTGGACGTCAGCGGCGGATACATGAACCAGCCGCCGTCGGGCGCGAGCCCGACGAAGATCGAGGCGAAAAAACAAAGTCCGCCGACGGCATAGGCCCAGAAGGCATAGGCGGACAGCCGCGGGAACGGCAGATCGCGCGCCGCGAGCATCTGCGGGAGCAGGAGCACGCCTGCCGCCTCGACCGCGGGCACCGCGAACAGGAACATCATCACCGTGCCGTGCATGGTGAAGACCTGATTATAGGTGCCCTGCGGCAGGATCTCGAGCATCGGCGCGGCGAGTTGCGCACGCATGAGCAGAGCGAGCACCCCCGCCATCAGGAAAAAGAGAAAAGCGGTTCCGAGATAATAGATGCCGATATAATTATTGTTGACCGCGAACAGATATTCCCAGCCCTTGGGCTTGCACCAGATCCGGCGAAGCTCTTCCTCCTCGCCCTTCGGCCGGCGGCCCTTGGTCGGGAAGCGATCGTAGAGCGCGGGATCGAACCCCGTTTCCGATCTCATTTGAGCGAGACCAGATAGGCGGTGAGCGCCTGCAGTTCCTCGCCGCTAAACTGATGATAGGCGGGCATACGGTTCGCGGGCTTGATCGCCTGGCTGTCGGCGACCCAGCCCGCCATCGTCCCCGGATTATTGGGCAATATGCCCGCGCCCAGCGTCCTGCGCGAACCGACATGCGTCAGATCGGGGCCGGCCCGTCCACGCGCCGGCGTGCCGCGGATCGTGTGACAGGCGGCGCAGCCGCTCGAGAGAAAAAGTGCAAGCCCCTCGCCGCCGGCGCCTTGCGACGGGAGCCGCGAAGCCTGCCACCGCGCAAAGTCCGCCGGGGTGTGGGCCACCACCACAAACCCCATCAGCGCGTGCGGGCCGCCGCAATATTCGGCGCATTGCCCCTTGTAGATACCCGGCGCATCGGCCTCGATCAGCAGGCGATTGGTGCGCCCTGGGATCATGTCCATCTTGCCGCCAAGCCGCGGCACCCAAAAGCTATGGATGACGTCGGCCGCCTCGAGTTCGAGCAGGACGGGCTGTCCTATCGGAATGTGGAGTTCGTTCGCATCGCGCAGCGTCTCGCGGCCTTGTCCGTCCTGATAATGGACGCGCCACCACCACATCTCGCCGATGACCTTGACGCGCATGGCGCCTTCGGGAACGCGCGCCGCCGATAGCGAACTGGTGAGCATCAGGCCCCACACGAGCAGACCCGTGAGCACGACCGAGGGAAACGCAAATCCCAGAATCCAGATCGCCTTCTCGCCGCCGAGCCGGGTCTTGAGCCGAGGCGATCCGCGCAGCGCGATCCAGAGTGCGCCAAGCACGATCGCCAATATCACGGGTCCGCCAGCAAGCAGCACCCAGGCAAGCAGGGTCACGGGCTCCGAATAGGGGCCGGCAGGATCGAGCACGGCGGGCGGCCAGCCTTCCGAAGACAGCGTTCGCTCAGTCATCGAGGCTCAGCAGCCAGGCGGCGATATCGTCGGCTTCGGCTTTTTTCATCGGTATCGCGGGCATTGCGCTCCCCGGCGCCATCGCCGGCGCGTCGGTGACGAAGGCGGCAAGCAGCGGCGCGCGATTGGGCAGTTCGCCCGCGATCAGCGGGCGCGCGCCGAAGCCCGAGAGCGGCGGTCCCACGCGCCCTTTCGGCCAGGCGATCCCGGGCATGGCATGGCAGGCGCCGCAACCGAGCCGCGACGCCGCATCGCGCCCGCGCGCTACGGCGGCGGGGTCGGCAGGTGCCGTTTCAACCGGGGCGGGCGCGCAGGCGCCGAGCAGCATCAAGACCGAAATCGCAGCGCCCCCTTTCATAGCCGTTCACCGTCCTCGTTTCGCTTTGGGAACCACCTCGCGCGGCCATTGGTTCCCGAAGCGTGCGCAAAGCCCCCCTCCTCCTCCTGTTCCTCCTGTCCGCATGCCAAGCGCCCGCGCCGCCCGATCGCTTCCGCGCGACGGGCGAGACGATCGCGATGAGCGGCGGCGATGCGGGCGCCGAAGCGGCCTGCTTCACCTGTCACGGGCTGCAGGGCGAAGGCGACGGGCGCGACGCGCCGCGCCTCGCCGGACTCGACGCGGGCTATCTCCACCGCCAGCTCGACGATTATGCGAACGGTCGCCGCGAGCATCCTGCGATGCGAGCAGTCGCCCGCAAGCTCAGCGACAAC
>NZ_MIAM01000017.1:95874-96763 GCF_001830555.1 Sphingopyxis sp. RIFCSPHIGHO2_12_FULL_65_19 | reverse complement strand
CGGCGGGCGCCCGCCTCTACGACGAGGGCGATCCCGCGCGGGGATTGCCGTCCTGCGCCTCGTGCCACGGTGTGGGCGGCGTGGGCGATGCCGCTAATCCGCCGCTGGCCGGTCAGCCCGCCGCCTATATCTCGGGTCAGCTTCGCGCGTGGCGCGAAGCGAAGCGCAACAATGACCCGCTGGGCGAGATGCGCCGCGTCAGCCGCCTGCTCTCGGCCGCCGAGCTTGCGGCGGTGTCCCGTCATGCGGCGTCCTTTCCGCACCATCCTCCGGAAGCTCGGGCAACATCCCCCGCAGCACGTCGTGCCGATCCCAGAAATGATGTTTCAGAGCCGCGCCAACGTGCAGCGGGATCATCGCGACGAGGAGAATGATCAGGAGCGCATGGATTCCCTCCGCCCAGTCGAGAATCCACCACTGAATGCCTTTTTCCAGACTGTCGAAGGGCATGTGCGGCCAGGGAAGGAGCCCCGCCACTTCGAGCGGCTCGCCGCCGACCACCGACCACATCGCCCAGCCCGAGAGCGGCAGACCGAAAAAGCAGACGTAAAAGAGTATGTGCGTCACATAGGCTGCGACCGTCTGCCAGCCCAGCCGGTCGGCATCGTTGATGGGACCCGGCACGATCATCCGCCAGATCGCGCGCAGCGCAGCAAGCACGAGCATCAGCAGGCCGAGTTCGGCATGAACCCGAAACGCCTCCAACTTGTCGCCACCCGCGTCGATGCGGCTCATGCGCCAGCCCCAGCCGAGCTGGAATAGGATGAGCGCGGCCATCGTCCAGTGGAATAGCTGCCCGACGGGCGAGTAGCGGCGGTCGGCGGCATAGCGCGCCGCCCACGCCTGGATCGCCTCGATCATGCTGCCACCGGGGGCGGCTCGCCGAGGA
>NZ_MIAM01000017.1:673-95867 GCF_001830555.1 Sphingopyxis sp. RIFCSPHIGHO2_12_FULL_65_19 | reverse complement strand
GCCGGTCCAGAGCGCCGCGCCGAGATAAAGAGCCGCGGCAGGAGCCCACATGATGAGCCCCGCCAGTTGCTGATCTTCGAGCGGCGCCAGCCCCCAGGCCATCGTCGTCGCGAGATGGGGCGCATAGAGGGGCGTGCCCGCGAAGGTGATGAGCGCCCCGAGCAGCCCCATCTGCACCATCATGGCAAGCAGCAGGCCGATCGCGAGCGGCGGCGACGACGAGCGGAGCGAAGCCCAGAAGCCGAACGCGGTCGCGAGCAACGAAAGCTGCATCAACCAGAAGGCGCCGTCACTCGCCAGCGCGAGAGCATAGGGCGCCGGCGCGTGCCAGATCCAGAATGCGAGAATGTGCGCGGCCGCCCATAGCGGCGCACCGCCGCGCGGCCGAAACCGCGGCAGGCCGAGCGCAAACAGCGGAGCCGCAACCGCGGTCAGGATGATATGGTGCGCGACGCGCACCGAGAAGAGCGCCGACGACAGGGCGCATAGCGGCGACACGAACAGCAGAACGATCAGCGCGAACCCGGCCCAGAAGGGACCGCGCGCTTTCCATCGCCACGCCATCAGCGCCGCGGCGCCCAGCGCCGCCAACAGCCAGAGATCGAGATTCCAGCGCAGCATCCAGTCAGCCGGGATCGGCGCGGGACCACAATAGGGAATCGAGGACGGATCCATCCAATTGCCAACGTCGCGCCCGGCGCGCGGGTTCCGGGAAACTATTGGGCGGTCGGCGCATTATCCAGACGGGGGCCTGCATGGAGATCAATATGGCAACGGCCCCATCGCCTCGCATCGACCCGCCCTATCGCCGACACGCGCCGCATCCGCTGCACGCCATCCTCCTCGCCTTTCCGGTCGCCCTGTTCAGCAGCGCGCTCCTTTCCGACATCACCTATCTCAACAGCGCCGAGATGCAGTGGAGCAATTTCTCGGCCTGGTTGATCACGGGCGGGCTGATATTCGGGGCTCCGGTGCTCCTGTGGTCCGCCATAGCCCTCCTCCGCCGCCGGAAGCTGCCCACGCGAACCCCCGCCCTCGCCTATTTCCTCCTGATCCTCGTTATGTGGATCGCGGGCCTAGTGAACGCCTTCGAGCATAGCCAGGATGCCTGGAGTTCGGTCGGCACGGCCGGCGTGACCCTCTCGGCCCTATCCACACTTGCAGCGATTGCCGCCGCCTGGCTTCTCCACGCAGCGAAGGAGCCCCGCGCATGAACCGCCAGACCTCGCTTGGCCTCGTCGCTGCGGCGGCGCTAGCGGCCGCGCTCGCCGGCTGCGGCAAAGGCGATGAAAAGCTCGACCAGACGGGCACCAGCCCGAGCCTGCCGAGGATCGACGAGACGCTGGTCCCACCGATGAAGATCGCCAAGCCTGCAGGATGGAACGGCGAGCTTCCGACCGTTCCCGCCGGTTTCACGATCGTGCCGGTCGCGACGGACCTCAAGATTCCGCGACAGATCCTCGTGCTTCCAAATGGCGATATCCTCGTCGCCGAAGGGTCCGGCGGCCATGCGCCGAAGCTCCGCCCTAAGGATGTGATCGCGGGCTATATCAAGAGCCTTGGAAAATCCTCGGTGAAGGGCGGCGACCGCATCACCTTGCTGCGCGACGCAAATGGCGACGGCAAACCCGAACTTCGTACCAGCTTCATCGAGGATCTCGATGCGCCCTATGGCCTCGCGCTCGTCGGGAACGACCTTTATGTCGCCAACCAGGGTGCGCTGCTGCGCTTCGCCTACACGCCGGGCGCAACGCGCATCGCTGGCAAGGGCGAGGAAGTGACCAAGCTCCCGGCAGCGGTCAATCATCACTGGACGAAATCGCTCGCCGCGAGCGGGGACGGGTCGAAACTTTATGTCGGCATCGGCTCGAACAGCAATATCGGCGAGCGGGGAATGAGCATCGAGGAGGATAGCGCCGTCATTTGGGAGATCGATGCCGCCACCGGCGCGAGCCGCATCTTCGTCACGGGCATCCGCAACCCGACCGCCCTCGCCTTCGAGCCATCGTCGAACGTCCTCTGGGCGGTGGTGAACGAACGCGACGAGCTTGGCGCCGAGCTCGTACCCGATTATCTGACCTCGGTGCGCGAGGGCGCTTTCTACGGCTGGCCCTACAGTTATTGGGGACGCCATCCCGACCCGCGCGTTCATCCACAAAAGCCCGAGCTCGTCAGGACCGCAGTCACTCCCGATTATGCGCTCGGTTCGCACGTCGCGCCGCTCGGGCTGAGCTTTGCGACCGAAGGCGGGCTCCCGGGCTATGAGACGGGCGCCTTCGTTGGAGAGCATGGCAGCTGGAACCGCCAGACTCTCGCGGGCTACAAGGTCAGCTTCATCCCCTTCGCCAACGGACGTCCTGCCGGCAAGCCGAAGGATTTCGTGACCGGCTTCATCAAGGACGGCAAAGCGCGCGGCCGCCCGGTCGGCGTCACCTGGGACCCGGCGCGCGGCGCGCTCTGGATCGCCGACGATCTCTCGAACACGGTGTGGCGCGTCACCGGACCTCGCGCGCTCGCGATGGGATCACCGGTCGCTGCTGCAGCCAGCAAATGATAATCAGGCGGAGCCGCCCGGCTTGGGACATAGCGACGCGTCTCGGGAACGTGCCGCCCCGCCGGGCGTAGCTGACCCATGACGCGTCCCATCCCCTGTCTATCGATATCGAGAGCCTGCGCGGCCCCTTGGGCCGCGATGGCGAAGGTAGCTCGGTGATAGACCAGTCTGATATGGGCAAGCCGCGCTCGAGGGCGCATCATATCAGGGCGAACATCGTGCTTTACGGTGCGCTCTTTGCCAATCTCGGCATCGCCGTCGCCAAATTTGTCGCCGCGGGGATCAGTGGTTCCTCGTCGATGCTATCGGAAGGGGTCCATTCGCTCGTCGACAGCGGCAATCAGATGCTGCTCCTCTACGGCCAGGCCAAGGCAAAGCGGCCGCCCGACAATCGTCACCCCTTCGGCTACGGCCGCGAACTTTATTTCTGGGCGTTCGTCGTCGCAATCCTCATCTTTGCCGTCGGAGCCGGCATTTCCATCTACGAAGGCTGGGTTCACTACCGGGATCCCGAGCCGCTTCGCGATCCGACGATCAACTATGTGGTGCTCGCCATCGCCTTCCTGCTCGAGGGTGCGTCGTGGACGATCGCGGTGCGCGAGTTTAACGCCGGGCGGCGCGGGCTCGGCTGGTGGACGGCGGTGCGGCGGTCGAAGGATCCCGCAGGTTTCATCGTCCTGTTCGAAGACAGCGCCGCGCTCGCCGGCCTCGCCATCGCCGCCGGCGGCATATGGCTGAGCCATGCGACAGGGGATCCGCGGATCGACGGCATCGCCTCGATGGCGATCGGCGCAATCCTAGCGGCGGTCGCGATCCTTCTAGCCCGCGAAGCGAAGGAGCTGTTGATCGGCGAGGCTGCGGACCCCGAACTGATCGCGCGTATCTGGACCATCGTCGAACGGCGCCGCGAAATTACCGCCGTCAATCATGTGCGCACGATCCACACCGCACCCAATTCGATCTTCGTCGCGGTAAGCGCCGACTTCGAGGATCGTCTCGCCATGGGTGAGGCCGAGACGTTGATCGAGGCGATCGAGGCCGAGCTCAAGGCTGCGTCGAGCGATATCAGCTCGATCTACATCCGCCCCGAAAAGCAGTCCGATGCGCTCGTCCAGCCTCGCCCGTCGGCGGCGGCCGAACCCGCGCGGCAGCCGCGCGGCGCAAACTAGGCTTTGAGCTCGCCCGGTCGCAACTGGATCCTGATGAGCGCGCTCGTGCCCGGCATATCGCGCGAAGCATCGACCGCGCCGTAAGAGACAGCCGCCTTGTGGGTCCGCGCCAACGCTTCGATGAGGCGCGTTCCGAGACCCGTGCCGCGCGCCGTTCCGTCGGACGGCATCCCTGCCCCGTCGTCGACAACCGCGAGTTCGAGCAATGTCTCGTCGGCCCGGCGAAGCGATATCCGAATCTCGCCATCATGGCTGTCGCCATAGGCATATTTGCACGCGTTGCTCACCCATTCGTTGGCGATCATGCCGAGCGCAACGGCCTTGTCGGTGGCCACACGCATGGGCTCGACGTCGGCGATGACACGCCGCGCGGCGACCCCCGTCGACCAGGTTGCCGAGAGATCCTCGGCAAGGCCGCCCAGATAGTCGTCCATCGCCACATATTCGACGTCGTCTGTGGTGTAGAGGCGCCGGTTGACTTGCGCGACCGTCGCGATCCGTTGCTGCGTCTTCTGCAGCGCCTCGCGGGCGGCGGGATCGGCGATCGTCTTCGACTGGAGGGCGACGAAAGACATCACCATCTGGAGATTGTTCGCGACGCGGTGGTTCACTTCCTTGAGCAGCGCTTCCAGCCGCGCATTGGTCGCGCGCAGCTCGCTCTCCACCTCGGCGCGCGCGCGCCGAAGCTGGGCACGCTCGAGCACCTGTTCGAAGCTCGAGGCCAAGAGATCGAAGAAATCCTCGCCGACCGACTTTACCACATAATCGTCGGCACCCGACTTCAACGCCGCCACGGCGATGCGGCTCTCCTCGGAGCCCGTCACATAGACGACGGGCGGGCAGTCGCGCAGGGCGCGAAGCGCCTCGAGCGTGGCAAGCCCGTCCTGCCCGGGCATATAGTGATCGACGGCAACGAGATCGAAGGCAGTGACCTTCGCCATGTCGACGCCCTCGCCGCCGCTTGCCGCGAGGCTGACTTCATAACCTTTCCGGCCAAGCGCGCGCGACGCAAGCCGCCGCATGCCGTCGTCGTCATCGATATAGAGAATGTGGGCCAGGGCGGGTCTCAAGCCGGGTCGGGATCGGGGACCTGGATCACCGACAGGAAGAGACCGAGCTGGCGAATGGCGTCGGCGAAATTCTCATAGTTCACCGGCTTGGTGATATAGACGTTGCAGCCGAGGTCGTAGCAGCGCTGGATCTCGATCTTGTCGTCGGTGGTCGTGAGCACGACGACGGGCGTGCGGCGCAGCGGACTGCTGTCGGCCTTCAGCCTGGCGAGAATGTCGGTCCCGCTCATGTCGGGCAGATTGAGGTCGAGCAGCACGAGCGCCGGCCCGTTGCGCACCGGGCCCTCCGCCGCATCGTACAGGAACTCGAGAGCCGAGGTGCCGTCGAGAAAATGATGGATCTTGTTGGAAATGCCGGCGCGCCGGATGTTCTTCTCGATAAGGCGCGCATGCCCCTCATCGTCCTCGACCATCACGATGTTTACGGGCAGTTGGTCAGGCATCTTCTTCTCCGCTTTGCCACACGAGGGGCAGGATCAGCCGAAAGGTGGAACCCGCACCGAGTTCGGACTGGATTTCGATATTACCGCCGAGGCGATAGGCAAGCGCGCGGGCGTGGGCAAGGCCGATCCCCTCCCCCTGTTGGTCCTGGACGCCCGACCTTCGGAAGAGGTCGAACACGCGTTCGTGATCGCGCGGCTCGATGCCCCGACCATTGTCGGCGACCGAGACCCATGCGCGCCCGAGATCCGTTCCGCCGTCGACCCGGATGATACCGGCTCGCCCCGGCTGCAGATATTTGAGGGCATTCTCTAAGAGGTTCGAGAGGATCTGCTCGACCGCGACCCGGTCGTTGATCACGGACGGCAGGTCCGACACCTCGACCGTCGTACCGGTCTCGTCGATGCGGTGCTGGAGGCTGCCGACGATCGCGCCTACGACGTCGCCGAGCGCAAGCGTTTCGGGTGCGAGCGTACGTCGACCCTGGCGCGAGAGATTGAGGATCGCGTTGATCAGCCGGTCCATCTTCTGCGTCGACGTACGGATGAAGCCGATCGATTCCGGCAGATCTTCCTCGATCGCGAGCCGGGTCGCGGCGTCGGGCGCCTGCCAGCCCTGCCTGTCCCCCTGCTCGAGATAGCCCGAGATCGCCTTGCGCGCGGTTTCGAGTTCGGCGGTGAAGCCCATCACATTGACCAGCGGCGAGCGCAGATCGTGCGACACGATATAGGCGAAGCGCTGGATCTCGGCGTTGGCGCGCTTGAGCTCGCCCGTCCGCGCATCGACCAGCTCCTCGAGCCCTTCGTTGAGGCGGCGCAGTTCCGCCCGCGAAGACCGGAGTTCGACGAGATTGTTGCGGACGAGGAGCAATGTCGCGGCGGCGACGACCAGCAGAAGAATGCCGGTGCCGATCAGCGTCAGGGTGAACAGCGATTGCGTGCGCCGCTGCCGCGCTTCGCGATCCTTGAGGAGGGCGAGTTCGCCCTCGAGCATCGTCTCAACGAGCGCGCGCGCGGCACGCACCTCGAGCACGCCCTTGTCGTTCGCGAAGTCGGCGATCAGCGCCGCGCGGTCTGCGCCGCGGAGGCCGAGCGTCGCCCGGTAATGGCGGCCATAGGCATCGAGACGCGCGCGAAGCCTGGCGGCGCGGCCGCGCTGGTTCGGATTGTCGCTGATCAGCGCCTCAAGCGATGCGAGCTGGGCGCGCGACCGGCCCTCTGCTTCGTCCATGATCGTCGCGAACGCCGGGTTCTGCGTCAGGATCAGCCCGCGGCGCGCCGTCTCCATCCGTTCGGTCGCGCTTGCGAAGGCCCCGAGATTGGCTTCGACCGCGAGCGTATGCGCGACCATGCGGGCGTCGGCCTCATTCTGGCGTTGCACATAAAATGCTGTCGATGCCGCAGCGAGCAGCGCGGCAAATCCGATCGTCAGGAGAATGATGATCAGGCGGCTCGCCCGCGTGTCGCGGCCGAGCGACGAGATCCTGGCCGATTCCATGTAAATGCCCCTCGGCCGGTCGATCTGTGTCCGCCGTGCATGCACTGCAGAGCCCGTCGTGGCAAGCAGCGTCACCGGCACATCGAGCCCTTAACGCGCGGCGTCCGATCACGGATTAACATGGATCAATATGATTCTGAATGAGAGTCGCAGATACGGGCGCGTAGGTGCGACACAGCAACGCCGATCACCGGAATGCCCCGGACAGTCGAACGTTCTTAGCCGCGCCACGGGTGCCTCGAAGCTGTTGACAGGGAATATATGCCCAAGAGGATATTGGTCGTCGAAGATGATCCACTTGTCGCCATGATGCTCGAAGATGCGTTGGAGGCGCTGGGGCACGGTATCGTCGGCGACGCGGGCGATATCGCTACGGCGCTCAGGCATATCTCGAAAGGCGAATTCGACGCCGCGATCGTCGACGTTTATCTCGAATCCGGTTTGCCGTGCGATGCGGTAGCAGAGGCCCTTGCGGCGCGGTCGATCCCTTTCCTCGTCGCGACGGGCGGTTTCGTCGGTCAGCCAGGCCCCTGTTGGAGCGACAGGCCGATCCTTGCGAAGCCTTTCACGATCGATAGTCTCGAAGCCGCGCTCGCCAGCCTCGCACAAGAATAAGGCCAGCGCGCGCCGCCGATCAGAGTCCGGCCTTCTCGAGGGCGGCGGCGACCTCATGGTCGAGCCCGTCATACCCTTTTGGAGACATGCGGTTGAGCAATGTCTGTATCCGCTTCTGGGCGACTTGCAGCGCCTTGTGGCGTACCTCGCGTTCGCGGTTCGTCCGCCAGGATCGGCTCTCGCCAAGCAGTGCGGCCCATTTCGCCTCTTCAGCGGCAAGTACGGCGAGGGCAAGCCGCAGACCGTCGCGTTGTCCGCGTGCATGATCGTCATTCATCGAAGCCTCCCCACGTCACCGGCAATCGCAACGAAAGGGCCTGCGCCAGACGTCTTCCCGCTCGCGGCTCCCTCTCCGGGAGGAACCTTTGCCGCGCGCGCGGGCTGTTTTGCGGAAAGGAGAGAGATCCTGAAGGACGAACCCAAGAAAGGCGACGAGGTGACCTGGAAGAGCCACGGCGGACGCGCCGAGGGCAAGGTCGTGAAAAAAGTGACGAAAGCGATGGACATCAAGGGTCATTATGTCGCGGCATCGCCGAAAAACCCCGAATATCTGGTCGAAACGGCCGAAGGCAAGCGAGCGGCCCACGAGGCCGGCGCCTTGAAACGAAAAGAGCCGCGTTAAGGACGGCTGCCGAACTCGGCCGAGCTCCGGCGTCCGGTCCCGCCCGCCGAAGTGCCCGCGATCCTCGTTCACGAGGCCGCATCGATCATGATCTGGAGTGCTGCGGCGACCGCCTGATCGAGAACATTGCGGCGGCCGATATCGCCGAAATGAAAATCCTCGACGTGTGCCGCGTCTGCACTGGCCACACCGATGTAGACCAGACCGACTTCCTCACGATCTTCGCGAGGCCCGCAAAACCCCGTGATCGCAACGGCGATATCGGCGCAGCTTTTTCCGAGGGCGCCCGTCGCCATCGCGGCCGCGACCTCGGGATTGACGGCCCCACCCCGTTCGGCGTCTTTCCGAAGGACACCGAGCATCTCGCATTTGGCGTCGATCGAATAAGCGACGAAGCCGCGCTCGAGATGGGCTCCGAGCGCGGCGTCAGCGGCGAAGATGGCTGCGAGCTGGCCGCCGGTGCAGCTTTCGGCTGTCACGAACCGCAGCGTCTTGCCGGCGAGATGCCGGGCCAGCTTGCGCGTGCGCCGTTCGATCAGCGTCGCCGCGCTCACCCTACATGGTAGCGAGTTCGGCGGGCGGCAGCCCTGCGGTCTCGGCCTGGCGCTTCAGCTCTTCCTTCCGGGCGAGCATCCTCTCGCCTAGCGCGTCGAGGTCGACATCGGCGGCGCGCGCCTGCTGGAACATATTGTCGTGCTGCTTTTCCTCTTCCTTCACATGGTGCTTGATCTCTTCGGACAGCACCGTGACCTTTGCCTCGAAAAATTCGTCGGCGGGTCCCGAGGCGACGATGTCGTTGATCAGGATCTTGGCGCCGTCATGCTCGACATAGGCCTCCTTCAGCAGATCGTCGTCGATCTTTCCCTTGAGCGCCGGATAGAAGACTTCTTCCTCGATCTGCGCGTGAATCTTGAGCTCGGTGCAAATCTGGTCGGCGATCTTCGCCTTGCGGTCGCTCCCGCTGGCCTTCTCGAATTCCTCGAACAGGGCTTCGACCGCCCGGTGATCGGCTGCAAGGATATGGGTGGCGTCGGTGTCGATTTCGGTCGGTTTCATGGCAGTCTCCATCGTCATGCCCCGCGCCTGTTCAGCGCGCGGCGAGCCCGAAAGTTGCGCTCGATCCGCTCACACCGCGCCGTCGTCGGCATCGCGCTGGCGCGACGCGCCTTCGGACCGCTTGATGAAGCTGATCTTCCCCTGCGGCTCGAGGATCGCCCATTCCACGTCGGAAATGTGGGCAATGCCCGCGAGCCGCATCTCGGACTCGATCTCGTCGGCGGTAAGCCGGTCGCGGTGAAGATTGTCGCGGATGATCTCGCCCTGCTTCACCACGACGCGCGGATGGCCTTCGAGCAGATTCTTGAGCCGCGGAAAGAGATAGGTCGCCCAGCTCAGGGTGAGCGCCCAGAAGGCGAAGGTCACAATCGCGAGCAACGCGCCGGTCAGGCTGAAATCATTATGGGTGACGCCCTGCTGGATGAGGTCGCCCATCACCACAAGCAGAACCAGCTCGAAAGGCGTCATCTGCCCCAGTTCGCGTTTCCCCATGAGACGGAGCAGCGCATAGAGCAGGAAAAACATCGCACTCGCGCGAAGGACGATATCCATCAGGGCAGGACCTTGATCTCTAGCGGCATGCTGCCGAGCCGCTGCTCGCCGTCGAACAGCGCAATCTCGCCCTTGGTTCCTGCGAAGAGCGGCGGGTTGATCTGGCCATCGATCTTGACGACCAGCGTCTCGCCCGCGCGAAGCTCCCCATAGGAGAAACGATAGGCGCCGTCCTTGTAGCTTTCCTCGGCGGCGGCGGGGAGCATGGTGTTGATCGTCATGTCGGTCCAGAGCGACGGGGAGACCGCAAGCACCGCATCGGAAACATCGCGGATCGCCTCGACACGAATGCGGGTTTCGAAAAACTCGCCGTTGCGAATGACCGAGGGCGTCTTCACCTCGAGCCGCGCTGCTCCAAAATCCTCGACGCGCAGCAGACTAGGCTGGCCACCGACGAGGCCCGATAGCGCGACGGCGACGATGGCAGCGAGCAGGACGAAGGACACGGGGCTCGCGTGGCGGTGCCAGCGCTGCCCGGCGATCATCTTCTCGCTGATTCCGTCCGGGCGACGGCTGTTCGCTGCAGCCGCGTCGCCGCCCGTCCCCTCGGGGCCCTCCGTCAAGCGAGGGGCTCCGGCCACGGCCGCGCGAGATAGGTACGAACCGCATCGGCGCGATCTCCGACAGCCGCGACCGCGATCAATATCTCGGACTGGCTGGCGCCCAATATGCGCGCCCAAGCGAGCATCGCGCCGGGCGCGCTTCGATCGATGCGATCATGTTCGAACTGTTGGTGGATCACGCCCATCTCCCGTCGATGATGACGGGCGAACGCCTGCAGGGTTCAAAAGTTGCGGTTCGGCGACGATCGCCGAAGGGCGTTCGCAGGCGTCAGGGCAATGGCCAAGCCTCGCCGTCGTCACTCTTTCACACGCGCCGCGAAACGCCGCGATGCGGCCAAAGTTGCGCACGGAGGCGAAGATAAATCTGGGCGATCGCAGGCAACTTTCGCCCGCGTCCAAGGGTTTCTCTCACCAGAACCCACAGCCAATGGAGAGTATCATGAGCGTCAAAGGACAGATCAAGGAAGCTGCCGGCTATGTGAAGGAAGAAGCCTTCGAAAACGGCGACAGCCCCGAGGCCAAGCGCAAGGCGCAGGAAGGCCGCGACCTTCGCAACGAAGGCCGCATCGAAGACGGCAAGCCGCCGAAGACGGGTACTCCCGGCACCGAAAACTAATCCTCCCGCCAAGTTGATGGCCCCCTTCGGGTCCGCGTATGCGGACCCTTTTTTTTGCTCGGCGTCCCGAAGCAGCTGGCGGAGGAGAATTCGCATTGACCCAGAGCAAGTCGGCCGAACTTCTGCGCGCCCGGAGCATTGTCGCAACATGACACCCCGCATAGCCTTTGTCGGAGCCGGCCCGACCACGCTCTACACGCTGCATGCGCTTCTCGCCCACCACCCCTCGCCCTTCCGTCTTGCCGTGTATGAAGCGCAAGCGAGCGCGGGCCGCGGAACGCCCTATCGGCCCGGCTGGAACGACCCCGCCATGCTGGCGAATATCGCCAGCATCGAAATCCCGCCGCTTGCCGAGACGCTGTGCGACTGGCTGATACGTCAGCCGCCGGAGCGCCTCGCCGATCTCGGCATCGATCCCGATGCGATCGGCGAACGGACCTTCTATCCGCGGGTCGCGCTCGGCGAATATTTCCGCGACCAGTTCGACGCCGTTATCGACATGGCGCGCGCGCGCGGTATCGAGGTCGAGCTGCGCACGCGATGCCGCGTCGAGGACGCGGTCAGCACGTCGGGCGCGATGATACTCAAGGTTCGCACGAGGTCGGGCGAACTCGCCGACGAGGCTTTCGATCATGTCGTCCTCGCGACGGGCCACCAATGGCCCTCCGAGCCCGAGGTTCGGCCGGGCTATTTCCTCAGCCCCTGGCCCGCCTCGGCTCTGGCCACGGTACCGCCCTGCGATATCGGCATTCGGGGCAGCTCGCTCACGGCCATCGACGCCTGTATCGCGCTCGCCAACATCCATGGCTCGTTTGACGAAACCCGGGACGGCGAGACGCATTATCGTCCGGCATCCGCCACCGACGCGTTCCACATGACGATGATGTCGAGGAAGGGCCTGCTCCCCGAAGCCGATTTCTATGCGCCGCTTCCCTATGAGCCGCTCGACATCTGTACCGAGGAGGCGATCACGCGTCTCGTTGCGAGCGAAGAAGACCAGCTGCTCGATGCCGCCTTCGCACTGTTCAAGGCGGAGCTTGCCGCTGCCGATCCCCCTTACGCCGCGGGCATCGGCCTGGAGGAGCTCGACCTTGAGGGCTTCTGCGAAGCCTATTTTGCGCGGCGCGCAGCGAGCGATCCCTTTGTGTGGGCCGAGGCCAATCTCGCCGAAGCGCAGCACGACTATGCCGCAAGGCACACCGTCGCGTGGCGCTACGCGATCCTGCGCATGCACGAAGTGCTCGCGCTTCTTGTGCCATATCTGGAGGGAACGGACTACCGCCGCTTCGTCCGTTACTTCAAGCCGGTGTTCGTCGACGATTATGCCACCGTTCCCCACAAATCGATCCGGCGGCTGATCGCGCTCCATCGCGCCGGGAAGCTCGATGTCACGGCGATCGGCGACGACTACCGCATCGACACGGGCGGCGACGAGGCCGGCGCGTCCCTGATCTTGGGCGGCGAGCGGCGGCATTTCGAGGTGTTTATCGAGGCGATGGGCCAGCGCCCGCTCGGCGCCGCAGCCTTTCCATTCCCCTCGCTGCGCCAACAGGGCATCGTGCGCGATGCAGCGCCTGGTGCCGGCAAGGCGGAGGCGCGGGGCATCGCGATCGACGATGCCTTCCACCCGATTGCAGACGATATCCCGGAATCCCGCCTCTTCTGCCTCAGCCTGCCCTTCCTGCTCGGCCGCCACCCTTTCATCCAGGGAATCACGAGTTCGCACGAAATGGGCCTGGTTGTCGGAGAACAGCTCGCAGCCGCGATCGGCCAGGCGACTACCGAGGAGAAGGCCGCGTGAAGCTCTTCGCCATATATGTCGGCGGCGAGATGGCCGGCGCCAATATCGAGCTGCACGACATGCGCTTCGTCGCCGCGCCCACGATCACCGACACTTATGATGCGCTCCGCAGCCAATGGTGGGGCACGCCGGGCAGCCTCCATATCGACTGCTGGGCCGAGATCGATCACGCCGATGGCTATGACATAGTTTTGAAGACCGCGCCGTTCGAGGGTCCCGAACGGCTCTATTATGTCAATCTAGGCGGCTATATCCGGGGCGAATTTCTCGAGCGCCACCGCAATCTTTTCATTGTGGCGGACACGCTCGCGCGTGCGAAGTCGCGCGCGCTCGCATCGGTGCGGCAGTGGGTGCAGCCGCACCGCGACGAGATGTACGAGGCCGAGCAGGCCTTTGCGCTCGACGCGGTCGCCGCCGAAGCCCGGCTCCACATCCATCTCGTGCCCGCCCCGCGGCGCGAGCTCGCGATCACCTGCGAATATCGCCCGATCCGCGCCCCGCGCCAGCAAAGCCGGACCGCCGCGACCGGTCCCTGACCCAAGCCGCGAGGCGCAGCCCCCCCCTCCGCAACTCCCGCCTTCGCGGCGCATTGATGCAGTTACAGACGCTCCAGACAAAAGGCTCCTCCCATGACCATGACGATCGAACAGCTTTCCGAGAAGATGAAGGATATCGACTTCGCGATGCTCGCCACGCACACGGCGGGCGGCGCCATCGGGTCGCGGCCGATGAGCAACAATCGCGAAGTCAATTATGACGGCGACGCCTGGTTCTTCACCGACGAGACGTCCCTCATGGTCGCCGATATCGCGGCCAACCCGAACGTCAATCTGAGCTATCAGGGCAAATCGGGCCTGCTCGGCATGCGGCCCTTCTTCCTCGCCGTCGAGGGTCACGCAACGCTCATCCGCGACAAGGCCGCATTCGCCGAACATTGGACGAAAGGACTCGAACGCTGGTGGCCGGACGGTATCGAGACGCCCGGGATCGTCCTCATCAAGGTCTCGGGCACCCGCGCGCATTATTGGGACGGGGAGGATGAGGGCGAAGTTCAGCTCTGACAAGGAAAGACATCCCGCCACGGTTCCCGGTCGGTGAAGGACAAAGAGAAGCCACCACCCCATCGGTCTGCCATTACCCTCTCCGATACCCGCGCCGCGAGAAAGGCGAGTTCCATGCCGAACGCTTCCGATAGCGATAGTGCAAGCGCCGAAGAGGTTTCGCTCGATGGGGGCTGCGCTTGCGGCGCGGTTCGGTACCGCCTCGAAGAAAAGCCATATGATAGCGGCTGGTGTCACTGCCGTGTCTGTCAGCATGTCTCGGGGTCGGGCGGCATGGTCTTTACGACGGTCCATCTCGACCGGTACCGCATCCTTGCGAGCGAAGAGCATATAGAACGCTTCGCATCGACCAGCTTCGGCACGCGCAGCTTCTGCCGGAAGTGCGGCTCGCCGCTAACAATCCATCTGCGCCACCAGGCCGATGAGATCGATATTGCGGCGGGGACGCTGGACGATCCCGAAGAGATTGCGCCAGCCTTCCACCTTTATACCGCCGAGGCGCCGAGCTGGATGCCGATGATTGCGTTCCTTCCGCGCTACAAGGCGCTGCGACCGAAGACGCGCGGGCTCGACGAGGGGGTCACGGAGGCGGGCTGAGGCGTAAATGAAGACCGCGCCCCAAGAACCACACGGGGCAAAATCGCAACCGCTTTTGCAGCGGGGCGTTTCCTGGTCAGATCATGACGATTTCGAGTTCCGCCGCGTCGAACCGGAGCTCGATCCCCTACTGAAAGGACAAGACATGCGCATCCTCATCCTCGGTGCCGGCGCCGCACTTTTTCTCGCCGCTTGCGACAGCAAGCAGGAAGCTGCCGAGGACAGGATGGAACGTGCAGCCGAGACCAGCGCCACGGTCGCCGGCCCCCTCCCTGCGGCGCTCGGCCTCAGCGAGGCACAACTTCTCGACGCCGATATCGTCGGCGCGGACGGGAAGGATCTCGGAGACGTATCGCAGGTGCTGCGCGGCGCCGACGACAAGGTGGACCGTCTCCTCGTCGAGCTCGAAGGCGTCGGTCCCGACCGCTACGTCCATGTACCGGTGCAGGGCCTCAAGCCCATCGTGCGCGGCGGCGACACCGATCTTGAGACGAGCATGACCAAGGCCGACCTCGATGCGCTGCCCGAAGTGAAACTGCCAGCCCCTTGAGATCGTGACGCGAGGAGCATCGACTGTGAACGGAGAAACTCTCCATCGGCGGATCGATGTCGGCGGAGTTGATATCTTTTACAGGGAGGCAGGACCGCCCGACGCTCCGGTGCTGCTGCTGCCGCATGGCTATCCCTGTTCGTCGTTCGAGTTTCGCAATCTCCTGCCGCGGCTTGGCGATCGGTGGCGGCTGCTCGCACCCGATTATCCGGGCATGGGCTACAGCGATACGCCCGAGCATTTCGACTATAGCTTCGACGGCTATGCGCAGCTTCTCGACGGGTTCGTGCGTGCGCTCGGCGTCGAGCGCTTTGTGCTCTATCTTCACGATTTCGGATCGCCGATCGGCGCGCGTGTCGCGATCATGCAGCCTGAACGCATCCTCGCGCAGATCATCCAGAATGGGGACATTCCCTATGAGGATGCGCTGGGCGACAAATATGCCGAGATAGAGAAGAGCTGGTCGCTTCCCGAACGCGAGATGCGCGCCGAGATCGGCAAGGCAATCAGCGAGGATGTTTTTCGGGAGGAGTTTCTGAACGACGTGCGGCCCGATCTCGTGCCGCGCATTCCGCCGGACCTCTGGAAACTGCACTGGTCGCTGATCACTCCGCGGCGCCGCGAAATCGCGATCGACCTTATCGGGGGCCTCAAGGCCAACCGCTCGTGGTTCGGCGCGCATCGGCGCTATCTGCGCGAGCACCACCCGCCGACGCTCATCGTCTGGGGTCCGCAGGATTTCTATATGCCCGAGAAGTCTGCGCGCGCCTATTTGCGCGATCTCCCCGCGGCCGAGCTGCATATGCTAGACGGCGGCCATTGGCTTCTCGAAACCAATCTCGACGAGGTTGTCCCGCTGATCAGGGACTTTCTCGATCGGACGCTGTGCTGAGAAGCGACGCCGAACCGCGTTCCCTTGCCTTGTCCCAGCGGCCCCAGCTGCCAGCAGCCCGGGCCGGGCCACCGCAACGATAAAGGGCGCCGGAACCGGCGCCCTTCACCCTGCCCTTAGGGAAGGCAGTCTTATTTCTTCTGGGTGTCGCCGACGCCGGTTTCGGACGGAGCGATCTCGCCATTGTCGTCCATCGCGTTGGCTTTTTCCTCGCCTTGCTCTTCGACGACATCGGCCTTCTGCTCCATCGCCTCTTTGGCGGGACCTTCGGGCATCGCGTCGGCCTGATCGTCGATCGCCTCGGCCTTCGCTTCGGCCTGATCCTCGACCTTGTCGGCGGCGGGGCTCTGGCAGGCGCCGAGCGCGAGGGCCGAGGTTGCGGCGAGGGTTACAAACAGCTTTTTCATCGAGACTCTCCCTGTTGATGACTGCCCTGCTAACGCGGCGAAGCCCACAGGGTTCCGCAGGCCTGCGCTATGGGCATCGTCAGCGTCGCGCTGCCATGATCCGCGCGATCATGTCTTCATCGCGAAGCCGCCGCCAGCGGGCCTCGACGAAGCTGTGTACGCCGAACAGGAACAGCCCGGCGGCAACGAGCAGATAGAGCGGCGGATTGTCGGTGAGCGCCGAGAGCGCGTCGCCGAGGCCCTTGACCTCGCGGGCAGCGCCGAACCAGCCGCCGCGCACGAGCGAGGCGCCGATGACCGCGAACACGACCGCGCGCGCCGCAAGACCCGCCCGCCCGACGGGCACGGCCCATGCAGGTGCTGCCGCATCGAGATCCTTTGTAAATTCGGTGGTCCAGGCCTTGACGGCCTGGTGCACGGCCGCCGCGAGGAAGGCGGCGCCGACGAGCCCTAGGAGCAGGCCGCCGAGGGGCAGGTCGAGCAGCATGCCCGCCGCCTCTTTCTCGCGGCCGTCTTCGGCGCCGCCGCCCGAGGCAAGGCGAAGCGCCGCCCAGGCGAGAATGAAATGGGCGATGCCGCTCGCGGCATAGCCTATCCGCACAGCGACGCCCTTCGCACCGGTTCCCTTGTTTTCGCTATCGAGCGCCGCCCCGTACAGGCGATAGGCGCCGTAAAGCGCCAGACCCATCGCGAGAGAAGCAAGAAGGATCGAGCCAGCGGGCATATCGCGGACCGAGCGGAACACAGCTTGCGGACTGGCGTCGTCGGCCGACGAACCGGTGAGCGCTATCCATGCCAGCAGGCAATAGACGACGCCGCGCGCGAACCACCCCGTCCGCGCAAATGTCTCGAGCCGCCGCAGCTTGTTCATAATGCCTGTCCCCGAATGTTGACCTATCAGGCCAACGCCCGCTGCACCCGGCAGTTCCGCGCGGCTCCCACCCCACCGCGGCTGCCCCCCCTCTCCCTTCCCGGCCACCCCGCGTCGCTCGCCCACACCCGTGCGCCCGATGCCGCCGTGACGAAGCTGCGCGGTTCAGCCGCAGCTTTTTACAAAGGCGCCGGTCACGAAGTCGCGGCCGGTCCGCAGTCCGACCGGGTCGACGCTGTGCGCGACGCCGTAGGAGATATGCGTCTCGACCTCGACGCCGAGCCGCTTCAACTGGCTCTCGGACATGTGCAGCGCCGCGATCGGTACGACGGGGTCGGCCGTGCCGTGCACCAGCAGGACTGGCGGTTTCGACGGAACATGATGCCCGAGATCCGCCGCGCCCGCGAGCATGCCCGAATAGCCGACGATAGCGGCAACGGCGCGGGGGCGGCGAAGGCCGACCTGAAGCGCCATCATCGTGCCCTGGCTGAAACCCACAAGGGCGAGATCGGCCTCGCTGAGGTCATATTGCGCGAGCTTGCGATCGATGAACGCGTCGATCGCCGGCGCTGCCGACGCAGCGCCTGCGGCCAACGCCGCCGGGGCGAAACCCGACAGCCCCCACCATTGGTAGCCCCCGCCCATTATCGAACATCGCTGCGGTGCATGCGGCGCAAGAAACAGCGTGTCTGGCAAGGCCTCCTGCCACTCCGGCGCCAGCGAAATCATGTCGGAGCCGCTCGACCCGAAGCCGTGGAGCAGCAGCACGATGTTTTTGGGGGCGCCTCCGGAGCGAGGTTGCAGGCTGGCACCGTTCACGATCTTGGACAAACTTCTTCTCTCAGCTTCGGCAGCGCAGGGCGCGCCCCCGGGCGGTAAGGATTGCAACGCTGCATAGGTAGAAAGTCGGCCTCGCATGTCCAGCCCATGGAATGTACCGGACAGCTCCGCCGCAGCGCAGCTCGGCATGAGCCAAGAGCTCCGCAACCAAGTGTAGGCCCCGCCGGTTTGTCGATGACAGGCAGAACAGGAGGAGTCGGCAATGGCACGCAAATCAGAGGCCGGAAAGGTCGGAGAAACCGCGTCCGAGAAGCGCGGAAAACAGACGGCGGCAAGGAAACTGCGGAAGGAGGTCGGCGAGACGAAGACGATCCGCACGCCGCCGAAAGACCGGGAATCCGATCTCGACCGCGCGCCGAAATGGGAGCCGCGCTATGCCGGTTCCGACCGGCTCAAGGACAAGGTCGCGATCGTGACCGGCGGCGACAGCGGGATCGGGCGCGCGGTAGCCGTATTGTTCGCCCGCGAAGGTGCGGACATCGCAATCGTTTACAAGAGCAACAAGGCCGATGCCGAGGAAACGGCTTCGCTCGTAGGCGCCGAAGGGCGCACCGCGATCCTCGTCAAGGCCGACGTGGCTAAAACCAGCGCCGGAAAGACTATCGTCGACAAGGTCGTGAGCAAGCTGAAGCGCATCGATGTTCTCGTCAACAATGCGGGCGAACAGCATCCGGCGGACGATATTCGCGACATCAGCCCGGAGCAGCTGCAGCGCACCTTCGCCACCAATATCTTCGGCATGTTCTATCTTGTGCAGGCTGCGCTGCCGCATCTCAAGAAAGGCGCGGCGATCATCAATTGCACGAGCGTGACAATGTATCAGGGGAGCGGTGGTCTGCTCGACTATAGTGCGACCAAGGGCGCCATTACCGCCTTCACGCGCTCGCTCAGCGAGAATCTGATCGAGAAGGGCATCAGGGTGAATGCGGTCGCGCCCGGACCGATCTGGACCCCGCTCAATCCACGCGGCGGAGCGCCAGCCAAAAAAGTCGAAAGTTTTGGCGAGACGACGCCGATGAAGCGACCGGGAGAGCCCAACGAGGTCGCGCCGAGCTTCCTCTTTCTTGCGTGCGACGACAGCAGCTACATGTCGGGCCAGGTGCTCCACCCGAACGGCGGAACGGTCGTCAACGGATAGACCGCGCCGAGCGGCAATCATATCTGGGCGCCGCCGCCGCTCGCAACGATTGTCACGCGGTGCCGACACGGCCAGCGCGCTCGTGTCCGTCTCCGGAAGCGAGGTCTTGCATGCCACCGATTAGCGTCTTTAGCGGAACCCCAAGATGTTCCGTTGGTTGACCAAAGGGGGCCGGATAGGGAGAATTGTCATGCCCCGTGGGGACAAATCAAGCTACACCGACAAGCAAAAGCGCAAGGCTGAGCATATCGAAGAAAGTTATGAGAAGCGCGGCGTCGGCAAGAAGGAAGCGGAGAGCCGCGCATGGGCAACGGTGAACAAGGAGTCGGGCGGCGGCAACAAGTCGGGTTCCGGCCGTGGCCAGCCCGATACCCATGAAGCCTCGAGAAAAGGTGGCCGCAAAAGCGGTACGGGCAAGAGCAGCGAAAAGCGATCGGCGGCCGCGAAAAAGGGTTGGGAAACGCGCCGCCGAAATGCCAAGGGATAGCGGCGGACGAGATTAGCAAGGACCGACAAAGAGCCCCTATACGGGCGCTCCGGTCCAGGCAGCGCCGCCCTCACCCTCATAAGATTTCAGGCGATCGACTAGGCTTCGGCGCTCCGCCGCTACCTCGCGCAGGAGGAGGATCGCGGCCTCCCGGTCGAGGCCGACAGGATCAAGACGTCCTTGATCGATCCGCGCGATGAGGTCGGAGAGGAATTTCAATTCTTGCCCGGCCAGCATCAGAAAGGTGTCGCTCTGGTTCATGCCTGTTCAACGCCCCGGTGCCCCGGCGGGCTGCATGCGGCGGAAGTGAAGTCCGACCGGCAAGCCTCCACAATCTTCGTCGTTGAAGCATTCTTATCGCCGACTTCGCAATTTTCCGGCGCAACAGGACACGCTGACCGCGCTCAATCCGGATCACGCATGCGAGAATTCGGTATAACCTGCGTTAATCCGCCCGGTATTTCGGGCCTTTTTGCGGAAACAGGGGCAACTCGCTCGCTTGCGCGGCGTTCGTGCGGACATGGTCCAGCCGGTCGCTAATTTCGAAAACGGCGGAGGGTCTCGGCGCGCCGCGACCGGGTCGAACTCGCGCGCATCCGCCCGATCCTGGAAGGTTGATCCTATGTCTGCGACGATCCAGCCCGTCATTCTTTGCGGCGGCGCGGGTACGCGCCTCTGGCCCGCTTCCCGCGGCGCGCGTGCCAAACAGTTTCTGGATATCATCGGAAAGGAGAGCCTGTTCGCCCGCACGCTCGATCGGGCAACCGGAGCCGGCTTTTTAGCGCCGCTCATCGTGTGCGGCGCCGAGCATGTCGCGATGGTGCGCGAGCAATCCGAGGGTCGCGATCTTCGGCTGATCGTCGAGCCCGCGGCGCGCAACACCGCTGCCGCCATCGCACTCGCGGTCGCTTCGTCGGCCGATGACGTGCTGCTGCTCGTCATGCCGAGCGATCATGTCATCGCCGATGTAGCCGCATTCCGGGGCGCCATCGCCAAAGCCGCCGATCTGGCGCGCGACGACTGGCTGGTCACATTCGGCATCGCCCCCGATCGGCCCGACACCGGCTTCGGCTACATCGCCAGCGGCGCACCGCTCGGCAACGTGGGATTTGCCGTCGCCCGCTTCGTCGAGAAGCCGCCGCTCGCCGATGCCGAAGCGATGCTTCGCGAGGGTGGCTACAGCTGGAACGCCGGCATCTTCCTCTTCCGGGCCGGTCGCATGCGCGAGGCGATGCTCACGCATTGCCCGGCCATATATCGCGCGGCGGAAGCCGCGGTCGCCAATGCGCTGCACGATGGCGATGCCCTGCACGCGGCAAGCGCGCCGTTCGAACAGGCGCCGTCAGATTCGATCGACTATGCCGTGATGGAGAAAGACGCCCGCGTCGCGGTCGTCCCCGTGTCGATGGGCTGGTCGGACCTAGGCAGCTGGCAGGCGGTGCACGCGCTCGCAGGTGCCGACGCAGCCGGTAATGCTTGCAGCGACGATCTTTTCGCACACGACAGCCACAATTGCCTCGTCCGCGCGCCCGGAAAACGCGTGTCGCTCGTCGGCATGGACAATGTCGGCGTCATCGTCGACGGCGACGATATCCTCGTTATCGCGCTCGACCGATCGCAGGAGGTCCGGGCCGCAGCCAAGGCGCGCGCCTGAAGTCATGCCCCGGCTCACTTTCCCAAAGGGTCAGCGCAGCTGACTGTCCTTGCTTCCCCGGCGGTTGAAACCGGCCGGACGGCGTTCGGCGTCGCGAAGCGTCTGGCACCCGATGCAGGTACGGCTCGCGGGCAAGGCCTTTCGCCGCGCCTCTGCAATCCGCTCGCCGCAATCGTCGCAATAGTCTGCGCCCTTGCCGGACAGCAGCCGCAGGCGCGCCTCCTTGACGGCATCGCTCACCGTGTCGTCGATCTGCTCCTGAACGGCGCCGTCGCGCGCCCAGCCATTCGCCATGTTGAAGCTCCATGTCTCGGGGACGAAAATGGGAACGCATGGCCGCCCGGGCAAGTTGCCCCCGGGACCGGGAACGATTGCGCGGCCGGATGGTCTTGAGTCCATGGCCAAACCGACCGCCAATCCAGACCCGGCAGGGCGCCCCCCCTCCTCCTCGCGCAGCAAGCGAAAGACTGCGGCTCCACCGCCCTTCCGACAGGTTCAGCTGGCGACGCTCGTCGACAGCGTTCCCGCTGGCAGGGGCTGGGTTCACGAGATGAAATATGACGGCTACCGCCTGCTGATCGCGGTCGGCGGCGGCGAGGCCCGCGCCTATACGCGCTCGGGTCTCGACTGGTCGGAGCGCTTCGCGCCGCTCCTCGCCGAGGCCGTAAAGTTGAATGTGGACAGTGCGTTGATCGACGGCGAAGCGGTCGTGCTCGATGCTGAAGGCCGCTCGCGCTTCCAGTCGTTGCAAAACGCCCTCAAGGCCACCCCGGACAGCATCGACTATTTCGCGTTCGATCTCCTCGAGCTCGACGGCGAGGATCTGACCGCCCTCCCCCTCCTCGACCGCAAGGCGCATCTTGCCAAAATTCTTCCCAAGGCCTCCAGGCATATCCGCTACTCGGATCATATCGCGGGCAGCGGCGAGGCATTGCTCGAGAGTTTCTGCGCTGCGGGTCTCGAAGGGGTCATCTCGAAAAAGGCCGATGCGCGCTATGTCGGCGCGCGCGCGGGAAGCTGGCTCAAGACTAAGTGCATCAAGCGGCAGGAGTTCGTCATCGTCGGCTGGACGCCTTCCGACAAGTCGCGCGCGTTCCGCTCGCTCATGCTCGGCGTGCATGAGAAGGGCGCGCTGCGCTACGCGGGCAAGGTCGGGACCGGATTCGATACCGAGGAGCTCTTCCGCCTCCAGGCGATGATGAAGCCGCTCGAACGAAAGGAGCCGACGGTGAAGGCGCCCCGCACCGAGACGCGCGGCGCGCACTGGATCGAGCCGAAGCTCGTCGCCGAGATCGCTTTTACCGAGATGACAAACGAGGGCACGCTCCGCCACCCGAGCTATCTCGGACTTCGCGAAGACAAGAAGCCGGAGGCCGTGGTCGTAGAGAGCGAAGAAAAGGTTGCGGTGGCGACGAGCGTCTTCCCCGTTCCGATCAGCAACTCCGACCGCGTCATCTTTCCCGAGGCGGGGCTCACCAAGGGCGAGCTTGCAGAATATTATGCCGCGGTCGCGCCGATCATGCTGCCGTGGGCGGGTTCGCGCCCGATCAGCCTCGTGCGCTGTCCGCAGGGCCGCGCCAAGAAATGCTTCTTCCAGAAACATGATGCCGGAAGCTTCGGCGATTCGGTGAAGCAGGTCGCGATCGAGGAGAAGGATGGCGACAACCAGCCCTATCTCTACATGGACACGCCCGAGGGCCTGATGACCTGCGTCCAGATGGGCACGATCGAATTCCATGGCTGGGGCGCGCGCATCGAGGATGTCGAGAAGGCCGATCGGCTCGTCTTCGATCTCGATCCCGACGTCGGTCTCGATTTCGAGGCGGTGCGCAGCGCCGCCTTCCAGTTCCGCGACATCCTGAAGCAGATGGGCCTCGAGACCTTTCCAATGCTAACCGGCGGCAAGGGCGTCCATGTGATCGCCCCGCTCGTGCCGCGCGCCGAATGGCCCGAGGTCAAGGACTTCGCGCACCGGCTCGCCCGCGCCGTCGCGCAAATGGATCCCGACCGCTTCACCGCCGCCCTCCCCAAGGCGCAGCGCAAGGGCCGGATCTTTGTCGATTATCTCCGCAACCAGCGCGGCGCGACTGCGGTGATGCCCTATTCGGCGCGGGCCCGCGAAGGCGCGCCGGTCGCCGCGCCCATCAGCTGGAAGGAAATGGAGACGATCGACAAGCCGTCGCATTTCCGCATCACCGACGCGAAGGAGCTTCTGAAGCGCGCCGGCCTCAAGGCGCTGCAAGGCTGGGGCCGCGCCGACCAGACGCTGCCCGACCTGTGAAGATCGCGACCTATAATGTGAACGGCATCGCCGGCCGCCTCGACATTCTGCTCGGCTGGCTCGCGCAGGCCGAGCCCGACATAGTCTGCCTGCAGGAACTCAAAGCCCCTCAGGAGAAATTCCCCGAGAAGGCGATCCGCGACGCGGGCTATGACGTGATCTGGCACGGCCAGAGCCGCTGGAACGGCGTCGCGATGCTGAGCCGCGTCGGCGAAATCCACGAAACGCGCCGCGGGCTCCCCGGCGATCCCGGCGACGAGCAGAGCCGCTATATCGAGGCCGCGGTCGGCGGCATCCTCGTCGCCGGCCTCTATCTTCCCAACGGCAACCCCTGGCCCGGTCCGAAGTTCGATTACAAGATGCAGTGGATGGCGCGGCTCGACGCGCATCTGACAACGCTCTTCGACCTCGATGCCCCCGTCGTCATCTGCGGCGACTTCAACGTCATTCCCACCGACCTCGATGTGTACAAGCCCGCGAACTGGAAGAAGGACGCGCTCTTCGCTCCCGAAGCCAAAGCCGCCTACCGGCGCATCCTCGACCAGGGCTGGACCGATGCGATCCGTTACCTGCATCCCGAGGAGCGCATCTACAGCTTCTGGGCCTATTGGCGGCGCTCGTTCGAGCGCAATGCCGGCATCCGCATCGACCATCTGCTGCTGAACAAGCCCGCAGCGAAGCGGCTCGAGGCCGCCGGCGTCGACACCCGCCCGCGGGCGCTCGACAAGACGAGCGACCATGCGCCCGCCTGGGTCGAGCTCGGCAACGCGTCCGCAAAGCGAAAGCGCAAGGCGTCATGACGCGCACGATCGCCGGCTGGAAAGTCCCACCCGCCGAGCGCGACATGCTGCTCGAACGGTTCGAACCGCGCTATGCCGAGCTGGTTGCCGATCATGTGACGCTCCGCTTCGGGACCGCCGAGGACACGCCCCTACCCGCTGCGCACGCGGGCGAGATCGTCGGCGAAGTCGACGACGGCGCGGGCGTCCAGGCGCTCGTCGTGCGCATCGGCGGCACCACCGATCGCGGCGACGGTAGCCATTATCACATCACCTGGTCGCTTGGGCCGGGCCGCGAGGCGAAGGAGAGCAACGACGTGCTCGCTGCAACGAAATGGCAGCGGGTGCATCCTCCGATCGCCATCGCGCTCGCGCCCGCGCGCTGGACCGTCTGACAAGCTCGGATCGGCAGGTCGCGGGCCGCGAAAGCGGCAGGCGCGCGCGTTCGCGACTGTCCGGCCATTTCCAGCTCCCGCTTTCGATCCCGTTGCGGCGATCGGGCTTCCCTTCCCATCGCCGGCGCGGAACGCTCGGCGACCGCGCGCATTGAAGGAGCATTGGCAAAGGAGTGAGTGACGATGGCTGCGCGCCCATATTGGAAAGGCCAGATCCGCCTGGCGCTCGTTTCGATCCCGGTCGAGATCTATTCGGCGACGAAGAGCGGGGCGACGATCGCGTTCAACCAGATCCACGAGCCCACGGGCAAGCGCATCAAATATGAAAAGGTCGTGCCCGGCGTCGGCCCGGTCGACGTCGACGAGATCGTCAAGGGCTTCCAATATGCGAAGGACCAATATGTGCTGCTCGACGACGAGGAGATCGAGGGGGTCAAGCTCGAGAGTAAGAAGACGCTCGAGCTCACCCAGTTCGTCGAGGCCGAGGATATCGACGAGATCTATTTCGAGAAGCCCTATTATGTCGTCCCCGCCGACGACCTTGCCGAGGAAGCGTTCATCGTGCTGCGCGAGGCGCTGCGCCGTACTGGGAAGGTCGGTCTTGGCCAGCTCGCGATGCGCGGCCGTGAATATGTCGTCAGCATCAAGGCGTGCGGCCGGGGCCTCGTCATGGAGACGCTGCGCTATGCCGACGAGGTCAACAAGGCGGCGAGCTATTTCCGAGACATCGCGGACAGCGATCCCGACGAAGACCTGCTCGACCTCGCGACGACGCTGATCGACAAGAAAACAGGCAAGTTCGACGCGAGCGACTTTCACGATCGCTATGTCGAGGCGCTGAAGGAGCTCATCGAGCGCAAGAAGAAGGGCAAGACGCTCAATCTCGACGACGGGAAGGACGAGAAGGCGCCGAGCGGATCTAACGTCGTCGACCTGATGGCGGCGCTGAAGAAGTCAATCGGTGACGGCGGCGGAAAGGCGAAGGCTGGCACCGCCAGAAAGGCGACTGCCAAAAAAGCCCCGGCGAAAAAAGCGCCCGCCAAGCCGGCAGCGCACAAGCGCGCATGAGCGGCGCCTCCGCAGGGGTGATCGTCACCGCCCCACTGTCAGGCACCGGGACCGAACCGCCTGCGCGCCGGGTCGCGCTCGCAGCGGAAATGATCCTTGATATGCGCGTTGAAATAGGCGCCGAGCGATTCCGCAGCGCAGAGCCCGTCGTAGATCGCGCGCGGGACGCCATGATAAAGATATCTGCCGGTGCCCCGGAAGCTGATGGAAAGCACCGACGCTGCCTCGTCATAGGCGACATGGTCGATCATGGTCGAGCGGGTGAAGCGGCGCGCGCGCATATGGGCAGAGCGCGTCGCAGCCGCACAGGTTCCCACCAGGGCGCGGGCAAGCGCGCGCCGCCGGTCCGAGCGAGCGCCCCCTCCCCGCAGACCCGCCCCGCCTCTCCTTGCCGGCCCTGATCGATGACAACCGAGCCGACAGCCGACGAGCTTCGCGCAATCGCCGAACACCGCGGGATGAAACTCGTCCGGTCGCGAAAGCGAACGCCGGGCGTCGGCGATTATGGGAAGTTCGGCCTCACCGATGCGGCTGGCAAGCCGCTCCTCGGGATCGGCGAACAAGGGCTCACGGCAAGCGCCGCCGACATCGCGCACTATCTTCGCGGCGGCGCGGCCGACAGCTGGAAACTCTCGGCCGAACGCGAACCCGCGGCGAAGCCTGCCAAGAAGGCACCCAAAGCCGCCGAACCTATCGAGGAGCAAGTACCCATCCGTCGACGCGGAAAAACGCGTCCGCCACCGTCACCCGAGCCTGTACGAAGGCGGCAGGATCCGCCGCCGCCGCCGAAAGCCAAGCCGGTGCTGAGGATCGTCAAACCCGAAGCCCTGCCGGAGCCCGAGCTCAGCCTGCGGCCCGCGACGGGCAAGGACCGAAAAGCTCTCGCCCGTCTGCTCGCCCAGCTTGCCGAGCCGCCCAAGCTCATATCGATCGACGCGAATATCGAGGCGATCGGCAACGCCAAGGCCGGGCTTCTCGTCGCCGATGCCGGCGGGCTGGTCGGATGCTGCGCCTGGGCGGTCGTTCCGACCTTGCAGCACGGCCTCGTCGGCCGCGTCACCCTGCTGCTTGTCGACGGCGAGCGTCGGCGGCGCGGCATCGGGACGACGCTCCTGACCGCCGCCGAGACGGCTCTCGCCAAGGGCGGATGCGGCACGATCGAGATCATGAGCGACATCATGATCAACAACGCCCACAACTTCCTGCGCGCGCGGAACTATGAGCAGAAGAGTTACCGCTTCGTCCGTTCGGCGGGAGGAACGCCAAAGGCCCGGCGAGACTGAGCGCGCCCCCTACCCGATTATCTTCCGCTCCCGGCCATGCGCCTTCCCTTGCCCCACGACATCGGGATAAAGCATCACCGCCGGAACGAAGAGGCAGGCGCCGTCGTCTCTCCCCAGGTGATCGGCTTTCCCTCCGCAGCATCGACCACCGGATGATATCATGTTCGAGCGCCTGACAATTCTTGCCCAGCATGCGATGCCGAAGCGGCGGCTGACCGAATTCGCCGGCCGTGTTGCCGCGTCGTCGGGCCGGCTGACCCCGCGACTGATCCAATGGTTCGTCGCCAAATATGGCGTCGACATGAGCGAAGCGGAAAATCCCGACATCCGCAGCTATGCAAACTTCAACGACTTCTTCACGCGTCCGCTGAAAGCCGGCGCTCGCCCGCGGGCGGAGGCCGATTTCATCTGTCCGGTCGACGGTGCCATCAGCCAGTTCGGCGCCATCGACGATCATCACATCGTCCAGGCCAAGGGCCACCGTTTTACCACCACCGCGATACTGGGCGGCGACGCTGCCCTCGCCGCGACGTTTCGCGACGGCAGTTTCGCCAACCTCTATCTTTCGCCCAAGGATTATCACCGGCTGCACATGCCGTGCGACGGGGAGCTCAGACGCATGATCCACGTCCCGGGCTCGCTCTTTTCCGTCAACCCGACGACCGCGCGCGGGGTGCCCGGCCTTTTCGCGCGCAACGAGCGGGTCATATGCCTGTTCGAGTCCCCCACTCACGGCCATTTCGCGATGATACTCGTAGGTGCGACCATCGTCGGCAGCGTCGCAACGTCATGGCATGGCGTGGTGAACGCGAAGCGATCGGGCAAGTTATCGTCATGGTCCTACGCCCCCGATGAAGTCTCGCTGCGCAAGGGCGACGAGATGGGTCGCTTTCTCCTCGGCTCCACGATCGTGACGCTGTTCGAGAAGCAAGCGATCGCGTTCAACCCCGATTGGTTTCCCGAACGGCCGGTGCGCCTCGGAGAGGAGATGGGAAGCGCCGTAGAGAAAGCTCGGGCGGATAGCCGATCAACCCTGTGACACGCGCGGCAGCCGACGCGCCTCGCTAGGCGTCTCGGGCGGCAGGACGGTGCCAGGCCAGTTGGCGCAGGCGGATCGCCCTCCATCGGAGACGCGCCAAGGTCGCGCAGGGCGTCAAGGCTTGTGCCAACCCGCCAGAAAACGCGCGCCGGCTCCGGCCTCGATGGTAGCGACGTCCTCGGCCCACAGGCACTCGCCCGCCTGCGCGGTCACGCCGTCAGCCGCGACCGTGCCGCTGAGCGGGACGATCATCGCCCCATCCCTCGCATCGGCAAGCGGCGAAAGGTCGTTGGCGTTCAGGTGCGCGACCGCGAGATGGCGGCTGTCGAGCAACAACGCGCTCTCTGCGATATCGACTTGGCGGCAGAGATCGCGTGACATCGGCGCGGCCTTCGCGACCGCCGTCCCATCGGCGAGGTGCAGCTCGCGCGGGCGGCCGTAATCGTAGAGACGATAGGTAACATCCACATTCTGCTGAATTTCGACGAGTGTGACCCCGGCACCGATCGCATGGACGGTTCCGGGCGGAATATGAATGAACATGTTCGCGCGCACCGGATGCCACTCCATGAGCGCCTCGATAGCACCCGAGCGGGCGGTATCGGCGAGTTCGCGCTCGCCGAGCGCGCGAAGCGTGCCAATGCCGAGCACCGCGTCCGGCTCAGCGTCGAGAATGTACCAGCATTCCTCCTTGCCTGCGGAAAGTCCGCGCGCCTGCGCCTGCCGGTCGTCGGGATGGACCTGGATCGACAAGCGCTCGCTCGTGAAGATATATTTCACGAGCAGCGGATTGGATTGGGGCGGACGAAACCAGATTTCGCCGACGCGGCCACCAGTCCGTGCATCGAAGGGCGGAGGAAGCCGATCGACGCCCCAGGGTTTCTCGACCCAGATCGTATCGAGCTTCTGTGCTTTCATGGTCATATCCATCACTCCCATTCTGAAGAATATGCCGGTTGGCTCCGGCGCAGCGCATATTCCCAGGCGCGGCCAGGAAGGCGGACAGCGCAAATCGCGTCGGCGACGCGCCTGAAGAGCGGGTAAACCTGTTCCTCGCGAGTCGGCATGCTACCGAAACAATGGTCGCCGGGCCGGGTTGCAGCGACTAACCCATGTTGTGACGATTTAGCTGTAGCGCGCCGACCGCCTCTTCATCTTTGCTTCCCAATGCCGCCTGTCGTACCTTCCCTGCCGGGCGCAGCGCGATGCTCTTCACAGCTTCCGACAGTCTCCCACAGGCGGACACTTCAACCCCTTGAAATCCCGACCAAAGCTTTCCTACATCCACGCCGCAGCCGCTCGGGCTGCAACATCCTCAACTTGGCATGGAGAAGAAGATGTCCAGCAAACATATCGATTATCTGCGGCGCGAGCATGCCTGCCTCGACGCCGAAATCGATCGGGAGGCGCAGCGCCGCCAGCCCGACGAAGTCCTGATTGCGCGGCTCAAGAAGCTGAAGCTGGCGATCAAGGACCAGATCGCGGCATGGAGCCGCGATACCGGCGACAGTCGCGTCGCCTGACCCGATCGCGGAGCCGCGCGCGTTGCGGCTCCGCGCTTTGGCGCTGCGGATTTTCGGAACATGGCGCATCCAGAATCTTCGCGCGCGCGACCTCTTGAAATCGAAAAAATGGCTTCCTAATTTTTTCCCGGATGCCGGATTTTCCGGGTCCAGGACATAGAGAGCGCCGGCTCTAAGTCCCGGCGCATCTCATGCCCGAATTGCTTCAATCAGGAGGATTTGGAAATGAGAACCGACTTTGACTTCACCCCCTACCGCCGCTCGACGGTGGGCTTCGATCACCTCTTCGACCTGCTCGAGAAAGGGCAGCGCGGCGAAACGTCCGATGGCTTTCCCGCCTTCGACATCGTGCGCGATGCCGACGACCGCTTCCGCGTCACGCTGGCGGTCCCGGGCTTCAAGCCCGACGAGATCGAGATCGTCGCGCAGCAGAACCAACTGAGCGTCACGGGCAAGCCCGCCGAGGAAGACGCCAAGCTCGTCTATCTCCACCGCGGCATCGCGCGCCGCGCGTTCGAGCGCCGCTTCCAGCTCGCCGACTATATCGAGGTCGGCGGCGCGAGCTTCGCCGACGGGCTGCTCTCGATCGAGCTCAGCCGTGTCGTCCCCGAGGCGATGAAGCCGCGCAAGATCGAGATCGGCGGCGGCGACACCGAGCCGCGCCGGATCGGATCGTCGAACGAAAAGACGCTCGAAAAAGCGTAACAACGGGCGGGGCCGCCGTTCAGCGTTGGCCCCGCCCTTCAATATCAAATTGCATTTAAACGCCGGACGGTGGCGGCCGCCGCCCCGATCTCAATCGAGCGAGCGAATGATATCTGCCGCACTCCACTCGGCGGGTCCGATCAGCATATCGTGCGCGATCCGCACCGAATGGAGCGCGGCTTCGATCTGGCGCCGCCACATGGCAAGAAAATCGAACAGCACCGGGAAGTCCGGCGGCAGATCATAGTCCTGCCAGACGAAGAGCTGGAGCAGCGAGGGATGATCGGGCCGGTAATAATGGATCTCGGCGGTCGTCAGCCCGTAGCCGTCCAACTGTGCGATCAGCGCGCGGTCGGTCATGGCGCGCGTGTCTCGCCGCCATCGAGCGACCGAAGCGCCGCGAGCACATCGTCGACTGGCACCGCTCGCCTCGCCCCCGGGGGTTTGCGAAGCGCGGGCTTGTTGCGGACCGACGAGCGATCCGATGCCCAGGATGCGAGAAGGGCGCGCTTGACCTCGGGCTCGAGGCTCGGGTGACGCGCCACGTCGAAGGGGTGAAGAAAACGGGAAAATGGCTCGGACATGATCGTGCCTCCTTCCTTGTAGCCTTTCCTTTCTCATCGTACGGCAGGGTGCCGCGGCCACAAACTTTGGGAACGAAGCGAGTCGAGTCAAGAGTTGTCAGCCCCTTGATAAGGGGCATTTGTTTCTCGCGAAAACGAGCCGAAAAAAATTTTCGCCGACCCTCTTGAAGCGAAAAAATCCGCTTCCTAGCTCATCGGTGCCGGGCGTCCCGGACAGGCGCGCCGGCTTATCATATCGTTATGCAACATGGAGGTTATGCATGCATTTCCGTCCCTTGCACGACCGTGTGGTCGTCCGCCGCATCGAAGCCGAGGAAAAGACCTCGGGCGGCATCATCATCCCCGACACCGCCAAGGAAAAGCCGCAGGAAGGCGAAGTCGTCGCCGTCGGTCCGGGCGCCCGCGCCGAGGACGGCACGGTCACCGCACTCGACGTCAAGGCCGGCGATCGCATCCTGTTCGGCAAATGGTCGGGCACCGAGGTGCGCATCGACGGCGAGGAACTGCTCATCATGAAGGAGAGCGACATCCTCGGCGTCATCGAGCAGGCCGAGGCGCTCAGGCAGGCAGCGTAGCGCCCATTCATCACCCACTGAAAGGACAGCAAGAAGGAGGTAAAAATGGGTGCCAAGGAAGTGAAATTTGCGTCGGACGCGCGTGATCGGATGCTGCGCGGCGTGGATACGCTTGCGAATGCAGTGAAGGTCACGCTGGGCCCGAAGGGCCGCAACGTCGTGATCGACAAAAGCTTTGGCGCACCGCGCATCACTAAGGACGGCGTCACCGTCGCCAAGGAAATCGAGCTTGCCGACAAGTTCGAGAATATGGGCGCGCAGATGCTGCGCGAGGTTGCGAGCAAGCAGAACGACAAGGCCGGCGACGGCACGACCACCGCGACCGTGCTCGCGCAGGCGATCGTCCGCGAAGGCTCGAAGGCGGTCGCCGCGGGCATGAACCCGATGGACGTCAAGCGCGGCATCGACCTTGCCGTCAGCACCGTCGTCGAGGATCTCAAGGCGCACGCTAAGTCGGTCGAGGCGAACAGCGAGATCGCGCAGGTCGCGACGATCTCGGCCAACGGCGACGAGGAGGTCGGCAATATCCTCGCCGAGGCGATGGAGAAGGTCGGCAATGAGGGGGTGATCACGGTCGAGGAGGCGAAGAGCCTCGCGACCGAGCTCGAAACGGTCGAGGGCATGCAGTTCGATCGCGGCTACCTCAGCCCCTATTTCATCACCAACGCCGAGAAGCTGAAGGTCGAGCTCGACGATCCCTACATCCTCATCCACGAGAAGAAGCTCTCGAACCTGCAGGCGATGCTGCCGCTGCTCGAGAGCGTCGTCCAGTCGGGCCGGCCGCTGCTCATCATCGCCGAGGATGTCGAGGGCGACGCGCTCGCGACGCTCGTCGTCAATCGCCTGCGCGGCGGACTCAAGGTCGCAGCGGTCAAGGCGCCGGGCTTCGGCGACCGCCGCAAGGCGATGCTCGAGGATATCGCGGTACTCACCGGCGGCAATGTCGTCAGCGAGGAGCTCGGGATCAAGCTCGAGAGCGTCACGATCAACATGCTCGGACGCGCCAAGAAGGTCGTCATCGACAAGGATAATACGACGATCGTCGACGGCGTCGGCGCGAAGTCGGATATCGACGGCCGCGTCGCGCAGATCCGCCAGCAGATCGAGACCACGACAAGCGATTACGACCGCGAGAAGCTTCAGGAGCGGCTTGCCAAACTCGCGGGCGGTGTCGCGGTGATCCGTGTCGGCGGCGCGACCGAGGTTGAGGTCAAGGAGAAGAAGGACCGCGTCGACGACGCGCTCCATGCGACACGCGCGGCCGTGGAAGAAGGCATTCTTCCGGGCGGCGGCATCGCGCTGCTTCGCTCGCTAAAGGCGCTCGAAGGCCTCAAGGCCGCGAACGACGACCAGCAGTCGGGCATCGACATCGTTCGCCGCGCGCTCCGCGCCCCGGCGCGCCAGATCGCTGACAATGCCGGCGAGGACGGCGCTTGGATCGTCGGCAAGCTCCTCGAAAGCGAGGAGTATAGCTGGGGCTTCAACGCCGCCACTGGCGAGTATCAGGACCTCGTCAAGGCAGGCGTGATCGACCCCGCCAAGGTCGTACGCACCGCGCTGCAGGATGCCGCGTCGGTCGCGTCGCTGCTGATCACCACCGAGGCGCTCGTCGCCGAGCTGCCGAAGGAGGAGAAGGCCGCGCCGATGCCGGCGATGGACTTCTGACATATCGAGGGCGGCGGGAAACCGCCGCCCTCACCTGCCCTGTTTCTATGCGGAGCATCAAGGAGATCGGCAATGCCGTTCGGAGGTCATAATATTCGAAATTGTGTGTCGGAGATCAAGCTGCGGCATGGCAAACAGGCCGACTTCATCGTCTCCAGGCAGGTGCAATGGTCGCGCGACCGGGGCAATGACGAAGAGATCGCATTCTGGAACGCCGTGCTGACTGACTTGCATCGAACGACTTCTCCGCATTGAAAAGGTGGCCGCCAAGGGGCGCTCCGATCCAGGCGGGCGACCGCTTGCCAACCCATGCTTCCAATTCAGTTCGTTCGACCGGTCATGCCGCGGCTTTGCGCCCAGCCGTAAAGATCGGCGATCATGCCTCGCTCGATCTCGGGTTGCAGATAGATCACGACGGCGGTTTCAGCTTCCCTGTCGATGAAGCGCATAGTCGCGTAGAAGACACCCTCTCGCTCGGTGTCGCCGCCCTCGATTTCGTCGGGCCATATCTCAATCGTTCGCACGGGCCTCTCCTTCCTATTCCGCTGTCCGCGATCGATGAAGGGAGAATGCCAAAGCGCTAGGAAGGTTGCACCTGGAATGGGCGCAACCGGGGAATAGAAAAGGCCGGGCCGCATCGAAGTGCGGCCCTGCCCCGAGAGGGTGCCTCGGCGTCACTCTTCTTTCCGACGTCAGCGGTTCTGACGATTCTCGTCGTCGCGGCCGGCCTGGTTTCCCTGGTCCTGGTCATTGTCCCGACCGGGCTGGCGACGCTGCTGATCCTGCTGTTCCTGCTGGCCGGGGTTCTCGTTCGGATTGCGATCGGGTTGGCCGCCCTGCTGGTTGTTCTGTCCCATGTGGGTCATCCTCTTTCCAAACTGCCTGGGCAGCAGGCTTGGAAACGACGCGCCATAAAGCAGCGAGTTCTCGCTGCTTTCAACAGCATATCGCAAGAATCGTCGTGCCCGCACGCGATCGCCTTTTCACAACTCAACAGTCCCGTATTGAGCTCGGCACAGCTACGCCCGCGCCCTGCGGTCGGCCACCGCTGCGACGATCGCATCGCAAAAGTCCGGCAGGTCGTCGGGACAGCGACTGGTGATGATATTGCCGTCGACCACGACGCTCTCTTCGACCACCTGCGCGCCGGCATTGGCAACATCGGTGCGGATCGACTTGTAGCTCGTCATTCGCTTGCCCGATGCGAGCCCGGCTTCGACAAGAAGCCACGGCGCATGGCAAATCGCGGCAACCGGCTTGCCAGCACCTGCGAAGGCCCGAATGATCGAGATCGCCTTGTCCTCGACCCGCAGCAAGTCGGGATTGATCTGGCCGCCCGGCAGAACGAGCGCGTCATAACGGTCGGTGTCGACGTCGGCGATCTTGAGATCGACTTCGACCTCGTCGCCCCAATCGTCTTTGTCCCAGCCGGTGATATCATCATCGTCGATCGATGCGATTTCGACCTCCGCGCCGGCGTCCTCCAGACGCTGAAGTGGCACTTCAAGCTCGGATTGTTCGAAGCCATCTGTCGCCATGATCAGGATCCTGCAGCCGGCGAGTATATTGTCCTTGGTCATCGGAAAGCTCCTTTGCTGTCTAACGACCAATGCGCCGCGGCTATCGTCGTTCCCGCCCCTTGCCAGCGCGCGCTGCTCTTCGTCCTCCTCTATCGGCAATGGCCGCACCGATGCCTGGGGCCGCGATCGCGTCGAGGACGGCTTCGACAGTATTCCAGAATAGCGGCGACCTTCCGCCCCAACTTTGCAACCTTTCTTCGCCAACTGCATTTGAACGGCGCACGGGCTTCGACGGTGATCGGTCGGTCTGCCGCCGCCATGTGCATCGCTTCGCGTATCGCCGCAGCTGTTCGATCCCACGTCTCAGTCGAATTGCCGTCGGCGAACGCATCCAATCGTCGTCCGGGCCGCTCCCCTACGTTGTCCGAATATCGGCGCGCATATCCGGCTCAACGACATATCGCTCAGCTTGGCCGTCGGAGTGTGCTACGCGCCTAATGTTTGAGGCAAGCGGATGCTGCAATCAAATCATCGGATACACGATCAGCATTTTTCTGTTTCGGCATAGTCACGCCGGGGTCTATCCCTCCCCACTTCGCTCAAATAGGCTGACCGTTAGCAATCTTCCTTTGCGCGTTCATGAAGATTCGAGGTTGAGACGTGCGATGCTGCACGCGATCCGCAGCGGTGCGCGATCACGCGTTCCTCACCGGTTGGTCGCACCCGAGCGCCTGAGCGCTGCCTAGGTGATCGGAGGTCGGTCGATGTTATTGCCGGGAGCGTTTTCTGCGCCAGGTCGTTCGTATCCGCATGCAGCTTTGCCGCGATATAAACCTGGATCGGCCGAGCTTCCGCGATAGCGGCCACACGTCGTTCAGCCCTGAGACCGACATGGCATGAAACTCTCGCGCGCCTCGGAAAACCCGGCGAAAGTGGGCAATGTCGGCTCCTCGATAGCCGCGCACCGGATTGCCCTTCTCTACGCCTTGCGTCATCGACGCCTGCCCGACTTGCTCAATCCGACGCGCTTCACCGAGCTCGTCCAGCTCCGCAAATTGAATGATCGGTCACCGTTGCAAACGACGCTGCTGGATAAACTTGCCGCAAAACGCTTGGCCTCGGAGCAACTCGGTGCAAACTGGATCGTACCGACGCTCTGGCAGGGCCAGATTCTGCCGCGCTTCATTCCGTTCGCCCTCCCATCAATCGTCAAGGCGCGTCATGGGTGTAACCAGTATCAAATCCTGGAGACGTTTCCGGATTGCGAACGCTGGAAGCAGGTCCAGCGAGCCGCGCGCCGGTGGCAGCGCCGGGAGTACGGCCGCTGGCTCGACGAATGGGCATATCGCAAAGTGCCGCGTGGCGTTTTCGCCGAGCCGTTGCTCGGCGGCGCACGTCCTCTCCCCATCGACTACAAGATCTATGTCTTTGGCGGTGTCGCGACGCACGTCCAGGTACATTTGGGGCGCGGTGTCCGTCACCGCTGGATATTGCATGACCGCAACTGGCGGCAGCTCGTGCCTGCCGCCGATCGACCTTCCAGACCCTCCTCCCTCGGGGCGATGCTGCAAGCTGCAGAGATGCTTGCCGGGAACCTAGCCTTCGTTCGGGTCGATTTTTACGAAATCGACTGCCAACCGCTTTTCGGCGAGTTTTGCCTTTATCCCGGCTCTGGCCTCGATCCTTTTGCAGCCGACTGGATCGACGTCGAGCTGGGAAGGCTTTGGAAAGATGCGTTGGAGAGATCCGGTTCCCCAGCGGCAAGTTCGACGGCCCCGGCGCGCGCGCGGCCCACTGGGTATGATCCTTTCCAGATTTGATTCTCCATGAGAATTCGGCAGCGCCGGCGACGCCAGCCGCCCATTGGAGAGATCGGGTCACATTCGTCGATGCATTGACGTCGCAGCGCGACATATTGCGCCCAGATCGGGAACTTGCCCCCACTCCATGCGTCGGTTCGGCGGGACGGGGGGTTGCCTCCCTTCCCGGCAACCTGCCCGCCACCCTCAACAAATGGAGATGGATCATGGACAGGTTCGACGACCGCACCCCGCTCTGGGATTATAGCGACAACAGCAGCCCCGACACCGGCGCATCGCCGGGTCGCTACAACCGCGGCCGCGCAGAGGATGCGTCGCGCGCTTATGTGGCGATCGAGGAAGACGAGCGCGAGCAGCGCCGCCCGCGCCGCGCCTATCGCGAGCAGGAATATCGCCGCGATAATTGGGAGGATGAGCGCGCGGGCGACTATCGCCGGCCGGTCCGCAGCGCTGAGCGCTCCGATTGGCCCCGTTACGACCGCACGCCCCGCCGCGACGCCTATTACGATGCTGCCGGCGAAGCCCGAGGCGAGGATCGTTCGCGCGGCGGTAACTACTGGCCGAGCGAGTTCGGCTATCTCCCGGTCGAGGGCTATTCGCCTTACGGCCAATATCCGCGGACGCGCAGCCCCGATTATGACCCGGGCGAACGCGGCTTCCTCGACCGCGCCGGCGACGAAGTGCTTTCCTGGTTCGGCGATCGCGACGCGCGCCGTCGCCGGGAACTCGATCATCGCGGCCGCGGTCCCAAAAGCTATATCCGCTCCGACGAGCGCATCCGCGAGGACGTGAACGACCGTCTTACCGAGGATGTCTGGATCGACGCCTCCGAGATCGAGGTCAGCGTCGCAGATGGCGAAGTCACGCTCTCCGGCACGGTCGAGGATCGCCGGTCGAAGCGCCGCGCCGAAGATGTCGCCGACGACGTCACGGGCGTCAAACATGTGCAGAACAATCTGCGCTACATCTCGGGCGTCGTCAGTCCCAAGCTCGACTGACCCGGCAAGCCGACAGGAAGGGGCCGCTTTGGCGGCCCCTTCTCGCTGCCCGTGCTCGGCGGCACGGATATTTTCAACATGAATTCCCTGTCGGAACTCGCCCAAGGCGGGTCGAGAGCTGACGCTCATCGTCATTCCGAGTACGCCGCCATTAACATCGGAACCAACCGCGACCGGCGCGCGCTTCACCCCGGCGGGGTAAAGGAGACGATATGGCCCCGATTACCGCCACCGCGATCAATTGCTCGCTTTCGGCCCGTGGCCGCAAGAGCTCGACCGATGCCATGCTCGCGGTGCTTACCGAACATTTCGAGGCGGAAGGCGTCCGTGTCGGCAAGCCCATCCGTATCGCCGCGCACAGCATCAAATGGGGTGTCACCTCGAACGAGGGTGCTGGCGACGAATGGCCGAAAATTCGCGAGACGATCCTCGGCTCCGATATTCTCATCTTCGGCACACCGATCTGGATGGGTCAAGCATCAAGCGTCGCCAAGCTTGTGATGGAACGAATGGATGCCTTTCTGTCGGAGACCGACGACAAGGGGCGGATGCCAAGCTTTTCGAAAGTGGCCGTTGCCGCGATCGTCGGCAACGAAGACGGCGCGCACAATGCTTCGTCGCAAATCTTTCAGGCGCTGAACGATGTGGGATGGACGATTCCCGCCGTGGCCGCCTGCTACTGGGTCGGTGAGGCGATGGGGTCAGTCGATTTCAAGGATCTTCAGCATCGCCCCAGCAAAGTAACCGAGACCGCCAAAATGGTGGCCGCTAATGCCACGCATCTTGCCCGACTATTGAGGGAATCACCTTATCCTGGCTGAGCAGGTCGATCGCGCGAGCCGTCCGACCTCTTATCCTGCTGCCTTGGCCCGCACAGGCTGCGAGACAATCAGCAAGTACTCTTTAGCGCGTACCGCTTGTGTCCGATCGCGGACGGGCGGCTTTTATCTCTGGCTTGAAGTAGGCGGGCACTAAGCGCTTGGCCTCTCGTTCCGCAGTGCGGACCAGATTGGTACCCTGCGATAGACCAATCTCGGGTCTTACCTCTGATTCCTTTCAACCTCATCCGGTCGCGCCGACATTTTTTGGGGCGGGATGTCACAGTGGCGGGCGGATGCTCGTCAGGCAAGTTGACGCCGATATCGGCTCAAGAAGAAAGGAAGATCAGATGAATCGATTGAATTGGTCCGAAGTCGCTCCGGCGGGAGCGAAGGCGCTGTACGGTGTGCACCATTATGTCACCCATAACACGGCCCTCCAGGCAGAGCTGATTCACCTTGTCTTCCTCCGGGTGTCCCAGATCAACGGATGCGCTCACTGCATCGATCTGCATACCCGGGACCTTCTCAAGACTATGCCGGTCGACAAGGTCGCGCTGCTTCCGGTGTGGGAGGAAGTCCCGCATCTGTTTCCCGACCAGTATCGCGCGGCTCTGGCTTGGGCGGAAGAAGTCACACGCGTCAGCGAAACGCATGCTTCCGACGAGGCCTATGCAGCAGCGGCCGAGGCCTTCGAACCCAAAGATCTCGTCGATCTGACGATCGCGATCGCGGCGATGAACGCCTTCAACAGGCTGGGCGCACCATTCCGTCTTCCGGTTGCTGCCAAGCCCTGAGGTGGGAGCGCTGCTCTTTTGTCGTCGCGGTACAATATCAAATCAACCGGCGCAGCTAACCGCGCCGGGCGACCCAAGAGAGCTCTTCCATTCAGGAAACACGCTCTTCATCTTACGCCCGTCCGATTTCGATCGGACGGGCGTTCTTTTGCGCAGATCGTCGTCAGTTGGCCGTTTGCGGACTGTCCGTTTTCGGTGCGATCCTGGATGAAACAGACATAGATATGCAGCTCGCATTGTCACGTGCGGGACAGGAACTGCCAAACTCGTCGCTTCCCGACGTCCGCTGAAAGCTGCGAACGTCGGGGCGATGACCTCAGAGGGTCGGAACCGTGCCGCCGTCAATAACGAACTCGGCGCCGTGGATCGCGGCAGCGTGATCCGAAGCGAGGTAGGCGATGAGGTCGGCGACCTCATGAGGATCGGCCGGACGCCCGATCGGGATCCCGCCGAGGCCGTCGAGAACGACCTGCCGCGCGTCCTCGATCGTACCGCCATTGGCAGCCTGCAGCCGCTTCAGCAGTTCCTCGGACGCTTCGGTCATGATCCAGCCGGGGGACACGACGTTGACCCGCACGCCCTTCGGCCCGAGCTCCTTGGACACGGACTTGCTGTAGGTCCTGAGCGCGGCCTTCGCGGCGGCATAGGCAGTCGTCGATTCAGGAAGCGGCAGCACCGACTGGATGGAGGTGACATGCACCACCGCGCCGGCGCCACGCTCGATCATCTGCGGGACCAGAAGGCGATCGAGCCGGACCGTGGCCAGAAGGTTGAGGTTCAGTTCGGCGAGCCAGTGATCGTCGGTCAGGGCGACAAAGCCGCCCCCCGGCGAGGACGAGCCACCTATCACATGGGCCAAGATGTCCACGCCCCCCATATGCGCGAGCGCCGCTGCAGCGAGGCTCTCCCCGCCCGCCGCTGTCGTCAGGTCGGCCCGGACGAACTCGACGCCAGCAATGGGGTCAGGGTTTCCGCGGGCCGCGGTTATCACTCTGGCGCCACCTGCCAGGAAACGCTCGACGGTGGCGCGGCCCAACCCCTTGGTGCCGCCGCTGACGACGACACGCTTGCCGGCGAACTCGGTCGGATCAACGGTGACGCTCATAGCGTGATCTCCAGCGTCTGGATGGCGTCGTTCTCGAGCGTGAAGTCATAGGTGAAGCGGATCGGGCTGCCCTTGAAGTCGCCATGTGCGGGGCCCTCGACAACGATCTTGCCGTTCTCTTGGCGCACGCTGTCCGGCGTGAAGATCGCTTTTACGGCGACGACCTCGTCTTCGAACAGGGTCCTGATTTCGGGGAGGCCCGCGTGACGGTGGCCGTTGTCCACAATGAGCGCATCGGCTGCGAACGGCTTCAGCATGCCGTCAACGTCGAGCCGTGCATTGGCCTCGACAAAGTCGGCAATGGGTTTGGGCAGGGATGCAACAACCGCTTGGGTGCCGCGCTGCTTGGTGTCGGATTCGCTCCTGGTCTGCATGACAAGTCTCCTTCATTTGACTTGCCCCCGTTGTAAGACCAGCGCACTATCCAGATAAGTAGGCCAATCTGGCATGAGCTAGTGAAGGATTCGGGATAATGTCGCGACTGGCGCTTCGGGACTTCGACGCCGTTCTGGGCGTTGCACGCCGCGGATCCTTCCGGCAGGCCGCCATCGATCTGGGCATGTCGACGACGGCGCTCAGTCACATGATTGCGCGGATCGAAGCCGAGCTTGGCGTGCGCCTGTTCAACCGCACAACACGGAGCGTCGCATTGACCGACGCCGGTAGGATCTTCGTCGATCGCCTAGGTCCCTCGCTTCAGGACGTTCGCGAAACCATCGAGATCGTCCGCGAGCGCCGTGCAACGCCGACAGGAACGCTGCGGATCAACGCGCCGCCATTCGCAGCGCGTTCGCCTGCCTTCACCACTCTTCTCCTGGAATATTCGCGCCGCTATCCCGACATGCATGTCGATGTCGTGACCGAGGGACAACTGCGCGACATCGTCGCCGAGGGTTTCGACCTTGGCATTCGTGTGGCCTCGCTCGTTCCGACCGATATGATCGCCCTGTCACTCGGCGAGGCGCAGCGCTTCGCGGTGGTCGCCTCGCCAGCCTATCTGGCCACGCGATCACCACCGCTCGTGCCGACCGATCTCGTTTCACACGACTGCATTCGTGTCCGCTTGCCCGATGGCGCGCTCTACCGCTGGCATTTCGAGAAGGGCGGCGACACGGCGCAGATCGAGGTGAACGGCCCGATGACGTTCGACGAATTCAACCTGTCGCGCGCCGCTGTGCTGGCGGGCTTCGGTATCGGCTTCTATTTCGAACAGGATGTGATCGCCTATACCGAATCAGGAACGCTCGTCCGCCTGCTCGAAGACTGGACACCGCCTTTTCCGGGCCTTTGTCTTTACTATCCCGGCCGAAGGCATCCTTCCGCCGGGTTGGCCGCCTTCCTGTCTGTCGCTCGCGAGCTGGCGTCAACCCAGGCAAAATCGTAAACATCGACTGGTGGCCGTTTCCAGACTGTCCGCTTCTGGACTGAAAATGAAAGAAGCAGACATTGAGATCCGCTGAGGCGCCGTTCTTGCAAAAACCGACATCGGTCTGTGCTGCCTGACGGCGACTGGCCATCGGGAGACCGGCGCATACACGCACAGCGCTCAACCGCTCGCAGACGGATCGATCGAGCCGAATAGTGTCTCCAGAAGCGGGCATTCCGGGGTCTTGCCGTCCGCGCATCGCACGACGGTTTCGGCAAGGACCGACTCCATGGCCTGAAGATCCGCGATCTTGGTACGAATGTCCGTCAGATGGGCCGCGGCGACTTCGCGCGCTTCGGCACACGGGCGATCGCGGTCCTCGGCCAACCGCAGCAGCGCGCGGATCTCGTCCAGCGTGAAGCCCAGTTCCCGCGCGCGCCGCACAAAGCCGAGGCGCATGAGATGGCCATGACCATAGAGCCGGTGACCGCCGTCGCTGCGCGCAGGCGTGGGTAGCAGGCCTATTTTCTCATAGTAGCGGATGGTCTCGATGTTGCACCCGGTGCGCCGCGACAGCATCCCGATTGGAAGCCGGGGCGCTGTGTCCTGCAAATTTTTCCGATCCATGATGAATTACCTCTTGAACCTGTAGCCACTACAGATCCTATCTAGGGTCAACAACGTGATTCGGAGAACAGAAAATGACTCAACCTGAAACGGCTTCCAAACGAGGTACGTGGGTTGCGATTGCCGCAGGAAGTCTCGGCGCGATTGGCGCAGCCTCGTGTTGCATCGTCCCGCTGGTGCTCTTCACTCTGGGCGTCAGTGGCGCATGGATCGGCAACCTGACCGCGCTCGCCCCCTATCAGCCCATCTTCCTGGCGGTGGCCATCGCCTTTCTGGCGGCCGGGTTCTGGCGGATCTATCGTCGACCACAGGCGGTATGCGCCGAGGGCGAATGCGGCACGCCTTCCTCCAATCGCCTGGCGAAGACGGCCTTGTGGATTGCGACAGCGCTGATCGGACTCGCCGTCCTCTTCCCCTATCTCGCCCCCCTAGTCCTCGACGTTTGAACAAGGAGACCATGATGAAGAAACTTACCCTGCTCGCGGCCGCGGCTGTGCTGTTCGCATCCGGCCCGGCCTTTGCCGCAATCCGGACCGTCACCCTGGCCGTCGAGAACATGACTTGCGCGACCTGCGGCCCCATTGTCAAAAAGAGCCTGTCGCGCGTACCCGGCGTGACCGCCGTCGAAGTGTCAGCCGAAGCGCATACCGCGACCGTCACCTATGACGACGCCAAGGCCAGCACCAGGGCGTTGATCGCGGCGACCACCAACGCCGGCTACCCTTCGCAAGTCCGCAAGTGAAAGCCGGATCATGAGTGATTGCTGCAATCCGGTCGACCGCTCTCAGGACAAGACGTACGATCTTATCGTCGTGGGCGGCGGATCGGCTGGTTTCTCGGCCGCGATCACCGCAGCGGAGCAAGGAGCCCAGGTCGCCGTTGTCGGTGCGGGCACCATCGGTGGAACCTGCGTCAATGTCGGCTGCGTTCCTTCCAAGGCGCTGATCCGCGCGGTCGAGAGCATCCACCACGCCAATGTCGCGCCGATGCGGTTCAAGGGTGTCGAGGCCCAGGCACGAACGGCCGATTGGGGCCAGATGATCGCCGAAAAGGACGCACTCGTCTCGAGCCTTCGCCAGGCGAAATATGCGGACCTCCTGCCTCTCTACAATAATGTCGCCTACCATGAAGGCACGGCGCGGCTCGTCGATAATGGCGTCGAGGTCGGTGGAAGGCGGTTCATCGCTGACCGGATCGTGATTGCGACAGGCACCCGTCCGGCGGTGCCGGCTATCCCCGGCCTTCCGGATGTCGATACGCTCGACAGCACGACCGCGCTCGACCTGACCGAATTGCCGAAATCGATGATCGTCCTCGGAGGCGGCTATATCGGTGTGGAACTCGCTCAGATGTTCTCGCGCGCCGGTGTCGACGTGACGCTCGTTTGCCGCAGTCGCCTTCTCCCTGAGATGGAGCCGGAGATCGGCGCCGCGCTGACCGACTATCTTTCGAGCGAAGGCATCGCCGTCCTGGACAATCTCGCCTATCAGGCGGTCCACAAGACGGCGGAAGGGGGCTCTGCGCTCACCGTCCTGCGCGACGGGGTCGCGGAAACCATCGTCGCGGAGCGCCTTCTCGTGGCGACCGGGCGCGCGCCGAATGTGGAGGACCTCGGTCTCATTGAAGCGGGGGTGAAACAGACGCTCAGCGGTGCCATCCTTGTCGATGACCATATGCGAACCACTGTGCGCGGCGTCTATGCCGCCGGGGACGTGACCGGCCGAGACCAGTTCGTCTACATGGCGGCCTATGGTGCAAAGATCGCCGCCAAGAACGCCTTGAACGGCGACAGTCTGAGGTATGACAATTCGGCCATGCCGGCCGTCGTATTCAGCGATCCGCAGGTAGCCAGCGTCGGCTTCACCGAAGCGCAGGCTATCGCGGCAGGATATGCAACGCGAACGTCGACCCTCCCGCTCGAAAATGTCCCGCGCGCATTGGCGGCCCGCGACACGCGCGGTCTGATCAAGCTGGTTGCCGATGGCCGGACCCGCAAGCTGCTGGGCGCACACATCCTGGCGCCGGAAGGTGCGGACAGCATCCAGACTGCCGCCATGGCGATCCGCTGCGGACTGACGATCGACGATCTGGCAGAGACGATCTTCCCCTATCTGACCACGGTCGAAGGCCTGAAGCTGGCAGCGCAGACATTCGACCGGGATGTGAAAAGGCTGTCTTGCTGTGCGGGTTAAGGTCGCTCAGTGGTGTTGCTGTGGAGAGGTGAGATGAGTAGCCCGAGCGCTTCCGATCCCGACAGCGACGCCATGGATTGGTCGGGTAGCTGGCGCACGCTTGTCGGGCTCTGGGGCATTCCGGGCGTGGCCATGCTGGCCGCCATGTGGCTGGGACCCACGCCCCGCGCGGTCATCTGGACCGTCATGCTCGTCGGCATGGGTGCGGCTTGCGTCATGAACGCCCGACGATGCGGCCGGACTCATTGCCGTTTCACGGGACCGTTCCTGATTGCGATGGCGGCACTGGTCGTTGGCTACGCAATCGGGATGCTGCCGCTGGGACCACATGGCTGGCGCATTCTGGGCGGAGTCACGCTTGGCGGCTTTGCTGGCCTGTGGTGGGGCAGCGAACGGGCTTGGGTCATGTTCTCGCGTTCCAGGGATACTGGTACTTCTCGCAACTGCTAGGTTTCGCGCGAGATCGGACGCCCGGCCACTGCTATAGGGGCCCATTTGCAAACGACTGGTTTTGGGCCACGCATCACTGGCTGTGAATGGCCGGGATGAGGCGCAGAGCCGCCGGTCGCCGGAATTGCAATCAGCCTACAAAAAAGGCGGCCACAAAGGCCGCCAAGTTTTGTGATGAAGGAGCCCCTTCATCGGGTCGCGGGGCGGCACATACTTCAACGCGAGGAAGACACCATCGAAATTGCCGCACCGGCTCGCCGATTCTCTCCCGCTGATGCCACTGGGCAACACTTTGTTTCGTGTGCAACTAATGCAGGCGAGATGCCGTTGCTCCGATTAGGATGCGGCCAATACTCGGGTCAGGCGTATAGCGAGAATGACCAAGGCGATCGAAGCACTTCGAAAGAGAATGCAAGCCGCTGTCGATACGCTCGACTTCGAAGAGGCGCGCCGCTGCCGAGACCAGATCAATCTTTTGCGCGGCGGCGCTGCCCCCGAAGAGGCCGAGCAAGCGGACCTGTCGGGCATCGAACGGCAGCAGCCCGGCGCGATGGGGCTCGGCACGAGCCAGCAACGCATGACGCCGCCTCCGGGATGGAAACCGCCACCGAAACCCAACCCTATGACCAAAGGACGCTCGTCGCGCGGTGGAGGCGAGCGTGGACGATAAAGCACAAGAGGCTGTTCTTGCGCTTCTGGCCGCCCGGTTCCCCGGGGGTTCGGTATGTCCGAGTGAGGTCGCTCGCGCGATAACCGAAGGGCCGAACTGGCGCAGCACCATGCCAATGGTCCATGCCGCAATCGACGGCATGCTCGCTAAGAATCTGGTGCAGCTTAGCTGGAAGGGTGAGACCCTCCCCCTTCGCAAAGGACCGTATCGAATCAGCACGGCGATCTAAAACCAAGTTCGCCTACTTAACCTGTGTTTATTGCCACGAACGCGCAGAGCCTTATTGTCGTCGTTCTAATGCTTCCGTGCGACCCCGGGAGCAAAAGGGGCATCTTTCGGTTGGAGACCCCTCCACGCCGAAAGAAGAGAGGGCTCTGCCACGGCAGGGCCCTTTGCTTTTGGAGCCTCAGCCAGCGTCGCGCGCCGTCGATTCCAATAGCGCAATGCGTTCGCGGCACACCAGTTCGACGATGCTAGCCAGATTGGTAACCCGCTCACCCAGCCAAGCCAGTTCCTGGGCGGTGATGCTGTAATGCTTAGAGTAGCGCGCCTTGATGTACGCCTCTTTCAGCTTCTCAAAGTGAGACCGCTCCGACCTCGTCTCGCGAGGCCAGGCATCGATTATCCGCATATCAATCCGCTCCGCTTGGGTTCGCAGGAAAGCGAGGTTATGCACGTGAGGTGAGTAGAACGAGCAGACGAGAAGAGCGCAATTGTAGTAGCGCTCCGCTGCTTGGTGAAGTTGGAAAGCGGCGTTGTTGAAACGTTCCTTATCCAGATTGAATTGGTAGTTGTCGAAGAACTCGCCGCCGCTCGGAAACCACTCGTCAAAATACTCCCGCGCCATCTCAAGCGCCGCATGCGGCGTCTTCGGCTGCGGCTCGGCAAGCTCACTGTCCTCGGCCTCGTACAGCGCAATCCCGTCGCGCGCGACGTCCATGAAGAAATAGCGGCCCTGCGACAGCCCGGAGTTCACCTCGTCGAGACTGTGCACGATGAAATTCACCGGCGTCCGCAGCGTCTTCGTCACCGACAGTTCGCGAATGAGCCGGTCGTCGAGCTTCGACCAATAATCGGCCCGATCGGTCAGCCGCTTGTCGTTGACGATGATCAGCAGGTCATAGTCCGACTGATAGCCCTTCGCCGTATGCGGCTCGTCGACCCACCCTCCCCGCGCATAGCTGCCATAGAGAATGATTTTCGAGATGCGTCCCTTCTTCTTCCAGCCCTGTGTCGCGAGCGCCAGCGCATCCTCGAATTCTTCGAAGACGATCTCGACGACGCGCTCGAGTTCACGCTGCTTGTGCGGGGGAAGATGGTCGATACCGCTTTTCATCGTCGTCACCCTATCAAGGCGGCGCCTCCTGCGCACCAGCTATTGCAGCCAGTGCGAGGACATGCCGCGCGTTTTTCTAACGCCGTCAGTCGGCGGGGTTCCAAAGCAGCGCATAAGCGTCGGGATTGTCCTGCCCCGCCGCGCGAGCAAGGTTCGCATAAAGGCGCCGCTGCCCGAACTCGGGGGCTTCGAGGGCGAGCGACACGTAGCGGCGCTCGGACACCGCCGCGAGGCGCACCCATCCCGCGCCGATCTCGACGTCGTCGGAGTAGACGCGGTAGTCGGGCTGCACCTCGCTCCCCTTGCCGCGGTTGATGCGAATTTCGATCGGCACCCGGATCGAGAGGGTGCGAAGTTCGCCGACAAAGCCCTTCTCGATCATGCCGCTGACGAAGCCGATGGCTCCCATGATGTGTCTCCTGCCCTTGCCCGCGAGCCCGTCCCGCGGCGCAGAAAGGCAGCCGGGGCGCCGCCAGGCGCCGGCGCACCCAGAGGGCCGCAACGGCAGTGGAGGACGGGCGAAGCCCGTTGCGCCGGGGCCGCGCCCCGGCAGACGCCTCAAGCGCGGGTCGGGATCGCGGCTGGCCGCAGGGACGCGGCGATGCCCGGTGCGCCTCGCCGTAAGAAGGTGCCGATCGCGCGCTGAACCTCGGAAAAGTTCGAAAGCAAACCGACTGCGGCGAAGACGCTCGAGCGTCCCCGAGACAGATTTACGATCTCGAAGCGGACCAATGGTGCGCGCCGCCGTCGCGCCAGCCCAGCAAAATTCCGATCAGCACGAGGATCGCCGCGATCGCTGCCGCCACCGCGATGGCAGCCGCCTCCTGCCCGCCGGCTGCAAAGATCGCTGCCAGCGCCCAGAGGAAGACGAGCGCGAAAGGCGGATTGCCCTTGCCCCGCGCAAGGGCCGCGGCCGCGATCAGACCGCCCACGACGATAATCGCGGCGGAGATGAGCGGCGCGACATCGGGCGCAGCGTCGACGCCATAGTAGCGCAAAGTGGCGGCGACATTGACGATCGAGGCTGCGGTCAACCAGGAAGCGAGCGCTGACAGCGGCAGGATGGCGCCCCAGCGCTCGGCCACCGAAATGGACGCGGTCCAAGTGGCGATACGGCGATAGGCGATAAGGATCGAGACAAGCGAGCCGAAAATGATGAGAGTCGATACCGCGTCGATGTCGCCTAGCTGCACCCAAGTGGCCCAGAGCGCATTGCCGAGAAAGGCGCCGGCCGCCGGCCAGCGCAGCGCGGCGAACAACGCGCTATCGCGCCCGGAGGCGGTGAACTGGAGGAGCGCGAAAATCATCGATCCCAGATAAAGCGCGCCCCAGATCGAGAAGGCCCAGCCCGCGGGCGTTATCAGCGTCTGCACGACGTCCGAACGCTCGCCGACCGGAGTGCCGATTCCCATCGCTGGCAAGAGGGCAGCTCCGATTTGCGCCAGCGCACAGAGAAGGACGATGAAACGCGCCGGATCGGCGGCAGGTGCGGGGCTTGCGATGCTGTGGGTCATGCAGCTCTAACCGGCATTACGCCACTTTGTTCCGCGGCTCGGGACCATCAAAAATGAGTTGCATTCGGACCGCCTGCGGACGTCCGGCTTTTCAATCCTCCCGCCGGGCAGCTTCGCCAGTCGCGGCGTGCCTATGCCTCCATGGCCGAGCCGCTGTCCGGGCGTTCGCCACCCGGCGGGGCGGCACCTTCCGGGGCGACGCCGTCGACCTCGACAAGATCGTCGCCGACGAGCGTGCCCGTGATGCGCACGCGCTTCTCGACATGGTCGACGGGGGTGCGGCGAAGGTCGAGCCGCCAGCGGCCGCCGAGGTCGCGGCGAAGCGCAAAACCGCCTGCTACGCGCAGCAGCATCCCCGACTCGTCGATGCGTGATCCGATTCCAGCCATGGCTACGCCTTAGCCGAGCCGCGCCATACTCGCCAGCCACGAGCAAGGTTTGAGACGCCCACCCTGCGAACCGCTCCCTTCGACCATCGACCTTCGGCCCGCACCTTCGATCCTCGAACCACGAACCGCGCGAGCCTCGCGCGATCCCGCCGCGCCCAAGATGCTGGTCATGCGGGAAGCTCGAGAGTGCAGCAGACACCCTCGGGCCTGAATTCGATCGCCGCGCTGCCGCCCTGCCCGCGGAGCGCCCGTTCGAGCATCCGCGTGCCGAACCCCGTACGCGCGGGAGGCGCGACGGGGGGACCGCCCTGCTCGCTCCAGCGCAGGCGGAGCCGATCCCGGCCGCTCTCGTTCACCATGTCCCACTCGACCGCGACCGTGCCGGCATCGCCCGACAGCGCTCCATATTTGACCGCATTGGTCCCGAGTTCGTGCAGCCCCATCGCCGCGAGCAGCGCCCTCGACGCCGGCACCTCGGCGTCCGGCCCCGCGAGGCTGATGCGGCCCGGCTTCATCTTGTCGAAAGCGTGGAGCGCGCGCTCGATCATTTCGCCGGCCGATACGGTGCCCCAGTGGCGCTCGGTGAGGAGGTCGTGCGCGTCGGAGAGGGCGCGGACGCGCGCCTCGAACGACTGGCGCTCGGCGGCCGGCGTCTCGCGAAACGTCTGTGCGGCGATCGCCTGGACCATCGCGAGCGTGTTCTTCACCCGGTGGCGCATTTCGGCGAGAGTGAGCTGGAGCTCCTCTTCGGCCTTCACGCGCGCCGCGATCTCGACGCGCGCCGCCTCGTGAAGATGGGCGTTGTCCATCGCCACCGCCGCCTGCGCAGCCACGGCCTCGACAAGCTCCTCGACCTCGGCATTGAACATGGCGGGCTCGTCATGGCCAAAGAAAAGACCGCCGAGCACCGCGCCCGAGCGCGAGATGACGGGAACCGCGAGATAGCTCACGACGGGCAGATGCCCCTCCGGCATGCCGTGGTGCGGCGCGCTCAGGCCGTAGCGCGGATCCTTGCGGATATCGTCCGACCGGATCGTCCCCGCTTCGCGGAACGTCGGGTCGAAGACGGCGGTATTGCGCGGCATGCCGAAGCGCTCGAACGCCTCGCGCGGGGCGCCGGATAGCGAGAAGAGCAGGTAACTTTCGCCCTCGTCGCCCAGCACATTGTAAAAGAAGGCGCCGAAGCGCGCACCGCTGAGCTCCGTCGCGATATCGGTCACCGCCTGGACGATCCGTTCGAGATCGAGATCCTGCGATACGAGGAGGGCGGCGCGATTGAGGTGGGTCAGCCGCTCGGCCTGGCGGGCGAGCTGCGCCTCGACCGCCTTTCGTTCCGAGATGTCGCGCGCGATCTTCGAAGCGCCGATGATCGTGCCGTCGGCGCGGCGCACCGGCGACACGGTGATCGAGAGGTCGACGAGGCTGCCGTCCTTGCGCCGACGGACCGTCTCGAAAGGCGGAACGCGCTCGCCGGCGCGCACACGCTCGATGATCGCGGTTTCTTCGCTGCGGCGTTCCTCGGGGATGAGGGTGAGGATCGAGCGGCCGACGATCTCGTCGGCACGATAACCGAACATGCGTTCGGCCGCGGGATTCCAGCTGGTGATGGTTCCATCGAGCGTTTTACTGATGATCGCATCGTCCGAGCCCTCGACGAGCGCCGCGAGGTGCGCGGCACTTTCGCGAACGGCTAAGCCCCCTTGCGCCGCTTCGTCCTCGACCAGCGTCTCACGCATATGTCATGGTCCCTGCCCCTCCGATGGCCCCTGCGTTCCCGAAACGGGAATTCGCTATGGCAAAGAAACCCTTGAGTGGTTGATGCGTTCCGCCGAGACTGCCATGCGCCCAGCCGTGACGCCGAGCGACCTCTCAACTTCGATCCATGTTTCAGGGCGAAAGTCATCAGCGTGCCAAACCCGTCCCCCGCCCCTCTCTGCACGGCCATCGTCGCCGAAGACGAATGGCTCGTCCGCATCGACATCGTCGAGGCGCTCGAGGCAGCCGGGTTCGCGGTTCGCGAGGTCGAAACCGCCGAGGACGCACTGCTCCTGATCGGCGAGGAGCGACCGCATATCCTTGTGACCGATATCCGGCTTGCCGGCGCTCTCGACGGATGGAGCCTCGCGGAAGCCTATCGCGACGCTCATCCGGGCGGCGGCGTCGTCTATGCCTCGGCCAATGTGCCGCTTGCCGATCGACAGGTCGAGGGCAGCTTCTTCTTCTCGAAACCCGTGCTGATGAGCGCGCTCGTCGATGCATGCCTCGGCCTCTGCGCCGGGCAAGACGGCCGGCCCGCCTAAGGCGGGCAAGCGGGCGTGATCCACCTGTCACGCGTCCATCGCGCGCCCGTCACCTCCGCAGCGCGGGTCAGGCGGCCGCCCCTGACTGAGCAGAGGGCCCCGCGGTGCCTTGGGATGGGGGGAGGCCGTGCAGCTTCCAGAGATTGGCTTCGGTCTTGCTCATGCGAACGAGAAGCTGCTCGCCGTCCCATAGTTCGACCTCGGCACTGCCGCGATCGTTGAGCGCGAACTGGAACGCCTGATAGGCGTCGGGCGCGCGAAATTCGACGCGGCGCGGCTCGCGCGCATCCTCGCCATGAAAAAGAAGATGAAAAAGGCGCATGACATGCTCCATTCCTGTTCCGGAGCAAGCGCGACCCTGCTCTCAGCACCGATCGGAACGCCTCAGGCAAAGGGCGGACTGCAAAATCAGGCAGCCGCAAGAGACGCCGATGAGGGTGGGACTCAGCCACTTCTGCATAGCAGATTTCAGGGCCCAAGGCGCGAAAATCGTGATGATCGAGATCAATCCTGCACGCGCTGCGGCGGGTAGCGCCCCATCCGCCCGTCGCGTCGCCAGATCCATCGAGGCAGGTTTTGCCCAACAACCATGTGGGCCGAACGCGCCCGGCCGAGCAGCTTTCGTGCATCCGTCGAAGCGATAGCCTGCCCCGTGCCCTTCAGTGCTGGTCCGCCATTACATGCCCTTCGACACGGCGCAGCCAGTTGTGAAGCCGCGTCGCAGCCGCCGCGCCATGGCCCGTCGCGGTGCTGATCTGGTCGAGCCCGGCGAGAACATCGCCGGCGCCGTAGACGCCGGGCATCAAGGGCTCGGCAAAGGCATCGGCGGGCAGGCAGCGATTGGCGTCGCCTTGGAGACCGAGCCCCGCCAGCAATTCGCTGCGCGGTTCGGACCCGAGCGCCGGATAGAGGGTGTCGAAGAAAAGCGCGTCCTCCGCACCCTCCAGCTGAACCGCGATACGTCTGTCCCGGTGCGCGAGGCGAAGCAGCTGCCGCTCCTCGATCCGCACGTCGCTTGCCAGAAGTTCGGCACGCTGCGCGGGCGTGAGCTCGACCTGCCACTTGGGGATGAGGGTCACATCGTCGGTATATTGCCTCAGGAACATCGCCTCTGCGGCGCCGTGAAGGTCCGACCCGAGTACGGCGATCTTGCGCCCGCGATGCTCAAATCCGTCGCAGATCGGGCAGTAGCGCAGCGCGCCGCTCCGGACGGCGGCGTCATGGTCGCCGCTAGCGAGCACCGCCTCGTTGGTGATGACGCCGGTCGCGAGAATGAGCCCGCGCGCCGACAGGCGGCGGCCGTCCTCGAGCCGCGCCGCGAAGGGGGCACCGCCGGCGCCTGCGGACAGACAGTCGACGCGCGCCAATTCGATTTCGGCACCGTATCTCTCTGCCTGATCGGTGAGCCGCGCGACGAGATCGGCTCCCGATATTCCGTCGGGAAATCCGGGCACGTTCCAGGCCATCGGCGCGCCAAGCGCGCGCGAGCGTCCGTCGTGGAGCACGAGGGTGCGGCGGCGATAGCGCGCAAGATAGAGAGCGGCGGTGAGCCCTGCGGGTCCCGCGCCGATGACGAGCGCATCATAAGCGGGCTCGCCCGAAGGGTCGCGGCCAGCGGGCATGCCCGCGCCCGTTCCGGCCCCACCCTTCATCCCTGCTGCGGCCTGATGTCGAAGGCGGCGATGCGATCGTCCTCGCTGAGCGCCGCCGCCAGCGCATCGGCACATTCCTCGCCATAGCCTGCGGCGATGGCGGTAAAACCGGGCGCGCCGCCGGCGCGGCGCTGTTCGACGGTGATCGCCTTGAGGCCATGTTCGCCGAGCAGGGCGATGACCTCGGCCGAGGCGATGCTCGTTCCCGCCCGATAGTTGAGCGTGATATGCGCGATGCGCCGCTGCGGCGCGTGGCGCTCGGTCCAGGTGACGGCAGCGAGCACGAGGAAGGTCGCGCCGCCGCCGAAGATGGCGAGTTCGTAGAAGCCGACCCCGAACAGGATGCCGAGTGTCGCGGTCATCCAGAGCGATGCAGCGGTGGTGAGCCCGCGGACATTGAGCCCCTCGCGAAAGATCACGCCCCCGCACAGGAAGCCGATCCCGGTGAGCACGCCATGCGCCATGCGCACGGGATCGATGCGCACGACCTCGGTCGGCGTGTCGGTGAGCCATTCCATCTGGTGAACGGCCGACAGCATGAGGAGACAGCAGGACAGCGCGACGAGGATATGGGTGCGCAGACCCGCCGGGCTCGCGCGATATTCGCGCTCGCCGCCGATAATCGCGCCGGCGATGACCGCGCCCGCGATCGGCAGCAGGAGATCGGGGTCGAGGAGATCGAGCTCAGACACCGCGCATCAGCCCCGGGACGAGCGGCAGCAGCTCGCGCGCAAGATAGCCGAGCGGCCCCATGGTTTCGCCGAGCCGCCGCCCCGCTTCGCCGTGCAGCCAGATGCCCCAGGCGGACGCCTGCAGGGGCGAGAGGCCTTGCGCGCCGAGACCGGCGATGAGGCCGGCCAGCACGTCGCCCGAGCCGCTGACCGCTAGCCCGAGCCCGCCGCCCGCATAAGCCAGGCAGCTCCCCTCGGCGATGAGATGGCTCGTCGCGCCCTTGACCATCACCGCCGCGCCGAAGCGGTCGGCGGCCTTGCCGAGCGACGCGAGCGGGTCGCTCGCGACCTCCTCTTTCGCTACATCGAGCATCGCGGCAAGTTCGCCTTCGTGCGGGGTGAGGATTGTGTGCGCGGCGCGCGCCCGGATCGCATCCGAATGTGCGGCCGCTGCGCGCAGCGCGACGGCGTCGAGGAGGAGGAAGATGTCCCCGGGCAGCGCCGGCAGCAGGGCTTCGAGCAAGGTCCGGACGATGTCGGCGTCGATCATCGCGGGCCCGAAGACGATGGCGTCGTGCAGCGCCACCTCGGCGAGCAGCAGTTCGGCCGCCTCGGGCGCAATCTCGCCCGCTTCGGTTTCGGGGAGCGCGACAACGGCGCAGGCGGGAAAGGCGATGCCGATCGGGATCGCCGCCGAGGCGATCGTCGCGATCGTCACCTTGCCCGCCCCGGCGCGGAACGCCGCCTCGGCGGTGAGCAGCATGCCGCCGGGCACCCGGCGGCAACCGCCGATCACGAGAACCCGGCCGCGGCCGTTCTTGTCGACATTGTCATGATGATCGGGAAGCGGATGCGCCTTGAGCCAGGCGGTGTCGAGCGGGGTTGCCTCAGCCACGCGCGGCCACCATCGCATCGGGTTCGCGGGTGACCGGGACTTCGCCCTCCATCGGCGCAGTCACATTGTAGCGCGACAGGACGAGGTTGCCGTCGCGGCCCACGTCCGCGTCGAAACGATATTCGGTGATCGCGCAATTGGCGACGTCGCCCTCGCTGTCGATCGCCAATATCTCGGCCTCCCCCAGATTTTCGATGATGGTGCGCAGGCAAAGGACGACCACCTGGTGCGCGACGATCATCACGCGCCGCCCGCCATAATGGAGCGAGACGGTGTCGAGGAGCGAGCGGAGGCGCAGAATCACGTCGCACCAGCTTTCGCCGCCCGGCGGGCGGTGATAGAATTTGCCGAGCGCCAGCCGGAATTCGGCCTGATCGGGATGCGCCACCTCGATGCCGCGGCGCGTGAGGCCATCGAGGATGCCGAACTCCTTCTCGCGCAGCCGCTCGTCGATGCAGATTTTCTCGTCGGCCGCGCAGCCTCCCGCGCTGCGAAAGATTTCGGCGGTCTGCACGGCCCGTACATAGGGCGAGGCGAGCATGATCTCGGGGCGGCCGTCTTCCTCCCCCGCCGCGAACCAGCCGCCGAGCGCCTGCGCCTGTTGCTCGCCCAGCGCGGAGAGGGGCACATCGACATCGCGGTGGTCGAGCGCGATGCGCAGGTCACCCGCCGCGTCGGCGGCATCGCGCGCGACATTGCCGGCGCTTTGGCCGTGGCGAACCACCCAGAGCACCGAAGGCCAGCGCGGGGTCATCGAATGGCTTTCCTCGTCATCGACACGCTAACGCCTCCAAAGCCGAACTCGTTGCGTTAGGCTCGCGGGTCGCCCAGCGAGCGGCCCCGACCTTGCCGCGGCCGCGGCATGCCGACAACGACGGCCCGCCATCCGTCCCCGCCACGCCCGCTCCCGCCGTGCTCGTCGCCCCGCCTTTGACATTTTGCCCGCGAGGTAGGTTGGGGCGAGGTGCCCGCAGGAACTTCGGAAGGCCTCAGGCGATTGGGATGCGTTGTCGGCTCAGCGTCGGCGACAGCGAACAGAGGAGACAATCATGAAGAAACTCGTCGCCTTCGATCTCGATGGAACCCTGGCGGAAAGCAAGCAGCCGCTCGCCCCCGAAATGGGCACGGCGATCGCGAAGCTCCTGGGCGTCGCCGAGGTCGCGGTGATTTCGGGCGGCGACTGGCCGCAGTTCGACAAGCAGGTCGCGAGCCGACTTCCGGCAGACGCCGATCGGGGCCGGCTCTGGCTAATGCCGACGACGGGCACGAAGCTTTTCGTCCACCGCGGCGGCGGCTGGACGCCGCTTTATGCCGAGCTGTTCAGCGACGAGGAAAAGGCGCGCATCCTCGCCGCCTTCGACGCGTCGCTCGAGGCGACGGGGTTCGTTCCCGAGGAAGTCTGGGGCGATCGCATCGAGGACCGCGGCAGCCAGATCACCTTCTCGGCGCTCGGCCAGCAGGCGCCGATCGCCGCCAAGGAAGTCTGGGATCCCGACTTCGCGAAGCGGCGGATCATCCAGGCGGATCTCGGCGAGCGGCTCCCGGGCCTGTCGATCAACATGGGCGGCGCGACGTCGATCGACGTCACGCGCGAGGGCGTCGACAAGGGCTATGGACTCAAGAAGCTGAGCGCCGAGAGCGGAATCGCGCTCGGCGACATGATCTTCATCGGCGACGCGATCTTTCCGGGCGGCAACGACTATCCGGCGAAGTTGCTAGGACTCGACACGGTGCGCGTGCGCGACCCCAGGGAGACGATCGCGGTGATCGAGGCGATCGTCGCCTGCCTCGGTTGAAGGTGCGTCAGGCGACTGCGAGCCGCGCCGCGCGCCGGGCCCTTTTTGGCCGCACCGGCGCCGCGCCGCCGCCCTCCCGCACGCATGATAAGTCCGGCGAAGCGCCGAACGCGCCTGCCCGCCTCGCCCCACCGCCACGCGGCCGCGCCATCGCGAAAGGCGGCCGGAACACGCACGGCGTCCCGGACCGTTGCCGCACGCCAAAAGCGTATAACTTCGATCAACCCGGCTCCTCTTTCACGCAACAAGCCGGACAGGCGCGGGGTTTCCTGTTCGATCCGATCGGGATCAGGAGAAAGGATGCGTCATGGCACAAAATGATAAGAAAGACGGCAAGCAGCAGGGCAGCTCGTCCGGCAAGGGCGGTCAGCAGCAGCAGGACGACGGCAAAAGCCAGTCGGGCGCCGGCAAGCAGTCCGGAAGCAAGGACCAGGGCAAACAGCGCGGCTGAGCCCCTCCCGCTTCCCGGGTGAAAGACCGGGCCGCGCGCGCCGCGGCCCGGTCTTGCATGCGGAAAAGCGCCGCCCAGCCGACGCGCAGAAAATGGTTTGAGGAGAGATAAGATGAAGACATGGATTGGAGCCGCGGCGATCGCCGCGATCGTCGCGGGATGCGGCGGACCCGATACGCGCGACGAGGAGCAAGCCGCCGCGTCTGCCGACACCGCCGCTATGGCACCGGAGCCCGCTCCGGCCGCCGCAACGCCGGCGGCAGCCGTTAGCACCGCAGACTATGTTGCCCAGGCGGGCGCCGGTGACCTTTGGGAGATCGAATCGTCGAAAGCCCTGCTCGCCAAATCGAAAGATGAAAAGGTCAGGGCCTTTGCCGAGATGATGATCGACAACCACGGCAAATCGACCGCGAAAGTGAAGGCGGCAGCCGCGAGCGCCGGGGTCGAGGCGCCGGCACCCAAGCTCGCACCTGACCAGGAGAAGATGCTTGCCGACATCAAGGCGGCCGATGCCGCAGCGATCGACAAAATCTATCTCGATCATCAGAAAACCGCGCATGGTTCGGCGCTGGCACTTCATCAGGGCTATGCCGCCTCGGGCGAGGCAGTCCAGCTCAAGCAGGCGGCGGCCGAGATCGTTCCGGTGGTGGAGGCGCACCGCGCCGAACTCGGCAAGCTGGCACCCTGACAGAGGCCAGGAGCAGTGTCATGAAGCCGCCGCGCGCCATGCGCGGCGGCTTTCGCTTGCTGCCCCTCGTCCTCCCGGGAACCGCCGCACCGCATCCTTGCCGCCAGCCGCCGCACCCTTTCAGTACAGGAGTTCCCATGAACGACCGGATCGCGCCCCGTAGTGGCGTTGCCTTCACGCTTCCCAAGGACAAGATTCTCTGCGTGACCGACCCCGAGGGCGGCCAGGTCGGCGACCTTCTTGCGTTTCGTGCGGCCGATCCCCGCGAAGCGATCTCGAACGGGCGAACGTTCGACTATGAAGAGACGATCCGGCTGACGACCGGCAACCGCCTGTGGTCGAACCGTTCAAACGCATTGCTCGAGATCGTCGAGGACAGCTGCGGGGTGCATGATTTCCTGCTGACGCCATGCAGCGAGGCGACGTTTCGCCATTTCTACGCCGACAAGCCCGTTCATCGCGGCTGCTTCGGCAATCTTGCCGAAGCGCTCGAGCCATATGGGATTGCTGCCGACGCCATTCCCGTCGCGTTCAACCTGTTCATGAATGTGCCGGTCGGCAGCGACGGCAAGATCCGCGTCCTTCCGCCGACGACGAAGGCCGGCGACTTCATCCGGCTTCGCGCGCTCGACGACCTGATCGTCGGGCTCACCGCCTGCTCGGCCTACGACAGCTGCGGCGGCAGCTTCAAGCCGATTGACTACCGGATCGAGTGAACCGGCGGGTACAGCGCTTCCACAGCGATTGCGCCGCGCCGCCCGACCGCCGCGAGGGCCTAACGGCTCCCGCCAACCGGCGCGTCCGCCCCCTTGCCGGGCGGGGGCGTATCGGGTTCGGCGGCGCGCCCGCCGCCGCCTTGCGGGTCGCTGTCATAATCCTCGGCATTGCCCTTGCCGCCGGCACCCGCACCGCTTCCGCTGACCGGACCGCTGCCGGTGCTGCGCCGATGGCCGCGGTTGGCGGCGCCCGATACGTCGCCGGCCTCGCGCTCCCCGGCGGGATAGCGGTCGGGCGCGGTCGTCCCGACATTCTCCCGGCGTTCCACGGGCTCTTGCGGCAGCGACCCGTCGCCGGCGGAGCCCCCACCCCTGCTGCCATTGCGATTGATCATGATCGTCTCCTCTTCACCAAATGAGGCCGGATCGGCCAGATCAGCCTTGCTTTCCCGACCCCGGCTCGGCTTGCTTCCGGTGCATCTCGGCTGTCGCCGCTTCGCTGAGAACGCCCGATGCGAGGACCTGCGCCTTGTTCTTGAACCCGTGAACGACCGCATGCTCCCCCGCGAGGAGCGCATCCCATCCGGTTTTCGCCACATCGGCGGGATCGTCCTTTTCTGATTGCCCGACCTTCGTGTCGAGCATGCCGGCCCGCTCGAAAAAGCGCGTCTCGGTCGCGCCGGGTTTGAGACAGGTGATGGTGACGCCGCTGTCCTTCAATTCGTTGCCGATCGCCGCGGCGAAACTGTCGACGAAGGCCTTGGTGCCGTTATACACCGCCTGAAAAGAGCCGGCGAGATGACCGGCGATCGAGCCGGTGATCAGTACCTTGCCTTCGCCGCGCGCGACCATCGCCTTCAGGACCGGCTGGAGCAGCAGCAGCGTGCCGGTGATATTGGTGTCGATGACGTGACGCCACGCGTCGACGGGCTGGTCTAGAAAACCGCGACCGAGGCCGTGACCTGCGTTCGCGACGAGAATGTCGATCGGCCTGCCGCCCGCAGCGGCGAGAAGGCGTTCGACGCCGGCTGGGGTCGCCAGATCGGCTTCGACCGTCTCAACCTCGACGCCCTTTGCAAGAAGACCTGCGGCAGCATCGACGAGCGGCTCGTCGGCCGCGACGATGAGGTCGTAACCATCCTTCGCCGCGAGTAGGGCGATCTCTCGGCCGATGCCGCTCGAGGCGCCGGTGACGACAGCGAGTTTGCGATCAGGCATGTTCCATCTCCTGCAGGGCCGACACGGCCCCCTTTGCGAGGCCGGGCTTGAGCACGATCTTCGTGTAGAGGTCCTGCTCGTCGTGCCAGTGCCGGTACATGTCGGCGGCGTCCTCGAGCGATGCGTGATGCGAGATGAGCGAGACGGTGTCGAACTTGCCGGCCTGGATCATGTCGAGAAGCTCGCCCGAATAGCGCTGGACATGCGTCTGACCGCTCTTGACGGTGAGGCCCTTCTCCATGAGCTGGCCCAGCGGGAATTTGTCGGCGAAACCGCCGTAAACCCCGGGAATCGAAAGGCGGCCGCCCTTGCGGCACGCAAGGATCGCCTGGCGCAAGGCGTGGATGCGCTCGGTGGACGAGAGCAGCTTGACCTTCACCTGGTCGAGGATGTTGTCGACCGTGAACCCGTGGCTTTCCATGCCGACGCAGTCGATGCAGGCGTCAGGCCCGATGCCGCCGGTCATTTCGGCGAGCGCCTCGCGAACATCGACCTTCGTATAGTCGAGGATCTCTGCACCATATTTCTTTGCGAGCGCGAGGCGCGTCGGAAAGTGATCGATTGCGATCACGCGCCCGGCGCCAAGCAGCAGCGCCGACTGGATCGTGAACAGGCCGACAGGGCCGCAGCCCCAGACCGCGACGGTGTCGCCGGGCTCGATGTCGGCGTTGACCGCCGCCTGCCAACCCGTCGGCAAGATATCCGAGAGGAAGAGCACGTCGTCGTCGGCAAGGCCGTCGGGAATGACCACCGGCCCGACATCCGAATAGGGAATGCGGACATATTCGGCCTGCCCGCCGGCGTAGCCGCCGGTGAGATGCGCATATCCGAACGCCCCGCCCATCGCATGACCCATCATCAGCTCGGATGCATCGCGCGTCTCGGACGGGTTGCTGTTGTCGCAGGCGCTATATTGCTGCTTCTCGCAGAAGAAGCATTGCCCGCAGCTGATCGTGAAAGGCACGACGACGCGCTGGCCCCGATGCAGCGTCGAGGATGCGCCGGTCTCGACCACTTCACCCATGAATTCGTGGCCGACGATATCGCCCGCGCGCATGCCCGGAATATAGCCGTCGTAAAGATGAAGGTCCGAGCCGCAGATCGCGGTCGAGGTCACGCGGATGATCGCATCGCGCGGGTTGACGATTTCGGGATCGGGAACGGTTTCGACACTGATCTTGTGGCGTCCCTGCCAGGTAACGGCGCGCATGGCCTTCTCCTTGATGTGATTGTGCTGCGGTTCGGCGTTCAGATGTGCGGCTCGGCAGGGCTCTCGGCGCCTCGCGCGGAGGGCGAGGCATTGGTCGTCACTTCGCCGGTTTCCATGAGCTGCTTGAAACGGTGAAGGTCGCGCCGCGCCTGCACTTCGGGCTCGCGCTGAAGGAGCTTGGCGGCGAGGCGCCCGACCTTCCCGGCGGGCGGGTCATAGGCGAGGATCAGGCTGACATAGGTGCCTCGCCCCGCCGGCGCGTCGGTGAAGCGCACCTCGCCGCTGTTCGCGATGTCGGAGGCCGGCGTACTTTGCCAGTAGATCGATGTGTCCTCGACGCGCTCGGTGATGCGGTTGACCAGTGTCACCTCGCGCCCGGCGGGCGCCTTGATCGTCCACTGCGAGACATCTTCGCCGAGGTCGTCGACCGCGACCACATTCTCCATGAACTCGGGAAAGCGTTCGGGCATCCATGCCGCGTAGAGCTCGGCGCGGGGGCGATTGATCAACACCGACTTGCCGAACAACGCGCGGGAGGAGGTTTTGTCGAGCGTCCAATGCGGCGCGTCGGTCGCGATTGTTTCTTCCTGCCCTCGGCTCTCGCGGTGCCGACGGCGCTGCCAGAGCGCCGCGCCGGTTGCGAGCACGGCGATGCCCGCGCCAGCGGCGGCGAGAATCAGCGGATCGGGAAGGTCATTCTTGGATCTGGACATGGATCATCTCCCGCCCGGGCAAAGGCCGGGCGTCATCTGGGGAGCGTCGGCGGGGCCGGCGCCGGTCGGGGGAAGCGGCCCCGACTTCGGGGCGATGAACGACTGACGCCCGTCCGCTGCGATCGTTCCGCGGTTCGAGGATTAAATCGGCGCTCCGAGCGCCCAGCGAGACAGGCACCGGGGCAGCGGGGCCGTAACGCCCACGCCGGTTCGCTCGGCCATTCGCCGTCACGATCCCGTCTCCGCGTGCGGAGCGGCGACGGGCTTCGATTCGGGCGACTCTTTCTGACGAAGGAAGATCGACAAGAGCACCAGAACGGCGGTCGACAGAAATTCGCTCTGCCAATTCTGGAAGGATTCGAACCAGAGGCCGGGGTCGCCGAGATAGGCGAAGGTGGAAAGGGCGATTTCGCCATGCTCGCGCGCGTCCTCGGCGGCCGCGCGCGCGCTCTGCGTCCAGTGGAGGATGAAGGAGGCAAGAAACAGCATCGCGAGCACCAGCCCCAGCGACCGAGCATAGAGAGCGCGCGCGAGACGACCCTTGCGCAGCACCGCAGGGGCACCGGGCTTGCGCGCCTGCGCGGCAAGATCGGCGTCGCGTAGCGGCGCGTCGGGACCCCGCGATTCCGACGAGCCACGCTGAACGAGCATCGCCGTCAGCACGACATAGGCCGACATCTGGAGAAACTCGCTCTCCCAGTTTTCGAACACCGAGGACAGGAATTGCGGACTGCCGCCATAGGCCCAGAGCGAGAGACCGGGCTGATGGTGCCGCGCAGCGTCCGCGAGCGCGACGTGCCACCCCGGTAGCCAGTGGCCGACGATCGACGCTGCGAACAGCAGCAGCAGCACGATGGTGAGACCATTATCATCCTTGAGCCGCGTCATGGGCCACTTCCTTTCCGGCGCCCCGCGGCCCCTCGCCCGCCGCCGCCGCGGGGGCGAGCGACGCCTCCGTGGCTACCTGTCCGCGTGGGGGCCGCGCAGGCCAGGCGGCGCCGTCGAGCGTATCGCGCTTCTCATACTCCGCCGCGCTCATCAGCAGCACGAGCCCGTCGGCATGACAGTCGAGCATCGCCGCCGGTACCGCGCGCAGCGTCTCGTCGATGCCGCCGAGCCCGCCGCTCGCGACGACGACATAAGAGAGGCATCCGCTTTCGCATTCGATCATCGCATCGACCGCCTGGCCGACAACTTCGCCGCGGATATCGCTCACCGGACGACCGCCTAGCGCACTCGCGGCGAAGAGCGAGGGCGAGGCCGCGATCCGGCTTCGCTTCGCGGCACGCCGCGCGCCATCCTCATAGCCGCGCTGGCGGCCGAGCCATCGCCATATTCCGACGAGATTGACGAGCGTCAGGAACAGGTTCGTCGCAAGAAGATTGGTCTGGCCCGATGTGAACCCGACGACCGACCAGGCGAGCGAGCCCAAAGTGAACACGACGAAGCCCGAGCCGGTCACGCGCGCGCCGAGATTGGCTGCCGTCATCATCGCCGCGATCATCGTCGCGGCAGGCGCAATCAGTCCGGCGGCCTCTTCCACGTGCGGCTTCTCCTCGGTCGGCGGCACCCGCTGGCGCCGCTCCCGGGCAGAACCCGCCGCCGTATCACTGCGTTCCCCCGGACGGCGGCGATGCAACATCGATCAATGCATTTATCGGCGCCGCGCGCTGTGCGTCGGCTCCCTGGCGCCAAATCGGCGACGGCCCCGTCGCCCCCGTACGGGCGCGATCAGGCGATCCTTCAGGACCGCCTGGCCGCGAGCTGTGCTTCCGCACGCCTCGCCGCCTCGATAAGGCTTTCGCCGGTACTGCGCGCCGCCGCCGGGGTCATCGTCACCGCGACACCGTCGGGGCCATCGAGCAGGACAACGCCATCTTCCGCGGTGGCGACCCCCGCTTCCGTCTCGGGCGGCTGGGGGGAAGACAAATCACCGGTCATCGGCGGGGCCTCTGGTCTGGGAGCGGCGGAGATGCGGGATCGTCGATATAGAGATAGGCGGGATCGAACTGGCCGCGCCGCGCCAGCTTCGCGGCATCGAGAATCTCGACCTTGCCGTTGCGGAACGTACAAAGCCCTTCCTCGCGAAGATGGCGTACGACCCGGTTCACATGCACGGTCGTCAGGCCGCAGATCTCGGCGACATCGGCCTGCGTCAGTCCGAGCGTGAACTGACGCCCGTCGCTCAGCCCCGCCGACTGGAGACGCACATTGGTCTCGCAGAAGAAATGCGCGACGCGGCCGATGGCATCGAGGCGGCCGAGCCGGAAGAGCCAGGCGCGGTGGATCGCGGCGTCGAGCAAGGTCGCAAACCAGAGCTTGCGCGTCAGCTCGGGCATTTCCTCGGTGATCGCATCGAGCTCGACATGCGGGACGATCGCGATCGTCGCCGGGGTCATCGTACCGACATCATGGTCGAGGTGTTTCAGCGGGTAGGCGTGGAGGTCGACGAAGTCGCCGGGCAGGTGAATCGCGACAAGCTGGCGGAGACCGTTCCGGTCGTCGAGGTAGCGCGACATGATGCCCTCGACGAGGAGCGTGCTCTGGTCGAGCCGCTCGCCGGCGCGCGCGATGATCTTGCGGGCATCGACCGTCATTGTAGTGCTGATGGCGGCCTCGAGACGCGCGCGCTCGCCGGGTTCGAGGCTTACCCCGCGACGGTCTCTCAAGAAGCGATCGGTTAACATCACTGACGTTCCCTGTTTCGTCCGAAATGCGTGAGCGGGCCTGCTCAACTGCGAAAATTCCGAAAGCCCGGCAACCCCTCACAAGGGAAGCGGAATCGTCATGATCGAGGTTAATCACAAACCCGGTGCAGCAACTTTCAAAGCGCGAACTCGTTCCATCGCCGGGTCCGGAGGGCGCGCTTGCACGCCCGCCGACCGCGTTACGCCTCCCTGCTGCGCCCCTCAGACAAAGCGAGATCCGACATGGCCAAATCCCCCACCACCCCCTCTTCCACCCGCGCGGACGCCGCGAAGCCCAAGCCTCGCCGCGGCCAGAGCGCCGCTGCGATCGCGGGCAAGGACATGGGCGGCGAGTCGGTGCGAAAAGCGCCAGTCTTTCCGGCGGACGCTCCGATCGCAGAGAGCTTTGGCGAGGATCGCGGTAGCGGCGGCGAGACGCATCAAGGGAGTGCCGGCCATGCGCCGCTCACCACCCAGCACGGCGTGCCGGTCGCCGACGACCAGAACAGCCTCAAGCAGGGCGCGCGCGGCCCGACGCTGCTCGAGGATTTCCATTTCCGCGAGAAAATCTTCCATTTCGACCATGAGCGTATCCCCGAGCGCGTCGTTCATGCACGCGGCTATGGCGCGCACGGCTATTTCGAGCTCACCGACAGCCTCGCCGACGTCAGCCGCGCCGACATCTTCCAGCGCGTCGGCGAGCGCACGCCCGCCTTCGTGCGCTTCTCGACCGTCGCGGGTTCGAAAGGCTCGTTCGACCTCGCACGCGACGTGCGCGGCTTTGCGGTCAAGCTCTACACCAAGGAAGGCAATTGGGATCTCGTCGGCAACAATATCCCGGTCTTCTTCATCCATGATGCGATGAAATTCCCCGACCTCGTGCATTCGGTGAAGCCCGAGCCCGACCGAGCCTTCCCGCAGGCGCAATCGGCCCACGACAATTTCTGGGATTTCGTGAGCCTGATGCCCGAGAGCTTCCACATGATCATGTGGGTGATGTCTGACCGCGCAATCCCCCGCTCCTTCCGCACGATGGAAGGCTTCGGCGTCCACACCTTCCGCCTCGTCGACACCAACGGCAAATCGACCTTCGTCAAATTTCACTGGAAGCCGAAGCAGGGCCTTCAGTCTGTGGTGTGGAACGAGGCGGTCAAGATCAACGGCGCCGACCCCGATTTCCATCGCCGCGACCTTTGGGATGCGATCAACAGCGGCGACTTTCCCGAATGGGAACTCGGCGTTCAGCTGTTCGACGACGCCTTCGCGGACAAGTTCGAATTCGACGTCCTCGATGCGACCAAGCTCATCCCCGAGGAGCAGGTGCCGATCCGCACCGTCGGCCGCCTCGTTCTCGACCGCGTCGTCGACAATTTCTTCGCCGAGACCGAGCAGGTCGCCTTCTGCACCCAGAACATCGTCCCGGGCATCGATTTCTCGAACGATCCGCTGCTCCAGGGCCGCAATTTCTCCTATCTCGACACGCAGATCAAAAGGCTCGGCGGCCCGAACTTCACCCATATCCCGATCAATGCGCCGAAATGCCCGATGGCGCATTTCCAGCAGGATGGTCATATGGCGATGCGAAACCCCGTCGGCCGCGCCAATTACGAGCCGAACAGCTGGGGACCGACGGACGGCGGCCCGCGCGAGGATCCCGCGCGCGGCTTTGCGAGCTTCCCCGAAGAGGCCGAAGGCGCCAAGCGCCGCATCCGCCCCGAGAGCTTCGCCGACCACTACAGCCAGGCGCGGCAATTCTTCGTGAGCCAGACCCCGATCGAGCAGAAGCATATCGGCGACGCGCTTGTTTTCGAGCTGTCGAAGGTCGAACGCCCCGACATTCGCGCCCGCACCGTATCGCATCTCCTCCATATCGACCGCGGCCTCGCAGCCACGGTGGCCGATGGCCTAGGGCTGCCGCTTCCGGCGCCGGCCAAGGCCGCAAAAAAGCCGCTCGCCGACCTTCCCCCTTCCCGGCCGCTCAGTATCCTGCTCAACGGCCCGGCCAGCTTCGCGGGACGCAAGCTCGGAATCCTCGCGACCGACGGCGCGGATGCGCGGCTCTTCAAGGCGCTGACCAAGGCGGTCGACGCCGCCGGCGCTGTCTGGGAACTCGTTGCACCGAAGATCGGCGGGATCACGCTCTCGGACGGCACGAGCGTCGCGGGCCGGCACAAGATCGACGGCGGGCCGTCGGTGCTGTTCGACGCGGTCGCGCTTCTCCCGAGCGACGATGGGGCGGCGCTGCTCGCAGGCGATGCGGCGGCCAAGGACTTCGTCAGCGACGCCTTCGCGCATTGCAAATTTATCGGACATGGCGCCGAAGCGGCGCCGCTCTTCGCGGCCGCCGGCCTCGCCGACAAGCTCGACGAGGCCTGCATCGCGCTGGCCAAACCTGGCGATGTCACCGCCTTCCTCGATGCCTGCGTAACGCTTCGGCACTGGCCGCGTGAAGCCGGCGTCGACCTCGACGCAAAAGGCGGAACGAAGGAGGCGGCCGAGACATCGGCATCGCGCAAGGCGGTATCCGCTCCGGCAGCGAAACCGGCTACCAAGCCGGCTCGCTGACCGGCCTGGGCGAAGGAGCGGTACTCATGCAATTCGCGACCGATCGGCTGGTCTTCGGCCCCGACGATGTCGATCTGTCGCGCTCGCCGCTCGCGGGTCAGCTCGGCCGCGAGACCTATGTGCTCGGGGCCTTCAACCCGGGCCTGCTCCGCCTCGCCTCGGGCAATCTCCTGATGATGGTGCGCGTCGCCGAGGCGCTCCGGGCCCCGATCGAGGATGGTCATGTTCATTCGATCCGGTGGGAGGCTGGGCGCTACAAGGTCGATATCTGGCCGCTCGAGCTTTGCGATACGTCGGATCCCAGAAAGTTCATGGTGCACGGCGGTAGCTGGCGGATCATGGCACTAACCTCGCTTTCGTGGCTGCTTCCCGTCGAGCTCACGCCCGACGGGCTCGAGATCGTTGCCGTCCATTACGACAAGGCTGTCAATCCGGGCGCGGATTTCCAATGCTATGGCGTCGAGGACGCGCGCATCAGCCGGGTCGGAAGGCGCTGGTTGATGACCACCTGTTCGGTGAGCCCGGAGCGCCACTCGACGACGCTCTACAGTTCGGCGAACGGCCTCGACTGGGTCTTCGAGGGGATCGTTCTCGATCATCAGAACAAGGACATGCTGATCTTCGAGGGCCTGATCGACGGCCGCTACTGGGCGCAGACGCGGCCGCTCGGCGATCTCTATTTCGCCTATCCGCCGGGATCGAGGTGGCGGGCGGGGCCCTCGATCAACCTCGCGACCTCGCCCGATGCGCTGCACTGGAAGCCTCATGAGGCTCCCGGCATCCGTCCGCATGCCGACACGGTGGCGACCGCGCGCATCGGCGGCGGCACCCCGCCGATCCGTACCGACGCGGGATGGCTCACGCTCTGGCATGGGGTCGAGCCGAAAGAGATCGTCGGGATCTACCGCACCTACTGGTCGCTCCTCGATCTCGACGACCCCTCGGTCGTCCTCCGCACCGATCACCGGCCGCTCCTCGAGGCGAACCCCGAGCTTACGCGTCCGCTCGAAGACAAGCTCTATATACGCGATGTCGTCTTCACGACGGGCATCGCCGATGGCGGCGATCATTATGTCGTCGCGTCGGGGGAAGCCGATCTTGCCTGTCGGATCACCCATGTCCCCAAGGCCTGTTTCGGTGACTGACCAGCGCGTGGAGACGCGCCGCGACACGCCGCTGACGCCCGATCTCGTTCGCGTTCGCGGCGAGCTCGCGGCCGCTACTCCGATCGTCTCGCAGAGGATCGACGACCTCTCCGTCGAACTTGCTGCGGGCGGCGAAGCGCTCTGGCTGTTCGTCCGGCGCGCCGACATCGGCGGCGTCGCCCTGCGCGCGGCCTCGTGGCCCGGCGCGGCGAAGGCCCGCCGCGTCAAGCGCGCTGGCGGCGAGCTCGCCCGCGTGCATGTCGAAAGTGCGATCGGCGCGCATGAGGTCGCGCTTGAGGCGCGACCCGGGCCGCTCCCCTGCCTCCGCCTTGTCTCGACACTCCGCCCCTCGGCACCGCTGCTCCTTCCGCCCGGAGCGCGCGATCTCTTTCCGTTCGACGCCCAGGACGATCCGATGGGGACCCGCGGCACGGTCGAGGCGGTGCAACGCGGTCTCAACGCCGGGCTCCTCTATGGCGAACTTACCGACCCCGCCTTCGGTACCTTTTTCTATTTCCAGGATTTCACCGCGCTCAATCCCTATTTCCAAGCGACTGGCACCAATCCGGATGCCGCGGTGGGAGGCATCTGGCCGGGGCTGGGCTTCCGCCTTCCCGGCCAGACACTCCACACTGCCGACGAAGCCGCGCCGCTGGCGCCCGGGATTACTTATACGCTGAGCGATGCGAGGCTCGTCGTCCGCGACGGCTCTCCGGCAGACGAGCGCGACAGCGCGCGGCGATTTCTCCAGATGCTGGGCGCCGTCTATCGCTCGCTGTCCCTGCCGCCGACCGAATATCGCGACTGGCGGCAGAGGGCCGCGCGGACGGCGCGGCATCTCGGCGCCGCGCCGGAGGCGACCGTGCGCCATTATGGTCATCGGTACGTGCACCCTTATACGGATGCCGAATATCCGGACGCCATGGTTCAGATGTCGATCGTGCAGGCGCTGCACGACTGGGGGAAATGGCGCGGCGAGGTTCATCCCCTCGAGGAAGAATTCAAGGCCGGCCTCGGCAAATTCTACGACCGGAAGCTCGAGACGCTGCGCCGCTATCTGCCCAATGTCGGTGACGACAAGGATGCCGACGCCGTCGACAGCTGGTATCTCTACCACCCGCTTCTGAACCTCGGAAAACTGGCGCTCGATGGCGACCCGAAGGCGCGGCGGCTGTTTCTGAGATCGCTTCCTTATGCGATCCGCGCAGCGCAGCATTTCGCTTACAAATGGCCGATCCAGTACAAGATCGCCGACTTCTCGGTCATCACCGAAACCGCCGGAGCCGACGGGCGCGGCCAGACCGATGTCGGCGGCATCTATGCCTGGGTGATGCTCGAGGCTTTCGAGCTCACCGACGAGAAGCTGTATCTCGACGAGGCATGCGCCGCGATCGACACCGCGGTCGGTCTGGGATTCGACATCAATTATCAGGCCAACCTCACCGCCTGGGGGGCTGCCGCCTGCATGAGATTGTGGCGGGTCACCGGCCGCGACGTCTACCGCGAGCAGAGCTATGTCTATCTCGCGAGCTTCTTTCATCACACCGAGATCTGGGAAAGCGAGATCGGCCTCGCCGTTCATCACCGCAACTTTCTGGGCGCCACCTGTCTGCAGGACGCACCCTATATGGCGATCTACGAATGTTTCGACAGCTTCGCCGCTTTCGAACATTATCTTGCCGACAGCGGACCGGATCTCGAGCCCGCGGCGCGCATGCTGATTTCGGAATATTGCCGCTATGCACTCGATCGGGCCTGGTATTATTATCCCGACGCCCTGCCCGCCGAGGCCGTCTCGGACGAACAGCGCCCCGGTAACGGGCGCATCGACCCCACCCTCTCCTTCCCGGTCGAGGATCTTTATGCCGACGGTCAGCCCGCGGGCCAGGTGGGGCAGGAAATCTATGGCGCCGGGGCCGCATTCATCTTCGCGACCCGCGCCTTTCACCGCGTCGACGGCGCGCCGTTCGACCTTTATTGCGATCATTTCGTCCGTGCCCTCGAGCGCATGGCGCCAGCGCGGCTCTCGCTTCGCCTCGACGGCGGCGAAGGCTGCACGGCCCGGCTCAGCTTCGTCCGGAAGAGCCGGGGCGAGCTTCCCGCGATACGCGTCGCCGCGGCGGACGGCGATGCGATCCGGCCCGACGGGAACAGCGGCGACCGCCTCGATTTCCTCGTTCCGGCGAACGGCAGCCTCCTTCTCAGCTGGAACTGAGGCGTCCGCCACGCAGGCCGGTACAAACAGCGCAACATTTGTTAATCGGTGCGGCGCCGCGGCAACTTTGAGGCCGCCCCCCCGTTGCCCTTTCAGCCTCCCGGATTTTCTCTCAAGCTGGAGACAGACATGGCACACGCAATGACGGCGCCCCGCCGTTCGTCGGGGTTCGGAAAAATTCTCGGTATCGGCGTCCTCGGGGCGCTGTTCTGGTTCACGCGCAAGCAGGCGCCGGCCGATGTGAAGGACGACGGCCATTCGGCCGCCTTCGCCGATGGCGAGACGCATCCCGAAAATTTCGATCAGACCCGCTCGGCGGGACCGGACGGCATGCGCGACGAGGTCCGGCGCGAGTGGGACCGCGTCGACCAGGCCGCCGACGAATCCTTCCCTAGCAGCGATCCGCCGGCTTACTGAGGGGCTGACGATGAACGCTCCCGTCACCGGCCAAGTCGCGGCAGGAACATCGAACGGCCCGGCGCCCGCACGCAAGCCGACACTCATGCTGCACTATGACGAGGATCAATTCGGCCTCCAGAAGCGCCTCCTCTTCGAGGCGGCGAGCCCCGCAAGCGCGCTCGATATCGCCGCCGGCGAAGCGGCAGGCCGCTCCGCACGGCTGTTCGTCGACGGCGCGCCGCTCTGCAGCCTGCTCAAGGCCGACGATGACAATCCCTACTGGGTCGTCGCCGCGCCGACAGCGCGAACGAGAGGCGATCCCGTCTCCGCGACCTTCGAGGAAATGCCATGATCGACGAAGCCGACGCGCATACCGAAGCCCCCGACATCAAGGGCCGGCGGGCGATCATAACCGGGGGCACGACCGGGATCGGCCGCGCGATCGCGGTCCTCCTCGCAAGCTACGGCGTGAAGGTGTTCGTCTGCGGCCGTACCCCCGAACATCTGGAGGATGCGCTGCAGCGCATCCGCGAAGTGGGCGAAGGCGACGGGATCAACGTCGATCTTTCAATGGCGGAAGATGTCGACCGGTTTTTCGAGGCAGCGCGAGACTTTCTCGGCGAAATCGACATCGCGGTGATCAACGCCGCCGTCCCGGCGGCGGCGCTTGCCGACGCAGGCGAGAGTGAGGCGCGCTACCAGCTCGAGACCGACTTCACCGCCTATCTCGTCTGCGCCCAGGAAGCGGCGCGCTGCATGTCGGCGGGCAGCGACATCATCGTGATCGGATCGATGACCGCGGTGTCGCGCGGTCCGGGCAGCTCGATCTACGTCGCGGCGAAAAGCGGCATACAGGGCTTCGTCCAGTCGTTCCGCAAGGAGCTGGCGGAGCAGGATATCAAGGTCGGACTGATCGAGCCCGGGTTTACCGGTGCCGACTTCCAATATCCCGAATTCCCGCCCGAGAAGCAGAAGAAACTGATCGGCAAGCATCAGATGCTTCGCGCCGAGGACATCGCTGTCGCGGCCCACTTCATGCTCGTTCAGCCGCGACGCACGGCGGTATCGCTCATCCGCGTCGAGACCCGCCTCGACCATCCCTGACCTTCCGAAGGAGCCTTCCCATGTCCCTCAACATTTTCGCCAACGCGCGCCAGCCGCTGGGCAACCCGGCCTTCCTGCTCGGTGCGGCCGCAGCGGGGTTTGCCGTCGGCCTCGTCGCCAACCTCGGCCGAAAGGCCGCGGTGCAGAGCCTCACCGCGCTCAAGGGACAGTGGGACGAGGGCCTCAAGGCCGAACACCGGTTGACGATGACGCTGTTCGACGCACTCGAGGCGACCGACGAAAGCGACGTCAAAAAGCGAAAGGCGCTGCTCGTCCAGCTCCAGCACGCGCTCGCCAAACATGCGTTCGAAGAGGAGAATGTCGTCTATCCGGCGATGCGCGACCATGGCCAGATCGAGGACGCCGACAAGCTCGTTCACGACCATGGCTATGTGAAGCAATATCTTTTCGACCTCTCGGAAATGGACGCCGCCGACCCCGCCTGGATCGCCAAGGTCCGCGAATTTCGCAGCCAGATCGAGGCGCATGTCGAGGAAGAGGAACAGCGCCTTTTCCCCCGTCTCAGGGCTGCGCTCGGCGACGACGGCAACAAACATGTGACCGCAGTGATGAACAAGGCTGGATTTGCCGCCGCCTGAGCGCCATAGGCGGGCATGAGGCCCGCCCGATCGGCATGTGTCGTGGTGCAGTGACGAAGGGGCGGTGGCCGGATCGAAACCCTAGGCAGACTTGTGAGTTGCCGAAGGTGGGAGAAGTTGGATGCCCCGTTATTATTTCCACAGCAGCAGCGGCCAGCGCGAGCTCGACGATGAAGGCGTCGATCTGCCCGACACGGCCGCAGCCCGGGTCGAGGCGGCCCGCTATGCGGGGCACCTCCTCGGCGACAATCCCGAACTCATCAACGATGTCGATACGCTCCGGATCGAGGTGACCGACGAGGATGGCTGCCTTTGCTGCGCGGTGCTCGTCGCGTCGGTCGACGCCAGGCGGAAGATCGAGCGCCCCGCGCCCTTCAAATAAGCCGGCTGGGCTTCTAGCTCATGCTCGCGAGCAGCCGCTCGATCGGCGTCGTCGCAAAACCGATCGCGCTGTCCGATATACCGTAAGGGATGAACAGGTCCCCACCGACGCGCATCGCGCCGCAGGTATAGACCACATTCGGCACATAGCCCTCGCGGTCGCTCTCGGCGGCCGATAGGATCGGGCACTCGGTGCGCGCGATGAGTTTGGTCGGATCGTCGCGGTCGAGCAAGGCCGCGCCAAGGCTGTATTTGCGCATCGCACCGACGCCGTGCGTGAGAAGGATCCAGCCCTCGTCGCATTCGATCGGGCTGCCGCAATTGCCCATCTGGATGAGCTCCCACGCATAGGCGGGACGCATGAGGATCTGTCCCTCGTCGTCCCAGTCGGTGAGACTGTCCGACGCGATGATGGTGATGTTCTTGCCGTCCTGCCGCGCGATCATGAGATAGCGGCCGCCGACCTTGCGTGGAAACAGCGCCATGCCCTTGTGGCGCGCGGCGCGGCCCGACAGAGGCTCGAGCGAGAATCCCGAGAAATCGGTCGTGCGCAGGAGTTCCGAGCGGATCGCCTGCCCCGAATAGGCCGTATAAGTGCCGATATATTCGGTGCGGCCATCGTCGTGGACGAAGGGCACGAGGCGCAGATCCTCGATGCCGCCGCGCTGCGCCTCGGTCATCGGAAAAAGAACGCTGTTCGAGATCGCACTGTCGGGCTGACGGTGGACATTCACCTTGCCGTCATCGCCAAGCCGATGGCGGTCGTCGGCAACCGCCGCCATCGCGGGTCCCGACTGGGGCCAAAGCGTGAAGTCGCCGCCCTCGCCGATGATTCCCTCGCGGAAGGCGACCGAGCTGATATGGCCCTCGCCCACCGCGCGCATCGACATGAGAAAGCGTTGCTGGTCGGCGGCAAGCCCGCTCTGGTCGGGATGCGGGACGACGCTCGGGTTCATGAGCGCGGCGGCGGCATAGCTATATTCGTGGCAGAAATAGGCGCCGATCAGCCGCCGCTTGACGGGCGAGACGATGGCGGGATCGAGCTCCAGATCTTCCGCGACCTCGGCGAAGCGTTCGTCGAAGATCCGCCCGATCTGCCAGTGGCGCTCGGAAAAATCCTTCCACACGAGGCCGAGCTGTGCCTCGGCCTCCTCCTCGTCCATCGCCAATATGTCGGCGGCGAGCTGCGCCGCCCGCGATGGTTCGGACACATTGGACTGCCAGGCGAGGTGGAAGGGCCTGAGCACGACCCGCGCAGGGTCGGCCGCAAGCTTGTCATGAAGAATGTGCAGCGGCGTGTGGTTCGGATTGCAGATCAACATCGCTGGCGCTGGTGTCCTTCGCTATCCCCCGCGTCCAGAATGTATCGGCCATCGCGCGGTGCGCAAGGTGAAAAGCCAGCGCGGACTCGGCCCCGACATTCGAATTGACCCCGTGACGGGTCAGCCCGTCGCAGCAGCGCCCCGTTGCCGAGCTCGCGATCACCGCGCCGCGGTCGTTCGCGCCGAGAAACCAGCCATAGGCCCGCTCGGCCCGGTCATGCCAGCGCAGCTTGCCCGTCAAGCGGTAGGCGGTCGCGGCGGCATCGACCGTCGCCCAGGCTTCGAGCGGCTGTTGATCGAACGGAAAAAGCTCGCCCTCGGCGCCGAAGCCTTCGCAACCCATCGGACGGAAATGCCCCTCGCTGCTCGTCTGGATGTCGCAGAGCCAGTCGAGCGCCCCGATGCCGGCCTCTTCCATCGGAACGGAATCCGTCCGCCGCCCGGCGCGCAGGAGCGCCTCGGCGAGACGCGCATTGTCATAGGCGAGAGCGGGTTCGAACCACTCCCACCCGCTCCGCCGCGCGCTGCGCCAGAGCGCGTGCAGGAAGGCGCCGCCGCGCTCGACGATCGCGCCTGCCGCGGCATGCCCCGGCTCGCGCGCCAGGAGTTCGTCGGCTCCGAGAAGTGCGAACGCGATCGCGCGCGGACTTTTGAGGTCGGCCGCCAAGGGGGCGGTGCGCGCAAATAGTCCCGCGCACCAGGCGCGGAGTTCCGGCGTGCGCGCGTGCGCTGCGCCATGGCCGAGCGCCCAGAGCGTGCGCCCGTTGCTGTCTTCGGACCCTTCATCCTCGAGCCAGCGCCGGTCATAGGCCATGAAGTTGCGGAAGCGCCCGCGATCGGGGTTCCAACCATGGTGAAGGAAGGCGGCGTAGCGCGCGAAGAGCAGGCCATATTCCTCCTCGCCGAGCGACGGGCTCGCATTGACGAGCATTAAAGCGCGGGCATTGTCGTCGATGCAATAGCCGTGATCCCGATCGGGAATGAGCCCCGTCCCGTGCTGCAATATGCCGACATCGTCCGAGAGCGCGCGGATCGCGGCGAAGGAGGGGAACATCCGCCGCGGCTCGCGCCGCGCCGGCACGGCCGCGACGTTTTCGATCAGCGATGCAAAGCGCGCCGCGATGACCGGCCAGGCGGTAGACCGGCCGCGCGCATAGGCGCGCTCCTGGAGCGCGCGCCGTTCGCCGGGGTGCGCGAGCAACAGCAACACCGCCTCGGCGATCGCGTCGCTGTCGGCCCCGCCGAGCAGGATGCCCACGTCGTCGGCGAGCAGTTCGCGCGCATGCACGAAGGGCGTCGATACGACCGCGCGGCCGAGCGCCACCGCATAGGCGAGCGTACCCGAGGTGATCTGCGCGAGATTGGGATAGGGCGCGAGATAGATATCGCATAGCTCGATCTGTTCGAGGAGTTCGGGCAGGTCGAGAAAGCGGTTCTCCCAGGCGATATTGTCCGCGACGCCGAGCTCCCCGGCGAGGTCGGCAAGGCTCTGCCGATAGGCTTCGCCCTCGGCAGCGACGAGATTGGGATGGGTGGCGCCGACGATCCGATAGAGAATGTCGGGATATTGGGCGGCAATCGCCGGCAGCGCGCGGATGGCCGCTTCCAGCCCCTTGCCCGGGCCGAGGAGGCCGAAGGTCGACACGACCGGACGGCCCGCAAGGCCGAGCCGCTCGCGAAGCGGCGAACATACCTCGAAGGCCCGGTCGGGGGCGCCATGCTCGATGAGCTCGATGCGCTCTGCCTTCGCGCCATAGACGCGGATCAGCGTCTCGCGGCCGAAGGCGCTCATCACGACGAGCTTCGCCGCCTTCGCGACGAGATTCTCCATCACGCGCCGCTGGTCGGCGCTCGGCTCGGCGAGGATGGTATGGAAGGTGACGATCAGCGGCGCCGCAACGCGGTCGACGAGCCCCAGCACCATGTTGCCTGCGGGACCCCCGAAAATCCCGAACTCATGCTGGAGCCAGACCGCGTCGGCACCGCTTGCGTTTATCGCCTCCGCGGCAGCGCGATATCCATCGGCATCTTTCTCATCGATGCCAGCAACGGCTGCGGAATCGCTCGCATCGCCCGGCCTGGCTGCCATCGCATAGACATCGATCGCCATGTCGGGACGCGCGGTCGTCAGATGGTCGTAAATGTCGGCGGTGAAGGTCGCGATCCCGCACTGGCGCGGCCGGAAACAGCCGATGAGCGCGAGGCGCCGGGCGCGCGCGGCAATACTGGCAACGGGCCCGCCGTGGCGGCTCTCTTCATTGTCGAATGCGGTAAGGAAGCTGGTCTCGCTGTCGAATTTCATCGTTGTGCCTTCTGTCCGGTCCCCCCGAATGAAGAACAGGAGCGCGCATCGACCTTGCCCTTCTTCCCCTCGAGACGGGTTTCAGAGGAGAACGGTCGAGCCCGAAGGGCGCGCCCCGCTCTGGCAGGAGATGCGTCATCGCCTGCTTCCCCAACGCGCCTCCGCGCGTGCAGTTGCCGACCCGCCGGCAACAATCGCCATGATCCAGGTTAACCCCGGCAACCGGGCCCAGCCGCTCGCGTTGGCAGCTGCAGGACCCAACCCAAGGACAAGCATGCCGCGCTTCCCCCTCTCCCCTCCCGGCCCCATCTTTTCGCGCGCCCGGGCTCGAACCGCGCCCCTCGACCGCGGCAACCGGTCGCTGCCCCCTGCAAGGCCGGCGCATTGAGTTCCGCCCAGCTGCGCGTGCTCGAACGCTCGGTCTATAACGCGGCTTCTCGGCGCGGTCAGCCGTCGTCCCGACTGTCTCGGAATCGGGATCGACGAGGACACCGCGCTCCGGGTCGAGGCCGGCACCGCGCAGGTGATCGGAAGCGGCGGCGTCACGATCGTCGACGCGTCGCGGGCGAGCCGTTCCACTGCGGCGGGCGCGTCGTCCGGCGGCATCGTGTCGCTTCACGGCGCGACGCTTCACGCGCTTCGCGATGGGGAGAGTTTCGACCTGGCGCCGCGCCGCCAGGAAAAATAGGCTGCGCAGAGGCGCTCAGGGCGCCGCGTCACGTCCGGAGAAGGGACACCGCCAATCCGGTCCGACAGCCCGCCCCGAATATTGCCGTGCCTCCGACACGTCGCCGTGACGGGCAAGCATGGGGTTCGCGCTTCCGGCCAAGGCGATGTCGCGTGCGATGATCTTTCCGCGCATCGTCTCATAGACCTCGGTTTCGCGCAGTTTCTCGAACTGGTCGTGGAGGTTGAACACCAGTGCGGGGCGTTCGAAGCGGCGCGCGGGACGGCTGGCTCGGGGGTGGAGGCCGACGACGAAAAAGGCCTCGCCGCCGAAGCTCAGCGAGAAGTGCGGATCATCGGGGCTGTGACTGACGCGTGGATCTGGCGGCTGGCCTGCCCAGTCGTCCTTCCGGCTCAGCGAGTCGATACGCTCCCACAGGCATGTCTCGAACGCTTGCTCGTCGAGCCCACCATCCTCCTCGAAGATCACCACGAGCGAATGGAAGAGGCTCGGCGAACGCGCATAACTCCAGGCGAGATCGAGGAGATTGGGGTAGATGCGCAAATCGTCCCATGCCGAGCGCATGTCGCGGCCGACGACGAAACGGATCTGGCTTCGCGCCAGCGCCGACTTCGCTCCGACGCACGGAAAATCCGCCGAACGGATGAAGTTCTGGAAGCGTTGAGCCAGAGGATGAGAACTGTTGTCGGTTGGTGGTAGCATGCTGCTGAAACCGACCTCTCTTGCCGCGGTTGCAGCAAGTTAACTTGGGTTGCGTCGATTCCGCCGTCATCGCCTCGCCGGCGCGCACGCTGTCTTCAAGCGGCTGGCATGGAGATGGATTCATATTGGACGAAGTTGCGCGACACTGACTTGCCCTGCCGCTACGGCGAGCTATGCTTGCCCTGCATCGGGCAAGAAGGCGCACGGTGCCGAGACGTAAGAATCTCGTTCGGAAGCCTTATGATATTCCCATCCGCTGCCGGGTGGCCGACGCGTATGTCCAGGCCCTCGGGCTAAAGGCGGCGGCGCATATTTCCGAATATGTTCTTACCTCCCGGCACACCCGCCTCTCGGCTCGACCGGTAGGCGATGGCAAATGGATTTCGAAGACGACCCCTCAAATCGGCGCGCGCTGTCGTCGGGCGATCCGCTGCCGCCGGGCGATTGGGAAGGCGCTGGCGCGGCCGGCCGCGCGGAAGCGATCTATGCGGCCGAACGGCGTTATGTGACCGCGATCTTCCGGCGCAGCGTACCGCCGCAAGAGGTGCCCGACCTCGTGCAGGAGACATTCCGCCGCCTCTTCAGCGCAAAGGGAACGGGAACAGGGCTCCTCCAGGCGTCGCGGGCCTATGTCGCGACTGCCGCACGAGCGATCCTCAAGAACCGGGCTCGTTCCGGGGCTCGCAACCAGACCCACGCCCACCATAGTTTCGAGGACCATGACGTCGCGGGTCCCGATCCCCATGCCGCGCTCGAACACCGCGACACGCTGCGCCGCGTCGAGGACGCCATCGCAAGGCTGAATCCAACCACTCGGGATGTATTCCTGATGCAAACTTTCGACGATCTCAGCTATTCCGAGATCGGACGAATCAAAGGCATAAGCGAAAAAGCCGTGGAAAATCATCTCGTCAAAGCCCGGATGGCCATTCGCAAGGCGCGAGACACGCAATCGTGAGGTCCGTCGAGCGCGAAGCGGCCGAATGGGCCGTGCGGATGCGCGGAACACCGTCCGAGGCCGACCGCGAGGCCTTCGAGCAATGGTATGCGAAGCCCGGCAATGCCGAGGCCTTTGCTATGTCCGAGGATGATGTCGCGGTGGCTCGTACGGCATCGCGCGCCCGTATCGATGCGAAGGCGCGGACCGAACGCAGATCGACTGGCGGTTTCCGCTGGGCCGTCGCGACGATCGCCGCGGTCGGCATCGCCCTCGGCTTCGCTTGGCACATGGCGCGGCAAAGCGACACGCCCCAGATAGCAGCTGGTCCCATGCTGCCTCGCCAGCTTCGTCTCGCCGATGGCTCCACCGTGACCCTGATGGACGGTGCCTGGGTCGAGCCGCAATTCTCCGAGACCGAGCGCCGTATCCGCTTGCACGGCGGCCGCGCACGCTTCGATGTTGCGCACGACAGCGCCCGCCCTTTCATCGTCGTCGCCGGCATCTCCGAGACGAAAGCCCTCGGCACGGTGTTCGAGGTCGACGCGCGTTCGAACGCCCCCAAGGTCAAACTCGTGCGCGGCTCGGTGGAGGTTCGCCTCGGCGGAACGGCAAAGACTGTCCGCCTCGTCCCCGGCGAGAGTGCAGAAGTCTCGGAAAGCGGTCCACGCCTCATCCCGGCGATGACAAGTCCGGTGCCGACAGCGGAACCGACGACGATGCTTGCCGCCGACGGACTTCCGCTCGGCGCGGTGATCGAAGCGGCGAATAAAGTGAACTCGAGACCGATCCGCCTCGCGGATCCCGCCCTGACCTCGCTCCCGGTGACAGGCCGTTTTGACGTAACCAACGGCGCAAGCCTCGCCCGCAAGCTCGCCGCGGCATTGGGGCTCCAAGCGACCGATGGATCGGACGCGATCACGCTCAGCAAAAAATAATTCCCATCGGAGAGGGGGGAAATCTCCTTTCCGGTGTTTTGCACCCCCAGACGGTCATCGGTGGCCGCTTGGGGAGGTAGAATGAAGTACAAATTTCTGGCGGCGATGCTCTCGGTGAGCACCGCAGCAATCGCGATTCAGGTTCCCGCCGCGCAGGCGCAGACACAGCCCGTTCAGCAGAGCTACTCGCGGATCAATGAGGCGGAACGCTTCGCGTAGCTATAGTCGCCCTCGAAGCAGGCACCGTCCCCCTGGCTCGCGAAGCCCGAGAACCAGATGCAGGGCTTTCGCCGCGTACCGCCCCCGTGGAGGCGAACGGGCACGGTCGCGAGGTCGACGCCCAGAATCTCGCATATCCGTTCGAAATCCTCACAGACGGCCCAATACCAGTCGTGGTCAAACGCGCCCTGAAGATACCACGCCCGCGCCTTCTCCTTTGCCTCCTCCGACAGTTCCTCGAGGCTGTAGACCGTCGTCTCGATAATCTCGGCCATGACAATCTCCTGCAAAAGAAAAGGCCCGGCGCGGCGGCCGGGCCAGGTTGGGACGATGGACGGGTCAGGCGGTGGCCAGCTCCTCGGGCCGCAGTCGGTTCCGAACCTCGTCGAGGAATGAAGCGGTCGACATAGTCTCGATCGCATCGGCGGTGATCAGCGTCGCTATCCCGCCGAAGCCATCGGGCCGCATCTTGGTGCAGGTCCAGGCAGCAACGACCTCGACATCATCGAGAGCATCGCAGCGTTTGATGATGTCCTGGAAAATGCCCTCATAGCCGATCACCGACATGTCGAGGGCAAGCTCGCCCTCCGCCGGATCGAGCTTGCGCAGGTGATCCCGGATCGCCGTGACGGCATAGCTGTCTGGGAAGGGATCGACCTCGAGCAGCTGATGCACCTCGGCAAGGTCGAGATGGAGAAGGTCGTTCACATAGTCCTCCGCGAAGAAGTACACCTCGTCCTCGCCTCCTTCGTGGCTGAACATCCCGATCAGGAGACGATGCTCGAGCAAGGTCATCGCGGCGCGCGGGATATCCGGGCGCACGATCGTTGGCGAATGATAGTCAGCCATGCGCCGTCTCCTGTCCGGCCGCCCCGACGGGAATGTCGGGATCGCCTTCGACAACGAGCGTAGGCACGGTGAACTCGGCCTCGTCGAAATAGGCGAGAATGCCCTCAACGCTGCCGCGCCGGACCACTTCGTGCCGATCGATCAGGACGCGATCGGATTCGTCGACGATGAAGCTGTCAGGCGTGCCTTCGCCGCGGAAGACGATCCGCTCTGCGCTCCATTCGGCGAAGAATCCGCCCGCCCAGAATCGGTAAGGCAGTCCATGATCCTGGCAGAACGTTTCGAGCGGCTCGACCTTTCCCCAGGCGACTTCGTTCGCAAACAGTTCGAGCGGTTCGCCGACGGTACGGTGCGAAGACTCGAAGGCGGGGCCGTCCCATTCGATGGAAAGGCTCTCGCCCGCGATGACCGCCGCGAGTGCGAGCCAGGTCTCGGGCGTGAGATGGCCGCCGAGCTTGAACGATATAGAGACGCGGTCAGCCATGATGACCTCCCGCGACGAGGACCGGCATCGCCGGCGCGTCTGCTTGAATTTCATTTCGCATTTTCATTCTCCGTGCAAAAGCGAAAGCCCGGCGCGATGGCCGGGCTTTCGAGGCGGGACTTCAGGGTGCCGCTATGCGCGGCGGAGATTCATTCGGCGCCGATCGCTTCGGGATCGCCCGCATCCTCACCTACTTCCTCCGCGAGAAAGGCGGGAAGCTCGCCATCCGCCTCGTCGTTGGCCGGCGCCGTTGCCTCCGGCGCCGGGATGGCAGCGCTCTCGAGTTCGGGCGTCCGCATCGGCTCGGGGAGCCAGCCAGCGTCTTCGAGCAGGCGCTCGGCCTCGCGTGCCATGTCGCCCTTCTTCAAATGGTCGATCATTCCGGCAAAATTCTCGCCGCGTGCCTCGGCAACGTCGGCAAGAATCCGCAGCTTCGGAACGCTGCTTAGATAGCCGTCGGCGGTCGGGCGCCAGCCGGCCCCCACGACATCCAGCCCCACGGCCCGCGCGAGCACATGGCTGTGCGCCAGCCGCCGGGCGATCCCGTGCGCCGAGACGCGGCCGTCATAGCCCCGGACGATCTCCGCCTGTGCATTGACGCCGAGCGAGGCGCAATGCGCAAGAAGGCTCGCGCGGTCCTCGTCGCCGAGTTCAAGCAGCCAGTCCCAGACCTCCTTGTCGCTTTTCGGCAGGCGACCACGCCAACCGTCGATGCGTTCCGCGATCGCCTGCCCCGGGGCGCAGTGACGCAGACCTGCCGGAGCGTTGGAAAAATGGACCGAGTTGATCGACGTCTGCAGACAGCTTTCGCGGCTGTAACCGTAAAAGCAGGACAGGACGAACGCATGGAGCACAGCGATATAGGCCGTCTCCGGGCACTTCGCGAAGGCGTCCTGTAGCGCGAGCGTTCTCCACGCCGTGAGGTCGGACACGAGGCGCTCTGACATCGGCTTCAAGGCACCTTCATCGTCCTCGGGCTCGGCCGCAGATTGGCCGGGAGCCGAAGGCGCGGACTTGGAACTGCCGTCGCCGCCGCCTGCGTCATTCGCGCCCTCGTCCGTGCCCTGATCGCCCTCCTCCGGCTCGGCTTCGGGTTCATCCTCCGGCTTCACATAGCCGCGCTCGACGCTCAGCCTCCCGTCGATCCCGATCGAGACGAACGCGCCGGCGATGGCGATCTCGGCGGCATCGAAGACGATCGGGCGGTCGTTGATGCGGCTGATCTCGGCGTCGATCTCCTCGAGCCGGGTGTGGACCTCGTCGGGAACCTCGTCCGCATCGCTCCATTCGTTGCTCAGCGCTTCGCCCTCCGCTTCGAGGTCCGCGCCGAGCTTCTCCTCCTCTGCGCTCATCGGCACTTCGTCGCCGGCAAGGACGCGCATGCCGCGCCCCGGATTGAAGACATGCTCGATCGCGGCGTCGATCCATTTCCAGCCTTCCTCGCCGATCCGCGCCGCTTCGACTTCGAACTTCTCGGCGACGAGCCGGTCGAGCAGGCCGACGTCGGTGAGCCAGCCGCCGTGATCGACTTCGAACAGGTCGCGAACGACACTGCCACCCGCCTCGACATAGGCGTCGAGCCCGACGAAGCGGACACGCTTGTCGGATACGCGGACGCTGTTCTCGGTCAGCCTCTGGCGGATGAACGAAGCGGATGGCTGGAAGTCGTGCTCGACCATCTCCCAGACCTGAATCTGGCGCTCTTCATCGTCCGTCACCGTGAAGGCCATCAGGGTCTCGAGCGACATGCCGTCGTCACCAAAGATGTCGAGCAGCTTTGGCGAGACGCTCGCCAGCTTGAGGCGCTGCCTGACCACCGCCGGCGTCACGAAAAAATGTGCGGCAATGTCCTCGACGGCATTCCCCTTGGCGGCGAGCGCCTGCATGCCGCGAAACTGGTCGAGCGGGTGCAGACTTACGCGCTCTGAATTCTCGGCGAGACTGTCCTCTTCGGCCAGGATATCGTCGTTCGCAGCCCGTACCCTGCACGGGATCGGCGCATTGTTGGCAAGCCGCTTCTGCTTCACCAGCAGTTGGAGCGCGCGGTAGCGTCGCCCGCCTGCCGGCACCTCAAAGTCACCGGTAGGGTTGCCTTCGCTATCGAGGATCGGGCGGACATTCAGGTTATGCAGCAACCCGCGCCGTGCGATGCTGTCGGCCAGTTCGGCAACTGACTGGCCGGGCTTGATCCGCCGAACATTTGCGTCCGAAAGCCGCAACCGGTCAAGCGGGATGGCCTGCGGTTGATCGAGCGTGATTTTTTGCTTGGAAGCCATGACTTTTCTCCGCGACGGCCGACCAAGAGACTCTCTCTCGGCCTTCGAACCGTCGCGAAGCGCCCCTTCCCTCTTGCTCTCACCCGCGCGGTTGGGGGGAGGCAGGGAAGTGAGCTACCGTTCACAACAAGGATGCGAACTGCTGTTTGGCCCGCGATGATAACCACGTTTCGATGCTTGATAGGGAAAACGGCTCGTCTACTCCGCGTCTCCGCCTCCTGTCTGTTCCCCGTCGTCCTCAACAACTTTGCGGGCGAGGCAATAACTGCCCCACGCACCCATGAGCCTGACACGCTCGCCAGGCTTTTCCGCGGTCCCGAGGTAGGTCGTCCGACGGTAAGCGGCCTGCACTGCATCCGGCGTCTTGTGCGCAAGCGCCGCTTCCACAACGGCATCGGGGAAACCCTCGTTCGCCGCCCAATCGGTGAATGTCGACCGGAAGCCGTGGACATGAAAAGGCTCAGCCATGTCACGAAGGACTTTGAGCAGCGTCATATCGGACATATTCTTCCCACTCGCACCGGGGAAAATCACGTCTGTGTCCGGGAGCCTGAAAGCATGCGCTTTTGCAATCACTTCCAGCGCGGCATCGGACAGCGGCACGATATGCGACTTGCCACGCTTCATATGATCGGCGGGCACAGTCCATAGCCGCGCTTCGATGTCGAGTTCGTCCCAGGTCGCCAGACGCACCTCCTGGCTGCGCGCACCGGTCAGGATGAGTAGTTCCAGCGCAAGCCTGCTGTAGGATGGCTTGCGCTGCAGTGCAGTGATGAAACCGGGCAAAGCGGCATATGGCATAGCCTTGCGATTCTCGGTTTTCTTGAGTTGCCGCGGCAAGCCACGCCCCGCTTTCAGGCTGCTATTACCTGAGGGAGCCTCTCGTGAACGCCAGCCCTTTGCATGTGCATAATCCAGCACGGTGCAGATCCGGTTGCGCACCTGACGGGCGGTCTCGGGTATCTCCTGCCAGATCGGCGTGAGCACGTTTATGATGTCAGCCGCGACAATCGCACCGGTCTGCTCGTCGCCCAGTTTCGGGAAGGCGTAATTCTCAAGGCTGGAAAGCCATTGGCGGGCGTAGATCTCGCTCTTCCATCCCGCCTCGTTCTCGGCGTGATATTGCCTCGCCGCTTCGCGAAACGTCACCTTGGCAGACGCCTCGTCTTTCCGCTCAGCCAATATGTCGCGCCGGTCGACCTTGACCGCCTTGCGAAGCTCGCCGGCCTTCTCGCGGACCTGCGCCAAAGTGAACAACTTCGCGCTGCCCAGTCCGATGTCTTGACGCTTACCGTCGCGCTGCAGACGAAGGGTCCAAGATGCCCCTCCACGCCTATCGACCTTCAAAAACAAGCCGTCACCATCCTGATAGGTGCCCGGATTCGCAAGAGCGGCCTTGACCGCAACCGCCGTGAGTTTGCCCATGGGAATCTTCCCCCACACTTTCTCCCCACATTCTGGGGAACACGAGTGTGGGGGAAAGACAATCTTCCCCCACACTTCCCCCACACTACGCTCCGGCTGCAGGCAAATTGCCCCGGACGCATGCGGACGATGCGTGGATGATACGCTAGGTTTTCTGGGATTTCTAGAGGGTTCGGCGGACACCCTCGGATGGGAGGGTGGTGGACAGGGCTGGATTCGAACCAGCGTACGGAAACCCGGGCAGATTTACAGTCTGCTGCCTTTAACCACTCGGCCACCTGTCCTTGGGGCCCGCTTTGGGAAGCGGTCCAATGGCGAAACGATGCTTGCCTGTCAATGGCAGTCATGGGTAAGGCGCGCCGCATGAGACAATTTTCCCGCCATCGTCGCCCCCAGGGCCAGGGCCAGCGCGGTCAGGCCGTCCGTTTCTGGGGCCGCCACGCCGTTCTGGCCGCGCTCGCCAACCCCGACCGCACCGTCAAGCGCATCTGGGGCACGCGCGAAGCGCTGGGGCAGCTCGACCTGCCGCCGGTGATTCCCATCAGCTACGCCGACGTCACCGACCTCGCGCGACTTGTTGCGCGCGACGCGCCGCACCAGGGCCTGGTGATCGAAGTCGATCCGCTCGACAGCCTCTATCTCGGCGACCTATTGCAGGAAGAAAGCGACGCCGACAGCCGGCGCCCGCTCGTCATCCTTGACCAGGTCACCGATCCGCACAATATCGGCGCGGTGCTTCGCTCGGCCGCCGCGTTCGATGCCGCGGCGATCATCACGCAGGATCGCCACAGCCCGCCCGAAAGCGGCGTGATCGCGCGTTCGGCCTCGGGGGCGCTCGAAACCGTGCCGTGGGTGCGCGTCGTCAATCTGTCGCGCGCGCTCGAGGAAATCGCGGAGGCGCAATATTGGCGCATCGGGCTGATGGGCGACACCGACACGACGCTGGCCTCGACGCTCGACGGCAGCAAGGTCGCGCTGGTGCTCGGGTCCGAAGGCGACGGGATGCGCCACAATGTCATGGAACATTGCGACGTGCTGGCAAAGCTGCCGATCTCGCCGCGGATGGAGAGCCTCAATATCTCGAACGCCGCGGCGATCGCGCTCTACGCGGTGGCGACGGCAAACGCCTAATTTCCTGGGCAGTCACCCCGGCGAAGGCCGGGGCCTCAACTTCGCCTCATATCAGAAGCGTCGAGATCCCGGCCTTCGCCGGGATGACGAACATATCAATCCTCGGCGGCGATCCGCACCTTCAGTCCGTCGAGCGCGTCGCTGAACGGGATCTGGCACGACAGGCGCGACCCCTCGTCGCGGTCGGTGGTCGAATCGAGCAGGTCATTCTCGTCCTCGCTCATCGCGGGCAGCTGGTCGGTCGCGCCCGCCTCGACATGGACATGGCACGTCGCGCACGAACAGCAACCGCCGCACAGGGCCAGCAGTTCGTCGAAACCGGCGTCGCGGATATTCTCCATGACCGTCAGGCTGGTATCGCCCTCGATCTCATGCTCGGTTCCGTCGCGCGTCACGACAATCAGCTTCGCCATGCTAGTCCCCATATCTTTGGTGTTGCTGGCGCTATGTCGCGCGTTGCGCCTCAAATCAAGCGTTGCTAAAGACAACCAAAGGAACAAAAGGAGAATATCGCGATGGGGCTCAGCCAGGAGCAGCTGAATGCGGGGATCGACGCCCTTGCAGCGAGCGATGCCAATTTCGCCCGCGCGCTGGGCAATGCGGGCTATCCCGAACCGCGCATCCGCGCGCCGGGCTACACCACGCTGCTGCGCACCATCGTCGGCCAGCAGGTCAGCGTCGCCGCCGCCAATTCGATCTGGAACAAGCTCGAGGCGCAATTTGGCGAGGGCTGTCCGGCGGACGTGATCGCCGCCGCCGATTTCGACACGCTGCGCGCCTGCGGCCTGTCGGGCCAGAAACAAGGCTATGCCAAGAGCCTCGCGCAACTGATCCTCGACGGCGAACTGACCTTCGACGCCCTGCCCGCCGACGACGAGGAAGCGATCGCGCTGCTCACCAAGGTCAAGGGAATCGGCCGCTGGTCGGCCGAGATCTACCTGCTGTTCGCCGAGGGGCGCCCCGACATCTGGCCGGCCGGCGACCTTGCGGTGCAGGAAGCGGTCGGCCGCATCCTCGGGCTGGGCGCGCGGCCCAGTGAAAAGCAGGCGCGCGAACTCGCCGAACCATGGCGGCCGCATCGCGGTGCGGCAGCGATCTTCAGCTGGCATTGCTATAATATGGACGTGATTTGAAGGGGAAGCGGAACGCCCTCGCTATCATTGTCATTCCCGCCAAAGCAGGAACCCAGTAGCGACGATCGACGAACAAAAAAGGCCGGGTGGAGCATCCTCCACCCGGCCTTTTTGTGATCGTCAGCCAAAGGCTTATTTCTTTGCCGCAGCCTTCTTGGCGGGAGCCTTTTTCGCGGGCTCAGCCTTTTCGGCCGCAGCCTTGGCCGGCGCGGCCTTCTTGGCAGCCGCGGGCTTTTCCTCGGTCTTGGCTTCGGCCTTTTTCGCGGGCGCCTTCTTGGCGGGCGCGTCCTCGGCCTTGGCCTCGTCCTTCACCGCATCCTTTTTGGCGGCGGGCTTTTTCGCGGCAGCCTTTTTGGCGGGCTTCGCGTCATGGTCATGGTCATGGCCGCAACCCGGGCCGTGGACGTGGCCCGCATCATCGTCGGCCTCGATCGCGGCTTCCAGTTCCTCGCGGGTGGTTTCGCGGTCGCTGATCTCGGCCTTCTCGAACAGGAAGTCGACAACCTTGTCTTCATACAGCGGGGCGCGAAGCTGCGCCGCGGCGAGCGCGTCCTGCTGCACATATTCCATAAACCGGCCGCGATCTTCGGGGCGATACTGCTGCGCCGCCTGCATGATCAGGCGCTGCATTTCCTGGCTCGAAACCTGGACGCCGTGCGCCTGTCCGATTTCGGACAACAGCAGGCCCAGACGGACGCGGCGCACCGCGATCGCGCGATAATCTTCGCGGTCGTTTTCCAGCTCGGCCTTCGCCGCTTCGGGATCTTCCTCGTGGCTGACTTCATGTTCCAGCTGCTGCCAGATCTGGTTGAACTCGGCCTCCACCATCGTCGGCGGCACGTCGAAATCATGGCTCGCGGCGAGCTGGTCGAGCAGCTTGCGCTTCATATAGGTGCGCGTCAGGCCGTTCAGTTCCTGCTCGACCTGATCCTTCATCAGCTCTTTCAGCTTGTCGAGGCTTTCCAGGCCAAGCGACTTGGCGAACTCGTCGTCGATCTTCGACGCGGCGGGCACCTTCACTTCCTTCACCGTCACGGCGAATTCGGCGGGCTTGCCCTTCAGATTCTCGACCGGATATTCGTCGGGGAAGGTGACCTTCAGAACCTTTTCGTCGCCAGTCTTGACGCCGACCAGCTGGTCTTCAAAGCCGGGGATCAACTGGCCCGAACCGATTTCGACCGCCATGTCCTCGCCGGTGCCGCCGTCGAAAGCGACGCCATCGACGCTGCCGGCGAAATCGATGATGACCTGATCGCCCTGGGCGGCCTTCTTCGTCTTCGGCGCGTCCTCGAACCGCTTCATCTGCGCGGCGAATTCTTCGATCTTCGCCATCACGGCCTTGTCGTCGGCAGGAACGGTCAGGCGCTCCAGCTTCAGCCCGTCGATCGACGGCGTCGCAATGTCGGGCAGCACTTCCAGGCTGACGGTCAGTTCGGCGTCCTTGCCGGCTTCATAACCTTCGTCGAGCGCGACGGCGGGTTGCAGCGCGGGGCGAAGCTTTTCCTTTGCCATCAGGTCGCGCACGCTGGCGTCGATCGCCTTGTTCAGCGCGTCGGCCGACAGCGCCGGGCCGTGCATCTTGCGGATCAGGTTCGGCGGCACCTTGCCGGGGCGAAAGCCGGGCATACGAACGGTCGGGGCGATGCTCTTCACCTCGTCGTCGACGCGCGCGTCGATGTCCTTGGCGGTGATGGTGACGCGATATTCGCGCTTCAGGCCTTCGTTCAGCGTTTCGACGGTCTTCATTGCCTTGGTCTTATCCTTGCTCAAAATCTCGTATCGAACCCCGCCATCGCGGCGGAGTTCCCCATGATCCCGGCCTGCATTGCGGATTGGTGCGGGCGAAGGGACTCGAACCCCCACATCTTGCGATACTGGTACCTAAAACCAGCGCGTCTACCAATTCCGCCACGCCCGCAGGTGTTTTCGGCCGGGTGCACGAAATCGCGCGCTGCCGCGCACGCCCGTGCGGGCCGCGCGGGGCTATAGCAGACGCGCCGCCAAGGGCAAGGGCACAAAGCCCCCCGTTCCGCTGGCGGAACATGCTCGGCGCCTGCTGGCGGAACATGCCCGGCGCCCGTTCGTTGGGTCCATGCAAGGAGAGTAGCATGACCAACGCCATCGACCCGTTTCCCAAGCCGAAGCCCGACACCATCGAACCGATGGCGCCGCCCGAACGGCCGGTGCAACCGACCCCGCAAGAAGACCCCGCCGGCCAACCGAGCGAAATCCCCGGTCGTCCCGGCGGCGGCGACATCGACGAACCGGGCCGCGGCCCCGACGAAGTGCCGCCGCAGCAGGTTTAGCGGGCCCGCCCCTTTCGTCATTCCCGCGGCGTCGCAGACGGCGCGCAGCGCCACCGCGGGAATGACGAAGATTAGAATGCTCACTATACTTGACTCTTCCCTCCCCCTCCGCACGATATCCGCAGGGGAGAGAGATATGAAAACTACCGCCGCCATCGCGCTGCTGCTGGCAACCACGGCGCCCGCCATTGCCCAGGACGTCACACTCTATCGCGGCGGCCCGATCGTCACGATGGACGGCGACGTGCCGCAAATCGTCGAGGCCGTGGTCACGCGCGGCGACCGCATCGCCTTTGCCGGAACCGAACAGGCGGCGCGGCAAGCGGCGGGACAGGGCGCCGCGGTCCGCGACCTCGGCGGCGCTACCCTGCTCCCCGGCTTCATCGACGCCCATTCGCATTTCACCGTCCGGGCGATGAGCGCGGGCGGGCTCGACCTGCGCGACAAGGCGCACGCGGGGGTCGCCGACATCCCCGCGCTTCAGGCGGCCATTCGCGATTATGCGGCGACCGTCCCCGCCGGGCGCTGGATCGTCGTGTGGCAATATGACAATGAAAATCTCGCCGAAAAGCGCCACATCACGCGCGCCGAACTCGACGCGGTTGCCGCCGACCGCCCGATCGTCGTGCTGCACGTATCGCTCCACGGCGCGGTGGCGAACAGCGCCGCGCTGGCCGCCGCCAACCTCGACGAAACCACGCCCATCCCGCCCGGCGGCATGATGCTGCGCGACGCGGGCGGCAAGCTTAACGGCGTCCTGCTTGAATAAGCGATGTTCCTGCTGCTCGCCAAATTGCCGCAGCCGACGGCGGAGCAGAAGCTCGCGGCGCTCGACGCCGCGCAGGACGCCTATTTCGCCGAAGGCTATACGCATGCCCAGGATGGCGCGACCCAGCCGCCCGACATTGCTTTCCTCACCTCGCCGGCAGCGCGCGCGCGGCTCAAGATCGACCTCGCCCTCCTGCCCTTTTCACCCGGCCTCGATGCGCTGCTCGCGCGGCCCGACCTCAAATTCGGCGTCTGGCAGGACCATGTGAAGCTACAGGGGATCAAATTCGTCCTCGACGGTTCGGTGCAGGCGCGCACCGGCTATTTCACCCGCGACTATGCGCGTGGCAGCCCGGAGGGCGCGCATCCCTGGCACGGCCAACCCGTGCTGTCGCCGCAGGAATTTTGCACACAGGCGGCAAAGGTCCACGCGCGCGGGTGGCAGATTTTCGCACACGCCAATGGCGACGCGGCGATCGACATGGCGATCGGCTGCTTTGACACGCTCGGCATCAAGGCTGCCGACGACCGCCGCCCGATCGTCATCCATTCGCAATTCCAGCGCCGCGACCAGCTTCCCGCCTACGCCCGCATCGGGGTCGGCCCCGCCTATTTCTCGAACCACGCCTGGTATTGGGCCGACGTCCACCGCACCAACTTTCCCGCCGACATCGTCGATTTCATCAGCCCGCTCGCCTCGGCACGGGCCGCGGGCCTGAGGCCGTCGAACCACAGCGATTACAGCGTCACGCCGCTCGACACGCGCTTCATGCTGTGGACGTCGATGGCGCGCCTCTCGCCGACCGGCGTCGTCAGCGGCCCGGGCGAACGCATCGGCGCCTATGCCGCGCTGCAAGCGCTTACCACCGGCCCCGCGTGGCAAGCATTTGAGGAGGGTCGCAAGGGCCGGATCAAGCCCGGCCTGCTCGCCGACCTGGTGATCCTCGACAAGAATCCGCTGACCACCCCGGTGGATCAGATCAAGGACATCAAGGTCCTGGAAACCATCAAGGAAGGCCGCAGCGTGTGGAAATATCCGGCCGGTCCCGGCGGACGTTGATTTTTTCAGGACCGCCGACCGGGACTTGCTTGGCGGCGGCATCGCGGCACGATAATGTGGCGACGCTGCAAGCAACGGGAGTCACCATCATGCGTCGAGTCTTGCTTTTACCGCTTCTCGCCTCCGCCGCCTTTCCGGGGACCGCGCTTGCGCAATCGGCGCCCGACGTCGCCGATCTTGTCGGCGCGCGCGGCGCTGGCGGCGAAACCCAGCTCCTCGCGCGTGGCTATGAATCGCGCCAATCGACCACCGTGCGCGACCAACGCTATACTTTCTGGTGGAACCAGCGCACCGGGCGCTGCATCTCGGTCGCCACGATGGACGGGCGCTATTCGGCGATCATCGGCGTTCCCGCCGAAAATTGCCAGGACGGCGGATCGCGCGGCGGCTATGCGCCCCCCGCCGATCATCACGCGCCCCCTGCCGATCCGGCGTATCGCGACGCCGGTTCGCTCGTCCTCGTCTGCTACGGCGCGGGCAACCGCCCCAGCGTCACCACGGCCCCGCGTTACGACTGGAACAGCTCGAAACATAAATGGGAATGGGGCAATGATGTCGTCAGCACGACGCAGGGCTTCAACAGCGACGTCCAGATCGAACTTTATGGCGATCAGGGGCGCATCCACCTTGGCCCGAAACTCGTGCCGCCCATTCACTCGGGCGGGCACGAAGGCTGGTGGGATCTCGAAAATCTGATGGTAACGCCCGATCGCATCACCGCGACCTACCGCCTCAACGGCCTCAACAAGCCCAAGGTCGATATCGACCGCCGTTCGGGCCGCATCCAGATCAAGGCACAGACCGACTTTTCCGGCCAGTGCGATGTCGGCAATTGGGGCCAGGGTCAGCGGCGATTCTAACGGGCGAAGCGGCCGGGGGCGACCCCGGCCCGCCACAGCCGCCAGCCTTGGCCGCCGGCCTTAGCCCAGCGCCTTTTTCAGCAGTTCGTTGACGACCTGCGGGTTCGCCTTGCCCTGCATCGCCTTCATCGTCTGCCCGACGAAGAAGCCGAACAAGGCCTCCTTGCCGCCCTTATACTGCTCGACCTTGTCGGCATTGGCGGTCAGGATCTTGGCGATCTCGGCCTCGATCGCGCCGGTGTCGCTCGTCTGCTTCAGCCCGTCGCGCTCGACGATCACGCTCGCGGCGTCGCCGCTTTCCAGCATTTTCTCGAACACCTGCTTGGCGATGGTGCCCGAAATCGTGCCGTCGGCAACCAGGCCCAGCAATTCGGCAGCGTGTTCGGGCGACACCGGCGAATCCGAAATGTCGCGGCCCATCCGATTGAGCGCGCCGAACAGCTCGCTCGTCACCCAGTTCGCCGCCGCGGCGGGCTTGGCGCCCGCTTCCAGCAGCGCGTCGAACCAGCGCGCCGCCTCGACCTCGGCCGTCAGCACATCGGCGTTATAGGCGCTGATCCCCGCGGCCAGATAGCGCGCGCGCTTGGCGTCGGGCAGTTCGGGCAGGCTGTCGCGACATTCCTCGAGGAACGCGTCGTCAAGCTCGAGCGGCAGCAAGTCGGGATCGGGGAAGTAGCGGTAATCATGCGCATCTTCCTTCGACCGCATCGAGCGCGTTTCGTTGCGGTCGGGATCGTAAAGCCGCGTTTCCTGTACCACCGTGCCGCCGCTTTCGATCAGCGCGACCTGACGCTTCGCCTCACCCTCGATCACCGCCATCACGAAACGCACCGAATTGACGTTCTTCGTCTCGGTCCGCGTCCCGAATTCGTCGCCGGGCTTGCGGACGCTGACGTTGACGTCGGCGCGCATCGAGCCCTCTTCCATATTGCCGTCGCACGATCCGACATAGCGCAGGATCGAGCGCAGCTTGCGCACATAGGCCCCGGCTTCGGCGGGCGAGCGCATATCGGGGCGCGAGACGATTTCCATCAGCGCGACGCCCGAACGGTTGAGGTCGACGTAGCTCATCGTCGGATGCTGGTCGTGCATCAGCTTGCCGGCGTCCTGCTCGACATGGATACGCTCGACCCCGATCGCCTTGTCGGCGGGAATCCCGGCCTTCTCATCGGCTGCGATCGTCAGCGAACCTTCGCCGACAAGCGGATGATAAAGCTGCGAAATCTGGTATCCCTGCGGGAGGTCGGCATAGAAATAATTCTTGCGGTCGAACCGCGACCAGCGATTGATCTGCGCCTCGATCGCCATGCCCGTGCGCACCGCCTGGCGGATGCACTCGCGGTTCGGCACCGGCAGCATCCCCGGCATCGCGGCGTCGACCAGCGACACCTGCGTGTTCGGTTCGGCCCCGAACGCCGTGGCGGCGCCCGAAAACAGCTTGGCGTTGGTCGTGATCTGGGCGTGGACCTCCAGGCCGATCACGACCTCCCACTCGCCGGTTTCGCCCTTGATGCGATAATCAGACATCATTCAAATCCTCAGTGTGTTCCTGCGAAGGCAGGAACCCATCACCTGCCGCTTCAACCTTGCACCATCCGGAGATGGGCCCCTGCCTTCGCAGGGGCACAGGCCAAGCTACCACCACTTCTCCGCCCGCGCCGTAAACCCGGCGCGTTCCTCGATCGCCAGTCCGGCGTTCAGAACGCCCTGCTCGTCGAAAGCCTTGCCGATGATCTGCAAGCCCAGCGGCAGCCCTTCGCGGTTCAGCGCAGCGGGGACCGACATTGCGGGCAGCCCTGCAAGGCTCGCTGGCACCGCGAACACATCGTTCAGATACATCGCCAGCGGATCGGCCATCTTCTCGCCCAGCCCGAACGCCGCCGACGGCGCGGTCGGCGCGAGGATCACGTCGCAAGTCTCGAACGCCGCGGTGAAGTCGCGCGAAATCAGCGTCCGCACCTTCTGCGCCTGCGTATAATAGGCGTCGTAAAAGCCCGCCGACAGCACATAGGTGCCGATCATGATGCGGCGCTTGACCTCTGGCCCGAAACCATCCGCGCGCGTCGCGGCATACATATCCTGCAACCCCGCGCCCTGTGGCAGGTCGCGCAAACCATACCGCACGCCGTCATAGCGCGCGAGGTTCGACGACGCCTCGGCAGGCGCGATGATATAGTAAGCGGGCAGCGCATATTTGGTGTGCGGCAGGCTGATCTCGACCACGTCAGCGCCCGCATCCTTCAGCATCGCAATCCCGGCATCCCACATCGCGTCGATGTCGGGGTCGATGCCCTCCAGCCGATATTCCTTGGGAATACCGACGGTCTTACCCTTGAGATCGCTCGACAAAGCGGCTTCCCAATTGGGCACTGCCATGTCGAGGCTCGTCGCATCCTTGGGATCGAAGCCCGCCATATTTTCGAGCATGATCGCGCAGTCGCGGACATCGCGCGCCATCGGCCCTGCCTGGTCGAGCGAGCTGGCAAACGCCACAATGCCCCAGCGCGAGCAGCGGCCATAGGTCGGCTTGATCCCCGAAATTCCGGTGAACGCCGCAGGCTGGCGGATCGAGCCGCCGGTGTCGGTCCCGGTCGCCGCGGGGCACAGCCGCGCCGCGATCGCCGACGAGCTGCCGCCCGACGACCCGCCCGGCGCCAGCGCCGCATTGCCGCCATCCTTGCGCCGCCACGGCGAAATCACATTGCCGAAATAGCTCGTCTCGTTCGACGAGCCCATTGCGAACTGGTCGAGGTTCAGCTTGCCCAGCATCCCGCAACCCGCGTCCCACAATTTCTGCGAAACGGTGGACTCATAACGCGGCACGAAGCCTTCGAGCATATGGCTTGCGGCGGTCGTCTGGACGCCGTTCGTCGCGAACAGATCCTTCATGCCGATCGGCACGCCAGACAAGGGCTTCAGCGTCCCTGCCGCGCGGTCGGCGTCCGCCGCCTTCGCGGCTTCGATCGCATGGTCCGGCGTCTCGACGATAAAGGCGTTGAGCGCCTTCGCGCCCGCGACATTGGCGTTGAACGCCTCGGCCACTTCGACGGCGCTGAAATCGCCCGCGCGGTGCCCGTCGCGAATCTGGGCGACGGTCAGATTGGTCAGCTCGGTCATTATTCGATCACCTTGGGCACGCCGAAAAAGCCGTGCATCGCCGCCGGCGCATTCGCCAGCACATCGTCGCGGCGGTTGCCGCCGGTTAGCGGGTCGGCGTCGACGATATCGTCGCGCAGCCGCAGCGTGTTGGGAATCACCGCGGTCATCGGTTCGACCCCCGTCACATCGACCTCGCCGAGTTGTTCGACCCAGCCCAAGATGCCGTTGAGTTCGCCTTCCATCGCGGCGGCTTCCGCATCGCTGATCGCGATGCGCGCCAGCGACGCGATTTTCCTGACTGTTGCCTGATCGATTGCCATGATCGCCCTAACGTTAACGAAGCCGCGCCGCTAGCATCCCGCCCGGCGCGCTTCAAGCTGCGCCTATTGGAAATCGCCGCCGACGGGCTTGCCGTTTACAAAAATCTGGCGACGCGTCACCGTTCGCACTTCGACCGTGCCCTTTTCGACATCGTCGGCGGTCAATGCGCGCCGCTTCTGTTCGTCCGGGTCGCTCCGCTCATAATAGTCGTTCCATTTCCCCTCGACGGGGTCGATGGCGAAGGAGGACAGCATGCCGGTGTGCGACACGACCGCGACGCGGCCATCGCCGGTCCATTGCGCGATGCAGGGCGCCGTGCGGCAAAAGCTCCGTTCGTCGAGCAATGCATAAAGCTCCGGCGGCAGCGGGCGGTCGGCGGGAAAAACGCGCACCTTTTCTTCGATCCGGCGCGCGCCG
>NZ_MIAM01000017.1:408-562 GCF_001830555.1 Sphingopyxis sp. RIFCSPHIGHO2_12_FULL_65_19 | reverse complement strand
GCCATATCGGTCAGCGCGCGCCGCCCGCTCGGCCCGAAATCGAACGCCATCGCCGCCCAGTCGAATGTCTCGACCGGCGTCGCGCCCGATTTCAGCCGCGCCAGCTGGTCGCGCGTCGAAATCGCCCCGAAATCGAGGATCGGCAGCGCGAGGA
>NZ_MIAM01000017.1:0-338 GCF_001830555.1 Sphingopyxis sp. RIFCSPHIGHO2_12_FULL_65_19 | reverse complement strand
CCGCCCCTTCACCACCGCCCACAGCCCTGCCAGGCCATAGGACAAGGTGATGAACGCCGCGATCACGCCCCAGATGCGCTCGGGCGTCCAGCCATATTGGATCACCCGCAAATGCATCGAATAAGTGGCGATGCCCGCCAGCGGCAGCACCGCGACCGCCAGCACCGGCGCGGCCCATCGCAGCATCGGGTTCGTCACGCGATCATCGCGGCCATTGCCGATCACCGCATTGGCCAGCAGCACCGCAAACGCCGCCGCCGCCATCATCAGCGCCGCGGTCGAGAAGCCCGAATCCCAAAGCTTCTGCAACCCCGTCCCCGCCAGCGACAGCAGGAAAA
>NZ_MIAM01000016.1:143066-162994 GCF_001830555.1 Sphingopyxis sp. RIFCSPHIGHO2_12_FULL_65_19 | reverse complement strand
GCTTGGCTCCGGGAAAGAGGAACGCATCGTTCGTCGCCTGCAAGCGGCGCTGAACGATCATTGCGGCCTGGCGGGACAGCGGAACAAGATGCTCACGTTCCATCTTCATGCGCTCCGGCGACAGACGCCATAGCGGGTTCGGTCCATAGAGATCCTCGAACTCGTCCCTGGCCGCGAAGCGGGTTTCGCTGGTTCGGACCCATGTGAGCAAGGTGAACAGCAGCGCGTCACGGGTGATCTCGCGGCGGCGCGGCGTGTCCTCGCCGTCATAGGCGAAGATCGCCCGCACCAGCTTCGGAAACTCCGCGAGCGGCACGCGCGCCATGTGCCTGACGGGCGGCTTGGGCTTGAGCGCATCGTTGAGGCCGAGCGTCGGATCGATGGTCGCCCAGCCGCTCGCGATCGCGAAGCGATAGATCTGGCTGACGTTCTGCTTGAGGCGACGGGCGATATCGAGGGCGCCGCGCGCTTCGACCGCGCGGATCATCTCGAGAATCTCGGGCGGGTCGATTTCCGTGATCGGACGCTTCCCGATGACCGGAAAGACGTCGCGCTCCATCCGGTTGATGACGCGCAGGGCATGGGCCGAGTCCAGCCCTTCAATACGATTGGCGTGCCAGGCCCGCGCAATCTCTTCGAACAGCTTGAGCGCGGCCCTCTGCTTCTTCGCCCGCTTCCTGGCCTCGGCGGGGTCCTCACCCTGATCGAGCAGCCGCTTGGCTTCGGTCCGCTTCTCGCGGGCGATCGCCAGCGTGACGGTCGGATATTTGCCGAAGCTCAGCAGTTTTTCCTTGCCGTCGAAGCGGTATTTCAGGCGCCAGAGCTTCGATCCGTTCGGCTGGACGAGCAGGTGCAGGCCTTCTCCATCGGACAGCTTGTAGGGGCGCTGCCGCTTGGTGGCGTATTTGACCTCAAGTTCTTTCAAAGCCATCTGGGGGTATCGCCTGTTTTGGGGACAGCCGAAAAATACCCCCAAAATACCCCCAATCCAAATCGCCGTGGGTGGCCGCAGCCGGTCGCACCGGGACGCCGGCGTACGCAACGGGACGCGAAAAATATTTGATTTTCCTCGAAAAATGTCTGCCAGTGGCCTCAGTGGGTCACTGGTGGACAATCCGGGTTGGTAGCGGAGGAGGGACTCGAACCCCCGACACGCGGATTATGATTCCGCTGCTCTAACCGGCTGAGCTACTCCGCCCCAAAAGGGTCGCCGCATCGGGCGAGCCGCGCCTATAGGCAGAGCGTTGCGGCGGGTCAATATGATGTGTGCACCCCGCGAAAATTGCGTTCAAAGGCCGACTGCCACGGTCCGCCGAGATAGCGATGCGCGGCGAGGCCGGTAATTGCCAGAGGGCGCGGGCGGAAGTCAGCGGCAAGCGCGTCGCGCAGCGCGCGCGCCGCGGCCGCGTCGACCTTGTTCTGCACGGTGATGTGCAGCCGGGGAACGCCCCGGTCCTGAGCGGTCAGCGCGCCGATGAAGTGATCGGCGATGCGCGCGCGGACGCCAAGCAGGTCGGGACTGTCGATACGAAAGGCGACGCCGCCGCCGAGCGAATAGACTTCGCGCAAATGCGCCGCGGGCGGCGGCGTGTCGGCGGCGATCCGGCGGATCAGCCGGTCGAGTTCATCGTGGCACGACGGCGGCAGCTGGTGAAACAAGGTGATATGCGCCGCCAGATGGTTGCGTTCGGGCGGGAAATGCGCCGCGCGCAGCCGGTCGAAAACCCGCTGGTCCGCCGCACCCATCGTCGCGGTGACGATGATGGGCGCGGCGCCAGCGGCCCGGAAGGGAGGGGGGATAACCGGGCCGCCAATTTCGCGAAGGGATGAGCCTGACAATTTCGGGGGAATCTTGTCATCGCCCATGGGACGCCCTTCCTCGATGGCCGCGCCAATGATCGAAATCCGCCGTGCGATCCAATCGATTAACCGGCTTAGAATGATCGAGTGCGGCGATCACACTCAAAAGCGGCTTGTTTACAGGCCGTTCCAGAAATCATGGAGCGCCGCGGCGACGTCGGTCGGGCGTTCGGCAATCGCCCAATGCCCTGCCCCGCCGATCACCGCGAGCGGCATACCGGTGTTCGCCGCGAAGCGCTGTGCCACCGACAGCGCAACATAGGGGTCGCCCGCGCCCCATATCAATGTGCCGTTCGCGGGCAGTCGGGGAATGTCCAGCGCCCAGTCATGCGCAAAGCTCAAACCCTTTGCCGAGCGGTAGAGTTTCAGGATCGCGCGGCGCTTGTCCCTGTTCGCCCATTGCGCCGCTTCTTCGGCGGCGATGTCGGCTGGCATTCCCTGCGCCGCCAGACCTTCGGCCAGTTTCGCGGGTTTGCTGAGCGCCATGAAAATTTCGCCGAGGATCGGCGTGTTCCAGATGCGCGCAAGACGGTGCCCACGATAATCGGGGTCGATGACCGCATTGGAAATCGCCCAACTGCGCAACAGGTCGGGGCGCAGCATCGCAACCCGCTGGGCAATCAGCGCGCCCCAGTCGTGTCCGACGATGTCGATCGCGCCATGCACCGCAAACAGCGCCTCCGCCTGTTCCACCGCCCAGTCGGCATAGGCTTCCTTGGTCGCGGAAAAACCGGCGGGAAGCGGGCCGGTGAACCCCGGCAATGCGGGGACGGCGACCGGCGTGTCGCCCAGATCGAGCGCGGCGAGCAAGGGTCGCCAGATCGCCGGACTGTCGGGAACGCCGTGGATGAAGAGTTTCGCGGTCATTATCGCTACTCCATCTCCCCACGCTCGCGGCGGAGCGCATACCATTTCTGCACATTGGCATTATGTTCGGCGAGCGTGCGCGCGAAGATATGCCCGCCATCGCCCTTGGCGACGAAGAAGAGATAGTCGTTCGCTTCGGGGTCGAGCACCGCAGCGATCGACGCCTTGCCCGGATTGGCGATCGGCCCCTTGGGCAGTCCGGCCATCGAATAAGTATTATATCCGTTCACCGCCTGGATTTCGGACCGCAGAATCCGGCGGCCGAGCGGCTTGCCCTTGGTGATCGGATAGATGATCGTCGGATCGGCCTGGAGCCGCATACCGACGCCGAGACGGTTGGTATAGACGCCCGCGACGGTCCGGCGCTCCGCCGCGACCGCGGTTTCCTTTTCGACGATCGAGGCGAGCGTGATGGCCTGATTGCGATCCTTGACCGCGGTGCGCGGCGTGCGTTTCGCCCAGAGTTCGGCGAACGCTTTGTCCATCGCTGCCTGCATCCGGCCCACGACGGCGGCGCGGCTCTCGCCGGTGGTAAAGGCATAGCTGTCGGGCAGGATGCTGCCCTCCGCGGGAACCGGGATTTCACCCTTGAGCCGCTTTTCGGCCATCAGCCGTTCCCACACCATGATCGACGGCATCCCTTCTGGAACCATCACAAGGCGCTGGATTGTCTTGCCCGACTGGAACAGCGCAAGGATGTCGCCCGCGTCCATCCCCTTCTCGATCTTATATTCGCCGGGCTTGATCGGATCGTCCGATCCGAAGAAACGCGCCTGATTGCGGAAGCTCGACGCCGAGACGAGCCCGGCGTCCTCGAGAATCTCGCCCGCCTTCGCGATGCTCGCTCCCTGCGGGATCACGACCTCGGCATCCTTCGGCGCGCCGGCCGAGCAAGCGGCGAGGAGGAGAGCGAGCAAAGTAGCCAGCAGGAGGCGCCCGATGGTCATGGAGCTGTCATCCCAATCCGTTTGTGCTGAGCTTGTCGAAGCACTGTTCTTTCTTTCCACGTCGGAGAAGAGAAGGACGACCCTTCGACAAGCTCAGGGCGAACGGAAGTTGGCGGGCAGCCGAGCGTCAGTCCTCGACCGCCTTGACGATGAGGCTGGCGTTGGTGCCGCCGAAGCCGAAGCTGTTGTTAAGCGCGGCGCGCACCTTGCGCTTTTTCGCGACCTTGGGGACAAGGTCGGCGCCCTCGGTCCCCTCGTCGGGATTGTCGAGGTTCAGCGTCGGGGGCACGATCTGGTCGCGGATCGCGAGGATGCAGAAGATGGTTTCGACCGCGCCCGCGCCGCCGAGCAGGTGACCGATCGCCGACTTGGTCGAGCTCATCGAGACATTGCCCATCGCGTCGCCGAACAGCCGCTTCACCGCGCCGAGTTCGATCGTGTCGGCCATGGTCGAGGTGCCGTGCGCGTTGATATAATCGATGTCGGCGGGAGTCATGCCCGCCTTCTTGAGCGCCGCCTGCATCGAGCGGAAGGCCCCGTCCATTTCGGGATCGGGCGCAGTGACGTGATAGGCATCGCCCGACAGGCCGTAACCGACGACTTCGGCGTAGATCTTGGCGCCGCGCGCCTTGGCATGTTCATATTCCTCGAGCACGACGACGCCCGCGCCTTCGCCCATCACGAAACCGTCGCGGTCCTTGTCATAGGGGCGGCTCGCCTGTTCGGGGCGGTCGTTATAGCTCATGTTGAGCGCGCGTGCCTGCGCGAAGCCTGCGATGCCGATCGGGCAGATCGTCGCCTCGGCGCCGCCCGCGAGCATGATGTCGGCATCGTCGTCGCGGATCATTCGCGCCGCGTCGCCGATCGAGTGCGCGCCGGTCGAACAGGCGGTGACGACCGCGTGGTTGGGACCCTTCAGGCCATATTTGATGCTGACCTGGCCCGAGATCAGGTTGATCAGGCGGCCATGGACGAAGTGCGGGCTGACGCGGCCCGGACCCTTTTCGGCGAGCAGCAGGCTTTCGCTTTCGATGCCCGGCAGGCCGCCGATGCCCGACCCGATCGAACAGCCCGCGCGGACCTTCTGTTCTTCGGTGAGTTCGGTGAGGCCGGCGTCTTCGAGCGCCTGGCCCGCGGCGTCGATGCCGAAAATGATGAAGGGATCGACCTGGCGCTGGACCTTGTGATCGACGCGCTTGCCGGGATCGAAACCATATTCATGGTCGGGGCCCTTCACCTCGCACGCGATCGTGCATTTCTGGTCCGACGCGTCGAAATGGGTGATCGTGCCGGCGCCCGATTTGCCCGCGATCAGATTGGCCCATGTGGTTTCCACATCGGCGCCCAGCGGCGTCACCAAACCCAAACCCGTCACCACAACCCGGCGCATAGTCATTCCTTTCATCGGCCCCTGCCCCCGCAGGAACCCGCATCATTATCTTCGGCGCGCTTCTAGAGGAGCCGCACGCATAAAAAAAGCTCCCCGGCCACTGCGCGCAAGCGCTCGAGACCGGGGAGCCGGAAATGCGTGGACGGCGTCGCCGCCGCATCCGGCCAGGCCGGATCGCAGAGCTTTAGCCCTTGTTCGCTTCGATATAGTCGATCGCATCCTTGACGGTGGCGATCTTTTCCGCCGCATCGTCGGGGATTTCGACGCCGAATTCTTCTTCAAACGCCATCACCAGTTCGACGATGTCGAGGCTGTCGGCGCCCAGATCATCGATGAAGCTTGCTTCTTCGGTCACCTTGTCCGCTTCGACGCCCAGATGTTCGACGACGATCTTTTTAACCTTTTCGGCCGAATCGCTCATGCACAGTTCCTTTTTTCTGACTATGTCGTGAATGTTGAAAATTGCCCTAGTGCCCGTGGACGGGGCTGGCAAGAGGGCTGGTTTCGGTCGTGCGGCGAAGTGCTGCGTCGACCAATCCCTCTTCCGCAGCGCTGTATGCCGACCGTGTTCCCTTCTGCCCCTCCGGCACCTGGGTGACGAAATAGGCAATGCCATCGCCGCGTTCAAGGTCGAGCCAAAGCCCCGACCGTAATCCATAGGCATCGCCCGAATGGCCGAGGCGCAGGCGGCCGTCGCCGAACAGGTCGTCGCGGCATCCCGGATCGGCCAGCGCCGCCCCCCCGGTGCTGTGCATCGCCGCGCCATATTCGCAGAAGAAACCGCCCGTCCCCTCGCCGCTGGTCGGACGAACGGGACCCATTGCTTCGAGCCGCGCCAGGCTGTCCGCCCTCAGGAATCCGTCGCCGCGACGCAGCAGCATGACGCCGATGCGCGCAAGGTCGTTGGCCGATATCCGCAGCCCCCCTTGCGGGCTGAACCCTGCGCCGTGCCGCGCCAGGCGATAGCGCGCGAGGTCGCAGCTGCCGTCGGCGGCGGGGACGACGGGGCATGGGGGACGGACGCCCTGGAGGTCGTCGCGCAGCACCGCGCCGTCGGCGCCGCGAAGCGTGACGGCCCGCGCAACTGCGGCGTCGCTGCACATCGGCCAGTTGAAACAGGCGTCGATCCCGAGCGGCCGCATCACCAGCCGCGTCATCGCGATATCGAACCGCTCGCCGGTCGCGCCCTCGATCGCCGCCGCGACGACCGGATAGTTCAGATTGGCATAGGCGAAATCTCCCGCCGGCGCGCGCGCGGCGTCCCATGCCGCGGGGTTGCGGAGCGCGGCTTCGAGGTCCTCACCGAGCGGCAGCGCATAGTCGATTTCGTCTGCCAGACCCGCGCGGTGGCCGAGCAGATGTGCAAGCGTGATCGGGCGATCGGGAAAGCCGGGATGGCGCAGCCGCCAGCCGAGATAGGCCGACACATCGCGGTCGAGATCGAGCCGCCCGGCCTCCACCAGCCGAAGCACCCCCAGCGCCACCACCAGTTTCGAGATCGACGCGATGCGCACCGGATCGTCGGGCCCCAGCGGGCGGGTGGCGGCGGCGTCGGCGAACCCCTGCGCGACGCGCGTTTCGGTTCGGCCTTCGTGGTCGAAATGCACCGCCACGGCGGCAGGCGGTGGCGGTGCGGCGGCCAGCGCCAGCGCGGAAAGGAGGGTAAGCATGGCGCATCCTGCGCACCGCCCCCCGCGGCGTCAAGACGCGGCGATGATGGGCCGTGCGCCGCCGGGGCGCAGACGCTGCCGCGCCTCCGCCGTCAGCGCGCTGCCTTGGCCGGGACGACCCCCGATTCGCGCAACGCGGCCGACGCACGCTGGATGACCACCGGCGTGATCATGAACCGCGCCAGCACATGTTCGGGCGCCGCGTCGGCGGGTTGGCGCGTATAGGCCAGCAGGTTTTGCCATTGCGCGCGCCCGGCCGCCACGTCGCCCTGCCGCGCCAGCACGATCGCGCGCACCATCATATATTGCGGCTCCATGTTGCTGGGCGACGGCATCTGGTCGAGAATCTGACGCGCCTCCGCCTGTTCGCCGCGTTGCGACAGGATGAAGGCGAGCGTGACCGCGGGAACGCCGGGAAATGAAGGGTCGAGTTGCAGCGACCGACGAACCAGTATCTCGCCTGCCTCCGCCTCTCCGCAGGTCAGCTTGAACAGGCCGAGGAAGCCCGCCATGTCGGCGTCATAAGGGTTCAGCCCGATCGCCGCGTCGCCCATCGCATTGCCGCCGGCGCAATTTCCCGAATAGAAATTCGCCCGCGCCATGGCGAACAGCCCGGTCGACGAATTGGGACTGCTTTCATAGGAGCGCAGTGCCAGTGCACGCGCCTCGACCAGGGCTTCGCGTCCCGCAGGGGCCATTCGCTGCGGCTGCCAGTCGCCATAGCGGACCAGCGACAGCGCAGTCAGCGCAACGGGATCGTGCGGATTGGCCTTGAGCGTCGCGCGGAGGCACGCGTCAATCTGTTTCGATGTCACGATGTTGCGCATCTGGCGCATCCGGTTGAACTGCGCAAAACAGGGAAAGCCCGGCGAAAAATTGTCGGGCTGACGCTGGACCTGATCGCGCACGATTATGCCATAATCGCCCGCGATCCGCGCAATCAACGGCTCGATCGCGCTAAATTCGGGGGTTTCGTCATGCGAGAGGCGCAGTTGCTGCGACCAGATCGTGCGCTGGTCGGCGACCCGGTTGAGTACGAGGGTGACGTCGGCATATCCTTCGGTCGTGCGCACCAGCGAGGTGTCGAGGCGATAATCGCCGCTTCTGGATGCGGTGCTGCCAGGGGCCTTCGCGCTGAGCAGGTCGACGAGATCGAAGCGCCGGAGTCCGTCGCGAAGCTTGCTGTCGAGCGCCCGCGCCAGTGCGCGCGATTCGGGGAGGTTGCCCGCGGCCGGCGCGCTGATTTCGAGCAGGGGGACGGGAACCGGATCGCCCACGAATAGCCGATCGGGACCGCCGCGCAGCATCCACAGCGTCAGGAGCGCCAGCGCCAGAAGGACGAGGACGACGACCCAGCGTCCGAACCGCGGTCCGCCGCCAGCGCGCCGGTGGGCACCGACGGGCGCGGGCGGTTGCCCCGATGCCGCGCCCATCGGTGCCGCTTTGACGTCATCTGCCGCCAGCGGCTCGTCGGCCGATCGCGCCGACGGCGGGGCGGTGCGATATTGGACGACGACTTCATAGCTGCCCTGCGGAACGCGCAGGCGGTGGACCCACGGCGTGTCGGCATAATAGCGGTCGAGCAAGCTGCGCAGACGCCCCACCATGACGCGCGGATAGCTGTCGACGGCCGGATCGAAATCCTCGCTGCGGCCTAGCGCCTCGGTCGCAATCGCATAGGCCTTGGGCGAGCTGCGCCCGCCGCGCAAACGATGTTCGACAAGGAATTGCAGCAGACGCGACAGCACGGGCGAGCGCGTGAACATCGGGGAATCGAGCAAACGCTCGAGTTCTTCCGCGATGATCCGGTTCGTCTCGCCGGGATCTTGTGTCTCATTCGCTTTCGCGTGGTCCATGCTACCCTCAAAAGCCCCGACGGGCGGAGCGGTAGATACGCCAATCAGCCAGCGCGGCCACCCATTGTTACTTCCACGTAACGGTAACAAGGCTGACGCAAGCCATATCAGAAGATCGGCGCCTCGCCAATCTGCAAGGAAATGCGCGAAAGCAGGTTAATGATTGGTTATCAAACGGCAACATGGCGCCGTGTGACCCCTTGTAACTGCCAAGCCGCCGAAATTGTGTCATTCTCAAACCGTCGCGGCATTCCTACGATGACGCGGCGTGAAGCCGAAAGGCGAAAGGTGCGAGCTGGTCCCTGGCGCTTTTCGATCCCCCTCAGGCTTCATTTTTAGACTTCGCCGGGTGGCTCGACAGCCCCACCTGTTCGCCGCCCGGCAAGTCGATCCCGCCTCGCTCAACCTTCCGATCCCAACCATTCGCTGAGGCGCGGCGGCGCCTCGCCGCCTCTTGTTTCGTCCCGCAACGAAAAGGGGCGCCGGTTTTCGCCGACGCCCCCGATCAGTCGTTTCAAAAAAGCGTGAGAGGTCAGGTCGCCGCCGGCGCCTTGCACGGGCCGGTGTGCGTCTGGGTCATCTGCATGACCATTTCCATATCGCCGCCCGTCGGAACCTTGCCCTTGGTGGTGATGGTGACGTCGCTCTTTTTGGCCTCCATCGTTCCGGTCATCGCCATGTCGACGGTCTGGCCGTTCGCCTGGCAGGTGCCGGCGATGTCGATCTTGCCGCCCGCGATGTCCTTTTTCGACCAGGTGCATTCACCGCCATTGCCCGGCCCCTTGGCGAGTTCGGCCGCGATGTCTTCCTTGTCGACCTGTTCCTGCGTGAAGCACTGGTCCATGCCGCTGGCGCCTTCCACCATCTTCGCCATGCCGTCCTTCATTTCGGGCGGCATGCCGGGGACTTCAAACTTCACCAGCTTGACGTCGGTTTTCCAGTTGCCAGCCTCGCGCTTCACCGGACCGCCGGCGGTATTGTCGGTCTTGCCGCAGCCCGACACCGCGATGAGGGCGCCGATGGCGGCCACCGTCAGAAATTTCTTCATACCCTGTCTCCTGTGATGATCCGTTAGGGGGCGTTGTTCTGTTCATTGCGATTGTGGACCCGCCCCATCGATACCATATTGGCAGCGATGGCAATCCAGATTCGCACCTCGCTCGATGAAATCGATACCGCAGAGGGCTATGTCCCGCATCGCCCGGCGCGCCCCGACAAGGTCGAAGGCGGCAAGCGATTTGAATTGGTTAGCGATTATGAACCGGCGGGCGACCAGCCGACCGCAATCAAGGAACTGGTCGATACCGCGCTCGCCGGCGAGCGCGACCAGGTGCTGCTGGGCGTCACCGGGTCGGGCAAGACCTTCACCATGGCGAAGGTGATCGACGAATTGCAGCGCCCCGCGCTGATCCTCGCCCCGAACAAGATCCTCGCGGCGCAGCTTTATGGCGAGTTCAAGAGCTTCTTTCCGAACAATGCGGTCGAATATTTCGTCAGCTATTACGACTATTACCAGCCCGAGGCCTATGTGCCGCGGTCGGACACCTATATCGAGAAGGAAAGCAGCGTAAACGAGGCGATCGACCGGATGCGCCACTCGGCGACGCGCGCTTTGCTCGAACGCGATGACGTGATCATCGTGGCGTCCGTGTCATGTCTCTATGGCATCGGATCGGTCGAGACTTACTCGGCGATGATTTTCGACCTCAAAAAAGGCCAGGTCGCCGACAATCGCGAGATCATCCGCAAGCTCGTCGCGCTCCAGTACAAGCGCAACGACCAGGCGTTCGCGCGCGGCAATTTCCGTGTTCGCGGGGACTCTCTGGAAATCTTTCCCTCGCACTATGAAGATATGGCGTGGCGCGTCAGCTTTTTCGGCGACGAGATTGAGGAGATCACCGAGTTCGACCCGCTGACCGGCAAGAAGATCGCGAACCTCAATTATGTCCGCGTTTTTGCGAACAGCCACTATGTCACGCCGGGTCCGACGCTGAAGCAGGCGAGCGAGGCGATCCGCCACGAGCTTTCCGAACGCCTCAAGGAACTGGAGGCCGAAGGCCGGTTGCTCGAAGCCCAGCGGCTCGAACAGCGCACCAATTTCGACCTCGAAATGATCGCCGCAACGGGAAGCTGCGCAGGGATCGAGAATTACAGCCGCTTCCTGACCGGCCGCCTGCCCGGCGAGCCGCCGCCAACGCTGTTCGAGTATCTGCCCGACAACGCTTTGCTGTTCGTCGACGAAAGCCACCAGACGATCCCGCAGATCGGCGCCATGTCAAAGGGCGATCATCGCCGCAAGATCACCCTCGCCGAATATGGCTTTCGCCTGCCGAGCTGCATCGACAACCGGCCGCTGCGCTTTGCCGAATGGGACATGATGCGGCCGCAGACGGTCAGCGTGTCGGCGACGCCGGGAACGTGGGAAATGGACCGCACGCAGGGTGTGTTTGCCGAACAGGTGATCCGCCCCACCGGCCTGATCGACCCGCCGGTCGAAATCAAGCCGGTCGAGGAGCAGGTCGACGACCTGATCGTCGAGGCGAAGAAGACCGCCGCGGCGGGCTATCGCACGCTCGTCACCACGCTGACCAAGCGGATGGCCGAGGATCTGACCGAGTTCCTCCACGAAGCGGGACTGAAGGTCCGCTACATGCATTCCGACGTCGAGACGCTGGAGCGCATCGAGATCATCCGCGACCTCAGGCTCGGCGTGTTCGACGTGCTGATCGGCATCAACCTGCTGCGCGAGGGGCTCGACATCCCCGAATGCGGGCTGGTTGCGATCCTCGACGCCGACAAGGAAGGTTTCCTGCGCAGCGAAACGAGCCTGGTCCAGACGATCGGCCGCGCCGCGCGCAACGTCGACGGCCGCGTCATCCTCTACGCCGACCGCATCACCGGCAGCATGGAACGCGCGATGCGCGAAACCGACCGCCGCCGCGAAAAGCAGAAGGCGTATAACGAAGCCCACGGCATCACGCCGACGACGATCAAGCGCAACATTGGCGACATCATCGCGCACGTCGCATCGAAGGATCAGGTGACGATCGACATCGGCGACGACAAGCCCGCGCACATGGTCGGACACAATTTGCGCGCCTATATTCAGGACCTCGAAAAGAAGATGCGCGACGCCGCGGCAGACCTGGAGTTCGAGGAAGCCGGCCGCCTGCGCGACGAAATCCGCAAGCTGGAGGCCGACGAACTGGGGCTGCCCGCCGATCAGCAGGTCGCGCCGCGCGTCGGCCGCTCGAACGAAGGCAAACCCGGCACGCGCAAGGGGCGCTTCGGCAAGCAGAGCAAGACCAAGTGGGGGCGGTGACGACGCGATGACCCTGATCCGATGGGGCATGATCGGTTGCGGCGACGTCACCGAACGCAAAAGCGGCCCCGCCTATCAACAGGTCGAAGGCTTTGCGCTGCATGGCGTTTTTAACCGGACGCTGGCGAAAGCCGAAGATTATGCCGCGCGCCACCACGTCCCGCGCGTTTTCGCCAACGCCGAGGCGCTGATCCACGATGCCGAGATCGACGCTGTCTATATAGCAACGCCGCCCGACAGCCACGAAACCTATGCGACCGCGGTCGCGCGTGCGGGCAAACCCTGCTGTATCGAAAAACCCATGGCGCCCGACTATTCGGCGTGCGTGCGTATTCGCGATGCCTTTGCTGATCAGGGACTACCGCTGTTCGTCGCATATTATCGCCGTTCGCTGCCGCGGTTCCAGAAGGTTAAATCCTGGCTCGACGACGGGGCGATCGGAACCGTTCGCCATGTCCATTGGACGCTGACCAAGCCCGCAAGCGCCGCCGACCTGTCCGACGCCAACTGGCGCGTCGATGCGGCAGTTGCGCCGGGCGGTTATTTCGACGACCTCGCGAGCCACGGCCTCGACTTTTTCTGCTGGCTGTTCGGCGATGTAGCCGACGTTGCGGGTTTTGCGGTCAACCAGCAGGGTCGTTACAGCGCGGCCGACGCGGTGACGGGATGCTGGCTGCACAAGGGCGGGGTTACCGGATCTGGAAACTGGAACTTCGGCGCCGCCGACCGGCAGGACAGGGTCGAAATCACCGGCAGTGCCGGCCGCATCACTTTTTCGGTGTTCGACGAACAGCCCTTTGAGCTTGCGCAAGGCGACGGCCGTGCCGAGGTGGTCATCGCCCATCCGCCGACGATTCAACATTTCCATGTCGAGGCGATGCGCGATCACCTTATGGAGCGGCGGCCGCACCCCTCTACCGGCGAAAGCGCGGCACACACCGCCTGGGTGATGGAAAAGATCCTGTCCCGACGGTGACCCCCCGCTTCGACGAAAGTCCGGCTGTAACCGACAAGCAACCTTGCCGCCCCTGCCCCCGCTGCATAGGGTCGCCGTGCAACCGGGGAGAATGATATGAAATCGGGTCTGTCGCTTATCGCGCTGGCGCTAGCCGTCGCCGCGCCCGCCGCGCTCCACGCGCAGGACAAGGCCGATGACAAGGCGACGGCCGAAAAGCCCGCCGATTACGAACCGCAGGTTCGCACGACGAGGCTGTCGGGCACCTTCGGCGGCCAGCGGATCAACTATGCCGCGACGATCGGCGAGACGATCATCAAAAACAAGGATGGCGTCCCCGAAGTTGCGGTCGTCACGACATCTTATGTCAAAGAACCGCGCGACCCCGCCCGCCCTGTCACCTTCCTGTTCAATGGCGGCCCCGGCTCGGGCACGGTCTGGCTGATGATGGGGGCGTTCGGGCCGAAGCGTGTCGCGATCCCCGGCACCGGCGTCGACGATGGCGCCCCGCCCTACCCGATCGTCGATAATCCTGACGCGCTGCTCGACGTCACCGATATCGTGTTCATCGACCCGCCCGGCACGGGGTTTTCGCACCTGATCGGCAAGGCCGACCCCAAGAATTATTACGGCGTCACGCAGGACGCGAAGCTGGTCGCTGAAGTCATCCGCCGCTGGCTCAATGACAATGGCCGCTGGAACAGCCCCAAATATCTCGGCGGCGAAAGCTATGGCACGACGCGTTCGGCCGCCGTCGCCAACCAGTTGATGAACGAGACGTATAACGACGTCGCGCTCAACGGCATCATCCTGATTTCAACCGTGCTCGATTTCGCGGCGGGCGCCGACACGCCGGGCAACGAACTGTCGCCGATTACCAACCTGCCCTCGATGGCGGTGACCGCGCTTTACCATGGCAAGGCGACCGCCGCGTCGCCCGAAGCCTTTGCCGAGGAAGCACGGCAATGGGCGATCGGCCCCTATGCGACCGCGCTGCTCAAGGGCCAGAAATTGCAGGGCGAGGAACGCGCCGCGATCCGCCGAGACCTGGCGCGCTTCACCGGGCTCAGCGAGACCTATCTCGAAAGCGCCGACCTGCGCGTCACGCCGCAACGTTTCTATAAAGAATTGCTTCGCGACCGCGGCCTGACGGTTGGACGGCTCGACAGCCGCTACACCGGCAAGGATTATGACAGCGCAGGCGAAGGTCCCGACAACGACCCCAGCTTCTATGGCATCGACGCAAGCTATACCGCCGCGATCAACAGCTGGAGCCGCGACGGGCTGGGGTTCAAGACAACCCGTGAATATCAGTCGATCGGTGGCATCGGCGGCCAATGGGACTGGCGCATCGGCGGCCGCGACAGCAACGCCTATCTGAATGTCGCGCCCTATATCGGGCAGGCGTTGCGCGAAAATTCAGGGCTGAAGGTGCTGGTGGCGCAGGGATATTATGATTTCGCGACGCCTTTCTTCGCCGCCGAATATGCACTGTCGCGCACCGGCATCCCGCAGGATCGGATCAGCTACACCTATTATGGTGCGGGCCACATGATGTATATTCGTGACGAGGACCGACATAAATTGTCGGCCGATATTCGCGCGTTTATCCGCGCACGCTGAGGCGCGCGGCGGGTTGCGGATACGTCCTTAATCGTCATCCCAGATCAAACGAATTGGGGTGGACGACGACAGCCCCACCCCAAAGCCGAGATGCCTAACGCAAAACGCCCGTTGCCGCCTGCGCGCGCGCGTAGAGGAACAAGGCGATTGCGATCACCCAGATCACCGCCGTGAAGATCATCGGAAAGGCACCGAACATCCGCATCAGGTCACCATAGTGCATGCCGAACTGATAAACGCTGCTGATCCCCAGCCCGACGAGCGAGAGGAGAAAAGCAGTAACAGCATGCCGGCTGCGCACGAGGAGCAATAGCGACCCGAGCAACGCGCCCCATACCCCGAGCGCCCAACCAATGTTCGCCCAGACCGGGAAGCTCGCGAAATAGGTCTGTTGTTCGGGTGTGAAGGCCGCCAGATATTCGGCGTTGCCCATTTTGGTCATCGTATAATCCATCGCGCCAAAAGCGTTCCACAGCAGCGACACGATGCCGACGGCCCATAAATGCCACGGCGTTTTTACAGCTTCGGTCATCGTCATTCCCCCTCCAGAAAACTCAGCTTAAGCTATCACGCTTTGCCATCGCCATCAACGTGGTGATATAGTCACACAACACAGCGATATTGCGGTCGAAATAGCCATGTCGCAATAGGTGCGCGCCTGCATCACCGCCCACCACCAATCGGACTAATGGATTTCCGGCGCAAGCGAGGCTTGGCAAGCGCGTGCCGAGCCCCGATATGCGCGGCATGTGCGTCGTCGCCCTTGCTCATCAAGTCCATCCCGACTGGCCCTTCATCCTCATCGGCAATCGCGACGAATTTCACGCGCGCGCCGCCGCGCCGCTCGCCGAATGGGAGGACGGCAGCGGCATCATCGCGGGACGCGACCTTCAAGCAGGCGGAACATGGCTCGGGGTTCATCGCCCCAGCGGCCGCGCGGTGGTCGTTACCAATGTGCGCGGCGCCATGCCCGATCCGGCCAAGGAGTCGCGCGGCGCGCTCGTCGTCGACCTGCTCCGCGGCGAAGGTCGCTTCGCCGATCCCGCGGCCGACGACCTGCCGCGTTTCAACGCGTTCAACCTCTTCGCGGTGGGCGACGGCAAGACAAGGTTGCTGACCAACCGGCCGGTCCCGCTGATCATGCCGCTCGAACCCGGCGTCCATGCGCTTGCCAACGAACCCGTCGATGCACCCTGCCCGCGCGCCGAGCGACTTCGCGTTGCGCTCGAAACGACGGTCGCGGCTGGCAGCGATCCCGAAGACCTGCTCGACACGCTGATGGCCGAAAACGACCCGGCGCTGTTCCTGCGCGGCGACGTTTATGGCACGCGCGCCTCGACGCTCGTCGCGGTGTCGGCGGAGGGCACCGCGAAGATGATCGAGCGCCGATACGAAAAGGGCGGCCGCCCCGCTGGAACGACCGCCCTCATATTCCGGATCGGCTGAGCCGCCGCGCTTATTTCGGCGCGATCACCATCAGCATCTGGCGACCTTCGGTACGTGGATGCGCCTCGACCTTCGCGATTTCCGACGTCAGTTCGGCGACGCGCTGAAGCACATTGAGGCCAAGCTGGGTGTGGCTCATCTCGCGGCCGCGGAAACGCATGGTCATCTTGACCTTGTCGCCTTCGCCAAGGAAGTCGAAGACCTTTTTCATCTTCACGTCGAAATCATGATCGTCGATGTTCGGACGCATCTTGATCTCTTTGATTTCCTGGGTCTTCTGGCTCTTGCGGGCGAGGTTGGCCTTTTTCTGCGCCTCATATTTGAACTTGCCGACGTCCAGGAATTTGCACACCGGCGGATCGGCGTTCGGAGAGACTTCCACCAGGTCGAGACCCACCTCGGCCGCCTGCTCGATCGCTTCGGCCGTCAGCATTACGCCCAGATTTTCACCTTCCTCGTCGATCACGCGGACTTTCGGAGAGGCGATAAATTCATTGTAACGCGGGCCGTTTTTCGGCGGCATCGGTGCCATGGGGCGACGGGTCATGGGCGGTGGTATAGCTGTATCTCCTGAATCATTAATACAAAGGCGTTCGTCTAAAAAGGGCGTGCAGCATCGACGCAAAAACACGCGTGATGGTCATATAGTGATCGCGAAGCTGTCGTAAAGAGTGGTGCGCGCTCTTCACAATGCTTTTCGGGCCGACTGTGGCCGGTCTGCCACTACCATTTGGTCGGCGCGGGGTCGACGACGCGGAAGCCGCCGGCGCCTATTTCGCTGACCTCGAGCGCGCGCATCGCGATGCCGCGATTGTTGAAGCGGAAGATGCCGTCGATGCCGCCGAAGCCGTCGGCGGCGAGCAAGCGGTTTGCGGGGAAATTGGTGCCGGGTTTCCAGTCGCGCGCGATGCGCACGGTGAGCAGCACCGAATCATAGCCGAGGCTGGCGAGCCGGTACGGCGCCCTGCCGAAGCGGGCGCGATATTTGCCCGCAAGCTGGCTATAAAGTCCATCCGACACGCTGGCGAACCACGCCCCGCGCATGACCGCGCTGCTGCCAAGCGCCGCGTCGGTGTTCCACAATTCGGTGCCGAGAATCTGCTTGTTGCCCGTGGTCTTGATCACCGGGACGGCGCGAATGGCGTTGCCGCCGCTGTCGGCGATCAGCACCGCGTCCATCGCACCTGCATTCGCGATCCGCCGCGCCGCGCCGGTCAGCGCGGTCGCGCTGCGGTCATAGCTTTCGACCGCGACGAGCGTGCCGCCCGCTTCCGCCACCGCGGCGCGGAACGCCGCCGCCGAGCGGTCGCCGTAGACATTCTTGGGCACGAGCGCGCCGAACCGCTGATGCCCCTTGGCGCGCGAAAAAGCGACGACGCGCTCGACCGACTGCCCGGGCACGAAGCCCATGATGAAGACGCCGTTGCCCGCGACGCCGCTGTCGTTCGAGAAGCTGAGCACGGGCACCTTTGCCTCACGCGCGACCGGCGCGACGGCGGTGACATCTTCGCTGAGCAGCGGGCCGAGGATCAGCTTGTTGCCGTCGGCCACCGCCTGGCGCGCCGCGGCAGCGGCGCCGAGCGCGGTATCATAAGTGGTGATGCGCACGCGTTCGGTGCGCGAATCGAGCAGGGCCAGCGTCGTAGCATTGGCAATAGCGGTGCCGACGTCGGCGTTCGGGCCGGTCTGGGGCACCAACAGGGCGACGCGGTGGCGATCGGTATCGGTCGGCAGGCCCGGACCGACATTGTCGTCGGGGTTGGTGGGCGGCGGCGGGGTCGCCGGGCCGTTCGATTTTGGCACCACCTGACATGCCGCAAGCAGTCCCGCCATCGCCATCGCGCCGATCCCGCGCAGAATCCGGCGACGCGGCGACGCATCATTCGGACGCGCGCCGAACTGGTAGTGGGGGGCAGTTTCTGCCATTTTCGGCGTCATGCCAGATTCGACCATCTCAAATTCTCCCTTGCCCGGTCTCTATATCGTTGCGACGCCCATCGGCAACCTCGGCGATATCAGCGCGCGCGCGGCAGCAACGATCGCCGCCGCCGACGTGATCGCCGCAGAGGATACGCGCATCACGGCGAAATTGCTGTCGCATCTGGGTTTGCGTGTGCCGATGACCCCCTATCACGATCACAGCGACGAACGCACCCGCACGACGCTGGTCACGAGGATGGCCGACGAGGTTGTCGTTCTGGTGTCCGACGCCGGAACCCCGCTGATTTCGGACCCTGGATACAAGCTCGTGCGCGATGCCCGCGCGGCGGGGCGCCATGTCACCACCCTGCCCGGCCCCTGCGCCGCGATCGCCGCGATTACCCTGTCAGGGTTACCGAGCGACCGTTTCCTGTTCGCAGGCTTCCTGCCGAACAAGGCGAAGGCGCGCGCCGACACGATTGCGGAATTCGCGGCCGTGCGCGCGACACTGATATTCTACGAAAGCGGGCCGCGTCTCGCCGCCGCGCTGACGGCGCTTGCCGACGGCCTTGGCAATCGCGACGCCGCAGTCGCGCGCGAGATCAGCAAGATGTTCGAGGAATGCGTCACCGGAACGCTCATCGACCTCGCTGCGCGCTATGGCGACGCTCCGCCAAAGGGCGAGATTGTCGTCATTGTCGGCCCACCGGGCGACGTGGTGCCCGAACAGGCCGACGACGCAACGCTGGACGGCGCGTTGCGCGACGCGATGGCCGACCGGCCGGTGGCGCAGGCGGCGAAGGCTGTCGCCAAACGCTTCGGCCTCGATCGCCATGACGTTTATGCGCGCGCACTGACGCTGAAAGAAGGCGCTTGAACCGCGCCGCCGCCGAAGCCCGCGGACGCAGGGCCGAGCGCCGCGCTGCCTGGTGGCTGCGCCTGCACGGCTGGCGCATCGTCGGCGAGCGGCTGCGCGTGCCCGTCGGCGAAGTCGATCTGATCGCGCGGCGCGGGCGGACGGTTGCCTTCATCGAGGTCAAATGGCGCGACCGTGCCGCCGACCTTGACCTGGCGATCGACCAATACCGGCTGCGCCGCGTTGCCGCGGCGGCCGAAATGCTCGCTTCGCGCTTCGCCGGCCCGCGCGACGACATTCGCATCGACGTGATGCTCCTTGCGCCACGGCGCCTGCCACGCCATCTGGTCCACGTCTGGCAACCCTAAGGAAAATCGAATGACCCTGCGCGCCGCGGTACAAATGGACCCGATGGACGATATCAACATCGGGGGCGACAGCAGCTTCCATTTGATATTGAAGGCGCTCGACCGCGGCTACGCGCTTTATCATTACGATGTTCGCGGGCTGACGTGGGAAGCGGGGCGACTGACAACCAAAGCGAACCGCATCATCGAAGCGCAGCGCGAGACGGGCGCGCATTACAAATTCGGCGACGAGGTGGTGCTCGACCTGGGCCGCGACGTCGATGTCGTGCTGATGCGGCAAGACCCCCCGTTCGACCTCGGCTATCTAACCGGCACCTGGCTGCTCGAGCGGATCGCGCGCGAAACGCTGGTGGTCAACGACCCCGTTTCGGTTCGCAACGCCCCTGAAAAAATATTCGTGCTCGATTTTCCCGAATTTATGCCGCCCACCATGGTGACGCGCGATCTGGACGCGGTGAAGGATTTCCAGGCACGCCACGGCGCGGTCGTAATCAAGCCGCTCCACGGCAACGGCGGCAAGGCGGTGTTCCGCATCGATGCCGACGGCGGCAATCTGGGCGCACTGGTCGAACTGTTCGGGCAAGTGTGGCCCGAACCCTTCATGGTCCAGCAGTTCCTGCCAAGCGTCGCCAAGGGCGACAAGCGGATCGTTCTTGTCGATGGCGAGGTCGCGGGTGCGATCAACCGCAAGCCGGGCGAAGGCGAGTTCCGGTCGAACCTGGCGGTCGGCGGTTACGCCGAAGCGGCGGACCTGACGCCGCGCGAACGGGAAATTTGCGACGTCCTCGGGCCGCAGCTTCGCGAACGGGGATTGGTGTTCGTCGGCATAGACGTGATCGGTGGCGAAT
>NZ_MIAM01000016.1:113802-143047 GCF_001830555.1 Sphingopyxis sp. RIFCSPHIGHO2_12_FULL_65_19 | reverse complement strand
GGGACGCGATCGTCCGCCGGATCGGCTGAGGCCGCCGCGCGTTACCCCGCCATGACCGACTTCATCCTGAACCTGATCCAAAGCTGGGGCTATGCGGGAATTTTCGTCCTCATGTTCCTCGAAAATGTGTTTCCGCCCATCCCGTCCGAAGTGATCATGGGGCTGGGCGGCATTGCCGTTGCCAAGGGCCATTTCGACTTCTGGACGCTGGTCGCGGTCGCAGTCGCAGGGACGACGGCGGGCAACTGGATCTGGTACGGCGTCGGCCGCTGGATCGGTTATGAACGGCTGAAACCCTTCATCGACCGTCATGGCCGCTGGCTGACCCTCGACTGGACCGAAGTCGAGCGGCTGCACGCTTTTTTCCTGAAACATGGTCCAGCGATCGTGTTTGTCGCGCGTTTTATGCCGGTGGCGCGGACGATGGTGTCGCTGCCCGCCGGAATGGTCAAGATGAACCAGGCGAAATTCCTGGTCTGGACCGCGGCGGGATCGACGATCTGGATCTCGGCGCTGGCGGGCGCGGGCAACTGGTTCGGCGGCAAATTTGCCAATATGGATGCGTTCGTTGGCCCGGTTGCACTGGTCGCGATCGGATCGCTCGTGCTGCTATATGTCTATCGCGTCATCACGTGGAAGCCACGCACCGATTGATTTTTCATGTCAGGCCCGCGGATGCGCGCTGCGGTAGATGTCGAGCAGATGCGCGGCATCGACCGCAGTATAGACCTGTGTCGAGGCAAGGCTCGCATGCCCGAGCAATTCCTGCAAGCTGCGAAGATCGGCCCCGCCGGCCAGCAAATGCGTCGCGAAACTGTGGCGCAGCGCGTGCGGCGTTGTGCGTTCAGGAAGCCCCAGCGCGCGCCGCGCCGATCGCACGCTGGCGCGGACGACGCCCGGCTGGAGCGGCCCGCCGCGTGCGCCGAGAAATAGCGGCATATCCTTTGCAATCGGCCACGGGCAGGCGGCCGCATAACGCGACACGGCGGCCGCGACCGCGGGCAGGATCGGGACGATCCGCGTCTTGTCTCGCTTGCCGGTGACGCGGAGCGTCTCGCCCAGCGGCAGCACCGCGCCGGTCAGGCCCAACGCCTCGCCGATGCGCAAACCGGCGCCATAGAGGAGGAGGAGCAGCGCAAAATCGCGCGCGCCGACCCAGCCTTCGCGGGCATGATCCTCGACATCCTGCGCCAGCGCGAGTGCTTCGGCCGGTGACACCGGGCGCGGCAGGCCCTTTTTGACGCGCGGTCCGCGCATCTGCGGCACGCTGGCGTTCGATCCGCCGACGAAACGCAGGAAACCGCGCAGCGCCGAAAGCTCGCGCGCCGCCGACGCATTGCCCAGCCCCTCCCCGCGCCGTTCGGCCAGATAGGCGCGCACATCATTCGGGGTCAGCGCCACCAGCATCGGCGCATCGACCGCGCCGCCGCGATGCCGCGACAGGAAGGCGCAAAAACGTTCAGCCGCGGCAATATAGGCGCGGCGCGTATGCTCCGACCGGCGCTTTTCATGCGCCAGATGGGCATCCCAGTCGCGGATCAATCCGTCAGCCAACCGCCTTCTCACTTTCCGTTCGCATCGAGCGAAGTCGAGATGCCCACCGGCGCTGCGCAAGGTCGAGGGATGTCTCGACTTCGCTCGACACGAACGGGTCTGCTGGGGTTTAGCTGGTCCGCACCACCGCGGAAAGGATACTGTCGAGCAGCAATATCCCGTCGTCGGTCACCGCCAGCCGGTCGCCGTCCTGCGCCATCAACCCTTGATCCACCAATCGCGCTACCGCCCCCGCGTCGACAAACGCCTCGCGCGCCAACCCGCTCCGCGCTTCGATCCGCGCAAGGTCGATCCCTTCGGTCAGCCGCAGCCCCATCAACATCGCCTCGGTCGCGCGTTCATGCGCCGGCAGATCGGCTTCGACCTTTAACCCATGCCCATTACGCTCCACCGCCGCGATGAAATTCTCGGGCTTCTTGTGGCGTTCGGTCGCCTGTCCCAACCGCCGTCCGTGAGCACCGGGACCGACGCCCGCGTAATCGGCGTAGCGCCAATAAGCGAGATTATGGCGGCTCTCCTGCCCGATCCGGGCGTGGTTCGACACTTCGTAGCGTGGCAGCCCTGCGGCGGCCGTCATCGCCTGCGTCGTGTCGAACAGATCGGCGGCGGTATCGCCGTCGGGGATGGTCAGGTCGCCTTTCGCCGCAAGGGTCGCAAAGCGCGTCCCGGGTTCGATCGTGAGCTGGTAGAGCGAGAGATGGTCGGTGCCGAACGCAAGCGCGCCCGCCAGTTCGGCTTCCCATGCAACGAGCGACTGGCCGGGCCGGGCGTAGATGAGGTCGAAGCTGACGCGTGCAAAATGTTCCTGCGCGGTGGCAATGGCGCGGCGCGCCTCGTCCTCGCTGTGCGCGCGCCCCAGAAATTCAAGCACTTGCGAATCGAAGCTCTGAACGCCTATCGAAACGCGATTGACCCCGGCGGCGGCAAGGTCCGCAAAATTGGCGACCTCGACCGAATTGGGGTTCGCCTCCAGCGTGATTTCGCAGTCGGCCGCGAGCCCCCATTTGGCCTCCGCCGCCGCAATCACGGCGGCAACGGTCGTCGGCGGCATCAGGCTGGGCGTGCCGCCACCGAAAAAAATCGACCCCACGGTGCGCCCGGGAAGCAACGCCGCCTCGTGCCGCAGGTCGGCCAGCAGCGCATCGCGCCAGACCGCCTGATCGACGCTGTCGCGGACATGGCTGTTGAAGTCGCAATAGGGACATTTCGACACGCAAAACGGCCAATGGACGTAAAGGGCGAGCGGCTCGGCCATGGGACCCCCTACTCCCATTCGTCATTCCGGCGAAAGGCGGAATCCATAGACCCCGGACCAACGCCAGGGTGACGACTGCATCAAAATACGCCCGCCACCAGCTTTGCAAAAGCATCAGCACGGTGGCTGATCGCATGCTTTTCCGCCGGATCAATCTCCGCATAAGTCAGTGACTTGCCGGTTGGAACGAAGACCGGATCATAGCCAAAACCCAACGTCCCGCGCGGCGGCCAGGTCAGGTGGCCTTCGGCGCGGCCCTCGAACACTTCGGCGTGGCCGTCAGGCCAGGCAAGCGCGAGGGTGCAAACGAAGCAGCCGCTGCGGTCGACGTGCGGCCCCTGTTCGGCGAGCAGCCCTTCGACCTTTCCCATCGCCATATACCAGTCGCGGCCGGGATTGCCCTCGAACCATTGGCGCTCGGCCCAATCGGCCGTGTAGACGCCCGGCCGACCCATAAGCGCCGCGACTTCCAGCCCGCTGTCGTCGGCCAGCGCGGGCAAGCCCGATGCCGACGCGCTGGCATGCGCCTTCAACAGTGCATTCTCGCGAAAGCTCGTCCCCGTTTCCTCAGGTTCGGGCAGGCCGAGGTCGCCCGCAGACACCGGCTCGATCCCGAAGGGCAAGAGCAGCGCGCGGATTTCGCGCACCTTCCCCGCATTGTGGCTGGCGATGACGAGCTTGCCGGGGGCGAGTTTTCGATGAGTCATTTGACAACCTCAATTTTCGTCATGCCGGACTTGATCCGGCATCCATTACCTCGCCGTCGATGGACCCCGGATCAAGTCCGGGGTGACGAAAATGCGATCAGCGCCCCGTCGCCCGGTCCTGCGCCGCGAAAATCTCGCCGCAGCCGATGCGCGCGAGGCGGAGCAGGCGCAGCAGGCCTTCCTCGTCATAGGTCGCGCCCTCGGCGCTTGCCTGCACCTCGACGATCTGACCCTTTGCGGTCAGCACAAAATTGCCGTCGGCTTCCGCCACCGAATCCTCGTCATAGTCCAGATCGAGCACCGGGGTGCCATTGTAGATACCGCACGAGATTGCGCCGACCTTGTCGACGATCGGGTCTTCGGCGATCGTCTTGGCCGCGAGCAGCTTGTCGACCGCGATCCGCAGCGCGACCCAGGCGCCGCTGATCGAGGCGGTGCGGGTGCCGCCATCGGCCTGGATCACGTCGCAATCGATGATGATCTGGCGCTCGCCGAGCTTTTTCATGTCGACTACGGCGCGCAAGGAACGGCCGATAAGCCGCTGGATTTCCTGCGTCCGCCCCGACTGTTTGCCCTTAGCCGCTTCGCGATTACCGCGCGTGTGCGTCGCGCGGGGCAACATGCCATATTCGGCCGTCACCCAGCCCGCGCCCTTGCCGCGCATCCACGACGGCACTTTTTCATCGACGCTGGCCGTCACCAGCACCTTGGTATTGCCAAAGCTGACGAGGACGCTGCCTTCGGCGTGGATCGTAAATTCGGTTTCGATGGCGATGGGGCGCATCTGGTCGGGCGCGCGGCCGGAAGGGCGCATGGGGGATTCTCCTGTGATGATGTGCGGCGCGCTTAGCGGGGTTGATCCGTCTGCGCCACCCGTCATTGCGGGCGACGCTTGCCCCGTGCCCCTCGCCACCCTAAATCCTCCGTATGACCACACCGCCGATCACCGAACTCACCACGCGCGCGCGCGACGTGTTCCGGCTGGTCGTCGATGCCTATCTGGAGACCGGCCAGCCGGTGGGATCGCGCACGCTGTCAAAGCTTGCGGCGCTGAACCTGTCGCCCGCGTCGATCCGCAACGTCATGCAGGACCTCGAAGAGTTCGGCCTGCTCGCCAGCCCGCACACCAGCGCCGGGCGGCTGCCGACCGAACAGGGGCTGCGCCTGTTCGTCGACGGCATGATGCAGGTCGCCGAACCCTCGGCCGAAGACCGCGCGCAGATCGAGGCGAGTCTGTCGGACGCGGGTCCGATCGAAAGCGCGCTGGCGCAGGCGACGTCGGCGCTGTCGGGATTGTCGGCATGCGCGGGGCTGGTGCTCGTGCCCAAGCATGAACGGGTGCTCAAACAGATTGCCTTTGTCCCGTTGTCGGCGAACCAGTCGCTCGTCGTGCTTGTCGCGGGCGACGGCGCGGTGGAGAATCGCGTCATCGACATTCCGCCGGGCCTCAACCCGTCGGCGCTGGTCGAAGCGGGCAATTATATTTCGGCGACGCTCGGCGGCCTGACGCTGGCCGAGGCGATGGCGCGGGTGCGCCGCGAGATCGAGGCCGAGCGCATCGCGATCGACCGCGCGGCGCAGGATCTGGTCAGCCGCGGCCTTGCCATCTGGTCTTCCGACGGCGCCGACCGCCCGGTGCTGATCGTGCGCGGGCAGGCCAATCTGCTCGACGAGAGCGCCGTCGGCGACCTCGATCGCGTGCGCCAGTTGCTCGACGAACTCGAAACCAAGCAGGACATTGCGCAACTGCTCGACAGCGCCCGCGACGGCAGCGCGACGCGCATTTTCATCGGGTCGGAGAATAAATTATTCTCGCTTTCGGGTTCGTCCGTGATAGCGGCACCCTATCGCGGATCGGACGGGCGCGTGGTGGGTGTCGTGGGCGTGATCGGTCCGACGCGCTTGAACTATGCCCGCATCGTTCCCATGGTGGATTTCACCGCACAATCACTCTCCAGACTGATACGATAGGTTTATGACGAACATGGAAAACGACACGCCGGTCGACGACGGCGCGAACGCCGAAGCCGAAGCCGTTGACACCGCAGCGCCCGCCGAAGGCGAGAATGACGAAATCGCTCAACTCGCCGAACAGGTCGCTGCGCTCCAGCAAGATCTGCTCTATGCGCGCGCCGAAACGCAGAATGTCACGCGCCGCAAGGATAAGGAAATCGCCGACGCGCATGCCTATGCGGCAACGAAGTTCGCGCGCGACATCCTGTCGGTCGCCGACAATCTTGGCCGCGCGCTGGCTGCACTCAGCGACGAGCAGCGTGCCGACGAAGGCATCAAGCCGCTGATTACCGGGCTGGAGGCGACCGAGCGCGAATTGCTGAGCGTCTTTGAACGCAACGGCATCACGCGCATCGCGGCGATCGGCCTGCCGCTCGACCCCAACCAGCACCAGGCAATGCTCGAAATCCCGAGCGACAAGGCGCCGGGCACGATCGTGCAGGAAATGCAGGCGGGTTATATGCTGAAAGACCGGCTGCTACGCCCCGCGATGGTTGGCGTGGCGAAGGCGGGGTAGCTTTCGCGCCACCATTGGTGACATGCGTCCCCGCGAAGGCGGGGACCCATCACCCGATGGTTGAAAACCGATACGACCCATGATGGACCCCCGCCTTCGCGGGGGAACACATCCCGATAACGCCGCTTACGCCGCCTTCCGCATCTTCGCGAGCTTCTTGAGCACCATCTCGCGCTTCAGCCGCGACAGATGGTCGATGAACAAAATGCCTTCCAGATGGTCGTGCTCGTGCTGGATGCACGTCGCCATCAGGCCGGTCATGCGTTCCTGATGATGCTTGCCGTCCTCGTCCTGCCAGTCGACGGTAACCTCGGCGGGGCGCGTCACATCGGCATATTGCTCGGGGACCGACAGGCAGCCTTCCGAATAGACACTATGCTCTTCACTCTCGTCCGAAAAGACGGGATTGATGAACACGCGCGGCTCGCGGATCACCTTCTTGCCCTCGGGATCTTCGGGGTCGGGTTCCTGCAGGTCGATCACCAGAATGCGCTTCGGCACCCCGACCTGAATCGCGGCAAGCCCGATGCCGGGGGCGTCGTACATCGTCTCGAACATGTCGGCGACCAACTGCTTCAGCTCGGCATCGAACGTCTCGACCGGCTGGGAAATGACGCGCAACCGGGGGTCCGGGGTCTCTATGATAGGGAGTAAGGCCATGGCGTGCAGGTATGAACTCGAGGCGCCGACGTCAAGCCACCGGCCGCCTTGCCCTCAGCGCCTGCGCGAGCGTCCCCTCGTCGAGGTAATCCAGTTCGCCACCCACCGGCAAACCATGCGCCAGCTGCGTCAACCGCACCGGATAGCCTTCCAGCCGTTCGGCCAGATAATGCGCCGTCGTCTGCCCCTCCAGCGTCGCGTTCATCGCCAGCACGACCTCGTCGATGCCCCCCGCGGCGACGCGCGCGACCAGCGCGTCGATGCTGAGATCCTGCGGCCGCACGCCCTCCAGCGCCGAGAGCCGGCCGCCGAGCACATGATATTTGCCGGGAAACAGCCGCGACTTGTCGAGCGCCCACAGGTCCGACACTTCCTCGACGACGCACAGGCTGCGCGCGTCGCGGCGTGGGTCGGCGCAGATTGCGCAGGGGTCGTGGGTGTCGACATTGCCGCAGATGGTGCAGGTGACGAGCCGTTCGGACACGGTTTGCAGCGCCGCGAGCAGCGGCACGAACGCAGACTCGCGCTTCTTCATCAGGTGCAGCACCGCGCGCCGCGCCGACCGCGGGCCGAGACCGGGGAGACGGGCGAGTTGCTGGACGAGGGCTTCGATTTCGGTGGAGGCCATGACGGGGTGGTAGTGGGTGTGCTTGGGATGCACAATATTCCCCGTGTTCCTGCGAAGGCAGGAACCCATCTCCGCTCGGCGCAACCTGGTACGGTCCGGTGATGGGCCCCTGCCTTCGCAGGGGCACGCTGCGCCAAGACTTGAATGTCGCGCCCACCTCCGCCAAAGCCCGCACCCATGCGTATCGCCTTCATGGGAACGCCGCCCTTTGCGGTGCCGACGCTCGCCGCGCTGCACGCGGCGGGGCATGACATCGCAGCGGTCTATACCCAGCCGCCCCGCCCGGCACAGCGCGGCAAAAAATTGCAGAAGAGCCCGGTGCAGGTCTGGGCCGAAGAGCACGCCCTGCCCGTCCGTACCCCGAAGAGCTTGAAGGGCGCCGACGAACAGGCCGACTTCGCCGCGCTGAACCTCGATGTCGCGGTGGTCGCGGCCTATGGCCTGATCCTGCCGCAAGCGGTGCTCGACGCCCCGCGCGAAGGCTGCCTCAACGTCCATGGCTCGATCCTGCCGCGCTGGCGCGGCGCGGCGCCGGTGCAGCGAGCGATCCTGGCGGGCGATGCCGAGACCGGGGTTACGATCATGCAAATGGACGCCGGGCTCGATACGGGGGCGATGCGGCTGGTCGAAACGACCCCTGCGACGGACAAGAGCGCGGGCATCCTGACCCACGAACTCGCCGAAATGGGCGCGCTGATGATGCGGCGGGTGCTGAGCGACCTCCACGCCTTTCCGCCCGCGCCGCAGCCCGAGGACGGCGTCACCTATGCCGCCAAGATCGACAAGAGCGAAGCGCGGCTCGATTTCCTGACCAGCGCGGTGCAGGTCGAGCGGCAAATTCGCGCGTTCAACCCGGCGCCGGGGGCGTTTTTCGAGCTGGAGGGCGAGCGGTACAAGGTGCTGGCCGCCGAGGTCGTGCATCCGGCCGATACGGTGTCGGGGGCACCCCCGGGCGTCACGATCGACGACGCGCTCACCATCGCCTGCAACCCCGGCGCGATCCGCGCGACGCGCATCCAGCGCGCGGGAAAGCCGGCGATGGAGGCGGGCGAGTTGCTGCGCGGACGGGCGATTGCGGCAGGGACGCGGCTGGTATGACTAACCAATCCCTCTTTTCGTCACCCCGGACTTGATCCGGGGTCCATTGCTGCGCCAAGCCTCATGGATGCCGGATCAAGTCCGGCATGACGAATTTCAGGACATATGCTCGCATGACTCGCTTCGCCCTCACCATCGAATATGACGGCCGCCCCTATATGGGCTGGCAGCGGCAGGCGCACGGCCCAAGTGTCCAGCAGGCGATCGAGGAAGCCATTCACCGTTTCACGGGCGAGACGGTGCAGGTGCTGAGCGCCGGCCGCACCGATGCGGGGGTCCATGCCATTGCCATGCGCGCGCATGTCGACATCGCCAAGCCGCTGACGCCGTTCAAGCTGACCGAGGCGCTGAACGCCCAGCTTCGTCCCGCGCCGATCGCGATCATCGGGTGCGAGGTGGTGCCGGACGACTGGCACGCGCGCTTTGCCTGCGTCGGGCGGTCGTATGAATATCGGATCGTCAACCGCCGCGCGCCGCTGACGTGGGACAAGGGGCTGTCGTGGCAGGTCGCGCGGCCGCTCGACGCCGACGCGATGCACGCAGCGGCGCAGGCGCTCGTCGGCCTCCACGACTTCACCACCTTCCGCTCGGCGCATTGCCAGTCGCAGAGCCCGGTGAAGACGCTGGATAAGCTGACCGTCAGCCGCCACGGCGACGAGCTGATCGTCGAGGCCGCAGCGCGCAGCTTCCTCCACCACCAGGTGCGCTCGATGGTCGGCTGCCTCGCACTTGTCGGTTATGGAAAATGGTCGGCGGGCGATTTGAAGGCGGCGCTGGAGGCGGCGGACCGCAATGCGCTAGGGCTGAACGCGCCGCCCGACGGGCTGTATTTTGTGAGTGCGACATACCCGTAGCCCTCCTCTCCCGTCGGGAGAGGATAGCAAGTCTTGGCGGGGCAGCCGTCTAGGCGCGCTTGGTGAGGGGCTCGGCCCGCGCGAACTTGGGCGAGGTCACATCCCCTCACCCGACGGGAGAGGGAAGAACGAAAAAGGGCGGCCCTCGCGGACCGCCCCTTCCCTTTATCGCTAACCCGCGCGCTTACACCTTTTCAGCGTAATACAGCGGCGCGTGTTCATTCAAAATCTGGAGGATCTTTGCCTGCGCCGTCTTTTCGTCGCTTTCTTCCATCGCGCCGAGTTCGCGCGCGAGGCGGCTCGACGCCGCTTCAAAGATCTGGCGCTCCGAATAGCTTTGTTCGGGCTGGTCGTCGGCGCGGAACAGGTCGCGCGTCACCTCGGCGATCGACACCAGGTCGCCCGAATTGATCTTCGCTTCATATTCCTGGGCACGGCGCGACCACATGGTGCGCTTCACCTTCGGCTTGGTGGTCAGGACCTGCAACGCTTCCTTCAGCGTCTTGTCCGACGACAGCTTGCGCATACCCACACCCTCGGCCTTGTTCGTCGGCACGCGAAGCGTCATCTTTTCCTTTTCAAAGCGCAGGACATAAAGTTCGAGCTGCATCCCGGCGATTTCCGATTTCTGCAACTCGATGACGCGCCCCACGCCATGTTTGGGATAAACGACATAATCACCGACTTCGAACAAGAGCGTGTTCACGGACATGCAAATTCCTTTTCTTGTGCCTTGACCCTGATCTGAAAGTGCGACAACACCGGGGCATCCCGCCCTCTCGCGGAGGGGGATTTGCATTCGGGCGGCGCTAGCCAGTCAGAGTGACAAGGGATATGGCTCCATCGGAACGCCGGAAAGCGCCCCAGCCCAGAGACGGGAAGAGGCAGGATGTCGGCGTGTTGATATTTATTATAACAGATTCGCAACAAAATTGCCACCCCTGCGCGGAAATGCGTCGGTCGGCACCTTGACGGCTTTCGATACCCGTTTCAGGTTGAAACGAAATTACAGGTAAGGAGCCGGTATGCTGGATCAAGTTTGGTGGATCACGGGCGCCTCTTCGGGCATTGGCGCGGCGCTGGCCCGCGCACTCGCGGCGCGCGGCGCCAAGCTGATCCTGTCGGGGCGCAACGTCGCGGCGCTGGACGCGGTCGCCGCCGATTGCGCGACCGACACGCTGGTTCTGCCGTTCGAGGCGACCGATTATAACGCCCTGCCCGCGATCGCCGATCAGGCATGGGGCTGGCACGGCCGCATCGACGGCCTGGTCAACAATGCCGGAATCTCGCAGCGAAGCCTCGCGATCGAAACCGACTTTGTCGTTTATCAACAGATTATCGCGGTCGACCTGATCGCCCCGATCGCCCTGACCCAGCAGGTCCTGCCGCGCATGGTGGCCGCGGGCGGTGGACAGATTGTCGCCATTTCGAGCGTCGCGGGGATCGCAGGCGTCCCGCTACGCAGCGCCTATTGCGCCGCAAAGCATGGCATCATCGGTTATCACGACGCCGTGCGGGCGGAGAATGAGCATCTCGGGCTCAAGGTTCTGGTCGTTGCGCCGGGTTCGGTGCGCACCAATGTCAGCCGCAATGCGCTGAACGCCGACGGCAGCACGCGGGGGGAGAGCGACGCCGCGATCGACAACGGCCTGTCACCCGACGATGCCGCCGCGCAGATGCTGGCTGCAATCGACGCCGGAACACGCGAACTGGTGGTCGCCGACGGCGCCGAAGCAGTGATCGCGAGCCTGCGCCGCAGCGACCCCGACGCATTGTTCGACCGGATGAGCGCGATGGTGCAGGCGGGCTATGCCGCCAAAATGGCCGCCACGGCCGCCGACTGACCGGCCCGCGCGCCTATTTCGCGGCCATCACCGGCGGTGCCTTGTCGGGATCGCTCGCAATATAGGCGGGGTTGAAACGGTCGAGCCATTTCTCGGTCGCTTCCAGGAACTGCGCCTCGTCGGTCGGGGCCGGCAAATTATGCGTGTTGTCGGGCTGGTAGAGCGTGTCGTAATCCTGCCCCTTCACCTTTCCTGCGCGTTCGAGCGCGGCGACGAGCCGCTTTGCCTGTGCAATCGGGACGCGCTTGTCCTCCACCCCATGCACGATCAGGATCGGCGACCATTTGCCCGTGGCGTTCTGTGCCGGCGATACGGCGTCGAGGTCGGCGGGCCCCTTGCTCAGATAGTTGGATCCGAACCGGCCAAGATAATATTTGTCGAACTTGCGCATCTCGCCCAGGTCATAAACCCCGGCGCCCGCGATCGCGCAGCGCCACCGGGCCGGATCGCGCTGTGCCGCGCGCGCCGAGGCATAGCCGCCGTAAGACCAGCCCATCATGCAGGCGCGCTGGGGGTCGACGATCCCCTGCGCGGCGAGATAGTCGATGGCGTCATTCAGATCGTCCTGCATCCGCAGCCCGAAACCATTGTCGCGCCCCTTCTTGATCCATTCGCGGCCATAGCCGCCCGACCCGCGGAAATTGGGCTGCACCACGACATAACCCAGTTCGGCGATCGCCTGGTGCCATGGGAAGGGTCCAAAGCCCTCTTCGTCGCGCGGACCGAAGGGACCGCCGTGGGTAATCATCACCACCGGCAGGTTTTTCTGGCCGGCGCGATGCCGCGGCATGGTCACCACGGCATGGACCTTTTCGCCGTCGCTCGCGGTATAGACGACCGTCCGCGTCGGGTTCATTTCCGCGTCGCGGAACAGTTCGTTGGAATAACCGATCCGCGTCACCTTGCCGGTTTCGGTATGGAAGGAATAATATAGCCCGGTCTGATTGGCCTTGCCGACCCACACCAGCATGGTCTTGTCCGCAAGGTCGCTCGACACGATCTGGACGTTCCCGACGCCGAATTGCTTTTCAAAAATATCCTGCACTTCCTTGAAGCGCGGGTCCATCCAATAGGTTTTCGACCGTTCGGTGGTGGCGTACACCGCCTCCAGCGTGTCGCATTCATGGTTGCAGCCGACGCCGCCGACGTCATAGCCCGGAATTTCAAACAGCGGCTTGCCAAGCTCCATCGTGGCAAGGTCGAGCTTGTAGACCTTGTTGAAACCGTCGGCATTGCTGGTCACGATCGCCTTGCCCTCTTCGGCAAGGAAGATCTGCGGCACCAGCGAATCGCCCGAAAAGCTGGGGTCGGCCTTGTCGTAAATGGTCTTCAGATTGTCGCCGTCCTTCGCGCGGTAGAGGACGCGCGTCTTGCCGCTGTCGCTGTCATAACCGACGCCCATGCGGACGACGCCCTTGCCGTCGGCGGCCCATTGCCCGACCAGGATATTGGGTTTTTGCACGATGTTGAATGCGCCGCTGCGCACGTCGACATCGGCGACCTCGGGCCGGCTCAGCATTTCATAGCTATAGGCGATCGACGTGCGCGACAGCAGGATGCGCTCCTTCGCATGATCGACATGGATGATGTTGCTGGCATCGCCGCCGGCATCCTTCCACGCCAGCGGCGCGAGTTTTTTGCCATCGACATCATAGCTGAACAACCGGCCATATTCGCCCTCGAACAGTCCGATTTCGCCCGATGCCGCGGTGACGACGAGGGTGCGGTTGCCGACCCAGCGCCAATTCATGATGCGGCGGTCGCCAAATTCCTTATAGGCCTCTGTCTTCAGGAAATAGTCGGGCTGCGCCTTTCCGGTGAGGTCGAAGATCGCCAGATATTCGACGCCCTTGTGGCTGACCTTCGCCGCCATTTTCGTGGCGTCGGGCGACAGGCGCGGCATTTGCAGTGTCGCACGGTTGGCGAATTGCGCCGTCGGAACCCGCGCGCTCGCCAGCGCGGTGTCGGCGGCCATCCCATTCACAGCGGTGACCGGCAGCGCAGGCGCGAGCATCGCGGCAGCAATCAAAAGGCGGCGGTACGACAGCTTATCCAAGGCTTGGCTCCTGATAATGATGATGAAATCCTAGCGTGCGGCAGCGGCGAGACAAGCCGCTTCGTGAAAAGAAACAGCCCCGCCGGATCGCTCCGACGGGGCCATTCGTCATCGACAGAACCGGCGCAGCTTATGCCGCGCCGTGCGCCAGCGCCGCGAGGAGCAGGATCGCCACAATGTTGGTGATCTTGATCATCGGGTTAACCGCCGGGCCCGCGGTATCCTTGTACGGATCGCCGACGGTGTCGCCGGTCACCGCCGCCTTATGGGCTTCGCTGCCCTTGCCGCCATGGTTTCCGTCTTCGATATATTTCTTGGCATTGTCCCATGCGCCGCCGCCCGAGGTCATCGAGATGGCGACGAACAGCCCGCCGACGATCACGCCAAGCAGGAGCGCGCCGAGCGCCTCCAAGGCCGCCGCCGGACCCGCAACGCCGCGGATCACGAAATAGACGACGATCGGCGCCAGCACCGGCAGCAACGACGGGATGATCATTTCCTTGATCGCCGCCTTGGTGACGAGGTCGACCGTGCGGGCGTAATCGGGCTTGCTCTCATACGTCATGATGCCCGGGTTCGCCTTGAACTGGTCGCGGACATCCTTGACCACCTCGCCCGCCGCGCGGCCGACCGCGGTCATGCCCATCGCCCCGAAGAGGTACGGCAGCAGCGCGCCGAGCAGCAGCCCGACGATGACATAGGGCGATGACAGCGAGAAGGTCAGCGGCTCGGTCAGCCCAAGCTTGGCCGAATATTCGGTGATGTCGGCGGTATAGGTGCCGAACAGCACCAGCGCCGCCAGACCCGCCGAACCGATGGCATAGCCCTTCGTCACCGCCTTGGTCGTGTTGCCCACGGCGTCGAGCAGGTCGGTCTTTTCACGAACCGAATCGTCGAGCCCCGCCATTTCGGCAATGCCGCCGGCGTTGTCGGTGACGGGACCATAAGCGTCGAGCGCAACCACCATGCCGGCCAGCGCGAGCATGGCGGTCGCAGCAAAGGCGATACCGACGATACCCGCCGTCTGGAAGGCGACGACGATGCCGACGCAGATGACGAGCGTCGGCAGCGCGGTCGATTCGAGGCTGATGGCAAGGCCCTGGATCACGTTGGTGCCATGACCCGTTTCCGACGCCTTGGCGATCGAACGCACCGGGCGGTAGTTGGTGCCGGTGTAATATTCGGTGATCCAGATGATCAGGCCGGTGATGACCAGCCCGAGCAGCGAGCAATAGAAAAGGTCGCTGCCGTTGAACGTCGTGCCCGTAATGTCGGTCGCCATGTCGCCTTTCAGCACATAGCTGGTCGAGAACCAGATCGCCGGGATCGAGAGCACTGCGGTGACAAGAAACCCTTTGTACATCGCGCCCATGACGTTCGTCCCGCTGCCGAGACGCACGAAATAGGTGCCGATGATCGACGTGATGATGCACACGCCGCCCATCAGCAGCGGCAGGGTCATCAGCGGCAGCAGCATGTCGCCCGCGCCCTTCAGCAGCAGCGCGATCAGCACCATGGTGGCGCCGACCGTGACGACGTAGGTTTCAAAAAGGTCGGCGGCCATACCGGCGCAATCGCCGACATTGTCACCGACGTTATCGGCGATGACCGCGGGGTTGCGTGGGTCATCCTCCGGGATACCTGCCTCGACCTTGCCGACCAGGTCGGCACCGACGTCGGCGGCCTTGGTGAAGATGCCGCCGCCAAGGCGCGCGAAGATCGAGATCAGCGAGGCGCCGAACGCGAGCGCGACAAGCGCGTCGACGACCGTGCGATCCTCACCGCCGACGGTGAACCCGCCCGGCCCGATCAGATACCAGAAGAAGACCGAGATCGCGAGAAGCGCAAGGCCCGCCACGAGCATGCCGGTAATCGCCCCGGCGCGGAACGCCATGGTCAAGCCCGCCTGCAGCCCGGTCTGCGCTGCGGCCGCGGTGCGGACATTGGCCTTGACCGAAATGTTCATCCCGACAAAGCCGGCGACGCCCGACAGAACGGCGCCGATAACGAAGCCGGTCGCCGAGATCGGGCCAAGGAACAGCCCGACGAGGATGGCGACAACGACGCCGACGATGGCGATGGTGCGATATTGGCGGCCGAGATAGGCCTTGGCGCCTTCCTGGATGGCGGCGGCGATTTCCTGCATCTTCTCATTACCCGCCGATGCGCTGAGCACCTGCCGCGAGGTAATAAATCCATAGAGTACGGCCACCAGGCCGCACGCTATCGCGATCAAAACCGGATTCATGCGTGTTGCTTCCTTCCCCATTGAGAAGGGCGACGCAGAAGATAGCAGTCGAGCACGTCCGACTTATTGATGCCGGTTCGCTCTCTCCCCTGATGCGACCGCCCCAAATTTGGACGCCGAGTTATGGGAAGAAAGAATGCCAAGGGCAACCCCGGTAATTCTGTCTCGTTTCCGCGGCTTTGCGCGTCAGTGCATGAAACCGAGACGATCTGGAAGCGCGATGCGCTGTGCCCGGTGGGTGAGCATGATTCCCTCCCCCACCCCGACATGTCCGATCGGGGAGGCGGCGATGTTCAGCCCGGTCGCGATGTCGCGGATCGCCGCCGCCGCGCCGGGATCGGCGGCGAACAGCAACTGATAGTCGTCGCCCGCGGTTGCCGCCGCGAGCCGGGTATCGACGACATCGGGGCGTACAGCGAGCAGCGCCGCCGACAGCGGGATCGCTTCGAGCATGATGCCAAACTCGCATCCGCTCGCCGCTGCCATCCGCCGCGCGTCGATCAACAGGCCGTCGGACACATCCATCATCGCGTGAACATGCGGTGCGACCGCCTGCCCGAAGGTAAGTTGCGGTTGCGGCCGCTTATAGGCGGCAAGGCAGGTCTCATTGGGTTCCACCTGCCCCAACCGCATCGCGAGCCCCAGCCCCGCATTGCCGATCGTGCCGGTGACCCAGATCTGGTCGCCCGGCCGGGCGCCGCTGCGCGAAGGGGCGCCGCAGGGCGGGGCGCGGCCGATGGCGGTCAGGCCGAAACTGCGCGGCGCGCCCGACGGCACGCGCACCGTGTCTCCGCCGAGCAATGCAAGGCCGAAGCGGCGCAGCACTGCGCCCAGTCCCTCGACGAATGCCGCGTCCCACGCGTCGTCGCCAAGGCTGTAGCCGACGAGGATGCCGACCGGCGCCGCACCCTTTGCGGCCAGGTCGGACAGGTTCACCGCGACCAGTTTCCACGCGACGTCCTGCGGCGTGTCGTCGGGCAGGAAATGCACGCCTTCGACGATCATGTCGTGGGTGAGGACCAGCCCCTCCCATTCGGCGGCATCGTCGGCAAGCCCGCGCGCGGCAGGATCTGTCGCGATGCTCCGCAGGCGGGCGATGAAATCGGCTTCGCTCATACTATCCTCTCGTTAGACGAGGGACGCTCTTGTCCGTTCGATGCGAACGGATATCTTATGCGCTGGTTCCGCGCACGTCCTTGCCGATCGCATCGAGCAGCCCGTTGGCGAACCCCGCCTCGCGCGCGTCGAAAAAGGCCTTGGCAACGTCGACATATTCGCTGACGACGGCGCCGACGGGCACGTCGCCCCGCGCCATCAGTTCATAGGAACCGGCGCGCAGGATCGCCTTCATCGTGCGGTCGAGCCGGTCCATCGACCAGCCGCTTGCCAACCGCGCGACGATCGCCGCGTCAATCTCTTCCCGCCGCGCCAGCGTGCCCTTGACGATGTCATCGAAAAAGGCGGTGTCGGCGTCAGCATATTCCGCGTCCTCGATCGTCGCGCCGATGCGGTGCTGGTGAAATTCATGGATCAGCTTGGCGACGGGGGTCGCCTCCATCTCGTGCTGATAGAGCGCCTGGACGGCGGCAAGCCGGGCGGCGGAGCGGGACTGGGTGCGTTTGTTCATGGCTTTTCTACTTTAATCGGTTCTGGACGCTGAGCGCGTGCGCGGGAAGTCCTTCGGCGCCCGCGAGTGCCACCGCCGCCGGACCGATGGCGGCCAGGCTGGCGTCGTCGAGCGCAAGGAAGCTGGTGCGCTTCATGAAATCGGTAACCGACAGCCCGCTCGAAAAGCGCGCCCGGCGTCCGGTGGGCAGGACATGGTTCGGGCCGGCGACATAATCGCCGATCGCCTCTGGCGTCTGGCGGCCGAGGAACACCGATCCCGCATGGCGCACCTTGGCAAACAGCGCGTCGGCCTGATCGGCATCGACCGCGAGTTCGAGATGTTCCGGCGCAAGCCGGTCGCAAAGCGGGATGGCATCGGCAAGGCGCGGCACGACGATGACCGCGCCATTGTCGGCCCAGCTCGCCTGCATCGTCGCTGCGGTGCTGAGCGTCGGGATGACTTGCGCAACCGCGGCGGCGACCGCATCGGCGAAATCGGCGTCGTCGGTGAACAGGATCGACTGGCTCGTCGGGTCATGTTCGGCCTGGCTCAGCAGGTCGGCGGCGATGATATGCGGTTCGTTCTTCGCGTCAGCAACGACGACAATCTCGCTCGGCCCCGCGACCATGTCGATACCGACAACCCCGTAAAGCTGGCGCTTTGCTTCGGCGACCCAGGCGTTGCCGGGGCCGGTGACGACATCGACGGCCGCGATTCGATCGGTGCCGTGGGCCAGGGCCGCGATGGCCTGCGCGCCGCCGACCCGCCAGATTTCGTCGACCCCGCCGATATGCGCCGCTGCCATCACGACCGGATTGACCTCGCCGCCCGGCGTCGGAGTCATCATCACGATGCGCCCGACCCCGGCGACCTTGGCCGGAAGGATGTTCATCAAGACCGACGAGGGATAGGCGGCCCGCCCGCCAGGGACATAGACCCCCGCTGCATCGACCCCGCGCCAACGCGCGCCAAGACGGGCCCCCGTGCTGTCGCGATAATCGCGATCCTCGGGCAGCTGGGCCGCGTGATAGGCGCGGATGCGCTCCGCCGCGAGGTTCAGCGCGTCCCGCAATTCGGGCGCCAGCGCGTCATAGGCGGCGGCGCATTCGTCCGTCGAGATGCTCCACCCGCTGGTGTCGAGGTCGAAGCGATCGAACTTCGCGGTATAGTCGGCGAGCGCGGCGTCGCCCTCGACCTTCACGCGCGCGATGATCGCCGCGACGTCCGCCGACACGTCGGACGCGCTTTCGCGCCGGTCATCGACCAGCGCATCGAATTGTTCGGCAAAGCCGGGATCGGACGCGTCAAGCCGCCGCATCGCCGACCGCCTCACGGAATTTTTCGACCAGCGCCGGCACCTCGGCCGAGCGCAGCTTGAACGCCGCGCGGTTGACGATCAGCCGCGCCGACACTTCGCTGATGATCGTCTGTTCGGCGAGCGCGTTCTCGACCAGCGTGCGCCCGGTCGAGACGAGATCGACGATATGCGAGGCAAGGCCCAGCTTCGGCGCAATCTCCATCGCGCCGTTGAGCTTGATACATTCGGCCTGGATGCCCTGCGCCGCGAACCAGCGGCGCGTCGTGCCGGGATATTTGGTTGCGACGCGGATGTGGCTTTCGCCCCCCAGCTCGTTGGCGCCCGGCGGGGCGCTGCCCTCCGGCCCGGCGAGCGACAGGCGGCAATGGCCGATGCCAAGATCGACGGGGGCGTAAAGCTCGCTGTAATCGAATTCATCGACGACGTCGGAGCCGACGATGCCGAGCTGCGCCGCGCCATGCGCGACGAAGGTCGCGACGTCGAAGGCACGCACCCGGATCAGCGAGATGTGCGGCTGGTTCGTCGCGAACACCAGCGCACGGCTTTTCTTGTCGAAGAAATCCGCGGCAGGCTCGATCCCGACGCGCGCCAGCAGCGGCAACGCCTCTTCGAGGATGCGCCCTTTCGGGATAGCAAAGATGATCGGTTCGGGCATAAGCTTGCGCGCCCATAAGCGGCAGGAGGAAAAAGGGCAATGAGCGACCGCTACGACTTCATCGACATGACCGAAACCGGGCGTGACGCGGTCCGCACCGCCTTTGCCAATCAGGTCGCCTATTGCCGCCACAATGATGCACGGGTCACCGCGCGCATCGTCGCCGCGCTGGGATCGTTGCTCGACGCGCCCGCAAGCGAATTCGCGCGCCGCATCGCAGACTGGCCGGGCGCCCCGCTCGCTGACGCGCTGCCGCTGCGCGCGGCGGGGGGTATCCATGCGCTGCATCTGTCGGGCGCCGCCGACGAGCTGGCGCCGATCTATGCCGATGCCGAGGACATCAACGACGCCGCGATCGTCGCGGGCGCGGTGCACCGGCACGAGGCGGCGCTGCTTCCCTGGCTCGACGGGCCGCCGCAGACGAACGAGGCGGGACGGTCATCGAACTTCATCGCCGCGATGCTGTGGCTCGCCGACCGCGGCCTGCCGCCGCTGTTCGACTGCATCGAAATCGGGTCAAGCGCGGGGATCAACCTGATGATCGACCGCTATCATTACGATCTGGCCGGGGTTCATGTCGGACCGCTGCCCGGTGCGATGGCGTTCGCGCCCGAGTGGCGCGGCAACCACCCGCCGCAGCACAGCATCGGCTTCGCGGGGCTGAAGGGATGCGACGTCGCGCCCGTCGACCTGTCCGACCCGGCGCAGGCGCTGCGGCTGAAGGCCTATATCTGGCCCGAACATCATATCCGCTTTGCGCGCATGGAGGCCGCAATCGCCGCCGCGACCGCGGAGCCGCCGCAGCTGATCCGCGCGAATGCCGCCGATTTTGTCGAGGCCGAACTCGCGCGTCCGCAGGCAGAGGGCACGACGCGCGTGCTGATGCATTCAATCGTCTGGCAATATGTTCCCGCCGACCAGCAGGCGCGCGTTACCGCCGCGATGGAAGCCGCCGGCGCAAAAGCGACCGCGGAACGGCCGCTGGCGTGGATCGCGCTCGAAGCCAATCGCACCGTGCATCATCACGAACTGGTGGTGCGACACTGGCCGGGCGGCGGGCCCCCGCAAAAGCTGGGGCAGGCGCACGCGCACGGCGCGTGGATCGAGTGGCTGGGGTAGCGGATATCCGCCGTTATCGGCTCACGGATAACTTACCGTCTTGGGCACTTCGGGGATCGGGATGAACTCTTCGCTGTCGCCGGGAACCAACGGGAACCTGCGATCCTTCCACTCGGCCTTTGCCTCATTGATGCGGTCCCGCGACGAACTGACGAAATTCCACCACACGTGCCGCGGCGTCGTGAACGCTTCGCCGCCGAGCAGCATCACGCGCGCATCGCTTGTCGCGCGAAGCGTCATCGCCTGTCCGGGTTTCAGGATATAGAGGCTATAGCGGTCGAGCGGCTCGCCATCGAGGGTCGCATCGCCCAGCGCGACGAGCACCGCGCGCTCGTCCGCCTCGGCATCGATCGGCAGGCTGGCGCCCGCGTTCATCAATATGTCGGCATAGATGGTCGCGGCATGCTGCGTCGTCGGCGCGGTGACGCCCCACAGGCTGCCCATGATCACGCGCGCCGAGACTTGTCCATCCTCGACGAGCGGCAATTTGTCAGCGGGCACATGCTCGAACGCCGGGTCCACCTCTTCCTTGCCGTCGGGCAGCGCCAGCCAGGTCTGCATCCCCGAAATAGCCGACCCCGTCGCGCGTTCGGCGGGGGGCGTGCGCTCCGAATGGACGATGCCGCGCCCCGCAGTCATCAAATTGCACGCGCCGGGGCGGATCGTCGCATAGGTGCCCAGGCTGTCGCGGTGGTCGATCGCGCCCTCGAACAAATAGGTCACGGTTGACAGGTTGATGTGCGGATGCGGGCGCACGTCCATGCCCTGCCCGATGTCGAAATGCGCCGGGCCGAACTGATCGACGAAGATGAACGGACCGACCATCGTGCGCGCCTTGTTGGGCAGCGTGCGGCGCACGTCGAACGCCCCGATGTCGTGGGTCGATGGGGTGATGACAGTGAACATCAATCGAGCCTTTCCAGCGTCTTTCGCGTTTTTTCGGTTTCGACATTACCGGTGTTGCGCGTCGAACCGGGTTCGAGGAGCAGCACATGGCATTCGCCGTCCAGCGCCTCCGGACAATGTTCGGTGCCATGCGGCACGATGATGAACTCGCCGGGTTCGATAATCACATCGCGGTCGCGGAACGCCATTTTCATCCGCCCGGCGACCACCAGGAACAATTCATCTTCGCTGTCATGGTGATGCCAGTCGAACTGGCCCGCGAGCTTGACCAGCTTGACCTGAAAATCATTGATGTCACCCGCGACGCGCGGGTTCCAGTGATCGTGGATGGTCGCGAAAGCTTCGGCGAGGTTCACCTTGGTCGTCATCTCAGTCCTCTTTCTGGCGCGGATCCGTCATTCGGGCGGCACGATCGATGCGGCGACGGCCCGCAACTGGCGCACCATCGCCCCGAACCCGAGGCCGCGGTCGGACCAGCTGCCGACATCGATGCTGACCACGCGGCCGTTGATCCAGGTCGTACAGCCCGCCATCCGGATCGTCCCCACCTCGTCACCCTTCAACGCAACCGCCATCGTTCGCGCCTGATAGACGCACAGGTCGTCATGGCCGAGGTGGACCGCCGATATCTGCGCGTCGATATTCCGGCCCGTCGTGCTTTTCATCCGCCGCTCGACCCGCTCGGCGAATGCCTCGGATTCCTGTTCGCCGATATAGCTCGCGCTTCCCATCTGTTTTGCCACAAACGCCAGATAGGCCGCACGCGAGGGTGCGTTCGGATTGAAATTTTTCACATATTTCAGATGAATGAAATTCTGGTCGCCGCCATCATCGCCGCTCGCCGACATACAATCCTGCACATAGGCAAGGTTGGCGACGATATGGCCGTTGGCGCCCGCATGCTCGCCGGTCGCCGCCGCGGGCGGTTGGGGCGGAACGCAATAGCCATTGGGCGTGGGCAGCCGATAGGACCGCCCGTTGATATCGAACACCAACGCTGCCGGTGCGCTCGACGGCGGCGCGACCACAGCATCGGCGAACAGCGCCAGCGCGGCGAGCGCGAACATGTCACCCCTCTCCCGGCGCGGTCGCCTTGATTGCAAGCGCATGGACGCGCTGTCCCGGCAGGTCGCCCAGCGCCTTGTTCACCGCGCGCTGGCGCGCGACCCGGTTCATGCCCGCAAAGCCCGCCCATTCGATCGCAAGGCTGAAATGCGACTCGCCGCTGCCATCGTCGCCGCTGTGGCCGCGATGGCTGGCGCTGTCATTGCTGACGGCGAAACGGGCTTCGGGAAAAGCTGCGGCGAGCAGGCTTTCCATCTCTTGCTGTGCGGGGCCTTTATTGCTCATGGGGTTGACCATAAACGCTTCGTCGCCAAATTATAAGGCCTCCCCAATATCCTCCTCGCGATTCCGAAAGCCCGTTTTGCCGTCTTCTTCCCGCCCCAGCCGTTTCCATGGCCGTGTCCCCCGCGACGAACCCTGCGCCGCACCCGGTTGCCGCGAGGCGGGCGAGTTTCGCGCGCCGATGGCGTGGACGCGCTCGCCCGACGGACCGCCGCAATATCGCTGGCTGTGCCTGGACCATGTGCGCGAATTCAACGCCGGCTATAATTTTTTTGACGGGATGAGCGCCGACCAGATCATGGCGGCGCAATCGCCCACCGCGGGCTGGGAAACCGAAAGCCGCACTTTCCGCGCGGCGGGCAGCGCCGACCTGCCGCCGCGCTGGGCCGATTTCAAAGACCCCATCGACGCGCTCGGTGCGCGCTTTCGCCAGCGGATGGACGAAGCGCGGCGCGAGGCCGCCAACCCTGGCATTTCGCGCGAGGAACATGCCGCGATGCAATTGCTTGGTCTGCCCGTCGACGCCGACCGTGCCGCGCTTCGGCGACGTTACAGCGAACTGGTCCGCCGCTATCATCCCGATCGCAACGGCGGCGACCGCAGTTTCGAGTCGCGGCTGGGAGAGGTGGTTGCGGCCTATCAGTTGCTCCGCAAGACCAAGGCCTTTGCCTGAGGGAGAGGGACGATGAGCGAATTGGACGACGCGCGTATCGAGGTGGTGCGCCGCCATATGGCGCTCGAAATCACGCACGATTGGGATGGCGTGATCGCGACCTTCGACCATCCGCGATACGAACTGCTCGGCCCCGGCACGGTGTTTGACGGCGAAACGGCGGTGCGTTCCTATTTCGCAGCATCGCGTGAGCCCTTTCCCGACCAGGCGAACGAGGTCATCGCGATCGCGGCGGACGAAGCGACCGACACCGTGCTGGTCGAATTCTGGCTGACCGGCACGCATCTGGGGCCGCTGAAGCTCGGCCCGCGGACGATCGATCCGACCGGCAAGGCGTTCCGCATTCGCATGGCCGCCAGTTTTGAATTCGCGCCCGGCAGCGACAAGATCGTGTGCGAACGCCCCTATTATGACCAGTCGGCGGTGATGAAGGCGCTTGGATTGCTCTGAAAAGGCGTTGCAAGGCGAAACGGACAACGATACCGCGACGGCGAAGCACGCCTTGCGGCGACTCTCCCTGACCTTGATCGCTGGACAAGACCTATGACCGATATCCCGAACAGCCTTCCCGATCACCACGGCTCGACGCTGCTCGCGGCGCCCGATACCGAGGTCGACGCGCGCGAGGTTTTCGGGGTCAATATCGACATGAAGGTGCCGGCGTTCAGCGAGGCCGACGAGCGCGTCCCCGACCTCGACCCCGCCTATGTCTTTGACGGCGACACCACGCTCGCCATCCTTGCGGGCTTCAAATACAACCGCCGCGTCATGGTGCAGGGCTATCATGGCACCGGCAAATCGACGCATATCGAACAGGTTGCGGCGCGGCTGAAATGGCCGTGCATCCGCGTCAACCTCGACGCGCACATCAGTCGTATCGACCTGGTCGGCCGCGACGCGATCGTGCTGAAGGGCGGCCAGCAGGTGACGGAGTTTCGCGAAGGCCTGCTCCCCTGGGCGCTTCAGACCCCGACTGCGCTCGTCTTCGACGAATATGACGCCGGCCGCCCCGACGTGATGTTCGTGATCCAGCGCGTGCTCGAGACCGAGGGCAAGCTGACTTTGCTCGACCAGAACCGCGTGATCCGCCCGAACCCGCATTTCCGCCTCTTCTCGACCGCGAACACCGTCGGGCTTGGCGATACGAGCGGGCTGTATCATGGGACGCAGCAGATCAACCAGGGCCAGATGGACCGCTGGAACATCGTCGTTACGCTGAACTACCTGCCCGCCGCGACCGAAAGCGCGATCATCCTCGCCAAGGTGCCCGACACCGACGAAACCACGGTCGCGAATATGGTCAAGGTCGCCGACCTGACGCGGCAGGGTTTCATCAACGGCGATATTTCGACCGTCATGTCGCCGCGCACCGTGATCAGCTGGGCGCAGAACACCGCGATCTTCAACAATATCGGCTTCGCCTTCCGCCTTTCCTTCCTCAACAAGTGCGACGAGGCAGAGCGGATGATCGTCGCCGAATATTATCAGCGCGTATTCGGCGAAGACCTGCCCGAAAGCGTCGTTGCCAAGTGATGGCGCTGCGCCACCTGATGGTGGCGTCATGCGCCGCGCTGACGCTATCGGGGTGCAGCATCGCGGCGGTCGATTATGGCAAGGTCCGCCATGCCGACTATGTCGCCGACCCGCGTTGCACCGCGCAGCCCGGGGCAGCGATCGACGGCGAGGCGCTGCCCTATTTCTTTGCGACGAGCCGCCTGCCCGACTGCCGCACCGCGGAGATCGAGCTTCTCCACCACCGCGGCGACCAGATGCGCTATGGCCGCTTCAACGCGCCGCGCGATGTGACGGTCGGCAAGAAAAAGCGGCTGCTCGCGCCGATCGCGTTCCAGACGTCCGCCGACTGGTGGCGGGCGCTGCAAGCCGAGACCGACCGCAAACAGGGCCGCGTGCTACTTTACGTTCATGGTTACCGCGAGAATTTTTCGACGACATCGAAGGATGCGGCCCAGATTGCGCGCATGACGGGTTTCGACGGGCCGATCATCGAATATAGCTGGCCGTCGCAGGGCAAATTGCTGAGCTATGTCGTCGACGAGACCAATATGTATCACGACGTCCGCAATTTCCGTGACTTCCTGAAATCGCTCGCCGAACAGGGGTGGGTCAAGGAAATCGTCGTCGTTTCGCACTCGCTGGGTGCTCGGCTCGTCATCCCCGCCATCGCCTATGTCGATCGCACGTCGAGCAGCGCCGACAGCAGCAATATCTCGAACATCATCCTCGCCTCCCCCGACATCGACCGCGAAACGTTCGAGCGCGATATCGAGGAAGAAGTGCTGTCGGCGCGGCGCGTCGCGAACGATCGCCGCATCACCGTCTATACATCGCGCGCCGACAAGGCGCTGGCGGCATCGCGCGCGATCCATGGCTATCCCCGCCTCGGTTCGCCCTATTGCTTCAACCCGTTCGAGGCCGCCGACCTGAAAGCCAAAGGCTTGCCCGAGCGTTGCTATCCCGCGGCGCGCGCCGGCCTGACCGTGATCGACACGACCGACGTCTCGCGCGGGTCGACCGGGCACAGCAATTTCCTGCGCAGCGCCGTCGCGTGCCGCGATTTCATCGACGTCGTCGCGAACAAGCGGACGCGCGCCGAACGCACCGCCACGCCATGGACCCATGTGTTCGGGTTGCTCCCCGATCCGACGGTGCCCAAGGACGGCGACGACGCGATCTGCCACCGCACGCCCGAGGTCGACGAGCCGCAATAAGGGCCTAGAAGCCGCACATGATGGCGAAATTGGTGAGCCAGACGACCGGCCCCTCGCCCGTCCACAGCCACAAACCGCCCGCGGCGATCAGGCCGAACAGCGCCAGCGCGATCGCATCCTGCCGCGCCACCCTCACGCCGGTTGCAACCGTTTGACCGGCGCGTCGGCGATCGGCAGGTGGACGAGTCCGGCGAACAGCCCGAGCGCGATCGAAAAGCCCCAGGCAATATTGTAGCTGCCGGTCGCGTCGAAGATCAGCCCGGCGGTATAGGCGCCGAAGAAGCTGCCGAGCTGGTGGCTCAAAAAGACGATGCCGTAGAGCATCGACAGGTGGCGAATGCCGAAGATACGGCCGACGATGCCGCTGGTCAGCGGCACGGTGCCAAGCCAGAGGAAGCCCATCGCGCCCGCAAAGACGAGCGCGCTGGCGTGGCTCAACGGCACGAACAGGAATAGTGCGATGACCGCCGAGCGCGCGGTGTAGAGCGCCGAGAGCACATATTTCTGACGCAGCAGATCGCCCGCGCGACCGAAGACATATGAGCCGAGGATGTTGAACAGCCCGACGAGCGCGAGCACTTGCGCGCCGATCTCGATCCCCAGCCCCTTGTCGTCGAGATAGGCGGGCAGGTGCGTCGCGATGAAGGCGATGTGGAAACCACAGACGAAAAAGCCCGCGTTGAGCAGCCAGTAACCGCGGTGCGCCGCCGCCTCGCGCAAAGCCTCGCGCGCACTCTGTTCTTCGGTTTGCAGCGTTCCCGGCGTGTCGGTGCGGCCGGAAACCCCGATCGCCAGCACGCCGCACAGTGCGACGAGGCCCGCCATGATCCACAAGGTGTGGTGGTAGCCGATATCGCCGAGCAGCATCGACGCCAGCGGCACGACCAGGAACTGGCCGAGCGAGCCCCCGGCAGTGACGATGCCGAATGCACTGCTGCGCTTTTCGGGGCTGACCACGCGCCCGACCGCGCCGAGCACGACGACGAAGGTCGTCGCCGATTGCGCCATGCCGATAAAAATGCCGAAACTGATGTGCAGCCCGATCGCGTCGGTCGCGAACGCCGCGCCGATCAGCCCGAGCGCATAGAGCAGCGCGCCCGCCAGCACGACGCGCCCCGCGCCATGCTTGTCGGCGAGCGCACCGACGAAGGGCTGAACCAGGCCGAACAGCAAATTCTGGAGCGCCATCGCAAGGCCGAAGTCGGAACGACTGATCCCGATATCGACGCTCATCTGCGGCAGGAACAGGCCGAACGACTGGCGCACGCCCATCGCCAGCGTGACGATGAAGGCGGCGCAGACGATGACGATCCAGGGGCGTTTCATGGGGGAGATGGTGGGGGAGGACATAGGCCGCGGATGCTCCTCCGCCCCCGCGAGGTCAAGCGAGCATAGCTATATTCCCAAGAAGCCAAAAGATGTTACGATCGCGTCGTAGTGGAGCATCCTTTCTCGATCACGACCGCGAGACAATCGGGTTCCCTCCCCCTTGATGGGGGAGGCAGCGAGACTTGCCAGCTTGCTGGCTTAGTCGCAGCGGAAGGGGTGCGGTTTGGGCCCGAGGCGACTGCGCGAGGCCGCGCCCCCACCCCCATCCAACTGCGCCTAGCCGCTTTGCGGCAAGGCTGCGTATCCTTCCCCCATCAAAGGGGAAGGTTTTGCGTCCTTTTGGGTTGCCACAAACTTGGCAGCGTCGCTCGATGAAGCGAAGCCCGCCCGACGGCGCAACGAAACGCGCTCGAAATCTGAGATCAAATATGACCGACGCCGAACGGAAAATCTGGACGCTGTTGCGCACCGCCTTTCCCGATTGGCGATTTCGCCGCCAAGTCCCGATCCGTCAGTATATTACCGACTTCGCGAGCCATCGAGCCAGGCTAGTCGTCGAAGTCGACGGCGGGCAGCATAATGATGAAATCGACGCACCGCGCACCGCGATAATCGAAAATGACGGCTATCGCGTCATCCGTTTCTGGAACAATGATGTGCTCGCCAATATTGACGGTGTTGCCACCCTTCTGACAAGGGCTTTGGCCGAGACCGCACCCCCACCCAACCCTCCCCCATCCAGGGGGAGGGCTTTAGAAGACCGCCGCCTGCCATGACCGCTTCCTCTCCCCTCGACGATTTCAAGGCCGCGCTGTCGAGCGTTGCGCGCGCGGTCACCCGCGATGCCGAGGTCGAGGTCGGCTTTACCGCCGACGCCCCTGCGCAGATCGGCAAGGCGATCAAGGTGCCGACACCGTCGCGCACCCTGCCCGCCGACCAGGTCGCCGAGGCGCGCGGTTTTGCCGACAGCTATGCGCTGCGCATCAAGCATCACAGCGAGAAACTGCACGCCGCGGCGCGTCCCGCCGAGCCGCTCGCCGCCGCCGCATTCGACGCGATGGAACGCGCGCGGATCGAGGCGCTGGGCGCGCGGAACATGGACGGGATGCGCGGCAACCTGGCGGCGAGCCTTGCAATGCGGATGCGCAGCGACCCGATCAGCCGCGCGCAGGGCCGTGAGGATGTGCCCATGTCGAGCGCGCTCGAACTGATGCTGCGCGAGGCGCTGACCGGCGAACAAGCGCCGCAGGGGACCGAAACCGGGCTGTCGCTGGTGCGCGAATGGATCGCCAAGGAGGCGGGCGGCGACCTCACCGCGCTGTCGATGCTGCTCGACGATCAGGCGGCCTTCGCCGAAACCGCGAAACTGGCGCTTCGTCACCTTGACCTGATCCAGAGCGACGAGCCGCTGGAGGAAGGGGCCGAGGACGGGGGCGAGCAGGACGAGACCGAGGCCGAAGAAAGCCAGGAAGAACAGGAAAGCGAAGATGGCGGCGCCGGCGAGAGCCAGGTCGACGCCCGCGCCGAAATGGCGGGCGACCAGGCCGACGACGGCGACAGCGACCCCGATGCGCAGGAAATGGAAGCCGACGGCGAACCCGAAATGGGCGGCGAAGGCGACGAGGGCATGTTGCCCGTGCGCCCCAATCGCCTGCCGAGCGACATTCCCGATTTCAATTACCTTCGCTTCACCGAAAAGCATGACGAGATCATCCTTGCCGCCGAATTGTGCGATGCCGACGAACTGACGCGGCTGCGCGCCTATCTCGACCAGCAGATGACGCATTTGCAGGGCGCGGTGACCAAGCTGGCAAACCGCCTCCAGCGCCGCTTGATGGCGCAGCAGAACCGCGCCTGGGATTTCGACCAGGAAGAAGGCCAGCTCGACGCGGCGCGGCTCGCGCGCGTCATCGTCTCGCCCGGCCAATCGCTGAGTTACAAGATCGAACGCGACACCGATTTTCGCGATACCGTCGTCACCTTGCTGATCGACAACAGCGGGTCGATGCGCGGCCGTCCGATCAGCATCGCCGCAATCAGCGCCGACATCCTCGCGCGCACGCTCGAACGCTGCGGCGTGAAGACGGAAATTTTGGGCTTTACGACGCGGACATGGAAGGGCGGGC
>NZ_MIAM01000016.1:79137-113789 GCF_001830555.1 Sphingopyxis sp. RIFCSPHIGHO2_12_FULL_65_19 | reverse complement strand
GCCGCACCCCGGCCGCCTCAACGACCTGCGCCACATCATCTACAAGCCCGCCGACGAACCCTATCGCCGCGCGCGCAAGTCGCTGGGGCTGATGATGCGCGAGGGGCTGCTGAAGGAAAACATCGACGGCGAGGCGCTGACCTGGGCACACAGCCGCATCATCGGCCGCCCGGAGGAACGCAAGATATTAATGGTGATCTCCGATGGCGCGCCGGTCGACGACAGCACGCTGTCGGTGAACCATGGCGCCTATCTGGACCAGCATCTGCGCCAGGTCATCGAATGGATCGAAAACCGCTCACCCGTCGAGCTGTGCGCGATCGGCATCGGCCACGACGTCACCCGCTATTACAGCCGCGCCGTCACGATCATGGATGCCGAACAACTGGGCGGCACGATGGTCGAACAGCTCGCGGGATTGTTCGACGTCGATTGACCCGGTCGTCGGGGGAAACCCGACGCCGCGCCAATCCTGTTCGTGCGCCTATGGCGTCGGCTCCGCCGGAATTGCGGCAGCTGTCGCGGCAGCCTCATCTGCCGGAACAACCGCGACCGGAGCAACGGCAGCCGCCGCTTCAGCCATCCGCACCGACAGCGCCTTTTCAAACTCGGTGTAGAAGGCATTATAGGGTTCGGCAAAGACCACCGGCTTGCCATCCGAATAGGATGAACCCATCCGCGCCTTGGCTTCGACCGTTTGCAGCTTGATCGACATGCGTGTGAGTGTCGGAGAAATCGGCTCGACGAAAACCGACGCCAGCTGGGTCAGCTTCTTCTTACCGAAGCCCCAAAAGATATTATAGACCAGTTTGGATTTGGCATCGGTTTCTGCGGTAATCGTTCCCGCATCCTTGCTGGCATTGATGTTGACATAGCTCATCTCCTGCAAGGCAGAGATGGAAGAACGGAACACGACATCGACGCCCGCGGGAATTTCGCGTTTCTGCAAGGCTGCGAGTTCGGTCTCGTTCAGTTCGACAGGCTTTGGTTCTTTTTCCTTCGCCAATGAGGCCACCGGCTGAACCAGCATCGCCAGCCCAAGCATCGTCATTGTCAATTTACGCATCCTGCCCCCCGGTAGATTTCAAACGTCCCTGAATCCGATTGGATAGGGGCGTTTTTATGCTTTGCAATCCCTTTACGAAAACTTTGGCGGATGGACGATCGCCGCGACCGCATCGCCGGATGACAACGCCTTTACCCCTCGTTACAACCGCTTCCCGATGCAGCAGGGACTCGCGGCCTATGACGAGCGCCGCTGCAACGACATTGTGCTGAAGGGTCGCCGGCATGACTTGGAGCCGCACCGGGGTGGTGCGTGGCTGAGGGGGCGACTGACACATGAAAAAAGCATCCGACCTGTTCATCGAGTGCCTGGAGGAAGAGGGCGTCGAATATATTTTCGGCGTTCCGGGTGAAGAGAATCTCGATTTCCTCGACAGCCTGTCGCGCTCGACCAAGATCAAGCTGATCCTGACGCGCCACGAACAGGGCGCGGGCTTCATGGCTGCGACTTACGGCCGCCACACCGGCAAGACCGGCGTCTGCCTCGCGACGCTGGGCCCCGGCGCGACGAACTTCGTCACCGCGGCGGCCTATGCGCAGCTCGGCGGGATGCCGATGATGATGATCACGGGGCAAAAACCGATCAAGAAATCGAAACAGGGGCGCTTCCAGATCCTCGACGTCGTCGCGATGATGGGGCCGATCACCAAATTTACCCACCAGATGGCCTCATCGGACAATATCCCGAGCCGGGTGCGCGAAGCCATTCGCCTCGCCGAAGAGGAAAAGCCCGGCGCGGTGCATATCGAACTGCCCGAGGATATCGCCGACGAGCATACCGACAGCCTTCCGCTGAAACGCAGCCATGTCCGGCGACCGACCGCCGATGTGAAATCGATCCGCGAGGCGGTGAAGGCGCTCGAAAATGCAACCTCGCCCGTCCTTGTCATCGGCGCGGGTGCAAACCGCACGATGACCAGCCGGATGCTGCTGCAATTTATCGAAAAGACCGGCATCCCCTTCCTCACCACCCAGCTCGGCAAGGGCGTGATCGATGAGCGGCATCCGAAATTCCTCGGCTGCGCCGCGCTGTCATCCGGCGATTTCGTCCACCGCGCGGTCGAGGCGTCGGATTGCATCGTCAACCTGGGCCATGATGTGATCGAAAAGCCGCCCTTTTTCATGCAGCGCGGCGGGCCGACGGTGATCCATGTGTCGACCAAGACCGCCGAGGTCGACCCCGTCTATTTCCCCGACATCGAGGTGATCGGCGATATCGCCAACGCGGTGTGGCAGATGAAGGAAGACATCGTCCCGAACGGCGGCTGGAAATTCGACCATCTGCTCGCCTATCGCCAGGCCGAGGTCGATCATACCGCGCCGCTGGCGAAGGACGCGCGTTTCCCCATCTTTCCGCCGCATCTGGTGCAGTCAGTCCGCGACGCGATGCCCGACGACGGGATCATCTGTCTCGACAACGGCGTCTACAAGATCTGGTTCGCGCGCGGCTATACCGCGTGCAAGCCGAACACCGTGCTGCTCGACAATGCGCTCGCGACGATGGGCGCGGGGCTGCCGAGCGCGATGATGTCGGCGATGCTCTATCCGAACCGCAAGGTCATGGCGATCTGCGGCGACGGCGGCTTCATGATGAACAGCCAGGAGATGGAGACCGCGGTGCGCCTGGGCCTCAACATCACCGTGCTGATCCTCAATGACAACAGCTATGGGATGATCCGCTGGAAACAGGCAAACATGGGCTTCAAGGACTGGGGGCTGACCTATGGCAACCCCGATTTCGTAAAATATGCCGAAAGCTATGGCGCGAACGGGTATCGCGTCGAAAGCGCGGCACATCTGAAGGAACTGCTCGCGCATACGCGCGATACGCCGGGAGTGCATCTGATCGACTGCCCGGTCGATTATTCGGAGAACGACCAGATTTTGAATAATGACATCAAACGGTTATCGAAGAATTTGTAACGTTAACTCCCCTCCCGCAAGCGGGAGGGGCAGAGAGACTTGCGAGCTTGCTCGCTAGTCGCAGCGGGGTGGGCATACCGCACCGTTGCTGGCCCACCCCCGACCCCTCCCGCAAGCAGGAGGGGGGAGTAAGCGCATGAAACTCAAAACCGTCTACCCGCTCTACCTCAACAACAAGGCGGTGCAGCCGAACACCGACCTCGAGGTGATCGACAAATTCACCGGCGAAGTTGCATTCCGCACCGCGCTCGCGACCCCCGACGTCATCGACGAAGCGATCGCGGGCGCCGTGCGCGCCGCCGAGCCGATGGCACGCCTCGCGAGCTATGAGAAGCGCGACGTGCTCAGTCATTGCGTCGCGCGCTTTCAGGAGCGGTTCGACGAGCTCGCCTATGCGCTCTGCGTCGAGGCAGGCAAACCGATCGCCGACAGCGAGGGTGAGGTCACGCGCCTGATCGATACCTTCCGCATCGCCGCAGAGGAAGCGACGCGCAATTATGGCGAGGTCCAGCCACTCGACATTTCGGCGCGCGCCAAGGGCTATATGGGAATGTGGAAGCGAGTGCCGATCGGGCCGTGCAGCTTTATCTCGCCGTTCAATTTCCCGCTCAACCTAGCGGCGCACAAGATCGCCCCCGCGATCGCGATCGGCTGTCCCTTTGTGATGAAGCCCGCGTCGCTGACGCCATTGGGCGCGATCATCATGGGCGAAGTGCTCGCCGAGTGCGATATCTTGCCCGAGGGCGCGTTCAGTATCCTGCCCGCGACCCGCGCGGGCGCCGACTTGTTCACGACCGACGAGCGGCTGAAATTACTGAGCTTCACCGGATCGCCCGGCGTCGGCTGGGATTTGAAGGCGAAGGCGGGCAAGAAGAAGGTCGTGCTCGAACTCGGCGGCAACGCCGCGGTGGTCGTCGACAAGGATGCCGATCTGGATCATGCGCTCGCGCGGATCATCTTCGGCGGCTATTATCAGTCGGGGCAAAGCTGCATCCATGTGCAGCGCGTGATCATCCACGAGGATATCTACGACCGTTTCCGCGACATGCTCGCCGCCAAGGTCAAGACGCTGAAATCGGGCGATCCGAAGCATCGCGATACGTTCATCGGGCCGATGATTTCGGTAAAGGAAGCACAGCGGCTGAAGGGCTGGATCGACGATGCGGTGGCCGCAGGCGCAACCTTGCTCGCGGGCGGCGGCTGCGACGGCAATATGCTCGAAGCCGCGCTGCTCGAGAATGTCCCCGGCGATACCGATGTGGTGCGCGAGGAAGCGTTCGGCCCCGTCGTCATCCTGTCGAAATTTTCAAACTGGGAAGACGCACTCGCCGAGGTCAATGACAGCAAGTTCGGGCTCCAGGCAGGGCTGTTTACCAGCGACTTGCACAAGGTGCTCAGCGCATGGGATCATCTCGACGTCGGGGGGATCGTCGTCAATGACGTGTCCTCCTACCGCGTCGACAATATGCCTTATGGCGGGGTGAAGGACAGTGGGCTTGGCCGCGAAGGCGTGCGTTTCGCGATGGAAGATATGAGCGAAATCAGGAATTTGGTGATTCGACGAACCTGATTGGATCATGGTTAACCTCATATGTGTCAAATAGGCAACGTCACAAACCTGCCGCTGAACTTTCTTCAAACTGTCGCGGCTTTGATTCGCACGCTGTAACAAAACTCCTGTCTACGCCGGGGGCAGCAAAGACTGCCTTCGGAGTGTGACATGGCATCGATTTCGACCCTGCCGATCCCCGCCCGCTTTCCCGACCCCTTCACGACCGACCCGCATGTGCCCGAACGGTTGATCGGCGAACGGCGGAGCTATCGCACGGTGTGGGTCAGCGACATTCATCTCGGCACGCGCGGCTGCAACGCCGCAATGCTGATCGACTTTTTCGACCATGTCGATTGCGAGACGCTGTATTTGGTCGGTGACATCATCGACGGCTGGCGGCTGAAAAAGCGCCATTTCTGGCCGCCCGAGCATAATGACGTCGTGTGGCGCGTGCTGAAGCGCGCGAAGCGCGGCACGCGCGTGGTCTATGTCCCCGGCAACCATGACGAGATGGTGAAGCCGTTTGACGGCTTCGATTTCGGCGGGGTCGAGATACGCCGCGAGGCGATCCACGAAACCGCCGACGGCCGCAAATTGCTCGTCGTTCACGGCGACGAGTTCGATGCGGTGATGCTCGCGCACCGCTGGCTCGCCTTTGTCGGCGACGCCGCCTACACCGCGCTGATGAAGTGCAATGTGGTGGTGAACCGCATCCGCAGTGCGTTCGGCCTGCCCTATTGGTCGCTTTCAATGGTCGCCAAGCACAAGGTCAAAAATGCGGTCCAGTTTATCGGCCGCTATGAAGAAGTCGTCGCCCACGCCGCGCGCTCGCGCGGGGTCGATGGCGTCGTGTGCGGCCACATCCACAGCGCCGAGATGCGCGAGATCGAGGGCACCGAATATTATAACGACGGCGACTGGGTTGAAGGCTGTACGGCGCTGGTCGAGCACCATGACGGCACGATGGAGATTCTCCAATGGGCCGAAGAGGTCGCGGCGCGGTCGGCCCCGACAAAGCTCCAGCTGCCTGCCCCTGCGCGGGCGGCATAGGGATTGGCCGGCATGAGGATTCTCATCGTCACCGACGCCTGGGAACCGCAGGTCAATGGCGTCGTGCGGACGTTGCAGGCCACGATCGGCGAACTGCGCGCCGGTGGGCACGAGGTCGGCGTAATCTCTCCCGACCTGTTCCGCTCGGTGCCCTGCCCCTCCTACCCTGAAATCCGGCTGGCCTTCGCCGGCTGGCGTAAAGTCGGGCGGCATATCCGCGCCTTTGCCCCGCAGGCGATCCATATTTCGACCGAAGGCCCACTCGGGCTCGCGGCGCGGCGTTGGTGCCTGAAAAACGGATTTCCATTCACCACAGCCTATCACACCCGCTTTCCCGAATATGTCGCGGCGCGGTTCCCGATCTCGCCCGCCACGGTTTGGCGCTTCATTCGCTGGTTCCATCGACCGGCGCGCCATATCATGGTCGCAACGCGCAGCCTGTCCCGCGAACTGGCCGGACAGGGCCTGGGCCAGACGATGATGTGGGAACGCGGCGTCGATCACGACCTGTTCCGCCCGGACCGCGCGCCGCATCCGGCTTTTGCGGGCCTCACACGCCCGATTCAGCTTTATGTCGGCCGCGTCGCGGTGGAAAAGAACATCGGCGCCTTCCTCGAATGCGACCGGCCGGGCACCAAGGTGATCGTCGGCGAAGGGCCCGCGCTGGCCGATCTGAAAGCGCAGCACCCGCAGGCCCTGTTCCTGGGCAAGCTAGGCGGCGAGACGCTCGCTTCGGCCTATGCCGGCGCCGACGTTTTCGTATTCCCCAGCCGAACCGACACCTTCGGCCTTGTGGTCATCGAAGCGCTGAGTTGCGGCACGCCCGTCGCGGCCTTTCCGGTGCCGGGTCCCGGCGACATCGTAACGGGCGGCGCGGGCGCGCTCGACAACGATCTGGGCCGGGCGATCGACACCGCGCTGGCGTGCGACCGCGCCGACGCCGAGGCGCTGGGCGCGCGCTACAGCTGGACGAACTGCACGGCGCAATTCGCCAAAGCCCTGACCTTCGTCCCGTCGGAACCCGCGCCCAGCACGCCGCTCGGCGCAAAGGAACTCGCCGCCTAGAAGGTCTTGCGCCACTCCAGCTCGATATAGCGGCCGAGCGGGTCGATATAGCCGGGCTGATAATTGAGCGGCACGACGCCGCTGGCGTTCGTGACCTTGCGCTGGGCGTCGAAGATATTGTCGACCGACAGCCGCAATCGCGATCCCTTCAGGAAAGGCAGCGTTTCGAGCAATTTCGGTTTCTGGTTCAGGTCGACGAAAAAGCGCAGGTTGAACGTCGCGAGGTCGCCGAATTTCAGGTCGCCCGCGGTGCTGCCCGTGACCGTGCTGCCGCTGTCATATTTGGCGCTGAGCCGGACGCCCATACCCTTGTTGAACAGCCCGCCGTCGAGTTCAAACAGATGCCGGTTGCTGCCGCCGCCGCTGCCGGTGGCCGAACCGTTGAGCAGGTCGAGTTCGGGAACGCCGGGACGGATCAGCACCGTGTCGGTCAGCTTGATCGTATGATAGAGCGACACCTGCCAGCGCCCGCCCTGCGGACCGCCGAACCGGCCGCCGGGACCACCCGGACCGCGACCGCCGCCCGCGCGCGGACCGCCGCCGGGGCGGCCGGTCGGCCGTGCACCATCGCCGCCGGGACCGCCCGCGCCGGGCCGACGCTGTTCCTGCTGGCCGAAGCTTTTGCCGAAATTGAGGCCCCAGCGGATCTGCGAATTTTCGGCGCGATCAAAATTGACCGGCCGCTGGTCAATCGCGAGCAGCACCCCATTGGCGTCGCGCGTCACCCGGTCGGGGAACGCGGCCTCGATTTCCGGGGTCAGCAGGGGAAGGCTGTTCGACGTGTCATAGCTTTTGTTGCTGTTGTAGTTGATCGAGAGATTCAATCCTTCGACCATCGGCGGCGACCAGTTGAGCCCAAGTTTCAGGTCGCGGCGCTGTTCGGCGAGCAGGAAGGGATTGCCGCCGGTCGTCGTCGTGATCTGCACAGTCTGGCCCGTGCGGATGTCGTAATAGGTGACGCCGTCGGTCACCAACGGCGCGGCGCCGAGTTGCTGGATGCCGGGCGCCGCTTCGTCCTGGTTGAAGCTGGCGATCAGCGACAGATTGTCGGTGACCCCCCAGTTGAGATTCGCGCCCCAGCTTTTGAGCGCCGCAAAATCGCTGGGATTCTGCACCTGTCCGCTCAGCGTCAGCGAGACCCGGCCGATGTTGCCGACCTCATACTCCGGGTCGAGCAAGGGCACGGTCAGCGACCCGAACACCCCCGGCAGGTCGCGCGCGAGGTCGGTCGTGGCAATTCCATTCGCATTTTCCGACCGGCTGTCGAACCGCAAACCTGAATAGCTGCCGGTCATCGACAGGCGGATCGGCCCGGCCCATCCCTCGGTCACTGTGCCCGACAGATTGGCGTTGCCGCCGAAGGTCTGCTGGCTGCTGTCGAAGCGATCGCGGTCGCCGTTGATCCGGTCGGTGAAAGTCAGTTGGTCGGCATCGGCATAATTGCCCGACACCGACCAGCGCCAGTCACCGAGCATCCCGTTGACGCTCGCCGTGGTGGTGAGGTTGCGACTGCGGCTGTCACGCTCCAGCGGATCGGATACCCCGCCGACACCGGGGCCAAGCAAGGACAGGCTGTCGGTCTGGTCGAAGCGAACGTTGATCGACGCATCGGTCACTTTGTTCAGGCTGCGCTGGATCGTCGCGTCGATCGAATATTGGTCGGACGCGCCGAGCAGACTGCGCGCGGGAGCCTCCGCCGCCTGCGCGGGATCGTCATAATCGAGGTCGCGTTCGCTTTCGAGCAACATCGTCTTGTGCTCCCAGCCCGCATTGACGTTGACGCGCCCATTGTCGCCGATCATCAGAAAGCTAGGTTCGATTTCGCTCTGGAACCGGCCGCCCTGCGTCGGGATGCCGCCCTCCCCCTCCACGGCGATCTGGCGGAAATTGGGCTTGAGCACCATGTTGACGACGCGCTCGTCGGCCGAATAGCCATATTGCAGCGCGACTTCTTCGGGAAAAACCTCAACCTTGGCGATCGCTTCAGGCGGCAGGTTGCGCACCTCGCCAAAGCCGCCGATGCGGCGCCCGTTGATGAGGATGATCGGCCGACCGCCGCCGCGTCCGCGACCCGAGCGCGTCTGCGGCGCCAGCGCGTCGAGCAGTTCGGAGACGTTCGATACGCCATAGCTTGCGATCGCGGCCTCATCGAGTTCGGCCTCGGCCTTGATGTCGGTGTCGAGTTGTCCCGCAAGGCGCGGCGCGGTGACGATGATCTCGTCCTCGCTGTAATCGTCATAGGCATCCTCGACCGTTTCGGGCGCAGCCGGCACGGACTCGGCGGGCTGGTCCGCGACAGCGGCGGCGGCCGGTGGGCCGATCGGCGCCTGGGCCAGCACCGGCAGCGCAAACGACGCCCCCGCCGCCAGCAGCGCAGCACGCGCGGAAATCGAAAGACAATAGCTATTCATTGGGGGAGAACCTTTGTTTCTTTTTGTGTGTTCGTATTTTCTTTGCATGACCGCGCTGAACGCCCGCTGACGACGCGCTTTGTTCATGGTTCATCTATGTCGCGCAATTGTCGCAACAATGTGTCGAGACCATGCCCGTTCGACGGGCGGTCCATATCGACCGCTGGACAGCATGGGCCTTCGCCCTTATCGGCCACCCATGCCGACTCCAGACTTCTCCGCTCCGCCCGAATCCATCCTGATCGTCGACTTCGGCAGCCAGGTGACCCAGCTTATCGCCCGCCGCGTCCGCGAAGCCGGGGTCTATAGCGAGATCGTCCCGTTCAACGCCGCCGAGGCCGCGCTCGAACGGATGCAGCCGAAGGGCGTGATCCTGTCGGGGTCGCCCGCATCGGTCCCCGCCGACGGCAGCCCGCGCGCGCCGCAATCGATCTTTGAAAGCGGTCTTCCTATCCTGGGCATCTGTTACGGGCAGCAGGTGATGAGCCAGCAACTCGGCGGACAGGTGGAGCCTGGCGGCGCCGACGGCGAGCGCGACGGCGAATTCGGCCGCGCCTTCCTGACCGTCACCGAACCCTGCGTGTTGTTCGATGGATTGTGGGACGTCGGCGAGCGGCATCAGGTGTGGATGAGCCACGGCGACAAGGTCACCGAATTTGCCCCCGGCTTCCGCATTGTCGCAGTGAGCGACGGCGCGCCCTTCGCCCTCATCGCCGACGACGAGCGCCGCTATTATGGCACACAGTTCCACCCCGAGGTCGTGCATACCCCCGACGGCGCCAAGCTGATCGCAAATTTCGTCCGCCACGTCTGCGGTTGCAGCGGCGACTGGACGATGGCCGAATTTCGCGCCACCAAGATCGCCGAAATCCGTGCTCAGGTCGGCGACAAGCGCGTGCTGTGCGGCCTGTCGGGCGGCGTCGACAGCGCGGTCGCCGCGGTGCTGATCCACGAAGCGATCGGCGAGCAGCTGACCTGCGTATTTGTCGACCACGGCCTGCTGCGCATGAACGAGCGCGAACAGGTCGAGCGGCTGTTCCGCGACCATTACAATATCCCGCTGGTCGTGGTCGACGCCGAGGAACGCTTCATGGCGGGGCTCGCCGGCGTCACCGACCCAGAGGCGAAGCGCAAGTTCATCGGCGGCGAATTCATCAACGTGTTCGACGAGGAAGCGCAGAAGCTCGGCGGTGCCGATTTCCTCGCCCAAGGCACACTCTACCCGGACGTTATCGAAAGCGTGTCGTTTACCGGCGGGCCGAGCGTCACGATCAAGAGCCACCACAATGTCGGCGGCCTGCCCGCGCGGATGAAGATGGCGCTGGTCGAACCCTTACGCGAACTGTTCAAGGACGAGGTGCGCCTGCTCGGCAAGGAGCTTGGCCTTCCCGACATTTTCGTCGGCCGCCACCCCTTCCCCGGCCCCGGCCTTGCGATCCGGATTCCCGGCGAAGTGTCGAAAGAACGCTGCGACATTCTGCGCAAGGCCGACGCCGTCTATCTCGACGAGATCCGCAGCGCCGGGCTCTATGATGCGATCTGGCAGGCGTTTGCGGTGCTGCTGCCCGTCAAGACCGTCGGCGTGATGGGCGACGGGCGCACGTACGACCATGTCTGCGCGCTGCGCGCCGTGACCTCGACCGACGGCATGACCGCCGACATCTATCCCTTCGACGCGAGCTTCCTCAGCCGCTGCGCGACGCGCATCATCAACGAGGTGCAGGGCATCAACCGCGTGGTCTATGATTACACGTCAAAGCCGCCGGGCACGATCGAGTGGGAATAATGGGGCTGGTCACCGCCTTTCCGCGGCCTGAGCCTATATGACCCAGCGAGGCGCGCCCTCCAGCCAGCCTTTCCGCATGCCTATCGCTCGCCCTCAAAATGGCGAAGAGGAACTAGCGGAGGCTGGCCGAAGTCCGTCGGGCCGCTTCTGGCGGGTTAAACGAGAAAGCCGACGGTCAATCGTTTCCCGTCGCCTTGCCAGGTTCACGGTCACGCTGACCATATCGTCCAAAGGCATCAAGTATCCTGTCCATCTCCGCATGGTCCAGCAGCTTGGGACCGCCGATCGCAAGAGTCCCGCAGTAAACCGCCGCCTGCTCCTCGATTTCTTCCGCAATTGCCATGGCTAGGGGCAGGCTGGGGCCAAGCGCGATAAGCCCGTGATTCGCCATCAGGCAGGCACGCCGCCCTTCCAGCGTTTGCACGACGTGCCCCGCCAGTTCGTCGCTGCCGAAAGTGGCATAGGGAGCGACCGGCACGCTCGCACCGCCGCCAACCGCGACCATGTAGTGAAGCGGAGGGATTTCGCGGTGGGCGCAGGCGAGGATCGTCGAGTGACGCGCATGGCAGTGCACAATCGCTTGCGCGTCGGCCCGCCGCAGATAGATGCCCATGTGCATCTGCCACTCGCTTGACGGCCGCGCAGCGCCGGCGGCGACGCTGCCGTCGGCATCGACGAACACCGTCATATCCGGCGTCAGGCGATCGGGAGTCACACCCGACGGGGTAACGAACATCCCCGATCCGAACCGCACCGACAGATTGCCCGATGTCCCGCGATTGAGCCCGCGGGCATCGAGCGTACGCATCGCATCGACCAGTTGCTGGCGGGCGTCGGCTTCGGTCATCGAAATTTCTCCATCGTCGGCGTGTCGCGGACAAATGCCAGCGTGCCATCAAAGCCGCCGAGCCGGCCCAATGTCCCGACGCCCAGCGCGACCTGCGCCGCCACGGCGACCGCGAACCGCAGCGCCGCTGCCGTGTCCATCCCGCGCCGCCGCGCGGCGAGGAAACCGGCGCACAGGCTGTCGCCGCAGCTGGTCGTATCGACCGGGTCGATTCGGTGCGCGGGTGCGTGGATCTGCCCGTCGGGCAGCACGAGCAATGCGCCCTTCGCCCCCATCTTGACCAGGCAACCGCCGGCACCGCGCGCGATGAAGCGCCGCGCGCCCTCGACAGGATCCTCGGTGCCCGCCAGCGCGCGCACTTCGACAATACTGGGCATGAACAGATCTATGTGCGGCAACAGATCGTCGAGATCGGCCTGCGCTGCTTCCGTCGGCGCAATCAGGTCGCACGAGGTAAAGGCCCCGTTTGCCCGAGCATCGCGCAGCAGGCTCGCGCCATGCCCGGCCACGCCGGGAAAGCCGACGGCAGCCCAATGAACCGAAGCGGCGCGCCGGCTCGCCGCAACGACAGCGTCGGTGACCGGCGCAAAGATGCTCGCGCCCATCATGTGCCAGTTCGGCCGGTCGCCGTTCGGTCGGATCGGCAATACCGTCGTCGATGTCGGCCTATCGCGGTCGGTTTCCAGCAGGCGGGTATCGACCCCCACCGCGTCGAACATCGACCGCGCCAGCTGGCCCTGCGGGTCGGCGCCAACCGCGGAGGCGATCGCGACCTCCAGCCCGAGCGCGCGCGCAACCAGCGCGGTGCCTCCTGCCGTTCCGGCGGGCGATAGTGCGATCGTCTCGACGAGCTGCCCGCCCTCGCCCTCGGGCAGCGAGGCGACCGGATGGACAGTGATGTCGATCGTCGTCAGCCCGATCGCGAGCAGGTCGAGCGGCTCGTCCACGATCAGGCGTGCTCCGCCTGCGCGGCCGCGAGCATGACGAGGACCGGGTGCGGCTCCAGCGTCGCGCGCCGCGCCGCGAGCGCCGCAAAAGCCGCGTCTGCGGCCGCGACGGTGGCGTCGATATCGGCATCGGTCATCGCCGCGCACAGGAACATGTTGTGCCAGGGGTGCATATAAATGCCACGCGCCAGCATCTCTTCGGCCCAGCCGTAACCGACGCGGAAATCGGGATCTTCGGCAAACATGATCTGCGGCATTTGGACGGGGCCGGTCTGGCGCAGGGTGAAGCCATGTTTCGATGCCGCAGCGTCGAGCCCGTTGCGCAGCCGCCCGCCAAGGCGGACCGTGTGCTCGATATAGTCGGTCTCGCGAATGATGCGCAGCGTCTCAATCGCCGCTGCCATCGGTATCGCCGACAGCCAGAAGGACCCCGTCGCATAAATTGCCCCCGCTCCGTCGCGGCAGCTATCCGACCCCAGCAGCGCCGAAATCGGATGACCGTTGGCGAAGCATTTGCCCCATGCGCTGAGGTCGGGATGGACACCAAGTTCGGCCCAGCTGCTGCCGCGCGCAAGGCGGAAACCTGCGCGAACCTCGTCGACGATCAGCATCGCGCCCGCAAGGTCGCAAAGTTCCCGGGCGCGGCGGGCATAGGCCGGATCGGGCGCCTCCTGATCGATGAAAGCGTCGTGGCGGAACGGCGAGGCAAAGATCGCGGCAAGGTCATCGCCAGCGGCGGCCACCGCCGCTTCCAGACTGGGGACGTCATTATACATATAGGTGCGCACATGGGCGCGGTCTTCGGGCACCGTGCCCGCGGGGATCGGCGTGCACCAGGGCGCGGCACCATGATAGGCCCCCTGCGCGACCAGCACGACGCGCTTGCCAGTCTGCGCGCGGGCGCTGCTCATTGCCATCGTCGTCGCGTCGGTGCCGTTCTTGCAAAACATCGCCCAGTCGGCATGTTCGACCATCGAAACCAACGTTTCGGCCAGATCGACCATCAGGGGCGATGGGCCGGTCAGCGTATCGCCCAAGGCCGCCTGCGCCAGCGCCGCCGCCTCGACGCGCTCGTCGCGATAGCCGAGCAGGCTGGGACCATAAGCGCACATATAATCGAGGTAACGGTTGCCGTCGGCATCCCAGATATAAGCGCCTTCGGCGCGGCTGAAGAATTGCGGGAAGCTGGCGGGCAGCATCCGCACCGATTCATGGCCGTACATGCCGTTCGGAATGACCTTGAGCGCGCGCGCGCGGAGCGCCGTATCCTGCGTCCTGTTCATGTCGATCTCGCTTGTCATACCCGGCACGCCGCCCGTGCGATGCGCCGGGAGGGGTTCCTAGAATTTGACGACGGCCTGGATGCCGTATGTCGCGGGGTCGTTATAATTAATCTGGTCCATCGTCACGACGGGCGAGATGTAGGTGATATAGCGCGTGCCGGTGAAATTTTTCGCCCACAGCGCAACGTCGATATCCTCATCGGGCGACAGCCACGACAGGCGCGCGTTGCCGACGCCATAAGGTTTGACGCGATTGGCCTGCAGATTGTCGGGGGTCAGGAAAGTTTCCGACTGCAGGCTACCATCGACGCGCAGTCGCAGCGCGCTGTCGCCAGGCAGCGGCTGAGTCAGCGAGAAGCCTGCCGAAATCGCCACCTCAGGCGCATTGACCAGCTTGTTCCCCGAATAATCTTCCGCCGCGAGAGCGGTGAAATCCTTGTAACGTGCGTGCAGCAGGCTGGCGTTGACGAAGGCGTTGAAATTGCGCGACGGGCGCGCCTGCAATTCGACCTCGAGCCCGTAAAGCTCGGCGTTGCCCGCATTGAGCTTGCGCTGCACCGGCAGGACGCCCGAGGTGTCGAAAACGAAAACCTGCAGATTGCGATAATCATAATAGAATGCGGCGGCGTTGAAGCGCAGTTTGCGATCGAGCAGGTCGCTCTTGAACCCCGCCTCATAGGCGTAGAGCTTTTCCGAACGGAAGGGCTGAAGCTGCGCCGGATCGCTCGACGAACCGCCGGCGAAACCCCCGCTGTTATACCCCTTCGACGACGAGGCGTAGAACAGCAGGTCGTCGGTCGCCTGGAAAGACAGCGCCGCGCGCCAGGACAGATCCTTGAAGGTCTTCGACCCGGTGAAATCGAGCACCGGAACGGTAACGACATCGTCGAAGAGGCTGCGGAAATCGAAATCGATGCTGTCGCTCGAATAGCGCAGCCCTCCGGTCAACGTCAGCCGGTCGGTCAACTTGACGTCGGCCTGCGCGAATGCAGCCCAGCTTTCGGTCTTTTGCGTATAAGGATAGGCGAAATTGCCGATCGAATTGACCGGGTCGAGTGTCCCGAGCAGGTCGTCGGGATCGCGGAAGACGCGCAGGATGTCGAACGCGCTTTCGGTTACCAGCTTGTCGTGGAAATAATAGCCGCCGACGATCCAGTTGACGCTGTTTTCGCCCTTGGACTGGAGGCGGATTTCCTGGCTGAACTGCTGCGGCCGGTCGATATAGGTCGCGGTCAGAACATTGTTCGGGCTGGCGTCGGTGTCCTCGACCGTCGTGCGGCGGACCTGTTCATAGGCGCTGATCGAGGTCAGCGAGACGCCGCCCATGTCGATGTTCGCGGTCAGCGAGCCGCCGACCACATTGACGCGCTCCTGCCCCTCGATATCGTAATCGCCGGCGTTGAGGTCGCCGTCCGTGTCGGCATATCCGAGGCCGTCGAGCGGCACGCCGTCGGCGAAGATGGGGTTACCGGCGAAATCGATGCCCGATCCGCGATGCTGGAACTGGCGCGCGCCGCCGCGGTTCTGCCCGCCATGGACGATCGCCCGGATCAAGATGTCCGGGCTTGGCGTGAAATCGACGATCGCGCGGCCAGCCCACATGTCGAGGTCGTTGAGCTTGTTCCCCGTCACCCGGTTCAGCAGCCAGCCGTCGCGGCGGAGATAAGTGCCGGCAACACGCGCCTTTAGCACATCGCCTGCAATCGGACCGCCAACGCCGCCTTCGATTTGCACTTCGTTGAAGCGCCCATAGGAAACAGCCGCATTCGCGCTGAATTCGTCGGTCGGCTTGCGCGACGAAAAGCGGATGGCACCCGCGGTGGTGTTCCGGCCATAGAGCGTGCCCTGCGGCCCCTTGAGCACCTCGATGCCTTCACTGTCGAAGACGTTGAACAGCTTGCCGGCGTTCGCGCCGAGAAAGACGTCGTCGACATAGACACCGACTGCGCCGGTGGTGTTCGAGTTGAAATCCCCGATGCCGACGCCGCGCAGAAACAGCGAGGTCGTCGTCGCCGACGTGCCCGCCTGCGACGACAGCCCGGGGACGAGGATCGACAGGTCGCGCGGGTCGCGGATGCCGACCTCAGTCAAGGCCTCGCCGCTGATCGCGGTGATGCTGATCGGAACATCCTGGATATTCTGTTTGCGCCGCTGTGCGGTGACGACGATCTCGCCGATCCCGTCGTCGGACGCTGCGGCCTCCGCCGACGCGCTGGCATCCTGCGCAAAGACCGTCACCGGCGCAAGCGCCAGCAGCGAGACCGAAAGCATAGCAAAACCGCGTTTCATCACCGTCCCCTTCTCCATATCGGAATATTTTCCGATTTTGTGGATGCGAATCCGTCGATGTGTCAAGAAAATTAAAAATTCTCGATCTCTATTCGGAATTTTTGTTGATTTATGTGCAATTTTCCCAAAGATGATGTGATGACGGGAGCGCGCATGACGAAGAATGATGTGACCAGGGCCGAGATCAGGCGCCCCGCGCAGAAGCGAAGTCGGGCCCGTTTCGAGGCGATTCTGGATGGCGCCGAACGACTGCTCGACAAGCTTCCGCCAGCCGCGATCAGCATCCCGGCAATCGCCACCGAAGTCGGCATCTCGCCGCCGTCGATCTATCACTTCTTCCCCGAACCTCAGCTCGTGTTCAGCGCGCTGGCCGAACGCTATCTGAAGCGCTTCGAGGAACGGGTGCTGACCGACGTCCCCGACCATGTCGAAAGCTGGCAGGATCTGCAGACCATACAATATCGCGCGGCCCAGAAATGGTTCAACGAGCATCCGGCCGCGCGTCAGGTCCTGCTCGAAGGCCCCGCCTGGTCTTCCGATATCCGGGTTCAGGACCTCGACAGCAATTTCGTCACCGCGGGCCGCAGCATCGAATTGATGACGCAGATGTTCCTGATGCCCGAGATCCCCGACCTGCTGGATCGGCTCGTCGAGGTGATCGTCATAAACGATGCGATCTGGGCGCTGTCGATCCACCGCCACGGCCACATCACCGACGACATGGAAGAACAGGCCCGCCGCGCGCGCATCGCTTATTCGCGGACCTTCCTGCCCGAATATCTGCCGTTGCGCGCAAAGGGCCAGTCCGCGTGATCGCGGAGGCGACGGTCGTCAGCGGCCGCACCCTCGCGCTGTCGATTCTGATCGGGTCCTGTGCGCTGCTCGTGCTCGGTGTGCATCCGGTGCTGCTGGGCGCACTGGTCCAGGAGGGGCGGATCGCCGATGCGCAGGTCGGAAATTTGGTGACCATCGAGATGCTCGCGATCGTGCCGGGATCGCTCGCCGGTATCGGATTGCTACGGCGGGTGGGCGCGCGCGTGGTCGGCACCGCAGCGGGACTGGCGATCGCCGCGATCAACATTCTCCTCATCGGCCAGTCGGGCATGATGATATTGTCGTTCGCGCGCGCCACAGCGGGATTCAGCGAGGGCATTCTCGTCTCGATCGCGCTCGTGGCTATATCGCGCGTCGTGCGCGTCGAGCGCGCCAGCGCGATCTTCCTTGCCGTTCAGACGCTGATCCAGGCGGTCGTGGCCGCAGCCCTGTCGGCAGCCACCCTATCCGGATCGCGCGTCGATGCGGCGCTTGCTGCATTGGCGATTGCCGGGGTGGTCGCCGCCACAACGTCACTGGCGCTTCCGACAACTCTTCGCCCGACCGCCCCCGATAGCGAACGCGGGGCGTTGACGCCCGCCAGCCTGACGGCCCTCGCCTGCGCCGGCCTGTTCCTCGGCGCGATCGTCTCGGTCTGGGGCTATTTCGGGCTATGGCTCATCCATTATGGCTATCCGCCGACCTTTGAAGGGACGGCCGTCTCGCTATGCCTGGTGGCGCAGGTCGTCGGCGCGCTCGCAGCTGCGCGCTTTGGCGAAAGGCTGCCCAACCGTCCGACCATCATCGCCTGCGCCATCGCGGCCGCGGCACTGGTCGGCGCCTTCTATCTCGGGCGCGGCAGCGCTGCGGCAATCGTCTTGGTCAGCATCGCTTTCGGCTTCGTCTGGCTGTTCACTCTGCCCTTCTTCGCCGGCTGGCTGATCGAAATAGATCCCGGCCGCCGTGCCGTGCTGTATCTGACCGCTTTCCAGCTTGGTGGAGCCGCCCTTCTCCCCTCGCTCGTCGGCGTGGCTGTGGGCGCTTATTCAATCAATGCTGCGCTGGCTTTTGCGGGCTGCGCCTTCCTGCTTCTGGCGACCACGGCGAGCCTCTCGACGAGAGCGCAACCCCCGAGCTGATATTAGAAGGTCCGGTGAAAACTCACCAAGTCGGCATCGGCGTCGCCATAGCCGCATATCAGTCCCCGCAGAATCTGGGCTGCCATCATCGAAAAGGTTATGCCGTTGCCGCCATATCCCATCGCGGCGTAGCAGTTCGGCATACGCGGAATACGGCCGATGGTTGGCGTGCCGACCGGACTGTCGCCGAAACTGCCGGCCCAGGCCTTCGACGGGGTTGCGTCGATGTGGGGCAGCAGGGCGGCGAGCTTTCGGGACAAGATTTCGGTCTTGGCCGCCAGTTTGGCGTCGCGCTCGCCCGCGTCGGCGATCTCCTCATCCTCTCCGCCGCAGATGATTTCTCCTGCGGGGGTTGTACGAATGTAAAGATAAGGATCGGCGGCTTCCCAGATCATGGCGGCGGTCGGCCAGATCGCGCGGGGCTGCGGACGGGTCGCGATCGACCAGCTTGAGATGATCTTGTTTCCCTTGCGCGGGATGCCTTTCATCATCTCATAGCCCGTCGCCATGACGACATGGCGCGCGCGAATAGTCGGCCCGCGCGCCGAGACCAGCGTTACGCCCGCGTGCGTCGCCATGATGTCGCAGATATCGACGGGCGAATAGAGCCGCGCGCCTCGCGAAATCGCCACATTCAGATAGCCTGCTGCCAAGCGGCGCGGATCGGCCGAGTAATTGCCGTAACCGATGATCGCATGACGGCCCTTGATGCCGTAACGATCCTCGACCTGCGCGGGTTTGAGCAATTCGATCTCGAATCCCGCCCGTCGCCGCGCTTCGGCTTCGCGCGCAAGCCCTGCCGCATCGAGCAGATTGCCGTCCAGATAGATCGAGCCGCGGGTTGCGCCGTCGACGTCGAGGCCAAGCCTCTCGGTTCGTTCGCGCAGCGCGTCGACCGATTGGCGTGAGCGGCGCCAGATGCGCTCGGCTTTGTCTCGGCCGATCCGTTCGGCCATTTGATGGAGCGGCGTATCGATCTCATATTGCAGCATCGCGGTCGAGGCGGCGGTCGAACCCTCGACGGGGCCCCGGCGATCGACGATAACGACATCGAACCCCGCATCGGACAGCTGCTCGGCGATCAGCGCGCCGGAAATGCCGGCGCCGACCACCACGATGTCGCAGGCGACATCGCGGGTCAGCGGCTTTTCCTCGATCGACGGGCGCCGCCGCGCCGACCAGATCGACTGGCCGGTGCGGAGGTCGCGATGATGGGTCGCCGATGCCGGGCTCACAGCGACGAACGATCAGGCAAGATCGCGCACCGCGGCTTCGCGCGCCCAGTGACGCCGCGTACCCACATCGACGAAGGCCTCGATCGCAACGACACCGCCGTCCCGTTCGACCCCTGCCTTGTCCAGCAGGATTTGCGTCGCCGCGTCATGCGCGATCGTCTTGCAATGCCCATAGGCGTCCATGAACCACTGCACCGCCGCGCCTTGCGCCGACAGCGCCCTGGCCTGTTCGTCGGTCAGGATCGACGCGACCGCATCGAACAGCACCGAGGGGGAGCCAGCGAGCTGGCCGTCGGCCTTGAGCGTCCCGCCCTTGACCTTGATGCCACCCACTTTGGGCGCGACCAGAAACACCGATCCGCCCGCATCTTCGACCTGGCTTTTCAGGGCATTGATCGCGGCCTTGTCCGACCCTTCGGCAAAAAGGATCGCCACCTTGCGGCCTTCCATCATATCGTCGGCGTTTTTCTGGATCGACAGCGCATCGGAGGGTTTGAGTTCGACCGGCGTGCGCGCGGCCTTTTCCTTTGTGGGCAGATCGATCGCGAGGCCTGCGGCAACGCGTTTCGCCAAATCCTCGTCAATGTTGCGAAGCTGCCCGACAACGCGCGCGCGGACATGATCAAGCGTGACCTTCGACAGTTCAAACACCAGCGCCGAGGCGATATGCGCCTGTTCATTTTCGGTCTGCGACAAGTAGAACATCCTAGCCTGGCTGAAATGATCGGCGAACAGTTCGGCGCGGGTACGCAGCTTCTGTGCCGGATCGTTCCGTTCGTCGTTGGCCTCGAAGGTTCTGAAGCCTGTCTCGGCGCTCGCACGCGGCCCCCCATTTTCGCCTGCTTCGGCCAAGCTGTTGGGTTCGTAATTGGCGCGCCCGGTCGGGACGAGCGTCTGCATCATCCCGTCGCGCTGAAAATTGTGGAACGGGCATTTGGGCGCGTTGATCGGGATCTGGTGGAAATTGGTCGTCCCCAGCCGCGACTTTTGCGTGTCGAGATAGGAAAAGAGGCGGCCCTGAAGCAGCGGATCGTTGCTGAAATCAATGCCCGGAATGATGTTCGACGGCAGGAAGGCGACTTGCTCGGTCTCGGCAAAGAAATTGTCGACATTGCGGTTGAGCGTCATGCGGCCGACGATCTCGACGGGGACGTCCTCCTCGGGAATCAGCTTGGTCGCGTCGAGGACGTCAAAGGGCTGCTTTTTGGCGAACGCCTCGTCAAAGACCTGCACGCCGAGATCCCACGCCGGGAAATCGCCCGCGTCGATCGCCTCGAACAGGTCGCGGCGGTGAAAATCGGGATCGGCGCCGGCAATCTTGACCGCCTCGTCCCACGTCGTCGACTGGATGCCGAGCACCGGCTTCCAGTGGAATTTGACGAATTTTCCCTCGCCCTTTTCATTGACGAAGCGGAAGGTGTGGACGCCGAAACCCTCCATCATGCGCAGGCTGCGCGGGATCGTGCGGTCGGACATCGCCCACATGATCATGTGCATCGCCTCGGGCATCAGGCCGATGAAGTCCCAGAAGGTGTCGTGCGCGCTGGCAGCCTGCGGATAGCCGCGGTCGGCCTCCATCTTCACGCTGTGCACGAGATCGGGGAATTTCATGGCATCCTGGATGAAGAAAACCGGGATGTTGTTGCCGACGAGATCCCAGTTGCCGCTTTCCGTATAGAGCTTCACCGCAAAGCCGCGCACGTCGCGCGGGGTGTCGACCGAACCGGCGCCGCCCGCGACGGTCGAGAAGCGCACGAACACCGGACAGGTCGCGCCTTCCTTCTGCAGGATGGACGCCTTGGTCAGCCCGGGGATCGCCTTGGTGCATTCAAACACGCCGTGCGCGCCCGACCCGCGGGCATGAACGATCCGCTCCGGAATGCGCTCGTGGTCGAAATGGAAGATCTTCTCGCGGAGGACGAAATCCTCGAGCAGCGTAGGCCCGCGCTCGCCGGCGCGCAGCGAATTCTGGTTGTCTGAAATGCGGTGGCCGAAATTATCGGTCAGGCAGGCCGCCGCGTCCTCCACCTGATCTCCGGCGTCCTGATGTAGTTCATCGCCATTGCCCCGGGGATCGGTCGGAGCTGGACGAAACGCTCCCGGCTGATGGCTGTGAAGGGCGTGGTCGTTCGCGGGGGACGGCGCATGCTTCTTAGCCATGATCGGTTCCTTGAATTTTTGAGGGGCTTGCCTCCCCAACCCCCCGCTCGCGCTTAGGTTTCGCGGCGTGTCGCTTTCTCTCGCTCTTTCTGATCGGCCATCGCACGCGCGCTCCGTCCGGGCAGCCAGCTTTGCATATCCATCAGCGACTGGATCTTTTGGATGTATCGGTTCCAATAATTGTCGGGCCGCGCTTTCTCTTTGCGCCGCTGATCAGGAACCCAGCCTCACAGGCGCGCTTCGAGCTGTGCGAGGAGCGCGTGTACCGGCGCGGCGGTGGGCGGCGACGCCCATCCCGCCTCGATCGCCGCGATCCGGTCGAACAACCGTTCGCTGGCGGCAATGATCCGGCGGACGGGGGTTTGGAACCCCGCGCATATGTCCCAGTCGGCGGCAAGCGGGGCCCCGATCCGCGCTGCACTGTCGTGCGGACCCGCGCCGGGATCGCCGGCGAACATCGCGCGGCGGTGGAGAAGCCAGGCAATGATGTGCATCAGCCGCGTCGTGGTTTTCAGCGATTCGCAGGCCAGCCCGATCTGCATCAGCGCGCCCCCGCCAAGGTCGCCCAGATCGCGCTGCGCGGCAAAGGCGGCATGGGCCTCGTCGGCCAGCAGCATCGCCTCGACATAGAGATTTTCGACCTGCGCACGCTGCACGGGTATGTCGATTGCCACCATGTTCGTTCGCCCGCCGATCATGCATCGGGGGATGCCATGCACCCGGCCGGGTCGGCAATGGCGGTAACCATGAAATCTGCGGCGCCGTCCGTCCCGTTTTGATTCAGGCGATAATGTCAGGGAGCAGCTGATCCTCGCACCAGGCAATTTCGTCACGCAGGCGCAATTTGCGTTTCTTGAGCCGCGCGAGTTGCAGTTGGTCGGGGGTCGTCGCCGTGCCAAGCGCAATGATCGCCGCATCGAGATCGCGGTGCTCGACGCGAAGCAGTTCCAGGCGCTGGGTAATTTCCTCGGGGTTCACACGGCCTCCCTGCCACGTTCACCACTGGTCCGCAACGGGGACCGCTTGACCGAATCGTCACGACATCGCGGCCGTTTCGTGATTTACTTCGCCCTGCCCATCGAGTCGAAAAGGAGAATGCCAATGAGCACGTCGCACCTTTCCACCTTGAAGTCCCGCCACGCGGACCTCGATGCGAAAATTGCGAATGAAGAGCGCCGTCCCGCCCCCGATACCGGCGTGGTCGCGCTGCTCAAAAAGCAGAAACTGAAACTGAAGGAAGAGATGCTCGCGATCGGTTGACGATCGCCAGCGCTATCGCCCCGCTGATCGCGCCCCGTTCAAAGGGCGCATCAGCGCCGGCGATAGAAGGGGCCTTGCTCGAGCCCCGTGCGCCGCAGATGCGGCGGCAAATCGGATTGCGAAACCACCTGGCGCCGAACGGCCTGCGGATCGACCGGCCGATCGAACGCAATGCCGAATTTGCCTTCGCCCGCCCAGATGACGCGACCCGCAACCGGACCGACATTACGCAGTTCGACCTCGACCGCCGCGCCCTGCGCGACATTGACCCTGGCTTCGGCCAGCATCCCGCCGGGCGACAGATTGCGTACGCGCACCGTGACCGCGTCGGGGCGGCCGGGGACGTTCAGCTGCGCTTGCAGGAACAGGCTGTCACGATCGGCGGCGCGCGAAAGTGCTGCGACTTCCTCGTCCACCGATGTCGGCTGTTGTGAATCCATGTGCGCCCCGATTCCTTCTTGTCGTCGAAACAGGAATCTAGGGTCCGGTCATTGCGGAAACGTAAATGGGGCGCGGCGCGCCGCCGCGATCAATCTTCGCGCGAAATCCGTTCGTTGCGCTCATGCCGCTCCTGCGCTTCGAGCGTCATCGTCGCGATCGGGCGTGCCTGCAAGCGCGCGAGCGAAATTGGTTCGCCGGTCACCGCACAATAGCCATATTCGCCCTCGTCGATGCGGCGGATCGCCGAATCAATCTTGGCGATCAGCTTGCGCTGACGGTCGCGGGTTCTGAGCTCGATCGCCCAGTCGGTTTCGCTCGACGCGCGGTCGGCGAGGTCGGGTTCACGCAGCGGGCCATCCTGAAGATGCGCCAGCGTCGATTCGGATTCGGACAGGATCGATTTTTTCCAGGCGAGAAGCAGGCCGCGGAAATATTCCTGCTGCCGGTCGTTCATAAACTCTTCGTCGTCGCTGGGGACGTAATCCGAATCGAGATTGGATTTGGCTTCGCGAAGCGCGTCAGCGCCAACGTCGGCAATCTTGGTCGGCATGAGGGGCTCTCGCGTCCTTTCCTGTCACCCCGCGGGCCGCCGTGCGGTTCGGGGAGTGGCGCGCCTATAACCAGCCGCTGGCTGCGATACAAGCGCCGAAGCTGCGGATAGCGACGGCCCGTGAAGCAGCGATGAACCGGCGCGGCGACAGGTCCGATTCTGCGTCCCCATTGCAGCCGGACAAACGTCCCGATTTAGGTCCGAAGGTTAACCAATCGCATAGAATTGTTGCAGATTACGTTCTGTTTTGGGACAGATAAGGCGTTTTTGGTTGATTCCGCATCCCTTTTCCCGCTCTCGGACAGGCAAACGCGGTTAACGCAATTGCCGCGTTCACAAAGCTTTGGCCTTTTGGGTTATAGCGAAGGTGAATTGGGGTGTCGGTCGGTGGCGCTTTGCACCTGCAACGGGAAAGAAAGAGAAGCCTATGTCTGTCCGAATGGCCCTTGCCAAACTTTGCGCCTGCACCTGCGGCGGCGCAATCATCGGTAGCGGCGCAATGCAGATTGCCGACGTTCCCAAGGCACGCGCCCAGACGGTCCAGTCGTGCAAGCCCTGCGTCGGCAAAAAGGTCGTCCGCAAGCGCCATGCGGCCCGTAAGCCCGTGAAGCGCGTGCGCCGCGTCGTCACGACGAAGCGTGTGATTCGCACGGCGACCCCGCAGACCCAGGTCGTCACGCAGACGATCCCCCTGCCCCCCATCCCCTACGCGCCCTTTCCCCAGACCGGGTTTGAAGGCGGCGGCGGTGGCGGCGGCGTGACTGTGATCGGCGGCGGTTTCGGCGGCGGTTTCGGCGGCGGTTTTTTCGGCGGTTTCTTTGGCGGCAGTTCGGGCGGCGGCAGCAGCGGCAGCATCGTCGTCACCTCGACCACCACCGGCGGCCTCAGCACGACGTCGAGCAGCACCTCGGGCGGTGTGTCGACATCGACCGGCGGCGTCAGCACCTCGACCTCGACGGGCGGTGTGTCGACCTCGACCGGCAGCGTGAGCACGTCGAGCGGCGTTTCGACCTCGACGGGCAGCGTGTCGACTTCGACCGGGGGGGTCAGCACCTCGACGGGCGGAGTCAGCACCTCGACCGGCGGCGTGTCGACCTCGTCGGGCAATGTCAGCACGTCGTCGGGCAATGTATCGACCTCGTCGGGCAACGTCAGCACCTCGTCGTCGAGCAGCAGCTCTTCATCGAGCTCGTCCTCCTCCTCTTCGTCGTCGAGCTCGTCGTCGTCGGGCGGCAGTTCGTCCAAGGGCGGTTCGTCGCACGGCAGTTCGGGCTGGGGCAGTTCGTCGCATGGCAGTTCGGGCGGCTCGAACGGGTCGAGCGGCAGTTCGGGCGGCTCCAGCAGCAGCTCGGGCGGTTCGAGCAGTTCGTCGTCCAGTTCTTCATCGTCGTCGAGCAGCAGCACGTCGAGCGGCGCGACCTCGTCGGGCGCGACCAGCAGCACCAGCAGCTTCGGTTCGACCGGCAGCACCAGTTCCTCATCCTCGTCGTCGAGCAGCAGTTCGTCGTCCAGCAGTTCGTCGTCCAGCAGCTCGTCGTCGAGCTCGGGCGGCAGCACAAGCAGCTCGTCGGGCGATCCGACCCCTGTTCCTGCGCCGCCCATGATGCTATTGTTCGGGGCAGCAGCCGTCGCGCTCGTCGCGCGTCGCCGCGCGGCCAACCGCAACGACGACGACGCCAACGCGGCTTGATCAAATCCACTGGAGGTTTGGGGGGCTAACCCGGACCACCGAACTAAGGGCCGCCCTTTTCGGGCGGCCCTTTTTTATGGCGTCGATCGGGCTTGCGCGCCGCGAACCGCGACGCCATAGCCCCGCCATGCACGATATCCGCCTGATCCGGGAAAATCCCCAAGCCTTCGACGCCGGCCTCGCGCGCCGCGGTCTCGAACCCCTGTCTGCCCAGATCGTGGCGGCCGATGCGGCGCTGCGCGCGTTGCAGACCGATATCCAGGGGTCGCTCGCACGCCGCAACGAGGCGTCGAAGCTGATCGGCCAGGCGATGGCGCAGGGCGACAAGGACAAGGCCGAGGCGCTGAAGGCCGAGGTCGCCGAATTGAAGACCGCGCTTCCCGCAAAGGAAGAGGCCGAACGCGAACAGCTCGGCGCGTTGCAGGATATGCTTGCTGCGCTCCCGAACATTCCCGCCGACGATGTGCCCGACGGCGCGGATGAGGAAAGCAATGTCGAAATTTCGCGCTGGGGCACCCCCCGCACATTCGATTTCGCGCCGCAGGAACATGCCGACTTTGCCCCCGCGCTCGGCCTCGATTTCGAGACGGCGGCCAAGATGTCGGGCGCGCGCTTCGCATTTCTGAAAGGCCAGATGGCGCGGCTCGAACGCGCGCTCGGCCAATATATGATCGACCGCCAGACGATCGAGGCCGGCTACACCGAATGCGCGACGCCGTTGATGGTCCGCGACGAGGCCGCATACGGAACGACGCAGTTGCCGAAGTTTCGCGAAGACCTGTTCCAGACCACCGACGGCCGCTGGCTGATTTCGACGTCGGAGATGAGCCTGACCAACGCGGTGCGTGAAGAAATCCTGCCCGAGGCTGCGTTGCCGATCCGCATGACCGCGCTCACCCCCTGCTTCCGATCCGAAGCCGGGTCGGCGGGGCGCGACACGCGCGGCTATATCCGCCAGCACCAGTTCTGGAAGGTCGAGCTGGTGTCGATCGTCCGCCCCGAGGATTCGGACGCCGAACTCGAACGCAAGACACGCGCCGCCGAATCGATCCTCGAAGGCCTTGGCCTGCCATATCGCAAGATGCTGTTGTGCAGCGGCGACATGGGCTTCGCGGCACGCAAGACCTATGACCTGGAAGTCTGGTTACCCGGCCAGAATGCGTATCGCGAGATTTCGAGCTGCTCCAACTGCGGCGATTTCCAGGCGCGCCGCATGAACACGCGTTTCCGCCGCGAGGATGTAAAGGGCAATGAGTTCGTCCACACGCTGAACGGGTCGGGCCTTGCGGTCGGACGGACGCTCGTCGCGATCCTCGAAAATTATCAGCAGGCCGACGGCAGCGTCATCGTTCCCGACGCGCTTTTGCCATATATGGGTGGGATCACTCACCTGTCTCCCACCTCCTAGCCATCGTCACCCCGGACTTGATCCGGGGTCCATGCGGCGGCGTGTCATGGACCCCGGATCAAGTCCGGGGTGACGAAGAAAGAGAGACCATAAAGTGCGCATCCTTCTGACCAACGACGACGGCTATCATGCCCCCGGCATGGCGGTGCTCGAAGCGATTGCGCGCGAACTTAGCGACGACATCTGGGTTTGCGCGCCGGCCGAGGAACAGTCGGGCGCCGGGCACTCGCTCACCCTGTCGCGCCCGGTCCGCATCCGCCAGCATGACGAGCGCCGCTGGTCGTGCAGCGGCACCCCGACCGATTCGGTGATGATGGCGATCGGCAAGCTGATGCCCGAAAAGCCCGACCTGATCCTGTCGGGGGTCAACCGCGGCGCCAACCTTGGCGACGACATCACCTATTCGGGCACCGTCTCAGCGGCGATCGAGGGCGCGCTGGCGGGTATTCCGGCGATCGCGCTGAGCCAGGTTTATGCCAAGGAAGGCATGGGCGACAGCGTGCCGTTCGAGGCCGCCGAAATGTGGGGCGCCAAGGTGCTGCGCCCGCTGCTCGACATGGACATGGCGCCGCGCACGCTGATCAACATCAACTTCCCCGCCCTCCCCGCGGCCGAGGTCAAGGGCATCCGCGTCACCCGCCAGGGCTTCCACGATTATGGCCGCGGCTCGATCGTCGAGGGCACCGACCCGCGCGGCTATCGTTATTACTGGTTCGGTCTGCATGGCATCGAACATAGCCTGGGCCACGACAGCGATTTGGAGGCGATCGACGACCAATATATCTCGGTCACCCCGCTCCAGCTCGACCTGACCCACGACGCGTCGCTCGCGGCGCTGCGCGGGGCGTATTCGGCTGACAAAATTTAACATTGTCATCCCGACAAACAGGGGGACTGGCCTTCGTCCCCTCGCTTTGGCACAAGGGCGGCAATGAGCAAGCGGCCGAACCCCAAGCGTCATATCCAGAGCGGTATTCACCTGCTGAAACGGGCGAGCAAATGGCCGATCTGGGCGGATGTCGTCACACGCCTTGGTGTCGCTTTCTTTCTGATCGCGATCGTCATCCTGGTCCACTGGATCGACCGCGCGGGGCTGAAGGACAGCCACGACGGCCACATCAGCTTTCTCGACGTTGTCTATTTCACGATGATTTCGGTCACGACGACCGGCTTTGGCGACATTGCGCCGGTGTCCGACCGATCGCGGTTGATCGAAGCTGTGATCGTCACCCCGATCCGCATCCTGGTGCTCTTCATCTTTGTCGGCACCGCCTATAATTTCGTCCTCAAACGCACATGGGAAAAATGGCGTATGGCCCGCATCCAGGCAAAGCTCACCAACCATATCGTCGTATTGGGTTATGGCGTCAGCGGCAGCGAAGCGGTCAAGGAACTGATCGCCCGCGGCACCGACCCCGCCTGCATCGTCGTCATCGATCAGTCGCCGAGCCGCATCAACGCGGCCGAAGCGGCGGGCTGCAATGTCCTCGAAGGCGACGCGTCGAACGACGATACGCTTGTCGACGTCCGCATTGCAGAGGCGCAGACGGTGCTCGTTTCCGCCGGCCGCGACGATACCTCCATCCTCATGGTGCTGACGGTACGGCATCTGGCACCGCATGTTCCGATCAGCGTCGTCATCCGCGCCAAGGACAATGAACTGCTCGCGCGGCAGGCGGGCGCGAACAATGTCATAAACCCGGTCAGCTTTACCGGGCTGTTGCTCGCCGGATCGGCGCAGGGCGCGCATGTCGCCGACTATATGGCCGACCTTGCCAGCATCGGCGGCCGCGTCCAGCTGCGCGAACGTCCCATCGCGGCCGAAGAGGTGGGCCGCTCGATCGACCAGTTGGCGAGCGGGGGGCGCGGGCTGCGCATCTATCGCGGCGGCAAACCCTATGGTTTCTGGGAACCCGAGGCCCAGCGCCTGGAACGCGGCGACGAGATCGTCGAGGTCATCCGCTGCGAGGAATGCGAAGCGAGCGTTCCCGGCGGCTAGGGCCCTAGGCGCGCCAGTATAGCCAGCCGGCCCAGAGCCAGCCGACAATCAGCAGCGTTCCACCGATCGGCGTAACCGCGCCCAGCCAGCGCGGTCCGCCGAACGCCATCGCATAGAGGGTGACCGCGAACAGCGCCGCGCCCACCAGCAGCAGGATCGCCGGTCCGCGCGCGAAGCCCATGATGGCGAGCGCCGCGACCGCATGGACCAGTTGATAGATGCCGCCGGTGCGCAGCCACTCGGCTTCTTGCGGTCCCGACGCGCCATGCGCCCCGAACGCGCCCGCCGCGACCGCCAGCGCCGCCGAAATCGCCGCAAACGCCCCGATCGCCATTGCCTTTATCCTTTCGTCCGAACCATGCCGTCCATGCCCGCACCAGCCGGGCGTGACAAGCGCCGCAAAATCGATTAAAGGCGCCGCCAATCATGACAGTCAAAACGCTCCCCACCCAGCCGAAGGTCGGCATGGTTTCGCTCGGCTGCCCCAAGGCGCTCGTCGATAGCGAACGGATATTGACCAAGCTGCGCGCCGACGGATACGGCCTGTCCCCCGATTATGCGGGCGCCGACGTCGTGCTCGTCAACACCTGTGGCTTCCTCGATTCGGCGAAGGAAGAAAGCCTGGAGGCGATCGGCGAAGCGATGGCCGAGAATGGCCGCGTCATCGTCACCGGCTGCATGGGTAACGAGGCCGAGGTTATCCGCGCGCGTTTTCCGAACGTCCTCGCTGTCACCGGCGCGCATCAATATGAACAGGTGGTCGATGCCGTCCACGACGCCGCGCCGCCCACCCAAGGCCCGTTCATCGACCTCGTCCCCGAAGGCGGGCTGAAGCTGACGCCGCGGCACTACAGCTATCTGAAGATTTCGGAAGGCTGCAACCACAGCTGTTCCTTCTGCATCATCCCGGACCTTCGCGGCAAACTGGTCAGCCGCCGCATCGACGCGGTGCTGCGCGAGGCCGAAAAGCTCGTTGCCGCGGGAACGAAAGAGCTGCTGGTGATCAGCCAGGACACCTCGGCCTATGGCGTCGATATTCGCCACGACCCGCGCCAATGGCACGGGCGCGAGGTGCGCGCGCATATGACCGACCTGGCGCGCGAGCTGGGCCAGCTTCGGACCGGCCAAGGCCGCGCCCCTTGGGTGCGCCTGCATTACGTCTATCCCTACCCCCACGTCGATGCGGTGATCCCGTTGATGGCCGAAGGGCTGTTGACGCCGTATCTGGACATCCCTTTCCAGCATGCGGCGCCTAGCGTGCTGAAGCGCATGAAGCGCCCCGCGAACGAAGCAAAGGTGCTCGAGCGGCTGAAGAGCTGGCGCCAGATCGCTCCCGACATCTCGATCCGTTCCAGCTTCGTCGTCGGCTTCCCCGGCGAGACCGAAGCCGATTTCCAATATCTGCTCGACTGGCTGGATGAAGCCCAACTCGATCGTGTCGGCGCCTTTCGCTTCGAGCCGGTCGCGGGCGCGCAGGCGAATGCGCTCGACAACCCGGTGCCCGAAGAGGTCAAGGAAGAACGTTATCAGCGCATCATGGCGAAAACCGCCGCGATCAGCGCCGCGAAGCTGGAGGCCAAAATCGGCCGGACCCTGCCGGTGATTATCGACGAAGTCGGCGAGGCGGATGAAGACGGCAGCATCGGCGCCACGGGCCGTAGCGAGGCCGACGCGCCCGAAATCGACGGCCATGTCTACCTTCGCGACGTCGCCGCAACGCTGAAGGCCGGCGACATCGTCGACGTCGAGATCGAGGACGCCGACGAGCATGATCTGTTCGGGGTGGTAGTCGGCTGAACGGTTGATTTGTTGGAACGAGCTTTACCAATTGGCGTTACCACGGGTGCATCAATCGGGGGCTGAAATATGCGGGCGACCACCTCACTAGCCGTAACCACCGCAGCGGTGGTCGCACTCACCGCCTGCGACCGCCAAGTCGCCGTCGACGCCCCGCCGCGCGCAACCGACAAGGCGCCTTCGCCGACGCAGACATCGCTGATCGCGGTGCCCATCAACGCCGACACCACCGCACTAAAGCAGGCGCTCGAACGGGCCGTGCCGAGGACGCTATGGACGATCAACCGTCGCGAACGCGCATGCGTCAAGCCGCAGGAAGTCAAGCTGTTTGGCAAGGAGGTGAAGGTCACGCCGCCCATCGCCTGCACGATCGTCGGACAGGTGACGCGCGGGCCGCTGCGGCTGCGCGGGGTGGGCGACGAGATTATCGTCGACGTGCCGATCCGCGCGACGATCCGCGCCCGCGACGTCGGCGGCGTGCTGAAGGGCGAGACCGCGACGGGCGCGGCGATGGCGCATGCGCGTGTCAAGATCGACATCACACCCGACTGGCGCACCCGCGGAACGGCGCGGATCAGCTATGGCTGGACCAAGGCACCGGGGATCGACTTTCTGGGCCAGCGCATCACCTTTACTGACGAGGCCGACGCCAAGCTGAAACCCGTAGTGCGCGACGTCGAGCGCGAGGTAAACCGCGAAATCGCCCGCATCGACATCCGCCAACAGGCGTCCGAAGTGTGGCGACAGAGCTTCACCGCGCTCGAACTCAACCGGGAAAACCCGCCGGTGTGGATGCGCGTGACGCCGCAGCGTATCCTGTACGGCGGATACCGCATGGAGGGGCAGCAGATGCGGCTGAACCTAGGGCTGGAAGCAATCACCGAAACCTTTGTTTCGGGCCGACCCACCGATCCCACCCCGACCCCATTGCCGAACATGGTCCGCGCCGCGCCCAAGCCGCATCTGGACGTCCGGGTGCCGGTCCTTGCCGATTATGCGCAGCTTCAGCCGGTGGTCGATCGTGCGTTGCGCAAGCGGTCGGCGCGGCCGTTCGTCCTGCCGAAGGTCGGCCCGATGACGGTCAAATTCGGCAAATCGACGATCTATGGCGCGCCGGGCGGGCGGATTGCACTGGGCGTCGATGTCGCCATGCGGCTGGCCGACCGCAGCGGCGAACCGACCCATGGCCGCATCTGGATGACCGCGGTTCCCAACAACACACCCGGTTCGGCCGAGGTGCATTTTACCGACCTGTCGATCAACGGCGACACCGACGGCGTTGGCGGCGACCTGCTCATCACGCTGGGCCAGAGTCCGGGATTCGCGCCGCTGATCGCCGATGCGTTGACCCAGAATTTCGCGCGCGACCTGAACGAACTGCAAGGCAAGATCAAACGCGCGGTCGATCAGCGGCGCGAGGGGGACTTTGTCATCCGCACCCGCGTCGATCGCTTCGAGACGGGAGAGATCAAGGCCTATGGCGACGGCCTGTTCCTGCCCGTGCGGATGATCGGCGGGGCGCAGGTCGATTATCGCCCCGCGAAATGATCAGAACAGGCGGGTGATGGCGTAGAAGATCGCCGCGACGATCGCGCTCGCCGGGATGGTGATGAACCACGCCGCAATGACATTGCCCGCGACGCCCCAGCGCACCGCGCTGGTGCGGCGCGCCACGCCGGCGCCGATGATGCTGCCGGTGATCGTGTGCGTGGTCGACACCGGGATGCCGAGCAGGCTGGCGGTGAAGACCATGATCGACCCGCCGGTCGAGGCGGCAAAACCCTGATGGTGCGACAGCTTGGTGATGCGGCCGCCCATCGTCTCGATAATTTTCCACCCCCCCGAGAGGGTGCCGAGCGCGATGGCGACATAGCAGCTGAAGGCCACCCAGTGCGGAACGTGAAATTCGCCCTGAAGATATCCGGTCGAATAGAGAAGGACCGCAATGATCCCCATCGTCTTCTGCGCGTCGTTCAGCCCGTGACTGATCGAATAGGCAGCCGACGAAAACAGGTGGAGATGGCGGAAGGTCTTTTCAGCGAAATTGGCCGTGGCGCGGCGCAGCGCCCAACTGCTGAGCAGCATCACCAGCATCGCCAGCAACATCCCCAGCATCGGCGACAGGAAGATCGCGATGACGGTCTTGTTCAGCCCGGTCCATTCGATCCCCTCGAACCCCGCATGGGCGACCCCTGCCCCGACGATGCCGCCGACCAACGCGTGGCTCGACGACGAGGGGATGCCTTTCAGCCAGGTCACGACGTTCCAGAACATCGCACCGACCAGCGCGCCGAACACGACCGCGGGGGTCACCAGATCCTTGTCGATGATACCCTTGCCGATCGTTTCCGCCACCTTGTGGAGTTCGGGAAAGATGACCGACAGGAAATAGGCGGCAAAGTTGAAAAATGCGGCGAACAGCACCGCCTGCACCGGCCGCAGCAGGCGCGTCGCGACAACGGTCGCAATGCTGTTCGCGGCGTCGTGCAGCCCGTTCAGGAAGTCGAACGCCAGCGCCAGGATGACCAGGCCGACGAGGAGCGGGAAAGCGAGTTCGTGCATGGTGGACGCCCCCGCCTACGCGTGGTCGATGACCAGGCCGTCGATCTCGTTCGCAACATCCTCGAAACTGTCGGTGACGCGTTCGAGATGACGGAACAACTCGCGGGCGATCAGGAATTGCGTCGGATTCGCTTCGCCATGTTCGCGGAACAGGCGCTTCAGACCGGCGGCATGGATTTCGTCGGCATGGCCCTCCATTCGCACCAGCCGTTCGGTCAGTTCATGCAGCCGCGGGCCGTTGGCGCCGATGTTGCGGAGCAAAGGCAGCGCCTCTGCCGTCAGCCGCGCCGCATCGACGATGATACCCGCGATATCGCGCATTTCGGGCTCGAACTCGGTGACGTCATACAGGTCGACCGCGCCCGCGGTCTTCTGCATCTCGTCGATCGCATCGTCCATCGAGGCGATCAGGTCGGTGATCGCGCTGCGGTCGAACGGGGTCAGGAAGGTGCGGCGGACGGTCTGGAGCACTTCGCGCGTGATGGCGTCGGCGTCATGTTCGCGTTCGATGATTTCCTGGACATGGTCCGCCATGCCCTCGCCGCCCTGGAGCATCCGCGACAAGGCGTTGGCACCGGCCACCAGCGTCGCGGCATGGCTTTCAAACAATTCAAAAAAATTTCCCTGTCGCGGCAGCAAACGCTGAAACCATGCGAACATCCGGCTTACCCCTGCTTTCTCTGCACCATTCTGGACGGCGCCACGCGGCGCGGCGACAGCGCGGAAGCCGCCGTCCCCGAACGAGCGGATCAGCGCCTGCAAATCCGGCTCCTCCACCGCCGACGCGGCTTCCCGGAACGAGAACCATTTGCGGTCGCGCTCGTCCATTTCCTTCCAGTCGTCGAGTTCGTTCGTCACCGCGAGCGGAAACACCTCGACATTATACATGATCGACGCGCCGTTCGCCCGGCGCTTCCTATATTCGTAACTGCCGATCGGAGTCGGACAGACGGCGCCGATCACCCCCGCCTCCTCCTCGGCCTCCACGGCGGCGGCCGCATGGCGTGTCATGCCGGTCAGCGGATTGCCTTTCGGCACCACCCAGCGCTTTGTTTCGCGTGAGGTGATCAACAGGATTTCGGTCGGCCCGTCCTGCGCGGGTCCACCGAATCGATAGGGAAGGACGGCGATCTGACGCATGTTGCTTTCCATCCTTTCCATGAAATTGCGGCCGCGCGCGGCCCTGAGTGACAAAGAGGTTACGCCCCTATGACAATAATGTGACAGCGACAAGGACGCTTCGCCGACGCCGCACTTTCCGTAAACGTCAATTCGATTGCAAAATGAAACGCGGTGCGTAATCTATCCTCCAAACATAGTCGGGAGACAGGATGATGGCAGGCACGGCGACGATGGAACGCCCCGCGGATGCGACAGCTG
>NZ_MIAM01000016.1:61340-78967 GCF_001830555.1 Sphingopyxis sp. RIFCSPHIGHO2_12_FULL_65_19 | reverse complement strand
GACATGCACACGCTCGGCTTCGTCTTCGAGCCGTGGAAGCATGAAAAGTCGATCGCCGACGGTCCGTCGATCCTCGAATATCTGAACCGCATCGTCGACGAACGCCATATCCGCGAGCGCATCCGTTGCGACAGCAAGGTCGTCGGCGCCGACTGGGACAGTGCCGCTGCCCGCTGGACGGTAACGATGGAGGACAGCAAGGGCGCCACCTCGACGACGACCGCGCGCTGGCTGTATCTCGGTTCGGGCTATTATGATTATGACGAACCTTTCGACGCGCAGTTCGCGGGCCGCGAGGATTTCCAGGGTCAGATCATCCATCCGCAATTCTGGCCGAAGAATCTCGATTACAAGGGCAAGAAGGTCGTCGTGATCGGATCGGGGGCGACAGCAGTGACGATCGTCCCGTCGATGAAGGAGGCGGCGCACGTGACGATGCTCCAGCGCACGCCGACCTGGTATTTCATCCGGCCCGCCAAGGATGGTTTCGCAAATTTCCTTCGCCGATTCCTCCCCGAAAAACTGGCCTACAAGATCACCCGTTTCAAGAATGTGCGATTGCAGGACATCGCATTCCGCCGCGCGCGCGAGAAGCCGGAGAAGGTTAAGGAGTTCCTGACCAACAAGCTGAAGGCCAGCCTTGGCGACCGCTATGACGCCAAGGCCTTCACCCCGCCCTACAATCCATGGGACCAACGGCTGTGCCTGGTCCCCGACGCCGATTTTTTCGAGGCGATGAAGGCTGACAGGGCGTCGGTGGTGACCGATCATATCGAGCGGTTCGATGCCACGGGCATCCAGCTGAAATCGGGGCAGCATCTGGACGCCGACATCATCGTCACCGCGACGGGACTGAAGCTTGCCGTCGCCGGCAAGATTCCGGTGCGCGTCGACGGAGAGCCGGTCAACTGGCACGATCATTTCTATTACAAGGCGTGCATGTTTTCCAATGTGCCGAACTTTTCGGCAGTTTTCGGTTATCTCAACGCCAGCTGGACGCTGCGCGCCGATATCGTGTCCGAATATGTTTGCCGCGTGCTCAACCATATGCGCGATACCGCGACGACGGTCGCGACCCCGGCGCTTGCCGATCCGTCGAGCCTCGAAGAAGAAAATGTCTTCGACTTTTCGTCGGGATATATCCAGCGCTCCTTGCACATCATGCCCAAGAGCACGGCTGCCCTACCGTGGCGGCTCAGCCAGAATTATGTGCAGGACCGGATCGACATGCGGACGGGCGCGATTGCCGACGGGGTGCTGACGTTCAGCAACGCAAAGGCAAAGGCTGCATCGGCACCGCCCGAGCTCGAAGCCGCGGAATAGGCAGCAAATCTCCATTGCGGGCGCCGCGAAGCTTTGACGTGGCCGATCGCAAAGAGGGGAAGAGTTGCCCTTCTAGCCGGTGTGCTCCGGCTTGCCCTTGGTCGAGCCGCGCGCGAAATCTTCCAGCTGCTTTTCGGTCATGCTGTCGGCCATCTCTTTCGATGCGCCTTTCAGTTTCGACTTCGGCGTCTCGCCGCGTTTCGCGCTGAGGGCTGCTCCGGCGGCTTTCTGCTGTGCTTTCGATTTGGCTGGCATGACTGTCTCCTGGCCCGCCCCGCTAGCCATTAACGATCGTGCCGCCATTGGGATGCAGCACCTGGCCCGACATATAGCTGCTGTCGTCGCAGGCAAGGAACAGGAAGCAGGGCGCGACCTCATTGGGTTCGCCCGGCCGCTTCATCGGCGTGCTTTCGCCGAACGTCGCAACCTTGTCGGCGGGCGCGCCGCCGCGGGGGTTGAGCGGGGTCCAGATCGGCCCCGGCGCGACGGCGTTCACCCGGATACCCTTGCCCACCAGATTTTCGCTGAGCGAGCGCGTGAAGGCGGTTATTGCGCCTTTTGTGGCGCTGTAATCCAGCAGCCCGCCCGATCCCTGATACATGGTGACGCTGGTGCAATTGACGATCGCCGCGCCTTTTTTCAGGTGCGGCAGCGCCGCTTGCACCAGATAGAACATGCCGAAGATGTTGGTCGCGAAAGTTTGCCGCAGCTGTTCGGCGCTGATGTCGCGAATATCCTCCGCCGGATGCTGTTCGCCGGCATTGTTGACGAGGATATCGAGGCGGCCGAGCTTGTCGACCGTCTGGGCGACGATCTTTTCACCTGCGCTCGCCTTGCCGACATCGGCCTTGATGACGATCGCGCGGCGTCCCTCGCCTTCGACGATCGCCTTGGTTTCGTCGGCGTCGTCCCGGTTGTCGAGATAGACGATAGCGACATCGGCGCCTTCGCGCGCGAAAAGCGCACACACCGCGCGGCCGATCCCGCTGTCGCCGCCGGTGACGATCGCGACCTTGCCGTCGAGACGGCCGGAGCCCGGATAGCGCGGTTGCCACTTGGGCGCGCGGTCGAGGTCGGCTTCGCGATCCGCGGGCGGATTGGTAATCGTCTTGCCCGATCCCACCGCGCGGCGCAGCTTGGTCGCTGCCGCGCGCTTGCCGCTCTTCTCCTTCTTGTTTTCGCCGACTTTCCCGGCTTTAGGCTGCTTCGCCATGGCGCTATCCTTTAATTGATCGGAAGAAAATCGCGGGCAAATTCGGGCTTGACCGCTTTGGCAAGCGCGCCCGTCACGGGGAGATTGATCTTGTAGCTGCCCTCGGCAAAGGGTCCGATTTCATAGGGCGCGATTGCGATCATCATCCGGTCGAGATACCGTCCGTCAGACGAGCCTAGCCACACGGTCTGCGTCGATGCCGGCGGGCATTTGCCAAAGGGACTGTCCGGCGCTGCTTCGGCGACAATGCCCTTTGCGGCCTTTGCACGCTCGATCGCCGCGCAGAACCTGTCCCTGATCGCAGCGTCGAAAGCTTCGCCACTGGTAAACAGGTCGAGCGGCTTTACTCGCTGGCGACGGTTGCGATCCCACAGCAGCGTGTCGAAATTCGTCATGCCATGAGCGCCGCCGCGATATGTTTCGATCTCTGCCGACAGGCTGAGGAAACGCGGCGTGTTCGCGACCCGCTGCCACGTCTGCAAATGGCTATGGGCGCGATAGGGAAATCCGCCCTTTTCGGCCGCCGCCTGGTCGCGCTGTGCCGCGGCAACCAGCGCGTCGCGCGTCGTCGCCCGGTCGCTGTCCAGCCAGCTGGCAAGGTCGGGGATCGCCGCGGCATCGCGTGGATAGGAATAGGCGAACTCGACCAGCGCGTTGCTTTCCTGGACGTTCGATGCGGGGTTGTTTTTCGCGGCAATATCGGCGGCTCCGCCGGTCGGCGCCCCAGGAACGCCCGCCGCCGCGACCTGTTCGGCGGGCGTCGGCGTGTCTTGCGAACAGCCCGCGAGCAAGAGGGCGGCGGCGAGGGTCGAAATGGCGTAGCGTCGGGTATTTGCGGTCATCATGCCAGCATAACGCCGGGAATCGACAAAATATCCCAAGCGGCCTAGCACCTCTTGCATGACCGACTATTCCGACCTGATCCAGCCCGACAAGGGGCAGGATGCCCGCACCATCCACCTTGTCGACAAGCAGGGCTATGACGCATGGCTGAACGGCCGCAGCGCGCGCGAACGCGCACATCTGGCCGCGGTCGGGTTCAAGCCCGACGCTTTTGTCCACGCGATCCTGCCCGGCGACGATCCCGAAAAATGGGCAGTCGTCACCACCGTCGCGAACGTCGATAACCTGTCGGCCTGGTGCCTTGCCAAGCTGGGGCAAATCTTGCCCGAAGCTCGTTATCGCGTCGAAGGCCAGCAACCCGGCAAGGCGATGTTCGGCTGGATGAGCGCGCAATATCGTTTCGACACCTATAAATCGAACCCGCCCACAAAAGGGGCCCGCGTCCTGCTGACCAGCGATGTCGGCGCAATCGCGCCGCTCGTCGCCGAGATGCGTGCTGTCGCGCTCGTCCGCGACATGGTCAACACGCCCGCGGCCGACATGGGCCCCGCCGCGATCGAGAAGGCGGCCGAACGCATCGCCAAGGCGCATGGCGGCCAATTGACCGTCACCAAGGGCGAGGCACTCGAACAAGGTTATCCGATGATCCATGCGGTCGGCCGCGCAGCCGCCAAGCATCACGCGCCGCGATTGATCGAGATCGAGTGGGGGAAGGAGGACCATCCACGCGTCGCCCTTGTCGGCAAGGGCATCAGCTTTGACAGCGGCGGGCTCGACATCAAGCCCGCGGCGGGGATGCGGCTGATGAAAAAGGATATGGGCGGCGCCGCGCATGTGCTCGCGCTTGCCGAACTGGTGATGGCAAGCGGGTTGCCGGTGCGCCTCCACTGCTTGGTTGCCGCGGCGGAAAACGCCATTTCGGCCGACGCCTTTCGCCCCGGCGACGTACTGAAAAGCCGCCTGGGCCTGACGGTCGAGATCGGCAACACCGATGCCGAGGGCCGGTTGGTGCTGGGCGACGCCCTCGCCAAGGCGGGCGAAGGCAAGCCCGAACTGATCGTCGATTTCGCAACGCTGACCGGCGCCGCGCGCGTCGCGCTGGGCCCCGATCTGCCGCCGCTGTTCGCCAATGACGACGCGCTTGCTGATGCGATGCTGACGGGCGGGATCGACCGCGACGATCCGTTGTGGCGGATGCCGCTGTGGGATGGCTATGCCGACCTGCTCGAAACCGACATCGCTGACCTCGGCAATGCAGGCAGTTCGCCCTTCGCCGGCACGATCACCGCCGCGCTGTTCCTCAAGCGTTTCGTGCCCGAGGGCAGCTTGTGGGCGCACCTCGACACCTTCGCCTGGCGGCCATCGGCGAAACCCGGACGCCCCAAGGGCGGTGCCGCGCTCGGCCTTCGTGCCGCATGGGCGATGCTGCAAGCGCGGTACGACCGGCGCGGGAAAAGCTGAACATTCTTGATAAAGAGGGGCCTGCTGGTCTAATGGCGCGCGATTGTCCGCCGTGCGCGGAAACCAGCTTTTTACAGGACGGCAAGTGACAGCAGAAAGTGGCGATAATTTAGCGGCAAACCGCGTGCGCATGGGGCGTCCCGGCGCCGCGGGTGCGGGCCGCGATCGCTTTGGCCTGACCGGCACGTCGCAGAGCTTTGACCCGCGCATCGTCGCGATCCGCCCCGACCTGGCCGATATCGCCGTCGCCGGAACGCATTTCGCGCCGCATTATGCCGCGCCGATGATGCGCAGCAGCGTATTGCCCGCCGCATCGTTGCGCGCGGCACCTTCGGTGGACGCCGACCAGACCAGCGAATTGTTGTTCGGCGAGGGTTTTGCGCTGCTCGACCTGACCGGCGGCTGGGCGTGGGGCTATTGCCTCGCCGATCATTATGTCGGCTATCTGGCCGCCGATGCGCTCGGCGCCCCGATCGCGCCGACGCACCGCGTCGCGATGATCGAGGCGATGCTCCACAGCGCGCCCGATGCCGCGAGCGGCGGTCCCGCCGTCCTGCCGCGCGGTGCGCTGGTGATGGGTGAGGAAGAGGGCGAATGGCTCGCCACTTCGCACGGCTATCTGCCGCTCGCCGCGCTGTCCGAAGTCGGTACGGCAGGTGCCGACCCCGCCGGGCTGGCGGAACAGATGATCGGCACCCCCTATGCCTGGGGCGGACGCACCGCGAAGGGTATCGACTGCTCCGGCCTCGTCCAGCTCGTCTGGGCGGCCGCCGGCGTCCAGTTGCCGCGCGACAGCGACCTGCAACTGGCCGCGCTCGGCCCCGACAGGGACGTCGACCCCGCCAAGCTTGCGCGCGGCGACCTTGTCTTTTTTCCCGGCCACGTCGGCATCATGGCCGACGACCAGACCATCATCCACGCCAGCCGACGATGGATGGCGGTGAACAGCGAACCGCTGGCCGACGTGATCGCGCGTTCGGCAGCAAAGGGGAATGACGTGCCGGTCACCGGCACCAAAAGATTGCGGTAATTGATGACAAAGACGGTCTTCATCGACGGCGCGGCGGGAACGACGGGCCTCGAAATCGCCGAGCGCCTTGCGCCGCGGGACGAATTTACGCTGATCGCGCTCGACGACGCGCGCCGCAAGGACAGCGCGGCGCGGCGCGAGGCGCTGAACGATGCCGACTTCGTCATCCTGTGCCTGCCCGACGACGCTGCGCGCGAGGCGGTGGCGATGATCGGCAACGACCGGACCCGCGTTATCGATGCCTCGACCGCCCATCGCGTCGCGCCGGGCTGGGTCTATGGCTTCCCCGAAGTCAGCGGACGCGACGCCGTAGCCGGGGCTGCGCGCGTGTCGAACCCCGGCTGCTATTCCACCGGCTTCATTGCGCTGGTCGCACCGCTGGTGCAGGCGGGTCTGCTACCCGCCGACTGGCCCTATATCTGCCATGCGGTTAGCGGTTATTCGGGCGGCGGCAAGGCGTTGATCGAACGCTTTGAACAGGACCGGGACATTGCGTGGCGCGGTTACGCGCTGGCGCTGGGCCATAAACATGTGCCCGAGATGCAGGCGCGGTGCGGCCTTGCGATCGGTCCGCTCTTCTCGCCCGCCGTGATCGCCGCGCATCGCGGGATGGTGGTCGAGGTTCCGTTGCCGCTGAATGCCATGCCCGGCGCCGCATCGGCCGATGCGCTGCGCGCGGCGCTCGCCGAATTCTATGGCGCGAGCCCGATCGTCGTCATGGGGGAAGCGCCGACCGACGGCGAAATGCTGCTTCGCGCATCGGACGCAGGTGACGACCGAATCGAATTGTCCGTCTTTGCGAACGATGATGGAAGCCAGGCGCGGCTCGTTGCGCGGCTCGACAATCTGGGCAAAGGCGCCAGCGGCGCGTGCGTCCAGAACCTCAACATCATGGCAGCATTGCCCGAAACCGCCGGGCTGCGGCTATAAGGGTCAGTGCACCGTGTCGAGGACATCCTCGACCGACAGATAGGTGATCAGCCGCTCGATCTGGCGCCAGCGTGCGAAATGGACGTGATTGCCCAGCACGCGATATTGTTCGGCGCGCGCCGCGGCCGCGAAACCCGCCTCATCGCCGTGCATATTGATCAGGGCATGGGCATCCTCGACCGCGGTGCGATCGGCGAGAAAAGGGGCTGGCAGGTGCATCACATTCCTGGTCCGTGACTTGGACAGCCCTGTTACGCGCCGCCCCTGACCGCGCCGTTCCCAACCGTGATGAACAATCGGGTAAGGTTAATCGACAGGCGGCTGCGGTTAACCCAGTCGCCCTTGCGCAACCCCTTTGACGCCGCGCTTCGCCCGTGTAGACAGGGCGCCATGCGCAAGATCCTGAAATATGCCATCCTCGCCCTGCTGTTGATCCTGATCGTCGGCGGCATCACATTCTATGTCATGTCACGCCCCGACGTGGCGCGCTTCTCGACCGCCGAACTCAGCGGCCGGGTGCCAGTGATGGCGTCGCAGCGGACGGAAACCTTCCCGACGCTCAACGTGCCAGAGGCGACCAGTTGGCCCGCAGGTCAGGCGCCGCGCGCCGCGCAGGGGCTGGCCGTCCAGCGCTTTGCCGAGGGGCTAGATCATCCGCGCACGATCCTCGTCTTGCCGAACGGCGACGTGTTGGTGGCGGAATCGCAAAGCCCGCCGCGCAAGGACGGCGGGGTGCAGGGCGCGGTGATGAAGAACCTGATGGGCAAGGGCGGCGCGGGCCGCAAGCCGTCGGCGAACCGCATCACGCTGCTCCGCGATGCCGACGGCGACGGCAAGGCGGAGATCAAGACCGCCTACATCACCGGGCTCAACTCGCCCTATGGGATGGCGCTGGTCGGCACGACGCTGTATGTTGCGAACACCGACGCGCTGCTCGCCTTTCCTTATGTTGCCGGCGAAACGGCGATGCGCGGCAAGCCGACCAAAGTCGTCGACCTGCCCGCAAAGGGCACGAACCGCCACTGGACCAAAAGCCTTGTCGCAGCGCCCAACGGCTGGCTCTATATCGGTGTCGGCGCCGACTCCAACATCGGCGAAGCCGGCATGAACCGCGAATTCCGCCGCGCCAGCGTGCTGGAGGTGCGTCCCGAGAACAAATATATGCGGACCTTCGCCGCGGGCATCCGCAACCCCGTCGGCTTGGACTTCTATCCCGGCAGCGACCGGCTGTGGACCGTGGTCAACGAACGCGACATGCTGGGCAGCGATCTGGTCCCCGACTATCTGACCGACGTCACCGAGGGCGATTTTTACGGCTGGCCCTGGTATTATTGGGGCGGTTACATCGACCCGCGGGTCGCGCCCGAAGCCGAGGACCGGCGCCAATATGTCAAGCGTCCCGAATATGGCCTCGGCGCCCACACCGCGCCGCTGGGCTTTACCTTCACCCCAGGCCTCGACCTTGGCGATCGCTGGGCGAATGGTGCGCTGATCGCGCTGCACGGGTCGTGGAACCGCGATCCGGTGGCGGGTTACAGCGTCGTGTTCGTCAAGTTCGGCGCGAACGGCAAGCCGGTCGACGCGCTGCCGATCACCCTGCTCGACCAGTTCCTTGCCAAGGACGGCAAGACGACCCGTGGCCGCCCGGCCGATGTGCAGGTGGCAAAGGACGGCAGCGCGCTGGTCGCCGACGATACCGGCGGCGTGATCTGGCGGGTCGCGAAAGCGGGATAGGGCGAAGATGAGCGGCCTGACCTTTGCTCGGGTCGTCCAGTTCACCTATCTATTTATAGGCGTAGCCCTGCTTTCGCTGCCGAACAGCGGCGCGTCGGATAGCGCGAAATATGCCGTTCTAGTTTCCGGTTCGTTGCTGACCGCGATCATCCTGTTTGGCCTGAAATGCCGTCGTTGCGGCTACAGCATATACAGGACGCCAAACTACCCCATCAATTTGCTGGTGCCAGCCGCAAGGGCGTGCGCCCATTGCGGCATGCCCCGGAACTGACGCCCTACCTTACACGCGCATCGGCATCAGCACATAGAGCGCGGGGCTCTTTTCGCTTTCGCGGATCAGGGTCGGGGCGTTGGCGTCGGCGAGGTGGAGTTCGACAGTGTCGCCGTCGACCTGGCCGAGGATGTCGCTGAGATAGCGGGCGTTGAAGCCGATTTCCATCGCTTCGCTGTCATAAGCGGCCGCAACCTCTTCGGCAGCGGTGCCGTTTTCGGGGCTGGTCACGCTCAGCGTGATGCGATCCTTGTCGAGCCCGACCTTGACCGCGCGGGTCTTTTCACTGGCGATCGTCGAGACGCGATCGACACCCTGATAGAGGCTTTTCGGATCGACCTTGAGCAGCTTGTCGTTCGCGGTCGGGATGACCCGGCTGTAATCGGGGAAAGTGCCGTCGATCAGTTTCGAGGTCAGGATCGCATGGCCGAGCTGGAAGCGGATCTTGCTCGCCGACAGGCTGATTTCGACATTGCCCTCGGCCTCGTCGAGCAGCTTGCGGATTTCGGTGACGCATTTGCGCGGCACGATGACGTCGGGCATCGACGCCGCGCCGTCGGGACGCGTGACGGTGTAGCGGGCGAGGCGGTGACCGTCGGTCGCCGCGGCCTTCAGCACCGGACCCGACGCATCCTCCGCGACATGCAGGAAGATGCCGTTGAGATAATAACGCGTTTCCTCGGTTGAAATCGCAAAGCGCGTCTTGTCGATGATCTGGATCAGTTCGGCGACGGGCAGTTCAAAATTGGTCGGCAGGTCGCCTTCGGCGATCACCGGAAAATCGTCGCGCGGCAGCGTCGGCAGGTTGAAGTTCGACCGGCCAGCCTTGACCTGCATCTTGCCCTCGGCAGCGGCGAGGCTGACCTCGGCGCCTTCGGGCAGCTTGCGGGCAATTTCAAAGAGGGTGTGCGCCGACACGGTGGTCGTGCCCGGCGTTTCGACCTTGGCCGCGATCGTTTCGACCACCTGCAAATCGAGGTCGGTCGCCATCAATTTGAGCTGGCCCGATGCGTCGGCTTCGATCAGGACGTTGGAAAGGATCGGGATCGTGTTGCGCCGTTCGACCACCGACTGGACGTGGCCGAGGCTTTTCAACAACACTGCGCGTTCGATCGTCGCTTTCATTCTAAATCCGCCATCCCTGTGTTTTCCGCGGGAAAAGTCCCTTGGGGACGAAGCATCGGAGGCGATTCGCACCCCGATTCCGGTCCCTGAAAATGTCCACCTTCCTTAACGCACCGAACGGCACGTGCAAGCCATGCTTGCAAAGCATCCCCAATCGCGCGAACGAGAACCGATGCGGCGCTGGGCCTCCCTTTTCCTGATGCTGGCGGCGATGCCCGTCGCGGCGCTGGCCGCAACGCCGACGGCGCTTGGAATTTTCGACGGATGGGGCGCATTTCGCGATCCCGCGACCCCGCGTTGCTACGCCCTCGCCGCCCCGTCGGCAACAGTCGGGACACCCCAGGTGAAAGCCTATGCCAGCGTCGGTTACTGGCCGAAATCCCGCATTCGCGGGCAATTCTATGTCCGACTGTCGAAAGCGCGCGCGCCGCAGCGCGACCTGCGGCTGACGATCGGCAGCCGCCGATTCATCCTGACCGGCAATGGCGCGCACGGCTGGGCGAGTGACGCGCGGATGGACGCCGCGATCGTCGCGGCGATGCGGTCGGCGCCAAGCATGAGCGTGACGAGCAGCACGGCGAGCGGCGGCGCCATCGCCGACACCTATCGCCTGCGCGGCGCCGCAACCGCCATCGACGCCGCCGCGCTGGGGTGCGCGCGGCTGCGCTGAGGCGATTATATAAAGCGGCAGAAAACGGCGCAAATTCACGCGCGATTCGCGGCTCATTGCGCGCAGTACAGGCCGCGGAAGGGCGTCTGTAGCGGTCAGGAGCAAAGCTGTGTCGCGCGTCATCGCCGGGCAGGTTAGATTGTAGGACAGCGGTTTCGGAAGGACGGACGCAATGAAGACAATCGGCCTGATCGGGGGGCTGAGCTGGGAAAGCTCGGCGCAATATTACCGGCTGCTCAACGAAGGCGTGCGGGCGCGGCTGGGCGGGCTGCATTCGGCTCGCATCCTGTTGTTGTCGCTCGATTTCGCACCGATCGCCGCATTGCAGGCAAGCGGCGACTGGGACGTGCTGGACGAACAGATGGCCGACGCCGCCAGGTCGCTGGCAGCAGGCGGCGCCGAGATGCTGCTGATCGGTGCCAACACGATGCACCTGTGCGCCGACGCGGTCAAGGCCGCGAGCGACGTTCCGCTGCTCCACATCGCCGATCCCGCGATCGCGGCGGTGCGGGCCGCCGGCTTCTCACGCGTCGGGCTGCTTGGCACTGCCTTCACCATGGAAAAGCCCTTCTATACCGTGCGCATGGCCGCGGCGGGGATTGCGGCGATCATCCCCGGCGAAGCCGATCGCGCGATCGTCCACCGGATCATTTATGACGAACTGGTCCAAGGTGTTGTCCGCGACGCATCGCGCGCCGAATATCGACGCATCATCGCGGCGCTGATCGCGGACGGCGCCGAGGCGATCGTCCTCGGCTGCACCGAAATCATGCTGTTGGTCGGCGAGGCGGATAGCGCTGTGCCGATGTTCGACACGCTGGCGCTGCATGTTGATGCCGCGATCGAGGCGGCGCTGGCGCCCTAGCGCCCTGCCCCTAGCCGCGCGCGCGTTTCGTCAGTTCGGCGGCAAGGAAATCGAGGACGAGACGCACGCGCGGAACGTGGCGCAGCCGTTCGTGGGTGAGCAGCCACAGGCCCGTGGTATCCTCCGTCTTGGGCGGGATGCAGCGGATCAGGTCGGGTTCGCGGTCGGCAATGAAGGCGGGCAGGATGGTGAGCCCCATGCCCGAACGCACGCCCGCCAGCAGGCCCGACCCGCTATCATATTGCATCACCACCGAATCCTCGAGCCGATATTGCCGCAACCACGCCCGATAGGGTTCCCAGACGGCGCCGCCGCCGCCGATGAAGGGATGGGTGGCGAGTTCCTCGCGGCCGTGCGGGATGCCATGCAGGTCGGCATAGGCCCGGCTGCAATAAACGGTCCAGGGATTGTCGGCGATGCGCCGTCCGACAAGGCCCGCGCCCGCCGGCTGCTTGCTGCTGCGGATCGCAATGTCCACCGCGCCCGATGCCAGGTCGCGCGTCTCGTCGGATGTGTCGAGGTGAATGTGGATACCGGGATGCGCGGCGCGCAGGTCGCGCAGGATCGGCGGCAAGATGGTCACCGCGAAAATTTCCATTGTCGTCAGGCTGACGGTGCCGCCCGCATCGCGCGACCGCGCATCCGCCGCTTCGCCGAAACGGTCGGCGGCATCCTTCACCGCCAGCGCGCTCGCCAGCATCGCGTCGCCCACCGGGGTCAGCGCATAGCCCGCCTGTCGCCGCTCGAAGAGGTGGACGCCGATCGCCTCCTCCAGCGCGGCGATGCGCCGCGCGACCGTCGTCTGGCTGACCCTCATGGCCTGCGCGGCCGACAGCGTGCTGCCCGTTTCGGCAACGGCCAGAAAGGCCTTCAGGTCGTTCCAATCATACATGCCGCCTTGTGCGACATAATGGCCGCGCACTCATTCTGCAATTTTGCAGAATGCTCGGCCAAACTCGTTGCTCCTTTGGCTTCGGTCGATCGACTATTTCCGTGTCTGCCGGCTTCCTCCACTCCTTCCCAGCCGGCCGATGGAGACTCAAGATGCAAAAGCTTCTGATCCTCGCCGCCTTCGCTGCCGTATCGACCGGCCAGCCTGTGTCGGCACAAACATCCCCCGCAAATCAGAGCGTCGCCGTGGCGCACCGCGACCTCGACCTACGGACCGAGGCCGGCACCAGGGCGCTCGACCGCCGCATCTGGCGCGCGGTCGTCGAGGTGTGCGGCAGCGCGCCCGATTTCGATATCGCGGGCAAGAATGACGTGCGCGAGTGCCGCCGCGAGACGCGGGCGCTCGCCGCGGCGCAGGCCGATGTGGTGGTCGCCAGTGCATCGCGCGGCCAGGCGATCCAGGTCAGCGCGATCCGCAACTGATCGGCGGACCCAAGTTGCAGGGCCCGTCCAAGCCGGGGCCATGATTCGGGCACGATCATGGTCCCGGCTTGCTATTGGCGCGTGGGCTTTGGGGTGGGGAGCGGGCGTTCCCTCACCCGTCATCCCGGCGAAGGCCGGGATCTCAACCTCTCGGAATTGCGCACCGGCGAGATCCCGCCTTCGCCGGGATGACGGACGTCGGTTAGGGCAACTATCGGTCGAAAACTGTCAGCCACGATTGCGCCAATTTATCCCCGCGCGTCGAACGCCATCCGCGCCCTTGCCACCTTTTCCAGATTGGCTTCGGCCCAAACCCACACGCCGCAAAAGGCCTCGCCCAGGCTGTGACCTAGGTCTGTCAGGCAATATTCGACCTTGGGCGGCACCACCGGATGCACGGTCCGCACCACCAGCCCGTCGCGCTCCATCTGGCGCAAGGTCTGCGTCAGCATCTTCTGACTGATGCCGGGAACACGGCGCGACAATTCTGTAAAGCGGCACGTTCTGTGATCCTCCAGCTCTTCCAAAACGAGTAGGGTCCATTTGTCGGCGACTCGGCCGATCAGTTCGTTGACGAGCGTTTCGACGCGCGGATCGACAGGCGCATTCGGATCATTTGTGATTTTTTCAGGTGCGGGCATGGCGGAAAATCCAAATCTCTCTTTGGGGTAACTATGGCACTTTCGGGTGCCTACTTTCCTTTGGAGAGCATAAGGATATCCAGGCCTTCTCACCACCCCAAAGGAGGCCATCCATGAAAACCACAGGCAACACCATCCTCGTCACCGGCGGCGGTTCGGGAATCGGGCTGGCGCTTGCGCAGCGCTGGCACGACGCAGGCAACAGGGTCATCGTCACGGGGCGTAATGCCGCGAAGCTGGAAACAGCCATCGCAGGGCGGCCGAACATGTCGGCGATGTCGCTCGACGTTACCGACGCCGCCGCAATCGCGAGTTTTGCCAAGGACATCGTCGCGAAATTCCCCGACCTCAACGTGCTGGTCAACAATGCCGGCATCATGAGCGCCGAGGATGCGAGCGCCAAGCGCGACCTGGCGCAGGCGGAGGCGACCGTCGTCACCAACATCCTGGGCCCGATCCGACTGACCGACGCGCTGGTCGACCATCTGGCGGCGCAAGACGACGCGGCGATCGTCAATGTGACGTCGGGGCTGGCGTTTGTCCCCTTCCCCAAGGCGCCGACCTATTCGGCGACCAAGGCGGCGATGCACAGTTACTCGGTCGCGCTGCGCATCCAGCTGGAGGGCAAGGTCGAGGTGATCGAACTGGCACCGCCCGCGGTCCGCACCGACCTGACCCCCGGCCAGTCGACGCGCGAGGGCTATATGCCGCTCGATGATTTTGCCGACGAAGTGATGGCGCTGTTCGGACAAGAACCGACGCCCGAGGAAATCCTGGTGCAGAATGTCCTGCCGCTGCGCAATGCCGAAGCGAACGGGACGGTGCCGCAGGTCCTGACAATGCTGAAGTCGCTGTAATTTCTCCCATCCCGCGGGCGGGAGGGGTTGGGGGTGGGCATCGACGGTGCGATGGTCCACCCCGCTGCGACTAGCCGGCGAGCTGGCAAGTCTCGCTGCCCCTCCCGCTTGCGGGAGGGGCTCTAGTTTCGCCGCAATTGCGCTTTTCGCCCGTCCCCCCTATATGGCCGCGCATCATGCAGATTCCCGGCCATATCGATCCCGTCACGACGGGCACCGTTCCCTTGCGCGGCGGCAACCGCATCGACCTGGTGGGGCTGACGCGCGATGCGATCGGCGGCGTGCTGGCCGACGCCGGCCTCGATGCCAAGGCGGCGAAGCTGCGCGCCAAGCAGATCTGGCACTGGATCTATCACCGCGGCGTCACCGATTTCGAGGCGATGACCGACATCGCCAAGACGATGCGCCCGTGGCTGACCGACCGTTTCATCATCGGCCGCCCGACCGTGCGCGAGGCGCAGGTGTCGAGCGACGGCACGCGCAAATGGCTGCTCGCCGCCGCCGACGGCCAGGAATATGAAATGGTCTTCATCCCCGACGCCGATCGGGGAACCTTGTGCGTGTCGAGTCAGGTCGGCTGCACCTTGAACTGCCGTTTCTGCCACACCGGCACGATGCGGCTGGTCCGCAACCTGGGCGCGGGCGAGATCGTCGGGCAGGTGCTGCTGGCGCGCGACGCGCTTGGCGAATGGCCGAAGGGGACGATGGCGGGCTTTGGTCCCGACCCCGAAGACGACGACGCCGATGACGAGGCCGGGCATTATACCGCCGACGGACGGATGCTGACCAACATCGTGATGATGGGCATGGGCGAGCCGCTGTATAATTTCGATGAGGTCAAGGGCGCGCTGAAGATCGTGATGGACGGCGACGGGCTGGCGCTGTCGAAGCGGCGGATCACCCTGTCGACCAGCGGCGTCGTGCCGATGATGGCGCGCGCGGGCGAAGAAATCGGCGTCAACCTGGCGGTTTCGCTCCACGCGGTGTCGAAGGAAGTGCGCGACGAGATCGTGCCGCTCAACCGCAAATATGGCATCGAGGAACTGCTCCAGGCGTGTGCCGATTATCCCGGCGCCAACAATGCGCGGCGCATCACCTTTGAATATGTGATGTTGAAGGACAAGAATGACAGCGACGCCGACGCGCGCGAGCTCGTCCGGTTGATCAAGCAGTATAACCTGCCCGCGAAGGTCAATCTGATTCCCTTCAACCCGTGGCCCGGCGCCCCCTATGAATGTTCGACGCCCGAACGGGTGCGCGCGTTCAGCAGCCTGATTTTCAAGAGCGGCATTTCGGCGCCCGTCCGCACCCCGCGCGGGCGCGACATCATGGCTGCGTGCGGCCAGTTGAAAAGCGCCGCGACCAAGCCGACGCGCGCCGAACTCGACCGCATCGCCGAAGAAAAACAGGCCGCCCTGGGCTAAACCGGGCCTGTTTGCCTCTCGCGGGGCGACAATCACCTGACATCAATATGCGCCGTTATCCGCCAAATTTTGGCGATGACGGCCGCATACCTATTCTATACCGTGTGGTAAAAATAACACAGGTAAGAAAATTGTCACATTCTGAACGATCCGTTCATTGCAGCGACAGGCGCGAACCCCATTTACGGCGTGGGCCGCGACCCAAAAGGGCTGGCCCGGATAAAAGCAGAAGGAAAACACCATGAAGAAATTCGCAGTTGCAGCCGCTCTCCTGACGGCCATCGTTGCAACCCCCGCCATGGCGCAGGGCGAAGGCCGCGTCGAAGTGCGCGGCGGCTATGTCACCGGCAGCGGCCTCGACGACGCCACGCTGGGCGCCGCGGCCGGCTATGACTTCGACCTCGGCTCGACCGCTTTTGCTGGCGCCGAAATCGCGGGCGACAAGGTGCTGGTCGACGGCGCCGATGTCCAGTTCTCGTCGGGTGCCCGCCTGGGTGCCAAGGTCGGCGCCGCCGGCAAGGCCTATGTCAACGGCGGCTACACCTTCGGCCAGATCGACGATCCCTATGTCGGTGCCGGTTACCAGCACAAGCTGGGCCAGAACATCTATGCCAAGGCCGAATATCGCCACCAGTTCATCGAGAACTTCGACGATTTCGATACCTTCGCAGTCGGCGTCGGCTTCGCTTTCTGATCCCGTCGGACAGCGATGAAACAGGAAGGGGCGGCCCAATGGGTCGCCCCTTTTCTTTTGCACACGATCCGGCCACGGTGCGCCGATGACAACGGCATGGGCATATATTGGGGCGGCGCTGGCCGAAATCGCGGGATGTTTTGCCTTCTGGGCGTGGCTTCGGATGGACAAGTCAGTGTGGTGGCTCGCCCCCGGCGTGGCGTCGCTGGCGCTGTTCGCTTACCTGCTCACGCTGGTCGACGCGGACCATGCCGGGCGCACCTATGCGGCCTATGGCGGGGTCTATATCGCCGCGGCGCTCATCTGGCTGTGGGCGGTCGAGGGCGCGAAGCCCGACCGCTGGGACCTGATCGGTGCGGCGGTGTGTCTTGGCGGCGCGGCGATCATCTTGTTCGGGCCGCGAGGGAGTTGAGGCAAGGCCATCCTCATTAAAGCAGCTGCATCCCCGCGAAGGCGGGGATCCATCTCCTGTGGGCGCGAGTTGGCACCGGCCGGTGATGGGCTCCCGCCTTCGCGGGAGCACGCGGCATTTTTACGCGAGGGCCGCCGGATTCAGTCCGCCTTCGGCAGCGCCTGTTCGACCAGCGGCGCGAGTCCCTCGGCCACCACCGTCACCCCCTTGGCATTGGGGTGCATATTGTCGCCGAGCATCAGCGCCTTGTCGGTGACCACATTGTCCAGAATGAAGGGATAGAAGCTAACGCCATATTTTGCGGCAAGTTCGGGATATATGGGGTCGAACTGCTTCGCATAGTCGCTGCCGAGGTTCGGAGCCGCCATCATGCCGGTGAGCAGCACGGGAATCTCGCGTTTTTTGAGTTCGGCGAGCATGGCGTCGAGATTGGCGCGCGTCTGATCGGGTCCGATCCCGCGCAGCATGTCATTGCCGCCGAGCCCGAGCAGGACGAGCGCGGGCTTCACCTTCGCATTGTCGAGCACATAGGTCAGCCGCTGGCGTCCCGCGGCAGTGGTGTCGCCCGAAACGCCGGCATTCTGGACGCGCGCGACGACGCCGTCACCGGCGAGCGCGGCCTGCAATTGAGGCGCGAGTCCCTCTTTCGGACCGAGTTGGTAACCGGCATAAAGGCTGTCGCCGAACGCGATCACCAGCGGCGCGTCGGCGGGGATCGTCGGTGCGGCTTTCGCGGCAGGCGTGTCGTTCGTCGAAGCCG
>NZ_MIAM01000016.1:51494-61322 GCF_001830555.1 Sphingopyxis sp. RIFCSPHIGHO2_12_FULL_65_19 | reverse complement strand
CGTTCTCATTTCAAAGGGTCCTCTCCTTGCCCGACGCCCAACGACAATCGCCGAACGTGGCGATCGCCGCCCATAATGTGACGCTGACGCTCGGAAGCGACAAGGCCCCGGTTGAAATTTTGCGCGGCGTCGACCTGGAGGTCGAAGCCGGAACCTCGGTCGCGCTGCTCGGTCCGTCGGGATCGGGCAAAAGCTCGCTGATGGCGGTGCTCGCGGGGCTGGAACGCGCCGATGGCGGCAGCATCAACGTCGCCGGGCTGGATTTCGCCACGATGGATGAGGATGATCTGGCCCGCGCCCGGCGCGGCCGCATCGGCATCGTGCTCCAGGCCTTTCACTTGCTCCCGACCATGACCGCACTCGAAAATGTCGCCGTGCCGCTGGAACTGGCCGGGATTGCCGATCCCTTCGGGCGCGCCGCGGCGGAACTGGAGGCGGTCGGGCTCGGCCATCGGCTCACCCATTACCCGGCCCAATTGTCGGGCGGCGAGCAGCAGCGCGTCGCGATCGCGCGCGCAATGGCAAGCTCGCCCGCGATCATCTTTGCCGACGAGCCGACGGGCAATCTCGACACGACCACCGGCCAGTCGATCATCGAGCTGATCTTCGCGCGCCGCGCCGCACTGGGCGCGACCCTGCTCATCATCACCCACGACCCCGAACTCGCCGAGCATTGCGATCGCGTCGTCGTGATGCACGACGGCAAGATCGAAGAGCGAGCGGCCTAGGTGCTGCCGCTCGCCACGCTCTGGCGCATCGCACGGCGCGACCTTGCGACGCGCATCCGGGGGCTTCGCCTTCTTGCGGTCTGCCTGTTCCTCGGCGTCGCGACGCTCGCCGCAATCGGCAGCCTGACGCGCGGCATCACGTCCGAGCTGGAAGTGCGCGGGCAGACGATCCTGGGCGGCGATATCGAGTTCAGCCTGCCGCAGCGCGAAGCGAGCGCCGACGAAATGGCCGGTTTCCGCCGCGTCGGCACGCCGTCGTCGACGGTGCGCCTGCGCGCGATGGCGAACGATCCCGACGGCGAGGCTTTGCTGTCCGAGCTGAAGGCGGTCGACGCCGCCTATCCGCTCTATGGCACGATGCGGCTGGAAAGCGGCGCGCGCAAAGGTCCGCCGCCGCCGGGCGGCATCTGGATCGGCAAGGATCTCGTCTCACGGCTCGACCTCAAGGTCGGCGGACGGGTGAAGTTCGGTGAAAAAAGCTTCCTGATCCACGGCGTCATTGCCGAAGAGCCCGATCGGCTGGGCGAGGGCTTCACGCTCGGCCCCGTCGCGATCATCGGCCTGACCGACCTGCCCGCGACGCAGCTGATCCAGCCGGGAAGCCTGTACGAGAGCAAATATCGCGTCCGCCTGCCCGATGGCGCGAACCCAGAAACTGTCGGCAAGGCGCTGACCGCCGAATTTCCCGATGCCGGCTGGGATATCACCGACAGCAGCAACGGCGCGCCCGGCACACGGCGCTTCATCGAGCGCATGGGCCAGTTCCTGTCGCTCGTCGGCCTCGCCGCGCTGGTGATCGCCGGGATCGGCGTCGGCAACGGCGTCGCGAGCTATCTCGCGGGCAAACGCCCCGGCCTTGCGACGCTGAAAGTGCTCGGCGCCGACAGCGGCACGGTGGCGCGCATCTATGGATTGCAGATACTGGCGGTCGCGGCGGTGTCGATTGTCGCCGGGCTGGTCGTCGGGGCGCTGGCGCCTGCGGCCATCGGCTGGATCGCGGGCGACGTGCTGCCGGTCAAGCCGGGCATCGCCATCTATCCGCTGCCGCTCGCGGTCAGCGCCGCCTATGGCCTGCTGATCGCGATCGCCTTTGCCCTGCCCCCGCTGTCAGCGACACGCCATGTCCCCGCCGCCGGGCTCTATCGCGCGACGGTGAGCGGCGCGGCGCGCATCGACCGACGGACAATCGTCGCGGTCGCCGCGGCGCTCGCCGCGATCATCGCGCTCGCGGTCGGCACCGCACGCGAGCCCTTGTTCGCATTGGGGTTCATTGGTGCCGCGGTCGGGTTGCTGCTCATCCTCGTCGGGCTGGGCTGGCTGGTGCGGCGCACCGCGAGCCGCCTGCCGCGGCCGAAACGTCCGCTGTTCCGCCTCGCGCTCGCGAACCTGCACCGTCCCGGCGCGTCGACCGGCGCGCTGGTCGTCGCACTCGGGCTTGGCCTGACGCTGTTCGTGACGCTCGCTGCGATCCAGACGAGCATCACCGCCGAAATCCAGTCGACCGTGCCGCAGCGCGCGCCGAGCTTCTTCGTGCTCGACGTGCCGCGCAGCGAGGCAGGACGCTTTCAGGCGATGGTCAAGGGCGCCGACGCGAAGGCCGAGGTCAACATGATCCCGGCGCTGCGCGGCAGCGTTACCGAATTTCGCGGCCAGCGGGTCGACGAACTGGCCGAGCTGCCCGACGGGGCGTGGGTGCTGCGCGGCGACCGCGGCCTGACATACAGCCCGGTGCTGCCGAACGGCAGCGAACTGGTCGGCGGCCAATGGTGGGCGGCCGACTACAAGGGGCCGCCGCTGGTCAGCGTCGAGCAGGAGGTCGCGACGTCGCTCGGCCTCAAGATTGGCGATACGCTGTCGGTCAATGTGCTGGGGGTCGAGGTGCAGGCGAAGGTCGCCTCTTTCCGCACCGTCAACTGGGACAATTTCGGGCTCAACTATGTGCTCGTCTTTTCGCCCGGCACCTTCGACGCGGCGCCGCATAATATGGTCGCGACGGTCGCGGTCGGGCCTGAAGCCGAAACCGCGCTGTCGCGCAGCATCCCCCGCGCCTTCCCGTCGGCGTCTCTGATTGCGGTGCGCGATGTCGTGTCGCAGGTGACGACGCTGCTGACGCAGATGAGTCAGGCGATTGCGGCGGCGGCGAGCATCGCGATCCTTGCGGGCATCGCGGTGCTGATCGGCGCGATTGCGGCGAGCCGCGAGCGGCGCGTTTACGACAGCGTGATCCTGAAACTGCTCGGCGCAACGCGCGGGCAGATATTGGGGGCGCAGGGCATGGAATATGCGGTGCTCGCGGGCATTCTCGCGGTGCTCGCGCTCGGGCTGGGGCTGGCAGGCGCCTGGTATGTCGTGACGCAATTGTTCGAGTTCGACTTTGCGCCCGATCCGCTGATGGTCGGGCTGACCTTGCTCGGCGGGGCGGGCCTGTCGTTCCTGATCGGGATTGCCGGCAGCTGGCCTTTGCTGTCAGCCAAACCGGCGCAGGCGCTCCGGAGTCTGTAGAGCGTGATCCGTTTTGAATGAAGCGCTTTTGTGTGTCCCCGCGAAGGCGGGGACCCATCTCCGGTGGGTTCAAAATGGCGCCGTCCGGAGATGGGCTCCCGCCTTCGCGGGAGCACCCGGCTTTGTCACTCAATGAAGGATCAATGCCCTAGTTCAAAATCCGCACCACCGCCGACACCGCAGCAATGCCGAGCACGACGGCAACCATCGCCTGCCAGACATGCGGCGGCACGCTGCCAAAATGACGCCCGCCGATCCGGTTGCCGAACCACATCGGCAGAAAGAGGATCAGCGACAGGATGACGAGCCGCCAGGTCGCAATGCCGACCCAGAGCGCGGCCAGCGTTCCGGCGATCGCGGTCGCAAAGAAGATCAACATCATCGACGCGCGCGCGACTTTCGGCTCAAGGTGGCGGCGAAGATAGAAGGGCACGACCGGCGGCCCCGGCATGGCCGCAAAGCCGGTGAGGATGCCTGAGGCGATGCCGGTTCCCGCTATCGCGATGCGTCCCGGCCGATGCCCCTCCGGCTGTTTGGGAAGCATGACCGCGACGAAGGCACCGACCGCGATCAGCGTGATGAGCAGCCGCGCGACGTCGGGCGTCGTGGCGTCGAGCGCGAACATCCCGGCCGGCGTCGCCAGCATCGCGAGCAAGGCGATCGGCGTGGCGGTGCTGCGGTCGGCGTCGGCCATGATGACCTTCAACCCCACAGGCCCGATCAGCAATTGCAGCAATATGCCAAGCACCACCGCCTCACCCGGCGCGATGATGAGCCCGAGCAGAGGCACGAGGATGATCGCCATGCCGAAGCCCGTCAGCCCGCGCACATAAGCGGCGCCGAACGTCATCGCCGCCGCGCCGGCGAGCGTCAGCGGTGCGATGCCGACCAGCTGCGACAGGCTCGTCACCCGGCGCGGAGATCCGGCGGGGTCGCCTCTGCCTTCAGCATCGCGATCGCTTCGGCGAGCGGCATGATGCGCTGGCCGTCCTGCCCGAGCGTGCGGATGGCGACAGTGCCTTCCTCGGCCTCGCGGTTGCCGACGACGAGCAGATAGGGGACCTTGGCGAGGCTGTGTTCGCGGACCTTGTAGTTGATCTTCTCGTTTCGCACGTCGCAGTCGGCGCGGATGCCGGCCGCGGTGAGCTGCGCCACCGCATCCTTGGCATAATCGTCGGCGTCGCTGACGATCGTCGCGACCACCGCCTGCACCGGCGCGAGCCAGGTCGGGAAACGCCCGGCGAAATGTTCGATCAAGATGCCGATAAAGCGTTCGTAAGTGCCGAGGATCGCGCGGTGGAGCATCACCGGGCGGTGGCGCTCGCCATCCTCGCCGATATAGCTGGCGTCCAGCCGCTCGGGCATCACGCGGTCGGACTGGATCGTCCCGCACTGCCACGTCCGGCCGATCGCGTCGGTCAGGTGGAATTCGAGCTTGGGCGCATAAAAGGCGCCTTCGCCCGGCAGTTCTTCCCAGCCATATTCTTCGGTAGCCATGCCCGCGCGCTCGACGGCTTCGCGCAGCTCCTGCTCGGCCTTGTCCCACATGTCGTCGGTGCCGAAACGCATGTCGGGGCGCAGCGCGAGCTTCACCGCATATGTCTCGAAACCCAGCTGCTTGTACACGCGGTCGAGCAGCGCGCAGAAATCGCGCACTTCGTCGACGATCTGGTCTTCGCGGCAGAAGATATGCCCGTCGTCCTGCGTAAACTGGCGCACGCGCATGATGCCGTGCAGCGCGCCGTGCGGTTCGTTGCGGTGGCAGCAACCCATTTCGGCCATGCGCAGCGGCAGGTCGCGATACGACTTCATCCCCTGGCGAAAGATCAGGACGTGCGCGGGACAGTTCATCGGCTTCAGCGCCATCCACTCGGCATCGTCGGAGACGATCGGGCCGTCATCCTCGATGTTCGGCACCTCGTCGGGGATGACGAACATATTCTCGCGATATTTGCCCCAGTGGCCCGATTGCTCCCACTGTTTGGCGTCCATCACCTGCGGGGTCTTGACCTCCTGATAGCCCGCGCCGTCGATCGCGCGGCGCATATAGGCCTCCAGCTCGCGGTAGATGCGATAACCCTTGGGGTGCCAGAAGACGCTGCCATGCGCCTCTTCCTGAAGGTGGAACAGGTCCATCTCGCGGCCGATCTTGCGATGGTCGCGCTTCGCGGCCTCTTCCAGCCGGACGAGATGTTCGGCGAGCTGCTTCTTGTTGAGCCAGCCGGTGCCGTAGATGCGGCTGAGCTGGGCATTCTTCTGGTCGCCGCGCCAATAGGCGCCCGAAACCCGCGTGAGTTTGAACGCGGCGGGGTCGAGCTTGCCTGTCGAGGCCAAGTGCGGCCCGCGGCACATGTCCATCCAGCCGTCCCCGCTGCGATAGACAGTGAGTTCCTCGCCCTCGGGCAGTTCGGCCGCCCATTCGGCCTTGAACGTCTCGCCATCGGCCGCCCATTTGGCGATCAGCTTGTCGCGCTCCCAGACTTCGCGCGTCAGCGGCAGGTCGGCGGCGATGATCTTGCGCATCTCCTCCTCGATCAGCGGCAGTTCGTCGTCGCGGAACGGTCCATGTTCGGCGGTCGGCGCAAAGTCGTAATAGAAGCCGTCGCCCGTCGACGGGCCGAAGGTGATCTGCGTCCCCGGAAACAGATTCTGCACCGCCTCCGCCAGGACGTGGGCATAATCGTGGCGAAAGAGTTCGAGCGCGTCGGCCTCGTCGCGGCTGGTCACCAGCGACAGGTTCGTGTCTTCCTCCAGCGGGCGCATGATATCGCGCAGTTCGCCGTCGATCTTGGCGGCGAGCGCGGCCTTGGCAAGGCCGGGTCCGATAGCGGCCGCGATCTCGGCCGCGGTCGTCCCGCGCACGACTTCACGGGCAGAGCCATCGGGAAGGGTGACGCGGATCATCTGGGACATCTAAAAATCGGCCTTTCTTCGCGCAAAAGTGCGGCGCCCCTTTGCCAGTATGCGATATGGGCGGCAAGGGGCGGATTCACAATCGGGGTTGCAATGAGATAATGTATCATTATCTGGCATCGCGAACCCCTCCCGCGAAAGAACAATCATGTGCCTCCCCGCCGCGCGCCCGCGCCTTGCCGACCTCATGGGGCTGGCGCTGTCCCTCTCCTGCCTGCTCCACTGCCTCGCCCTGCCCCTGCTCCTCCTTCTCGCCCCCGCGCTCAGCCGCTGGATCGCGCTGCCCGAGGGGGTCCATGCGGCGATATTGATGCTCGCCTTGCCCGCGGCGGCGATCGCGATGAGGGATGGCTGGCGGCGGCATCGACGGATCGTTCCCGCGATGCTCGCCGCTGCGGGGCTGGGCCTGCTCGCGCTCGGCCTGTTGGCGCATGAGGGTTGGATGGCCGCCGCCGATCCCGAAGCCGCCGACCGGATGCTGACGTCGATGGGCGCGCTCGTGCTTGCCGCGGCGCATCTTCTCAACTGGCGCTGGCGTCATCGTGGCGGCGCGCATAGACTGGCGGCATGACCGACGCGCCCCGCCACCATATCGCCGCGATCTTGCCATGCAGCGACCTTGACGCCAGCACCGCCTTTTACGAACGGCTCGGCCTGTCGGTGGTCAGCGACCATGGCACCTACCGTCTGCTAGAGGACGGCAAGGGGTGGCAGCTCCATCTGACCAACGAAAGCCAACCGACCTGGCCCGAACGCGACCAGAACCCGTTCGGCCTATACCTCTATTCCGAGCGCGTCGACGAATTGGCCGAGGCCGTGCGCGAGCGCATATTGGGACCGGAAAAGGCGCCGACGCACAAGCCGTGGGGCATGTATGAATTCGCGCTGTCGGACCCCGACGAAACATTGGTGCGCATCGGCTGGCCGAGTGGGCTGATCGGCTGAGCCGATGGCTGCCCTTGCGGGAGATAGAGTCTCCCGCTAGGGCGGCGGCAGCCGGAAAGGAGCCTTCCCCCCATGATCACGTCGCTCAAGCGCCTGTTCGTCGACCATCCGAAGAGCGTCGATGAAAATTACATCGAGCATTTCGGCGTCGCGTCGAAATTCGGCGTCACGATGATCTGGGGCGGGCTGTGCGCGCTGGTTCACGCGGTGGTTCCCGGCTGGTGCATCACCACGGGCAGCGACACCATCCAGCGGCTGAACCACATCATGGTCGAAAAGCGGCGCGCCAAGGGGCAGGCCGTGATGCAGATGAGCACGATCGACTGGGTCATCTGATCCCGGTGGAGACCCCCCCCGACTATCTCGACCGTTCGGGCCGCCCACGGCTCGCCTATCGCCACACGCCGGGCGCCGCGCCGACGATCGTCTTCCTGCCCGGCTATATGTCCGACATGGCGGGGGGCAAGGCGACGGCATTGTTCGACTGGGCGGCAGCCGAGGGACATGCTTGCCTGCTTCTCGATTATGCCGGATGCGGATTGTCGGACGGATTGTTCGCCGACCAGAGCTTGCTCGACTGGCGCGGCGATGTGCTCGACCTGATCGATGCGAAGGCCGAAGGGCCGGTGGTCATCGTCGGATCGTCGATGGGCGGCTGGCTGATGCTGCTCACCGCATTGGCGCTGGTGCAGCGCGACGGGCCGGGCCGCGTTGCAGGACTCGTCGGGATCGCGGCGGCGCCCGATTTTACCGACTGGGGTTTCAGCGATGCCGAGAAAGCAATCATCCTTGCCGAGGGCGCGCTGGTTGAAGAGACGCCGTACAGCGACCAGCCCTATATGACGACGCGCGGTTTCTTCCATTCGGGCGAAGCGAACCGGCTGCTCGACACCGCAATCCCACTCACCTGCCCCGTCCGCCTGCTCCACGGCGAGCAGGATGGCGATGTGCCGTCCGACATCAGCCTGCGCCTGTCGGCGGCGCTGGCGAGCGAGGATGTGCAGGTGACGCTGGTCAAAGGCGGCGACCACCGGCTGTCGCGCGATACCGACATCGCGCTGCTGATTGACACCGTGGCACGGCTCGCGACGAACTAGAGGATCATCATGGCGCGCAGCGACTTCAAATTCCACGTCACCAAGCGTGTCCGCTATGCCGAAATCGATGCGCAGGCGGTGGTGTTCAACAGCCGCTACCTGGAATATTTCGACATCGGGATCACCGAATATTGGCGCGGTGCCGGGGTTTATGATCGCTGGCCGGCGCATAGCAGCCCCGAATTTCATGTCGCGCGCGCCGAGGTCAATTATCGGGCGCCGATCCTGCTCGACGAGGAAATCGACATTTGCGTGCGCGCTGCGCGCGTCGGCAACAGTTCGATGACCTATATGTTCGAGCTGCATGGCGCGGGGAAGGACGATCTGCGCGCCGACGGGCAGCTCGTCTATGTCCATGTCGCCGAAGCCCAGGGCGCCCCGGCCCCGGTGCCCGACGAATTCCTATTCCTGTTTGAAGCATTTGAAGCGCGGGCCCTTCGCGCCTAAAAGGGCGCCATGACCAAATATCTTCACACCATGATCCGCGTGTCGGACCCCGACGCCACTGTCGCCTTCTTCAAGCTGATCGGGCTGGAGGAAGTGCGCCGTTTCGACAATGAAGGCGGCCGCTTCACGCTGATCTTCCTCGCCGCCCCCGGACAGGGCGGAATCGCCGAGGTCGAGCTGACCTATAACTGGCCCCCCGCCGATGGCAGCGCGGCGGAGGAATATAGCGGCGGCCGCAATTTCGGCCATCTCGCCTACCGGGTCGATGACATCTACGCGACCTGCCAGCGGCTGATGGACGCCGGGGTGACGATCAACCGCCCGCCACGCGACGGCCATATGGCGTTTGTGCGCTCGCCCGACGGCATTTCGGTCGAGCTGCTCCAGGAAGGCCATCTGCCGCCGCAGGAACCCTGGGCCTCGATGCCGAACACCGGCAGCTGGTAAAGCCGAGCTGCCTCACACCCTGCGAGTGAGGGAGACTTTGCGCGGGGGCTGTGGCAGGATTGCGCACCAAGGTCCGCTGGCGCCCGCTCCGTCTTCAGGGTGCGAGACGCTGGAAAGGAGATTATATGGCTGCGCTGGACATCGTCCGTATTCCCGTCCTGAGCGACAATTATGTCTGGCTGGTCCATGACAGCGAAAGCGGCGCAACGATGGTCGTCGATCCCGCGGTGGCCGATCCCGTGCTCGAAGCGGCAGCCGCGCGCGGCTGGACGATCACCGACATCTGGAACACCCACTGGCATCCCGATCACACCGGCGGCAATGCGGCGATCAAGGACGCCACGGGTTGCACGATCACCGGCCCTGCGGCCGAATTTGCGCGCATCCCGACGCTCGACCTGCAGGTGAAGGGCGGCGACACGGTCCGACTCGGCGGGCATGTTGCCGCGGTCTGGGACGTGCCCGCACACACCGCGGGCCACATCGCCTATCATTTTGCCGAGGATGCGGCGATTTTCGTCGGCGACACGATGTTCGCCATGGGCTGCGGCCGTCTTTTCGAGGGCACCGCCGAACAGATGTTCGCGAATATGCAGAAACTGGGTGCGCTCGACGATGCGACGCGCGTTTACTGCGCCCATGAATATACGCTGTCGAACGCCCGCTTTGCGGTGACGGTCGACCCCGGCAACGACGCGCTCGCGGCGCGGCTGGCGGCGGTCGAGGCCGCGCGCGCGGCGGGCGAAGCG
>NZ_MIAM01000016.1:46539-51479 GCF_001830555.1 Sphingopyxis sp. RIFCSPHIGHO2_12_FULL_65_19 | reverse complement strand
GCGACCAACCCCTTTCTCCGCGCGCCCACCGCGGCCGAACTCGGCCGTATCCGCGCGCTGAAAGATGCGGCATAATGCCGCTTCAGCACCCATTCATCCGCCAGGGCCATGATGGCCCGCCTCAAGGAGCAATGTCATGGCGAAGCTGAACCTGATGGCCGCCGCGCTGTTGACCGCGGCCGTGCCGCTGGTCGCCGGCTGCGCGCCCGCCGGATCGGGCGAGCCCGGCGCCGCCGCGCTGACCCCGAAACAGGCCGAACGGCTCGACAAGCAGCTGGCGGGCAAGGTCCCCGGCGCGCCGATCCGCTGCCTGCCCAATTACCACAGCAATGATACGATCCGCGTCTCGGACAGCATCCTGCTGTATCGGTCGGGCGGCAACCTGGTCTATCGCAACGATTTGAAGGGCAGCTGCCCCGGCCTGGCGCGCGACAGCGACATCATGGTGGTGCGCCAATTCGGCTCGTCGACCTGTTCGGGCGATTTCTTTCACCTGGTCGATCGATCGAGCGGTATCCGCGGACCGACGTGCGTTTTCGGCGATTTCGTCCCCTATCGCAAACCGGCGGGGGACAAAGGCTGAGCCAAGGGTTCAGTCGCAGGCGGGGACCGGTTTGCGCCGAGCTCTTCGGGTCGCACCCCGCCTGCTCTTAAGACCTTCCCCCTTGATGGGGGAAGGATACGCAGCCTTGTCACGGAGCGATTAGGCTGCGTTGGATGGGGGGTGATGGTGCGTCCTTGCACCATTATCGCAGGCCAATAGCGCACCCCCACCGCTGCACCCCGGACTTGATCCGGGGTTCGGCTGCCTCCCCATCAAGGGGGCGATTCTCAGGCCTTGTACAAAGCCGCGATCTTGCCTTCGTAAACCTGTTTCAGGATATGGCGCCGGATCTTCATCGACGGCGTCATCTGCTCATTCTCGATCGTGAACGCCTCGTCGGCGAAGTCGAATTTGCGGACCTTTTCGATCACCGACAGCTGGCCGTTGACCCGGTCGACCGCGGCGCGGATCGCGGCGCGGAATTTCTCATGTTCGCGCAGCCGTTCCAGATCCTTGGGCAGCCCTTCGGCCTCGGCCCATTCGGCCATCCATTCGGGATCGGGGACAAGGATACCGACAAGGTGCGGGCGCTTGTCGCCATAGACCATCGCTTGCAGGATTTCGGGTTGGAGCGTCAGCATCCCCTCGACCCGCTGCGGCGAGACATTGTCGCCCTTGTCGTTGACGATCAGGTCTTTCTTGCGGTCGGTGATGACGATGCGGCCCTTATCGTCGATATGCCCGATGTCGCCCGTGTGGAGCCAATCATCCACCAGAACCCGCGCCGTTTCGGCGTCATTGCGCCAATAGCCCTTCATCACCAGCTCGCCGCGTACGAGGATTTCGCCGTCGTCGGCGATCCGCACCTCGGTGTTCATCAGCGGCGGGCCGACGGTGTCCATCTTGATTCCGGCGCTGGGGCGGTTGCAGCTGATCACCGGGCCCGCCTCGGTCTGCCCATAGCCTTGGAGTAGCGTGAGCCCAATCGAGTGGAAGAAAACACCGATTTCGGGATTGAGCGGCGCGCCGCCCGACACCAGCGCCTTCATCCGGCCGCCGAAGCGTTTCTGGATTTTGGGCCGGAACAATTTGTCGAGGATGATGTCGACCGGCCGATCGAGCACGCCCATGCGGCGCTCATAATCCTTTTCGCCGACGCGCAGCGCCTGGTTCAGCATCCAGTTCGCAAGCTTGCCCTGCTTTTCGACCGACTTGATCATCCGCGCGCGGATCACCTCGAACAGCCGCGGCACGACGACCATGATCGTCGGGCGCGTCTCCTCGATGTTCGAGACGAGTTTTTCCAGCCCTTCGCTATAATAGATTTGCGCGCCGACCATGATCGGCAGGAACTGCCCGCCCGAATGTTCATAGGCGTGGCTGAGCGGCAGGAAGGAGAGGAACACCTCTTCGTCGCCGATGCCGAAATCATTGACGAGCACTTCGGCCGCGCCCGCCGCATTGTGCAGGATCGCGCCATGATGCTGCATCACCCCGCGCGGTGCGCCCCCGGTGCCACTGGTGTAGATAAGGCACGCGGTGTCTTCGCGCTTCATCGCGAGCCCGCGCGCTTTCGCTTCCTCAAGCCAAGCCTCGCCGCCCTGCACCAGCGGCTCCCAGTCATGGATCGCGACATCGCCCTGTTGCCCGACGCGCAGGCTTTCCATCGTGATGGCGATGTTCGCGTCGGAACGCGTCACAGCGGGCATCAAGGTGCGCGCCAGCTTGGCGGTCGACACGATCACTGCCTTTGCCCCGCTGTTGTCGAGGATATGCTGGTGGTCGCGTTCGGTGTTGGTCGTATAGGTCGGGACGGTAATGCACCCCGCCGCCATGATGCCAAGGTCGGCGATGCACCATTCGGGCCGGTTCTCGCTGACCAGCACCACCCGGTCGCCGTCCTTCAGGCCGAGGTCGCGCAGATTGTGGGCGAGCGCCGCGACCTGGTTCGCAACCTGCCGCCAGCTGAGCGGATGCCAGGCGCGGTCGGCCTTACGCCACAGGAAGGGATCTTCGCCGCCACGCCCCGCCCGGTCGAAGAACATCGCGACCAGGCTCGAAAAATGGTCGAGATGGGGGTTTGCAAGCTTCATTCTGCCTCTCTCCAGGGAGATTTCATGTCTTTTCTTTTGTTATCGTTGATTAATTCTGCGCCGGTGCACCGTCGATCGACGAGCTGCCGGGGCCACGCGGATCGGCGACGCCGCGCAAACCCGCCGCGGTGCGCTCGACCGCATTGAGTTTCGACCCGAGGCTGGTCGCGGTGAAGCTGTAGCCGAAAGGTTTCATCTTTGCGGCGACCGCCTGTCCCGCCGCATTATTTTCGATCAGCACACCGTCGCGCCCGAAGAAGAGGTTGGGCAGTTCGATCGCCTGTTTCGCATCGAGCCCCCAGTCGAGCACGCCGACAAGCACCTTGGTCACATGCATGATGATACGCTTGCCGCCCGCCGACCCGACCGCGAGCACCACCTTGCCGTCGGGGCCGTAGACCACCGTCGGCGACATCGAGGACAGCGGGCGCTTGCCCGCTTCGACCCGGTTCGCCGTCGGCACGCCGCCTTCGGTCGGTGCAAGGTCGAAATCGGTGAGTTCGTTGTTGAGGAAATAGCCGTTCGCCATCAGCTGGCTGCCGAAGATGCTTTCGATCGTCGACGTCATCGAGACGAGATTGCCATCCTTGTCGGCCGTGACGAAATGCGTCGTCCCCTGTTCCTCGACCGGCGGCGCCGCAGCGCGCGGCTTCGCGCCCGGCGGGGTGCCGGGTTCATATTTCCCCGCGGCGCGATAGGGCGAAATCAGCTGGCGACGCTCGGCGAGATAGCTCTTGTCGAGCAGGCCCTTCACCGGGACATCGACAAAATCGCCGTCGCCGAGATAGGCGGCGCGGTCGGCGTAGCTGAGCTGCATTGCTTCCGCGAGCAGGTGCCAGCTCATCGGATTATCCTTGCCCATCGCCTTCATGTCCCAGCCCTCGATCATGCCGAGAATGCCGAAGACGGTGGTCGCGCCCGACGAGGGCGGGCCCATGCCGCAGACCTTGTAGACGCGGTAGGTGGTGCAGACCGCGGGGCGCTCCTTGGCCTGATAGGCCGCAATATCTTTGACGGTGAGCTGGCTCGGGTGGCGCGGCGCCTTTGCCACCGCATCGCTGATCGCCTTGGCATTGGCGCCGGTGTAAAAGGCGTCGGGGCCGCGCGCCGCGATGTCGCGAAGCAGCTTGGCATAAGCGGGGTTTCTGATCCGCGTGCCCACCGGGGCCGGCTTGCCGTCGACATAATAGATGGCCTGCGGGGCCGGGAATTCTTTCCACATCGGTTCAAACTGGACAAGCCAGGTGTGGAGCGCGGGGGTGACGATGAACCCCTCTTCGGCAAGCTTGATCGCGGGCTGGAACAGCGCCTGCCATTCGAGCTTGCCCCATTTCTTGTGCGCCATTTCCATCAGGCGCACATTGCCGGGAATGCCCACCGACAAGCCGCCGGGAATGACGTCCCGATATCCCAGCGCCTTGCCGTCGGGACCGAGGAAACGGTCGGGCTTGGCCGATGCAGGCGCCATTTCGCGGCCGTCGATCGTCGAGATGCTGCCGTCCTTGGCATTGTGGTGAATCATGAAGCCGCCGCCGCCGATCCCGCTCGATTGCGGTTCGACCAGCGTCAGCATGGCCACCATCGCGATCGCCGCATCGGCGGCGGTGCCGCCCTGGTGCAAAATCTCGCGGCCCGCCTCGGTCGCGCGCGGGTCGGCGGACGAGGTGACACCCTGCGCCAGTGCGGGCGAGCTGACGGTGATGGACAGAAGGGCGGCGAGCGGAAGGAATCTTTTCAACATGCGCGCGACATTGGCGCGGAGGTCGAGACAGCGCAACCCCACACCACGCCCTCCCCCTTGATGGGAGAGGCAGCGAGACTTGCGAACTTGTTCGCTAGTCGCAGCGGCGGGGGTGCGGTGGCGGCCTGAAGCTGCAATGCGATGACGCACCATCACCCCCATCCAACTGCGCCTAGCCGCATTGCGGCAAGGCTGCGTATCCTTCCCCCATCAAGGGGGAAGGTTCAAGCGGTGTCCGTCCCCACCGCATCGGCCACGCGCGCGAAGCCGTCGCGCGCCGCCAGTCGTTCGAGCCCATGCGCGATGCGGCTTGCCAGGCCGGGGCCTTCATAGACCATCGCCGAATAAATCTGGACCAGGCTGGCGCCCGCGCGGATGCGGTCCCACGCCTGCTGCGCCGACGCGATCCCGCCCGCGGCGACGATCGGCAACCTGCCCCCGCTGGCGGCACGGAAATCGCGGACGCGCCGGAGCGCGAGGTCGGCGAGCGGCGCCCCCGACAGCCCGCCGGCTTCTTCGGCATGGCGCGACGCGAGCGGCGGGCGGTTGATCGTCGTGTTCG
>NZ_MIAM01000016.1:17872-46512 GCF_001830555.1 Sphingopyxis sp. RIFCSPHIGHO2_12_FULL_65_19 | reverse complement strand
TTCAGGAACACCGGCTTCGCCGCGCCCGCCGGCTGCGCCGCCGCGACCCCGTCGAGCAAGGCTTCGAGCGCGCCCTTGTCCTGCAAGGCGCGAAGGCCGGGCGTGTTCGGCGACGAGATATTGACCGTCAGGTAATCGGCAAGCGGCGCCATCGCCGCAGTGCCCCGTGCATAATCGGCGATGCGGTCGGCGCTGTCCTTGTTCGCGCCGATGTTGATGCCCAGCGGCACCGGCAGGCCATAGCGGCGGAGGCACGCGATCCGTTCGGCCGCCTTTTCCTGCCCGCCATTGTTGAACCCCATGCGGTTGATCACCGCCCGGTCCTCGACGAGCCGGAACAGGCGCGGACGCGGATTGCCGTCCTGCGGCAGCGGGGTCAGCGTCCCGACCTCGACGAAGCCGAAACCAAAATGCGGCATGACATGCGCGACGCGGGCATCCTTGTCGAACCCGGGCGCGAGGCCGACCGGGTTCGGGAATTTGAGGCCCGCAAGATCGGTCGCCAGCGCCGGGCTGGTCAGCGCATGGCGCGCGCGCGGAAGCGGCTGGAGCGCGCTGAGCGTCAGATTATGCGCCGCCTCGCCATCGGTGGCGTGGACGACCGGGCGAACGAGCGCATAGGCGCAATCGGTGAGCGAAGCGAGGAGCGACATGGCCCGCCATTGCGCGCACGACGGGGCTATGGCAAGCCCTTGGCGCATCGGAAAAACCGGGAGAAAATCGTGTCGCATCTCAAAATCATCGCTCGCCTGTCCACCGGCCTCGCCCTGCTGGCCGTCGCGGGCTGCGCCCCGGCCGCGGTGCAGGATGCGCCCGCCACCGCCGCATCGGCCCCCGCCCCCGACGCAGCGCCCGCCGGCGCGAACCTTGCGCAATTCTTCGACAATTATGACGCGGCGCAGCTTTCGCTCAGCCCGCAAGGCAAGGCGTATCGCGGCATTCGCGATGCCGATTACGGCAAGTGGAACGACGTCGGCGACGAGGCGGCCATCGCGTCGCACAAGCTGCAACAGGCCACCGCAGAGGCGATGCGCGGCAGCTTCGATCCCAAGGCGATGTCGGCCGACGATGCGTTGTCGTTCGAGCTGTTCAACGCCCAGGCGGAGCGCGCCGAGCGCCTGTTCCCCTATCGCAACCATGATTATATCTTTGACCAGATGAACGGCGCGCAGAGTCAGATGCCCGCGTTCCTGATCAACATCCACCGCGTCGCGAGCGCCGCCGAAGCCGAAGCCTATGTTGCCCGCATTCGCGGCCTTGGCCCCGTGCTCGACGCGCTGTCGGCGCAGTCGGCCGAGCGCGCGCAGCGCGGCATCCAGCCGCCGAAATGGGGCTATGCCTATCTGATTTCCGACATCGGAAATTTGCAAAAGCCCGACAATGCCGTGATCGAGGATATTACGGCAAAGGTCGGCAAACTGGACATCGACGCCGCCGAAAAGGCGCGGCTGGTCGCGGCAGCCAAAGCGGCGTGGAGCGAAAGCGCCGGCCCGGCCTATGGCCGCCTGCTCGCCGAGATGAAGCGCCAGCAGGCGAGCGCCCCAACGCAGGACGGCATATGGCGCCTGCCCGACGGCAAGGCCTATTATGAGGCGCTGCTGGCGAATTACACGACCACCGACATGACCGCGACGCAGATCCACGACCTGGGCCTGGCCGAAGTCGCGCGCATCCATGGCGAGATGAAAACGATCATGGCGAAGGTCGGTTTCAAGGGCAGCTTGCAGCAATTTTTCGCGCATTTGCGCACCAGCCCGCAATATTATTACACGACGCGCGCCGAATATCTCGCCGATGTCGATGCCAAGGTGAAGGCAATGGAGACGCGCCTGCCCGCCTATTTCAACACGCTGCCCAAGGCGGCATTGCAGGTGAAGGCGGTCGAGGCGTTCCGCGAGAAATCGGCGGGCAAGGCCTTTTATTCCTCGCCCTCGCCCGACGGGTCGCGCCCCGGCATCTATTATGTGAACCTTTACGACCTGCGCGACATGTCGAAGACCGAGCTGGAGGCCCTCGCCTATCATGAGGGCGTTCCGGGGCACCATCTTCAGCGCGCGGTGCAGACCGAGCTGACCGGGCTGCCGCCCTTCCGCCGTTTCGGGGGCTTCACTGCCTATACCGAGGGGTGGGGCCTCTACACCGAGGAGCTGGGCAAGGACATGGGCTTCTATACCGATCCCTATAGCGATTTCGGACGGCTTGGCATGGAGCTGTGGCGCGCGTGCCGACTCGTCGTCGACACCGGCATCCACGACAAGCGCTGGAGCCGCGAACAGGCGATCCAGTATCTCAAGGACAACACGCCCAACCCCGACGGCGACATCGAAAAGGCGATCGAACGCTATATCGTCTATCCTGGACAGGCGACCGCCTATCTGATCGGCAAGCTGAAAATCATGGAATTGCGCGGCCGCGCCCAGGCGGCGCTTGGCGACAAGTTCGATTTCCGCAGCTTTCACGACGTCGTGCTCGAATCGGGTCCGGTGCCGCTCGACATCCTCGAACGGCGCGTCGATGGCTGGATCGCGGCGCAGAAGGGTTAAGCTAATTGACGATTGCCGCTTGACGCGCGGGCGGCGAACCGCACATATTTGACCCAGATAAGAAGGCAGCCCGGGGAAAGGCTGTCGAGGTCTGGGTCTTCATGTCGAATACTACTTCCTCGCCTGGGGGCGTGGACGGCAGCGCGCCGTTCGAGCTGCACTATTTTCCGCCCGATCCCGATCTGGCGGAGATGGTGTCGAGCTTCTATTTCGCGCGCGTCAACATGCCGCGTTTCGACGAATATGAGCGCGCCGATCGCCCGCAATTCCGCTTCGTCACCGCGGCCGACGGCGAATATGTCTTTGCCGACGATCACCGCGCGCCGGTTTGCCGTGCGAATATCGTCGGCCCGACGAGCGGTCGCGTGCGCGCGATCAGCAATTGCCCGACCCAGATGTTCGGTTTCGGCATGTTGCCCGCGGGCTGGGCGGCGCTGATGGGGGACGAGGCCGACAAGCTGACCGACCGCGCGATGGACGCGGCCGACCTGTTCGGCCCCTGGATCGAGGAGGTCGCGGCGACGCTGGAAAGGGCGACCAGCGTCGAGGAAAAGCTGGTCATCGGCAATAATTTCGCGCGCGAGGTGCTGACGCGCAGCGAGCAGCCGCCGATGTGGTTCATCCGCACCGTCGACGGATGGCTGACCGAATCGCCCTCGCCGCAGGTGCCCGAACTGGTCGAGGCGACAGGCATGTCGATCCGGTCGGTCGAACGGATGACGAAATATTATTACGGCCTGTCGCCGCGGATGCTGGCGCGCAAATATCGCGCGGTGCGCGCCGCATCGGCGCTGGCGCGCGGCGAAGGGCTCGACTCGGCGCAGCTGGGCGACGCCTTTTACGACCAGTCGCACCTGATCCGCGAGATCAAGCGTTTCGCGGGCGCGACGCCCGGCCAGCTCGGCAAGCCGACGAGTTACACCGAGGCGACGACCAAGGGCCGCAAGCAACTCGCCGGCAAGGTCAGCCCGCTCGTCTCCGAGACCTGAGACCCCACCCCGCCGTCATTGCGAGGAGCGTAGCGACGAAGCAATCTCCGGCTCTCGCCGTCACGCAAAGCCGGCAGCTGGAGATTGCTTCGCTTCGCTCGCAATGACGACGGGATTGGCGGGTAGCCTGCACGCGGCCGCGTTAACCTTCTAAAATTTCCTGTCCCGTCGATTTGGCGTTTCCGTCCAATCGCGAATCGCCGCGCGGGCATAATTCCCCCTTGCGACCCAGAAGAGCTCATCCTCTGACGAGGACTTGAGACCTTCATCTTGGCACTCATTTGGCTTCGGCCGGATGGGTGCCTTTTTTTTCTTGGGCACCCTGTAGCGCCCGTTGGTTGCGCCGCGGCAACGCTTTGCCTATATAAGTGGAGTAATTTACTCCAGTTAAGAATCGTTCGCAATTTGCGGACGGAGATATGATGCGTCTGTCCAACCTTGCCGATTATGCCGTGGTGCTGATGAGCGCCGCCGCCCGCCAGTGCGGGTCGGTGCCGATTCACGCGGGCATGCTGGCCGAACAGACGGGCATCCCCGGGCCGACGGCGCAGAAGCTGGTGAGCGGCCTCGCCCGCGCCGGGCTGCTGGTGGCTTCGCGCGGCAGCGGCGGCGGCGTGCGGCTCGCGCGGCCCGCGGCGGCGATCAGCGTCGCCGATATCATCGAAGCGGTCGAAGGACCGATCGCGCTCACCTCGTGCGTCGCCGAAGGGCGGCACGATTGCTCGCTCGAAGGCAGCTGCAAGGTGCAGCCGCATTGGGGCGTCGTGAACGGCGCGGTGCGCGGGGCGCTTGCAGAAATCAGCCTGGCGAGCCTGTCCGTCATCCCAGCGAAAGCTGGGATCGCTGGCGGTTTTCCCGGCGGTGACGGCGTCAACCCTCCAGCGGCCCCAGCTTTCGCCGGGGCGACGAGTTAGAGATATGACCGACAACACAGACCTCCCCGTAAAAGACCAGGCCGCGCACGACGCCGCGGCAAAGGTCGCCGATTATGAGCATGGCTGGTCCTCGTCCATCGAGACCGACTTCGCGCCCAAGGGGCTGACCGAAAATACGGTCCGCTTCATCTCGGCGAAGAAGAACGAGCCCGAATGGATGCTCGATTGGCGGCTCAAGGCGTTCCGTCATTGGCAGACGATGGAGACCCCCGACTGGGCGAAGCTCAACGTGCCGCCGATCGACTATCAGGACGCTTATTATTATGCGGCGCCGAAGCCGAAGCCCAAGCTCGGCAGCCTCGACGAAGTCGATCCCGAGATTCTTGAGGTCTATAAAAAGCTCGGCATCCCGATCGAGGAGCAAAAGGTGCTCGCGGGGGTCGAGGGCGCGCGCAAGGTCGCGGTCGATGCGGTGTTCGACAGCGTCAGCGTCGCGACGACCTTCCGCGAGGAACTGAAGCGCGCCGGCGTGATCTTCCTCTCCATCTCCGAAGCGATCCGCGAATATCCCGAGCTGGTGAAGAAGTGGCTCGGCAAGGTCGTGCCGATGCACGACAATTATTTCGCGACCTTGAACTGCGCGGTCTTTTCCGACGGCACCTTCGTCTATGTGCCCGAGGGTGTGCGCTGCCCGATGGAGCTGTCGACCTATTTCCGCATCAATGCTGAAAATACCGGGCAGTTCGAGCGGACGCTGATCATCGCCGACAAGGGCGCCTATGTCAGCTATCTCGAAGGCTGCACCGCGCCGATGCGCGACGAGAATCAGCTGCACGCCGCGGTGGTCGAACTGGTGACGCTCGACGATGCCGAGATCAAATATTCGACCGTCCAGAACTGGTATCCGGGCAATGCCGAGGGGCTGGGCGGCATCTATAATTTCGTGACCAAGCGCGCGCTCTGCCAGGGCAAGCGCAGCAAGGTGTCGTGGACGCAGGTCGAAACCGGCTCTGCGATCACCTGGAAATATCCGAGCTGCGTGCTCAACGGCGACGACAGCGTCGGCGAATTTTATTCGGTCGCGGTGACGAACAATTTCCAGCAGGCCGACACCGGCACCAAGATGATCCACAATGGCAAGCGCACGCGCTCGACGATCGTCAGCAAGGGGATCAGCGCGGGCAAGTCGAACAACACCTATCGCGGCATCGTCCGCGTCGCGCCGAACGCCGAGGGCGTGCGCAACTTCACCCAGTGCGACAGCTTGCTGTTGGGCAGCACCTGCGGCGCGCACACCGTGCCGTACATCGAAGTCCGCAACCCGACCGCAACCGTCGAGCATGAAGCGACAACGAGCAAGATCAGCGACGACCAGCTCTTCTACGCGATGCAGCGCGGGTTGAATGCGGAAGAGGCGGTAGCGCTGATCGTGAATGGGTTCGCGAAGGAAGTGCTGCAGCAGTTGCCGATGGAATTTGCGGTCGAGGCGCAGAAATTGTTGGGGATCAGCCTTGAGGGGAGCGTTGGGTGAGAAGCTCACTCGCTTCTTTAGCGCTTTTGCTGGTCGGATGTGGCGGCCCCGGTTCGAACGAACCTGCCAGTCCCAACGACCGCTTCGCAAATACCATCAGCTACGAAAAATGCATCGACAAGCGGGCGAGTGAATTGGGGCCGCGAGAGACTGTGAATGAGGCAGAGGCTCGAGCAGCGGTAAAGACTTGTAGCAAATTTCTTCGGGGTGCCGCGATCGAGATCGCTGCGCAGTTCGATGGAAAGAATACCAGTCCTCACAATCCCTACGTCTCGGTGGAATTCAACGAGGAAGGCTTAGAGCATAGCGCTGTCAGCAAGCTGACCAAAGACGTCGCTCCCAAGCCTGTCCCATAAATCGGAAACAAGATGCTCAAAATTGAAAATCTCCACGCCACCGTCGCTGACAAGCCTATCCTGAAGGGCCTGTCGCTCAGCATCAATGCGGGTGAAATCCATGCGATCATGGGACCCAATGGCGCGGGCAAGTCGACTTTGTCCTATGTGCTCGGCGGGCGGCCGGGCTATGAGGTCACCGAGGGATCGGTCGACTTCGACGGGCAGGATCTGCTCGACATGGAGCCGCACGAGCGCGCCTCGGCGGGCCTGTTCCTGGGGTTTCAATATCCGGTCGAAATCCCCGGCGTGTCGAACGTCCAGTTCCTGCGCGAAAGCCTGAACGCCCAGCGCAAGGCGCGTGGGCTGGAACCGCTGTCGGGCGGCGAGTTCCTGAAGGTCGCGCGCGAAAAGGCGGCGCTGCTCAAGATGGACATGGACATGCTCAAACGCCCCGTGAACGTCGGCTTTTCGGGCGGCGAGAAGAAGCGCAACGAGATGGTGCAGATGGGCATCCTCGACCCCAGGCTCGCGATCCTCGACGAGACCGACAGCGGCCTCGACATCGACGCGCTGCGCACCGTCGGCGACGGGATCAACAGCATCATGCGCCGCCCCGACAAGGCGGTGCTGCTGATCACGCATTATCAGCGCCTGCTCGATTATGTGCAGCCCGATTTCGTCCACGTCCTCGCCGCCGGCCGCATCGTCAAGTCCGGCGGGCCCGAGTTGGCGCGCGAACTGGAAGAACATGGCTATGCGGAGATTGCGGCGTGATGAGCGCGCATTTTTCCTTCTCTCGTCATGCCGGACTTGATCCGGCATCCATGACCGCGTGGACCCCGGATCAAGTCCGGGGTGACGAAGTGTGGGAGATCGCGGCTTGACGACGAGCGTTCTCCCCTCCCGCCGCGACGAAGCGTGGCGCTATAGCGATATCGATGCGGTCGTGGCGGCGTGGCCGCTGCCCGCGCCCGAAAGCATCATCGTGCCCGCGGGCGGCAAGTTTGCACGCGCGATCGTGCAGGACGCGGGCGACATCCGGCAGATCGAGCTGGTGCTCGGCAAGGGCGCGGCCGCCGCACTGCATATCCTCAACATCGGCGGCGCTTATGGCCGCATCGAGCTCGCGGTGACGCTGCACGAAGGCGCCGACTTCATGCTAGGCGCGGCGCAGATCGGCGGCGGTGCGCAAAATCTGGAGATCGTCACCACCGTCACCCACGCCGAACCCGGCGCGACGTCGCGGCAGGTCGTGCGATCGGTGCTCGGCGGGACCGCGACCGGCACCTATCTCGGCAAGGTCGCCGTCGCGCGCGATGCGCAACAGACCGACAGCGAACAGGATGTGAAGGCGATGCTGCTGAACCGCAGCGCGACCGCCAACGCCAAACCCGAACTCGAAATCTTCGCCGACGATGTGAAATGCGCGCATGGCTGCGCGATCGGCGAACTTGATCCGATGGCGCTCTATTATCTTCAATCGCGCGGGCTGCCGCCCGGCGAGGCGAAGAAGTTGATGTTGCAGGCGTTTGTCGCGGGCGTGTTCGATGGCGCCGAGGATGAAGAACAGCTGCAAGCACTGGCGCTGGCGAAGCTGGGAGAGCTGGTGTGAGCACCACGACCGCCCTCCGTACCTTCCCGGACGTTCGCGCCGACTTCCCCGGCCTGACGCCCGGCTGGCACTATCTCGACACCGCCGCGACGGCGCAAAAGCCGCAGGCAGTGATCGACGCGACGGTGAACGCGATGGGCCGCGATTATGCGACGGTGCACCGCGGCGTCTATGCGCGCTCGGCCGATATGACGCTCGCCTATGAAGCGGCGCGGCGGCGGATCGCGGGCTTTATCGGCGCGAAGGAAGAGCAGATCGCGTTCGTGCGCGGCGCGACCGAGGCGATCAACCTCGTCGCCTATTCGCATCCGCGGAAGGGCCGCGTGCTGCTGTCGGTGCTCGAGCATCACAGCAATATCGTGCCGTGGCAGCTGGCCGGGTGGCAAGTCGATGTCTGCCCGCTGACCGCCGATGGCTGCATCGATCTTGATGCTGCCGAAAAGCTGCTGACCCCCGATCATACTATGGTCGCCTTTGCGCATGTCTCGAACGTGCTCGGCAGCCCGCTCGACGTCGCGCGCACGGCAGAACTGGCACATAATGTCGGCGCCGAACTGCTGATCGACGGCTGTCAGGCGGTGCCGCGCCTGCCGGTCGATGTCGCGGCGCTCGGCTGCGACTATTATGCCTTCTCGGGGCACAAGCTCTATGGTCCGACCGGCATCGGGGTGCTGTGGAGCAACAAGCTCGATACGCTGCCGCCGTGGCAGGGCGGCGGATCGATGATCGACCGGGTGACCTTTGCAAAGACGACTTACGCCCCCGCCCCCACGCGCTTCGAGGCAGGGACGCCCGCGATCATCGAGGCGATCGGGCTCGCGGCGGCGGTCGATTATGTCGAAAGCATCGGCATCGATGCGATCCATGCGCATGAATGTGCGCTGGTCGGCAGCCTGCGCGAGCAACTCGCGCGGCGGAACAGCATCACGCTCTTCGGCCCCGAAAACAGCGCCGGAATCGTCAGTTTTGCGATGGCGGGGGTTCATCCGCATGACATCGGCACTATCTTGGACGAAAGCGGGGTCGCGATCCGCGCCGGGCACCATTGCGCACAGCCGCTGATGGAGCATCTGGGTGTGCCCGCGACCGCGCGCGCGAGTTTTGGCGTTTACAGCAATGACGACGATGTGGCGGCGCTGATTGAGGGCCTGTCGCGCGTCGAGAGGATTTTCGGATGAGCGAGGACCGCATGAGTGAGACCGGGATTCGGGTCGAGGAAGTGACAAGCGTCGAGGCGCCACCGAAGGCGCGCGTCGCGGATGTCGAGACCGCACCCGAGAAGCTGGAGCGCAAGCGCGACTATCTGGAGGGTTTCCTTGCGGCCAAGCCCGCGGCCGTCGCACCGAGCGCAGTCGGCGGCGACCTGTACGAAGCCGTGATCAACGCACTGAAAGATATCTACGACCCGGAAATCCCGGTGAACATCTATGACCTTGGCCTGATCTACAATGTCGAGATCGACGACGGCCATGCCCTCGTCACGATGACGCTAACGACGCCGCATTGCCCGGTCGCCGAATCGATGCCCGCCGAGGTCGAACTGCGCGTCGGCGCGGTGCCCGGGGTCGGCGACGCCGAGGTCAATCTGGTCTGGGACCCGCCATGGTCGCCGCAGAATATGAGCGACGAAGCGCGGCTCGAACTGGGAATGTTGTGATGACCGAAACGAAAACGCGCGCTCGCCCTGCCGCCGTCACGCTGACGCCGAACGCCGAGGAACGCGTTGCCGCGTTGATGGCCGCGGCGCCCGAGGGTTCCATCGGCGTTCGCCTGTCGACCCCCCGCCGCGGCTGCTCCGGCCTCGCCTATTCGGTCGACTATGTGACCGAAGAGGTGAAGTTCGACGAGAAGATCGAGACGCCGGGCGGCATTTTCTACATCGACGGCGCGTCGGTGCTCTACCTGATCGGCAGCACGATGGACTGGGTCGAGGATGATTTCGCCGCGGGCTTTGTGTTCGCGAATCCGAACGCCAAGGGCGCCTGCGGCTGCGGCGAGAGCTTCACCGTCTAAAGGCGCTTTTTTGCGCTGAATATGCTATGGCTCCGCCTTCAGGGGAGCTTTGCCATGACGCGCATTTTCTACCTGCTGTATGCCGCGGTCGCTTATGCGATTTTCCTTGCCGTATTTCTGTATCTTATCGCTTTCACCGGCAATCTGCCGGGAGCGCCGCTGACGGTCGATCGCGGGCCGGAGTCGTCGCCGGTGCTGGCCCTGCCCGTAAACCTCGCGTTGATTGCGCTGTTCGGATTTCAGCACAGCGTGATGGCGCGACCGGCGTTCAAGGCCGTCTGGACGCGCCATGTCCCGCCGCCGATCGAACGATCGACCTATGTGATGATGACAAATCTTGTGCTCGTCATCCTGTTTCTCGGCTGGCATCCGATAACCGCGCCGGTCTGGACCGTCGCAAACCCCGTCGGCGCGGCCGCGCTGTGGGCTCTGTTCGGCCTCGGCTGGGCGATCGTCCTCGTCAGCACCTTCCTGATCAATCATTTCGAGCTGTTCGGTCTGCAACAGGCGTGGTTCGCCTGGCGCGCGCGGACCGGCGCAAAGCCGGCTTTGCATCAGCCCTTTTTCTACAAGCTGGTCCGGCATCCGCTTTACGCGGGCTTTTTCCTCGCCTTCTGGGCGACGCCAGCAATGTCCGCCGGGCACCTGATGCTCGCGGTCGGGCTGTCGGCCTATATGCTGGTGGCGATCCGGCTGGAGGAGCGCAATCTGGTCGACACCTTCGGCGCCGACTATGCCGCCTATCGCGAAACGACGCCGATGCTCGTGCCGGGCACCGGAGGGCGGAGGCGGGCCTAGGGTCAGCACCCTAGCGGCAGACGGTCCATCCCGCGGTTCGCGCCGCCATATCGAGATGGAAATGATCGGCGTGCGCGCGATTATAGTCGGGCGACAGGGTCGTGCTGAACAGGCCGCATGTTTCGTCGCGAACGTCGTGAAGGAACTCGCTGCGCTTGTCACCCGGCGCCCAGTCGTTGATCAGCGAGATGCGCGTGCCGTCGGCAAGGATGAAGGCCGAGATGTCGATCGCATTGGCGGTCGAATGCTGGCTTTGCGTCTGCTCCCCCGCGATCTTGCGGCAATTATAGCTGCCAAGATTTTCGAGTTCGACGACCCTTTGGCCGAAATGCTTTTGCGCAAGCGGCTGGACGACGTCGCGATTCCACAGCGCCATCGCGGCGGTGACCGCACAGCTTGGCGCGGCGCCCGCGGGCCGCATCGTCGGCACAAAGCTGTCGCCGGTCAGGATCATGCGCTGGCTTGCGCGGCACGCGCCGCTGCCGATCGCCGGCCGCTGCAGATAGCCTGCCTCTGCCCGGTCGAAGGCGGCAAAACAGGCCGCGTCGTCGCTGGCGAGCGCAACCAGCTTGCGATGCGTGGCCCAGCCCTGCGGATGCGCCAGCTCGAACCGCATGGTCGGGATATGCTCGGGATGGTCGCGCACCCATTGCATACCCAGGATCGCGCCGATGGTGACCAGCAGCGCGGCGCCGAACCAGAACAGATAGGGGCGGAAATTTTTCACGCCGCCTTACTGACCTGCCGCGCCCCTTCGCACAAGCCGCTGCTTGGCACGCATCATGAGGCCGGCTGGGCCGCGTCGCGGTCGCGGCGCCCTTCGGCTTCGGTCGCTTCGCCTTCGAGCGCCCCCAACCGTCCGTCCGCGCGTGCCTTTCGGCCATAGACCAGTTCAAACAGCGGCCCGGCCATCACCGTCGTCACGATCGCCATCAGCACCATGATGGCAAACAGCGTCGGCCCGATGATGCCTTTTTGCAGGCCGATGTTGATGATGATCAATTCCATCAGCCCGCGCGCGTTCATCAGCGCCCCGATCCCCATCGCAGTGCGATTATCCTCGCCGGCCAGCCGCGCGGCGAGCCAGCAGGCCCCGAACTTGGCAGCGATCGAGACGAGCAATATGCCCGCCGCAACCGCCAGGATCGACAGGCTGTTGACCGTCGTCAGCTGGGTATTCAACCCCGAATAGGTGAAGAACATCGGCAGCAGGAAGACGACGGTCAGCGGCTCGACCTTTTTCTTGATTTCGTCGGTAAGCAGGCCGCGCGGCATGCAGACCCCCAGCAGGAAGCCGCCGAACACCGCGTGGATGCCGACCGCATCCATGAAAAAGGCGGACAGGGCATATAGCATCAGCACCACAGCCAGCAGCGCGTGCGTCAACTCGCCCTTCGCCTCGACCGCGCGGCCGAGCACGACGAGCAGCTTGCGACCGACGAGCAGCATGAACAGCGCAAAGCCGAGTCCGCCGACAATCGCGAGCAAAGCGACCCCCGGCCCGGCACCGAACGTTGCGAGCACGATCGCAAGGACACACCACGACACGGCATCGTCGAACGCGCCTGCGGTCAGGGCCAACGTGCCGAGCGAGGTGTTTGCAAGACCGCGCTCGTTGATAATCCGCGCCAGCATCGGAAAGGCGGTGAGCGCGATACAGGCGCCCATGAACAGCGTGGCGCCGCCCTGGCCCAGGCCCTCGGCGAACAGCCCGGGGATGCCGAGCAGCATGGGGGTGATCGCAGCCGCCAGCAGGAAGGGCGCGACGATCCCCGCCGCCGACACGCCGACCGCACTTTTCGCCTTCGACCGGAAATGGTCGAGCCGAAGCGTCGTTCCGACGAGGAACATGTAGAGGCCGACGCCGAACTGCGCGCCCACATAAAGCATGTTGCGCGTTTCCTGCGGGAACAGCGCGGCCTGGATTTCCGGGAAGAAAAGCCCGAACAGCGAGGGCCCAAGGACCACACCGGCAATCATCTCGCCGACCACTTGCGGCTGGCCCATGAATCGTTTCGCCATCCACCCGACCACGCGGCAGACGAACAGGATCACCGCGATTTGCAGGAAGAAATGGATGCTGTAATCGCTGGGTGCAAAGCTTTGCGCCGCATTCACCGCCGGTCCGTGCGCACCGATGATATCGCCAATCGCGCGCATCAGCTCATCGAACATATGTGATACCAATTCGGCCCTCCCCATCCGCCGGTGCGGCGCAATACCCTTGCATCCATTGGCAACGCCGCATCAATGAGACATTATCGGACCAATAATGCAACAAATGTCTGCAATTGGTTTTGTCGGGCGAGGCGATGCCGCACCCCATCCGCCGTCCGCCTCACCGCAAAAGCGGTCGCGGCGCAATATAGCGCGATGGGAACGCTATCATAGACGCATTCTCTGGCCGCGGGCTTCGTCTGGCCGCCACCCCGGAACAGGATCGCGGGTCAGCCGAGCGGGACGAAGCTCACCGTCAGCCCGTCCTTCGGCCGCGGGATCGGCAGCACCTGCCATTCGGGCGCATAGCCGTCGGCGACAGTGATGCGGTGGGTGGTGATCACATGGTGGAAAAAGATCTTCGCCTGCATATAGGCGAAGTGCAGCCCCAGGCACATGTGCGCGCCGCCGCCAAAGGGAACCCACGCATATTTATGCCGCTCGCGCGCGACCTCGGGCGAAAAGCGCATCGGGTCGAACTTGTGCGGTTCGGGCCAATGTTCTTCCATCATATGCGTATAGGCGGGGCTGACCCCGACCGAGGTTCCGGCCGGGATACGATAGCCGCCATATTCAAAATCCTTGAGCGCGCGGCGCGGAAAGCTGGGCACCGGGGGCACCAGCCGCAACGCTTCCTTGAACGCCCATTCGGTCATTTCAAGCTGGCCCAGGCTGTTGTGGCCGACCCCCTCGCCCGCCGGCGCGACGGCCAGCATTTCTTCGCGCAGCCTGTCCTGCCATTCGGGATGGCGCGCGAGTTCCCACACCAGCGTCGTGATCGAGCTGGTGATCGTGTCATGCGCCGCCATCATCAGGAAGTTCATATGGTCGACGATCGCCTCGACGCTCATATATTCGCCGTCGTCGTCCCGCGTGCGGCAGATCTGGCTGAACATGTCCTCGCCCGTGCCTTCGCGCCGTTCGGGCACCATCTTGCCGAAATATTCGACCAGATAAGCGCGCCCCTTGGCGCCGCGGCCCATCGCGGTGAAGGGCAAGGGCACGCGCACGACGCCGATCGACGCCTGCACCATATCGACAAAGGCCTTGTTCACCTTGTCCGCCTCGGGCCCCCACGGAATGCCCAGGAAGCTGGTCGCGGCAAGGTCGAGCGTCAGTTCCTTGATCGCGGGATAGAATTTGAAGGTCTTGCCGCTCCACTGGGCGACGCGGTCGCGTATCCCCTCGTTCAGCGAATCGGCATAGTGGCGCATCGGTTCGGGCTTGAACGCGACCGACAGCAGCTTGCGGTCGGCACGATGCTTTTCAAAATCCATCAGCATCAGCCCGCGCGGGAACAGCAGGTTGAGCACCGGCCCCCATCCCTGTTCGGACGAGAAGATCTTTTCGCGGTCGAACATGACCAGCTCGTTCGCTTCGGGTCCGTGCAGCGCGACGCTGCGCCCGCCAAAGCTGTTGTTGCGATACACGCGGCCATATTTGGCGACCATGCGGTTCGCAAAGCCCGGATAGTCGCGAAGCTGTTCCAGCGTATTGCCGAGCACCGGCATCCCGTCCTCGCCAGGGATATGGTCGATCGCGCTGTCGCTGTTGCGCGGCAGCCAGTGCTGCGTGTCGGGACCGAAGCGTTTTTCGGACCATTGGCTGTTGGCGGGCTGGATATTCGTCGGCGCATTCATCGGGTCGAATCCTCGTCCATCTGTCGTTGACGCATGGGTAACGAACTACTGACATCGATGCAAGTAAGGCATCTGCGCGGCAATTTCACCATTCACCGCAAATTCAACTCGACTCGGGCAATTCGGCAGCCAAGGTGACGGGTCGCATCCGTTGGACCCAAAAGGATAAAGTCATGGCGAAGAGTTTGAGACGCCCCCTTTCCATCGCGCTCGGCGCGCTCGCGACCACGGTGCTCGGCGGCTGCTATTATGGCGATGTCTATGGCGCGGGTTATGCGTCGGGGGGCGATTGCGCCGCCCGCTATGGCGACGCCTATTATGACTATGACGGCTATGCCTATGACGATGGCTATGGCTATGATTGTTACGACGCGTCGGATTATGGCGGCGGCTTTGCCCAGATCGGCTTCGGTGGCGGCTGGTACGACAGCTACTATTATCCCGGCTATGGCATGTGGATGTTCGACAATTACCGCAACCGCTATCCGCTGCGCGACCATTATCTGAACTATTGGGGCGGACGCCGTGCATGGTGGAAACATCATGGCGGCCGCAAAGACTGGAAGCCGGGACGCCCCGGCGGGTGGCACCGCGGCGACGGCGACGGTCGCCCCGGTGACGGCCGGCCCGGCCGACCCGGTGGCTGGAATCGCGGCGACCGCGACGATGACGGCCCGCGCGGCACGCGTCCGGGCCGTGGCCCCGGCGACGGCATCAGCGGCGCGCCGCCGACGGCGGGCAACCCCGATCGCCCTGGCCGTCCGGGCTGGGGCGCTGGGCGCCCGCGCCCCGGCACAACGCCCGGCACGGCAAACGGCGGCGCGGTGCGCCCGCGCCCGATCCGTAACCTGCCCGCGACCGAACCCGGCACGATGTATTCGACCCCGCGCGGCAACCGCGGCGGCGCCCGTCCGCCGCGCCAGCGCCCCGCCGCCGTGCCCGACCGCGCGCCTCGCGCCGAAAGGTCGGCCCCCGCCTATCGCCCCGCGGCGTCACAGCCCGCCCCCGCGGTCCGCAGCGCCCCCCAGCCCCGCCCCACGCCATCGGCAGGGCGCGCGCGCAGCGACCGGGGCAATAAAGTCCGCCCGGACTAGGGAAAGCCGGCTTAGGGCTGCGCCGTCGCCGGCCGATCTTTGCCGGTTGCAGCCGACACCACCGTCGCGGCCACCAGGTCGCCGACGACGTTCAGCGTCGTGCGGCACATGTCGAGAAAGCGGTCGACGCCAAGGATCAGCCCGATGCCTTCGGGCGGCACCCCGACCGAGGCAAGGATCAGCGCGATCACGGGCAGCGATCCCGCCGGAACACCAGCGGTGCCGATGCCGCCAAGGATGCAAACCAGCATCACGACGACCTGTTGTTGCAGCGTCAGGTCGATGCCGAAAAATTGCGCGAGGAAGATCACCGTCACCCCCTCGAACATGGCGGTGCCATTCTGGTTCGCGGTCGCGCCGATCGTCAGCACGAAGCGCGCGACCTTGTCGGGCAGGCGCAGCTGGTCGTGCGCCACCCGCAATGCGGTGGGCAGCGTCGCGTTCGACGATGCGGTCGCGAACGCCATCACCGACGCTTCCTGCGTCTCCCGGAAAAAGGCGATGGGAGATTTGCCGGCCAGCGTCTTCAACAGGATCGGGAAGACGACGAACATCTGAAGCGCCAGCGCGAGCAGCACGACGCCGACAAAGGCCGACAGGCGGATGATCAGGTCCCAGCCGAACTGCGCGGCAAGGTTGAACATGAAACAGAAGACGGCAATCGGCGCGAGCTGGATAACGAGGCCGATCAGCTTCATCACCACCTCGAACACCCCCTCGACCACGGTTTTCAGCGCGTCGGTCTGCGGCGTCCGCACCAGCATCAGCCCGATGCCGAAAAAGAGCGCGAAAAACATCACCGCGAGGACATCGTTCGCGCCCATGGCGGCGAAAATATTGTCGGGAACGATCGCGACGACCGCGTCCATGCCCGTCTTGGCCTCGCCCGCCCGGTCGGCGATAGCCTGCGCGCCCGCAGCGCCCTCCGCCATCAGCGACCGCGCGAGCGCGGGATCGACCCCGGCGCCAGGCTGGAGCGCGTTGACCACCGCCAGGCTGATGATGACCGAGATCGTCGATACGGCGATCGTATAGACCAGCGTGCGGATGCCGACCGATTTCAGCGCGCTGATTTCGCCCATTTCGGTGACCCCGACGATCAGCGCCGACACGAGCAGCGGAATGACGAGCATGAACAGCAGGCGCAGGAATATCTGGCCCAGCGGCCCGGTTACATAGGTTGTGACCGTGTCGACCCACGCCGCGCCGGGCGCGCCATAATGGACGGCGAGCCCGATGAAGAGCCCGGCCAGAAAGCCGACGAGCATTCGCCAGCGCAGCCGCCGGGCGCGGGCGTCATCGCGCTCCGCTCGGTCGGTCGCCGCTGTTTCGGCCATGGGTCAGCTCCTTGCTCGCCCCCCGATGGAAGCGGCCCGAAGCGCGCGTCAGGCGTGATCGGCCGCCGGCTTATTTTCCCCTGCGTCCTCTGTATCACGAAGATCGAGCCCGCGGGTTCCATGATGCGGCGTATGAGCGGGCGCGTGCGGCCGTTCGAGGTCGGCGGGTTCGGGCACTTCGAGCATGCCTTCCCACTTGGTGATCACGCTGGTCGCCACCGCATTGCCGACGACGTTTGTCGCGGTGCGGCCCATGTCGAGGAACTGGTCGATCGCGAGGATGATCGCAACCCCCTCCACCGGCAGGCCGAACTGCGCGAGCGTGCCGGTGATGACCACCAGGCTGGCGCGCGGCACCGCCGCAATCCCCTTGGAACTGATCATCAGCGTCAGCAGGATCAGGACCTGCGTTCCGATCGACAGGTCGATGCCATAGGCCTGCGCGATAAAGATCGTCGCAAAGCTCATATACATCATCGAACCGTCGAGGTTGAAGCTGTATCCGAGCGGCAGCATGAAGCCCGAAATGCGCCGCGGCACGCCAAAGCGATCGAGTTGTTCAAACATCTTGGGCAGCGCGGCTTCCGACGAGGCGGTCGAAAAGGCGAGCAGCAGCGGTTCGCGGATGTAGCGGATGAGCTGCCAAATGCGCTGGCGCAGGAAAATCCAGCCCATCGTCAACAGGATGATCCACAACAGCACGAGCGAGAGGTAGAATTCGATCAGCAATTCAAAATAGGTCGCGAGGATGCCAAGCCCGCTCGCCGCAACGACCTTGGCAATCGCGCCGAACACCGCGAAGGGCGCGAAGCGCATCACATAGCCCGTGATCTGGAGCATCATTTCGGCCAGCGCCTCGGCCCCGCGGACCAAAGGCGCACCCCTGTCGCCGATCGCCGACAGCGCCACGCCTGCAAAGATAGCGAAGACCAGGATTTGCAGGATATTGTTCGTCGCCAGCGCCTCGAGCGCGTTCTTCGGGAAGATCGACAGGGTAAAGTCCCAGAAATCCTGCTTCTTGACCTCGCCGACCATCCGCACGGCCTCGGCCGCGTCGGGGATCGGCGCACCGACACCCGGCTGGAGCAGGTTGACCATCAGCAGCCCGAGCGCGATCGAAACGAAGCTGGCGGTGATGAACCAGGCGAGCGCGCGGACCCCGATACGCCCCAGCGCGCCGCTGTCGCCCATATGCGCGATGCCGACGACGATCGTCGACAGCACCAGCGGCGCGACGAGCAGCTTGATCAGGTTGAGGAAGATGTCAGAGAGCAGCTTGAACGTCTTGCCGAGATAATCGAACCACGGATCGCTCGCGGGAATCCCGATATGCACCGCGTAACCGACGACAACGCCGAGCACCATGCCCGCGAGAATATACCATGTAAGCTTGCGGTCCATGCGGCCGTCCCCCGAAATTCATTGTTGGCGCGCCGTGACCGGCCAGATTCACCATCCCTTTGAGCCGCAGCAAGCCGCAGCGTCAAGGGGCTGGCGGTGCGGTATCCATGCCGTCAGGTTATGAAAAAGACGATCGCCAGACAGGTCGAAACGCCGGTGATGATGTTGAGCGGGACGCCGATCTTGACGAAATCGACGAAACGATAATCGCCCGCCGCGTAAACGATCGTATTGGTCTGATAACCGATCGGGGTCGCAAAACAGGCCGATGCGCCGATCATCAGCGCGATCACCAGCGGCCGCGGATCGACCCCCAGTTCGGCGGCGATGGCAAGCGTCACCGGCGTCATCAGCGCCGCAACCGCATTGTTGCTGAGCAGTTCGGACAGGATCAGCGCGAAGAAATAGATACCGAAGACAAGGACCCACATCGGCTGCGCCGCCAGCAAAGGTTTGACCCAGCCGACCATCATCGCGACCGCGCCGCTCTGTTCGAGCGCGAGGCCCACGGCGAGCATCGCAAAGATCAGGATCAGCACGTCGCCGTCGATCGTGCCCCACGCCTCTTCGCTGTCGATACAGCGCGTGACGAGGATGATGCCGATCGCGATGATCGCGGCAACGCCGATCGACATCACGTCGAGCGCGGCCAGCGCGACGACGCCGACCATGCACAGGATCGCGATCCACGCCTTGCCGCGCCGGAACGCGCGCACCTTGGCAAGGTCGGCGCCGATCAGGTGCGGGTTGTCGCGCAGCGCCTCGACCTCGCGCTGGCCGCCGGCGACGAGCAGCCGGTCGGCGGGCCGGATACGGACGCTGGCAAGGTCGGGGCCCGGTTCGTGCGCGGGACGATCAAGGCCGATGATGCGCGCACGGACCTTTTGCAGGAAGGGGATATCGACCAGCCGCTGACCGATCGCCGGATGATTCGACGCGATCATCGTTTCGACGACCATGTCGCCCTCGCCCGGCTCGCCGCCGCCGATCCCCAGGCGAAACCGGCCCTGCTCGCGCCAGGTCATCAAGGTGGCGCCATCGACCCGCAGGATCAGCCGGTCACCCGCCGCGAGCGTCCAATGTTCCAGGTCGGCACCGTGCACCGCCACCGACCCGCGGCGCACCCCGACGACGCGCCCCGACCGCGGCAAGTCACGGAAAGCCTCTACCGTCATGCCGACCAGATCGTCGTCTTCGGCCAGCGCCAGTTCGGTCAGATATTGATGCGCGTCATGCGTGCCCGCGGGCCCCTGCACGGGCTTGTCGGACGGCAACAGCCACCACATCAGCGCAAGGCCGATCATCCCCGACGCCGCGGTGACAAGGCCGATCGGCGTGATCTCGAAAATGCCGAAGCGTTCCATCCCCGCTTCGCGCACGATGCCGTCGACGACAAGGTTCGTCGATGTCCCGATCAGGGTCAGCGTGCCGCCGAGCACCGCGACGATCGAAAGCGGCATGAGCAGCTTTTTCGCGCTGACCCCCGTCACCTCGGCCAGTTTCATCACGATCGGGATCAGCACGACGACGACCGGCGTGTTGTTGAGGAAAGCCGAGGCGACGAGCGCACCGACGAGCACCTCGACAATCGCAAGCCGCGGGTGCTTTTCCGCACGCACCATGATCGCGTCGGCGACGCGCTGGATGACTCCGGTGCGGATCAGCGCGCCCGACAGCACGAACATCGCGCCGATGACGATCGGCGCCGAGTTGGAAAACACCGAATACATGCCGTCGACGTCGAGGATGCCGAGCGCGAGATAGACGCACGCACCCACCACCGCGATCACCGTCGCGGGCAGGCGTTCCATCATGAAACCGACGAAGATGCCCGCCAGGATGACCAGCGATATGACGGCTTGGTGCGCCTCGATAAATGCCCTCAGCGCGTCGATCATGTCAGCCGTTCTGCGCGCGGTGGAGCAGTTTATGGTCGGCGAGGACAAGCGCCATCATCGCCTCGACCACCGGCGCGCCGCGAATGCCGACACACGGATCGTGGCGGCCCTTGGTCACGATATCGGTCGCCTCGCCCGCCTTGTTCACCGTCGGCACAGGGGTCAGGATCGAACTGGTCGGCTTGAACGCGACGCGCACGACCACCGGCTGCCCGGTCGAGATGCCGCCCGCGATGCCCCCGGCGTTGTTCGACAGGAAATCGGGACGGTTGCTACCGTCGGTCGCGGGGCGCATCGGGTCGGCATTTTCCTCGCCGCGTAGCCGCGCAGCGTGAAAGCCGGCGCCGATCTCGACGCCCTTCACCGCGTTGATGCCCATCATCGCGGCGGCCAGGTCGGCGTCGAGCTTGGCATAGATCGGCGCCCCCCAGCCGGCCGGAACCCCGCTCGCCGCGCATTCGATCACCGCGCCCAGCGAACTGCCCGCCTTGCGCGCGGCGTCCATCAAGCCTTCCCAGCGTTGTGCGGCGGCGGGGTCGGGACAGAAAAAGGGATTGCGGTCGATTTCTTCGAGATCGAAATTCGCGGGGTCGATCGCGTCGCCGCCGATTTCGGCAACCCAGGCGTGGATCTGCACCTCGGGGATCACCAGCCGCGCAACGCCGCCCGCGGCGACGCGTGCCGCGGTCTCGCGCGCGCTCGACCGGCCGCCGCCGCGATAGTCGCGGATGCCATATTTTGCGTCATAGGCATAATCGGCGTGGCCGGGACGATAGGCCTGCGCAATCTCGCCATAATCCTTCGATCGCTGGTCGACATTCTCGATCATCAGGCTGATCGGTGTGCCCGTCGTCTTGCCCTCGAACACACCCGACAGGATACGCACCTGATCGGGTTCCTGCCGCTGCGTCGTATGACGCGACTGGCCCGGACGGCGCTTGTCGAGGAAAGGCTGGATGTCGGCATCGGACAACGACAGCCGCGGCGGGCAGCCATCGACGACGGCGCCAAGCGCGGGACCGTGACTTTCCCCCCAGGTCGTGAAGCGAAGAACGCGTCCGAAGCTGTTGAAACTCATACCAGCGCGATGTCCGGGGCGTCTTCCTGTTTCATCCCGACGGTGTGGTATCCGGCATCGACATGATGCGTTTCGCCCGTGACGCCCGAAGCGAGATCGCTGAGCAGATAGAGCGCCGAGCCGCCGACGTCATCAATGGTGACGTTGCGGCGCAGCGGCGCATTATGCTCGTTCCATTTCAGGATCAGGCGGAAATCGCCGATGCCTGAAGCCGCCAGCGTCTTGATCGGTCCGGCCGAGATCGCGTTCACGCGGACGCCCTGCGGGCCATAATCATTGGCGAGATATTTGACGCTGGTTTCCAGCGCCGATTTCGCAACGCCCATGACGTTGTAATGCGGGATCACCTTTTCGGCCCCATAATAGCTCAAGGTCAGCATCGAGCCGCCGCCCTTGCCGGTTTCGGGGTCGAACGGCGTCATCATCGCCGCGGCGCGCTTGGCGACCGCGGTGAAGCTGTAGACGCTGATGTTCATCGTCATCAGGAAGTCGTCGAGCGTCACATCGGCATAATGGCCGCGCAGCGCCTCCTTGTTCGTATAGCCGATCGCATGGACGACGAAATCGATCGTCGGCCAGCGTGCGGCCAGCGTGGCGAACGCCGTATCCAGATTGTCCATGTCGGCGACGTCGCAGTCGATCAGCAGATCGCAGCCGAGTTCGTCGGCGAGCGGCTTCACGCGCTTCAGCATCACGTCGCCCTGATAGGAAATCGCCAGCTCGGCGCCGTGCGCATGCAGCGCCTTGGCGATGCCCCATGCCAGCGACTTGTCGTTCGCCAGGCCCATAATCAACCCGCGCTTGCCCGTCATCAGACCCGTCATTTTTTGTCTCCGGCCTTTTCAATAATCACATCGTCGACGCGCCCAATAGCGTCGTGGCCCAAATCCTCAACCTCGACGAGCGCGGCGTTGAGTTCGGCGCCCATCACCATACCCAATCCGACGAGATAGAAAAAGAACAGCGCGACCATCACACCCGCCAGGCTGCCATAGGTTGCGTCATAGCTGAGCAGGCTGGCGAGCAAGGGCGGCAAAGCGAGCGTCACCCCGATCCACCACAGGGTGGTGAACAACGCGCCGGGCCATTTCGGAAATTCCCGCCGCCGGTATTTCGACGGGGTCAGGCTGTAAAACAGCATGTAGATGGCGAGGAACAGCCCGGCACCCGACACGCCGCGCGAGATCAGGACGACGCCCCACGCCTGATATTGTTCGGGAAGGACGCGCGTCACAAATTGTTCGATGCCGACGATCAGCACCTGCATACTGAACGACAGCAGCATCAGGACCACCGCGCCGGTGATGATGCCGATCGACAGCAAGCGATAGTGGAAGAACCCCTTGCTGAAATGCGTACCATAGGCGCGGCGCAAGATATCGCGCACCGTTTCGATCAGGCTGCCGACGGTCCACAGCGCAACGAGCGCGCCAAGCCACAGGAAAATCCCGGTACGCGCCGACATAACCTCCCGGATCGGGCCTGCCAACGCTTTGGCAACCGTCGGCGGCATCGTCGAAAAGACGGCCTCGACCGCGCGTTCGCCGCCGACGCTGCCACCAAAGATCGACAAGGCCGCGGCCAGCAGGATGAAAAAGGGGAAAAGCGCGATCAGCGCGAGATAGGCGAGATTGCCCGCGTGGATGAAGCCATCGGTATAAGTGCCGACGATGACGCGGCGCACGATATGATATGCGCGCGTGCCCGGCCTGAGCTGTTCGCGGCCGCGGTCGATGACCCCCTGTGCCCGCGCGCGGAGCTTGACCCGCTTGGCTCGCTCGGCGCGCGCCTCGGGCGAGTGCGGCGAATGGCCTTCGGCCAGAAATTCCTTGCCGACCTCGTCGGCGACCTCGCGTTCGAGCGCGGCGACGATCTTTTTCTCGCTGGCGTCAGCCACGCATCACACGCCCAGCTCCGCCCGCACGGCGCGCTTGTCGGTCCAATCGCTGAGCAACGCCACCAGCGCCTCGTCATCAGGGGGCAGATCGACCATCAGCCGCACGAGCTGGTCGCCGCGGCCGCCGCTTTTCTGGCTGAACCCCTTGCCCTTCAGCCGCATCACCTTGCCCGACGACGATCCTGCGGGGATCGACAGCATCACCGGCCCGTCGACCGTCGGCACCTTGACCTTTGCGCCCCTGACCGCCTCGTTCAGCGTCACCGGCAGGTCGAGCCGGATGTTTGCGCCGTCGCGCTCGAAAAAGGGATGATCCTTGACCGTGATCGTCACGATGCCATCGCCGTTGCCGCCCGGTCCCGGCTGCCCCTTGCCGCCAAGGCGCATCTGCGTGCCCGTTTCGACGCCGGCGGGGAGTTTCAGGTCGATCGTGCCGCCGTCGGCCAGCGTGATCCGCTGCGGGGCCTGCGTCGCCGCGTCGATGAAGGACACCGCCAGGCGATAGGCGACATTGGCGCCCTTGGGCGGCGGCGCGCTGCGCCCGCCGAAGCCGCCGAACGGGCCGCCACCGCCTCCGCCGCCGCGACCGCCGAACAGGCCCTCGAAAATATCGCCGAAATCGGCGCTTTCGTTTCCGAAGCCGCTGAAACCGCCAGGACCGCTCCGCTGGTCGCCGCGAAAGCCGCCGCCGCCATAGCCAAAGGGCATCGCGGGATTGCCCTCGCCATCGATCTCACCGCGATCATATTGTGCACGCTTCGTCTTGTCCGACAGGATGTCATACGCCTTGGTCACGTCGGAGAATTTCTCCGACGCCTTCGGGTTGTCCTTGTTCTTGTCGGGGTGCAGCTCCTTGGCGAGCTTGCGATAGGCGGACTTGATGTCCGCTTCGCTCGCAGTCTTTGCAACGCCCAGGGTGGAATAGGGATCGGCCATATTGCTCCTGTAGCCCGATAAGTGACTGGCCGTGAAGGCCCGATTGCGCGCCGATGTGGGAATAGCCCGCACCACGGTCAAGTTCCGCACATGCCGCTCGACCATCGCCGCGGCGCGCATTATGACCGCGGGCATGACGGACGATCCCATTGCCCTGTTCGACAGCTGGTTCGCCGAAGCGCGGACGAGCGAACCCAACGACTCCAACGCGATGGCGCTCGCCACGACGACACCCGACGGGCACCCGTCGCTGCGCATGGTGCTGCTGAAAGGCCACGGCCCCGACGGTTTTGTCTTCTACACCAACCTCGACAGCCGCAAAGGCGGCGAGCTGGCGGCGAACCCGCATGTCGCTTTGCTGTTTCACTGGAAATCCTTGCGGCGCCAGATCCGCATCGAGGGCATAGTGTCGCCGGTCGATGACGCCACCGCCGACGCCTATTTCGCGACGCGCAGCCGCGACAGCCAGCTCGGCGCCTGGGCCAGCGACCAGTCGCGCCCGCTCGACCGCCGCGAAACCTTTGAGCGGCGGTTCGAGGAAATGCAGGCGCGGTTCGCAGGTCAGGACGTGCCCCGCCCGCCGCGCTGGTCCGGCTGGCGCGTCATCCCGGAAGCGATCGAATTCTGGCAGGACCGCGCCCACCGGCTGCACGAACGCACGCGTTTCACCTGCACCGGCGGCGGCTGGTCGAGTGGGCTGCTCTATCCATGAGCGCGGCACGGCGGCTTCCGATCTGCCAGGTCGACGCCTTTGCCGACCGGCCGTTCACCGGCAACCCTGCGGCAGTGATGCCGCTGGAGGAATGGCTTCCCGATCCGGTGATGCAGGCGATCGCGGCGGAGAATAATCTCGCCGAAACAGCCTTCCTGATTCCCGACGAAAGCGGCGAAGCGGACTATGAGCTGCGCTGGTTCACGCCGGGCGTCGAAGTCGCCCTTTGCGGCCATGCGACGCTGGCGAGCGGGCATGTCCTGCTGTCGGCGGCGCCGTGGCGGAGCGACATGCGGTTTCGCACGCGCAAGGCGGGCATACTGCGCGTCGCCCGCGCCGAAGCCAATGGCGGCGATGCCGAAGGCTATAGGATGGCGCTGCCCGCCTATCCGCCCGCGGCGAAACCGATGCCCGACATCGTGCGCGCGATGGGCGGCGATGTCGTCGAGACGCTGTGGCACGAAGGCGGTTATGCGCTAATCGTCTATGCCGACGCGGCGGCCGTCCGCGCGCTCGAGCCCGACCTCCGCGCGCTCAAAAAAGGCGGTGACATCCTCTATATCGCGACTGCACCCGGCAACGGCGACCCGTCGGACGCCGATGTCGTCAGCCGTGCCTTTGCCCCCGGCGCGGGGATCGACGAAGATCCGGTGACCGGATCGGCGCACAGCGTCCTGACGCCCTATTGGGCAGCGCGACTGGGACGCGATGCTTTCGCAGCCTATCAGGCGAGTGCGCGCGGCGGCCATGTCGGGTGCCGTCTGGACGGCGCGATGGTCGAACTCACCGGCACATGCGTCACCACGCTGGTCGGCGATTTCCTTTTGTAAATCGCTGTTGGAAGCTGATGTCGGTTTTGGGGTGGGAAGCGGCCAATTAGATCCTCCCCATCGACTTGCGATGGGGAGGAACTTTACGTCCAAAACCGGTCGCTAGCAGTCGCCCGACCGGACACACTCAGAGCGCCGCAGTCAAATCCGCCAGGTGTCGGCGCAGTTCGGGGAACTGATCGTCCTTGGTGACGCCCAGCCGCACGATCGTCACCCGCTGCGACGGCGAGACGATGATATATTGGCCCTGATGACCGATACAGGCAAACAGGTCGTTCGGGCCCCGGTCGGGCCACAGCGCCGGGGCGGCGCCCGCCGGGCGTTTGCGATTCAGCCAGATATGCCCGCCATAGCCTGCATCATTGCTCGACGGGGTGAGCATGAACCGCATCCAGGTTTCGGGCAGCAGTCGCTGGCCGTTGACCACGCCATGGTTGCGCAGGAATTCGCCGAACCTGGCATAGTCGCGCGCGGTCGCGTGCATGATCGACCCGCCGATCATCGTGCCATGGGCGTCATATTCGGGGGTCAGGCTGGTCATGCCGAGCGGTTCGATCAATCGTCCGCCGATGAAGTCGCGCATCGCATCGCGGCGCGCGTCGGGGTTTTTCGACGGGGTCAGCGTGTCGGCGATGATGTCGGCGAGGATGACGCTGGTTGCCGAGCTATAGTTGAAGACTTCACCCGGCTGCGCCGCCGCCGGCTTGGCCTCGGCAAAGCCCGCCATGTCGCTCGCGCCGCCGCCGAACAGCATATCGACCGTATCGCCCTGCCAAACCGGATCGCCCGTTTCGACGTGCTCCAGCCCCGACGCCATGTGAAGAAGGCTGCGCAGCGTGATCGCACCGCGCGGATCGCCGCTTCGCTGCCACGCCGCGACCGGGGCCGGGCTGTCGAGCGACAATTGCCCGTCGGCGACCAGGAAGCCGGTCAGCACCGCCGTAATGCTTTTCGCCATCGACCAGCTGATCAATTTTGATTCGGGGCCGAAACCGGCGGCATAACGTTCATAGATCGGCTCACCGTCGCGCAGCACATACAGCGCGCGCGTCTGCCCCACCGCGTCGGCGTCGGTGAACAGCGCGTCGGCGCGCGCGCGGATCGCCGCAGGTATCGCGGGAAGCGGCTGCGGCATATCGACCGGCGCGATGCCGTCGAGCGACGCTCCAAATTTCGGGGCGGGAGAGGCGGGCGCCATATTGCCATGCCCCGCCGCCTGGCTCAGCGACCAAAGGCCCAGCGCCGCGAGGGCCGCACTTGCCAGCAGCGGTTTTTTCGTGATCATGGCGCAGGTGAATAACATCAATCCGACCGAGCCGACAACGGGCGAGACGCCGCCGCACCCCACGCCGCCGCCCGCCCCGATCCCGGCCGGGGGGCGCCGAAAAACGAGTCGCTGGGGCGGATGCCTGCCTTGGGCGATCGGCCTGGGGGTGCTGTTCGCGCTGTTCGCGATCTGGAAATTCCCGGCATTCAAGGCACAGGCGGAGCTGGGGTCTGCCTATGCCGCACGCGTCGGCTGTTCGTGCCGCTATGTCCAGGGGCGCAGTCTTGAAAGCTGTCAGAGCGACTTCGAGCCCGGCATGGAGATGGTGTCGCTGAGCGAGGACCCGGCGACGAAAACCGTCACCGGCAGCGTCCCCCTGCTCGCGTCGCGCAGCGCGCGCTATGCGGGCGCCAGCGGATGCTTGCTGCGCCCCGAAAACTAACGCCAGAAGCGGCGCGCGATGAGGGCGAGCGCCGCGGGCGCACCGAATAGGAGCAGCCAGATCGCGGCCTCTTCGGCCCAGCCATAACCCGCATGGAGCACGCCGACGAGCAGATTGGCGATCGAGATCGCGAGCCAAAGCAAAAGGAACATCCGCGTCGCCCGCGCGCCATCGCTGATTGCCAGCCGCAGCCCGACCAGCAGGACGAGCCCCGCAAGAAGCATGACCATCGTATGCGACATCATTTGTCCTCCTCAGCCGGCAGGATTGCCGATCGATGGCGCCGTCGCCATTCGCCCGGTGACATGCCGATCTTGCTGCGAAAGATCGCACAAAGATGGGCATGGCTGGAAAAACCCGTGGCAAAAGCGATCTCCGCGATCGTCAGCGGCCGGTTCATCAGGAACCAGCAGGCGCGACGCAGCCGCTGGCGCAGCACATATTGCGCGGGTGTGCGCCCGGTCGCGCGGGTAAAATGGACGATCAAGCTGTTCACCGACATGCCGACCTCGGCCGCCATATCCTCCACCGTGAGCGGCAGTTCGAGCTGCGTCTGGATGAAGGCCATCAGGTCGTTGATGCGCTGGACGATGAGCGGGGAGTCGGGGCGACCGGTCATCGCCGCCAGTGTCTTGTCCAGGATCGCGAGCAACGGTTCGGCCGCCGCGGCGTCGCCCGCAAGCAGCGCCCGGACCAGCGCCGCGAGCGCGAGGTCGTGGTGCGCCGCCAGCGCCCGTGTGTCGGGTGCGATCGAGAGCATCGCGGCCGGTATCTCGACCTCGATCGTGCGGACCGCGCCGCCCTTTGCGGTGCCGCGATATCGCCGGCCGGCCGGCACCAGCCACATTTCCCCGGGCAGTGGATCGCCGAGCGATGTCCGTTGATCGTCCTGCCAGGTCTCCAGCCAATGATAGCTTCCCGCCTCATACAGGATCAGCGCATGGACATCGCGTTCGATGGTCCAATTCGACGGGCCATCGATCCGATCAACGATCGAGGCGACCCTGAGGGCTCCCACTTCCATTATTTGAGTATGGCAAGAATGGGAAAATGTGAAAGCCTGCTATATTCCCCAATCCTATGGTTAAATCGCGCCACCCAATAGTTCGCCCGATACTATCGGGCGGAAGAAAAACAGGCGTCGGCAAGATGATTTCGCGTGCCCCGGACAGGCCGATACAGACCCCCCCCC
>NZ_MIAM01000016.1:0-17826 GCF_001830555.1 Sphingopyxis sp. RIFCSPHIGHO2_12_FULL_65_19 | reverse complement strand
ATAGAATATCTTGGTTCAGTTTTGGGCGAGGAATTCGTCCATTGCCAGATTGACCGCATCGGGCGCATCCCACGGCACGAAATGGCCGCAGTCGGAAACTTCGACGATCGTGACATCGGGGACCAGGTCTTCGATGCCGTCGAGATTGCACGGCGGCAGCGCGACATCGTCGAGCGCCCAGATCACCAGCGTCGGGATATTCAGTTTCGGGAACGGCACGGCGGGCGGCTCGGCATAGGGTTCGTCCATCGCCGGCACCAGGATCGGTGAACCGCGATACCAGTTGATCATCGCGCGGCAGGCGTCGCGATCCTCCCAGTCCTTGAGCAGCCGACCGATCTCGTCGGCGGGCTGAAGCCCGCCGCTTGGCACCTGCCCTTCAAAGGCGTGGGCAAGGATGCCGGCAATGCCATGCGCCTCGATGATCGCATCGCTCGCTGGATCGCGAAAGGTGCGGATATACTGGCTCGCCGCGCGCTGGGCGGGATCGGTGGCAAGCAAGCGGCCAAAAATCCCCGGATGCGGCGCATTGGCGATGACGGCGCGGGTCACGCGTCCCGCCCACGCCGGATGCAGTCCACCCGGTTGGCCGCCAAGCGCGACGCCCCACGCAATCGCGCCGCCCCAGTCATGACCCACGATGGTGAAGCGATCGACGCCGAGCGCATCGGCGAGCGCGAAAATATCGGCAATCAGCTTGTCGGGGGTGTAGGATTGAACATCCTGCGGCTTCGACGAACCGCGATAGCCGCGCTGATCGGGCGCGATGCAACGAAAGCGCTTCGCGAAATGCGGCAATTGATACCGCCAGGTCCGGTGCGATTCGGGAAAGCCATGGAGGAAGACCAGCACCGGCGCATCGCGCGGACCGATATCGACGACGTCCAGTTCGACCCCCGTCGAAAGCTTCACCCGCTGCTGCTCGAAATCGCCCGTCATCGCCACCGCTCCTTTGGTTTCTTTTCAAAACCAATCTGACGACGATCACCGCGGGTGGCAAGCTGCAACAAGTCGCGGGGGCCTGTGGCAAAGGCGCGCGGGCGGCTGCTATCCGCTTTGAGATCGGGCGCTGGCGTTCAAATCCTCCCTATCGACTTGCGACGAGGAGGGGGACCGCCCCCTTGGACGGTGGTGGAGGGGCTGCAACGCAGCGCCATGCCAACGCTCTTGGGGCAAATGTTTCGGGTCAGGCGCAAAGCATCACTCGCGGCGTGCCAAATTGCCGTTGGCTTCGCGACGACTGTCGGTATGTGTTTGAGGGTTTTCTAATATGCGCGACGACAAGCTTTCTGGGCCGACGTCCCTTTGGGGCAAGGTCCGGTTTCGACCGAATTGCCAGCTTTGCCCGCCGATTGCGTTGGAAAGCCGCGCTCCCAAATTTGTCCGAAATCGTCAATAATTTCAAAAAGCTCCTACTGTCCGAGTGCCGGTCGTTCTGGACCGAATATTTTTCGCTGGCATTTCCAGTTTCTTGCGGGAAAGAACGCGATCGAATGGGAGTGACGCATCATGGACAGCCCGAAACGCATTGACGTCGACGCCTCGGGCGGTTGCCAGTGCGGCGCGGTGCGCTGGCATGTCAGCGCGGTGCTCGATACGTCGCACATCTGCCATTGCCGCATGTGCCAGAAGGCGGCGGGCAATTTCTTCATCGCCCTTATCGGCGTTCCGCGCGATGCCATAAGCTGGACGCGCGGGGCCCCGGCGCTTTTCAACAGTTCGGACAAGGCGACGCGCGGCTTCTGCAGCGACTGCGGCACACCGCTGCTTTACGATTATGCCGAAAGCAGGCACATCAACCTGACAACCGGGTCGTTCGACGACCCTGCGCAATTCCCACCACGCGTGCAATTCGGCGTCGAGGGGCAATTGTCGTTGTTCGCGCATCTGCCGATCAAGGCCGAAGGCACGACCGAGCAGACCATGGCCGCCCATGTCGGCGCAATCCGCGCCAGCAACCATCAACACCCCGACCATGATACCGAAAGCTGGCCCGCATGACCCCCACCGCCACCATCCTCCTGCTGGGATCAGGCGAACTCGGCCGCGAGTTCGTAATTTCGGCCAAGCGGCTCGGCGCGCATGTGATTGCGTGCGACAGCTATGCCGGGGCGCCCGCGATGCAGGTTGCCGACGAATTTGAGGTCTTTTCGATGCTCGACGGTGACGCGCTGCGCGGCGCGATCACCAAGCATCGGCCCGATCATATCGTGCCCGAGGTCGAAGCGATTCGTACCGAAATTCTGGCCGAAGTCGAAGCAGAAGGTTTCCACGTCGTCCCGTCAGCGCGCGCGGCGCAGCTGACGATGAACCGCGATGCGATCCGCGACCTGGCGGCCAGCGAACTCGGCCTGACGACCTCGACCTTTGAATATGCGACGAGCCGCGAGCAACTTGCAGCCGCGGCCGCGCGCATCGGTTTTCCGCTGGTCGTCAAGCCGGTGATGTCATCGTCGGGCAAGGGGCAGAGCACGGTCAAGGATGCCGACGGCATCGACGCGGCGTGGGATTATGCCGCGGCCGGGATGCGCGGCGACCGGCTGCGCGTCATCGCCGAAGCCTTCATCGATTTCGATTATGAGATTACGTTGCTGACCGTCCGGCACAAGGATGGCGTCGCCTTCTGCCCGCCAATCGGGCACCGGCAGGAACGCGGCGACTATCGCGAAAGCTGGCAGCCGGCCGCGATGTCCGATGCGGCGCTCGCCCGTGCGCAGGCGATGGCGACAAAGGTCGTCGATGCGCTGGGGGGCCACGGCATTTTCGGCGTCGAATTTTTCGTCAAGGGCGATGATGTGATCTTCTCCGAGCTTTCACCCCGCCCGCACGATACCGGCATGGTCACGCTCATCTCGCAGTCTCTGTCCGAATTCGACCTCCACGCCCGCGCGATCCTCGGCCTGCCGGTCCCGGCGGTCGCGGTCCCCGACGCCAGTGCGAGCGCGGTGCTGCTCGCCGATCGCGACGCGCAGGATTTCGCGATCACCGGACTTGCCGACGCGCTCACCGCACCGAATGCCGCAACATCGGTCGACGCCCGCATCTTCGGCAAGCCCGTCACGCGGCCGTATCGGCGCATGGGTGTCGCGCTGGCCCGCGTCGCGGGCGGCACGACGGACGAGGCCCGCGCGGCGGCGGTTGCAGCGGCGGGCAAACTGGCTATCGATTATCGCTAGGAAAGCTGGAAGGCCGGTTTCGACCAATTGCAGACGTAAAGTTCCTCCCCATCGACTTGCGATGGGGAGGATTTATACGTCCGCTCTCGACCCCTAAGCTGACATGCACGTTGAGCCCATCATTCGTCTCCGCAAATATGAAGGGGCGAAAGCGGGAACAGCGCCCTAGGCCGTCCCGCCTGCCGCTGCTACATCCCCGCCATGTCGGACAAGAATCATCTCTATCTGGTCGATGGCTCCAGCTACATCTTCCGCGCCTATCACCGCCTGCCGCCGCTGACGAACCCGAAGGGCGTGCCGGTTGGCGCGGTCTATGGCTACACCACGATGCTCTGGAAGCTCGCCAAGGACCTGCACGACGCCGACGGGCCGACGCACCTCGCGGTCATCCTGGACCATAGCAGCAAGTCGTTCCGCAACGACATCTACGACCAATATAAGGCGAACCGGCCCGAACCGCCCGAAGATCTGCGCCCGCAGTTCCCGTTGATCCGCGATGCGACGCGCGCCTTTTCGCTGCCGTGCATCGAAACCGAGGGGTATGAGGCCGACGACCTGATCGCGAGCTATACCGAAGCGGCAGTGCGCGCGGGCTGGGACGTCACCATCGTGTCGTCGGACAAGGATTTGATGCAGCTGATCCGCGAGCCGACCGATGGCTCGCCGCATGTCGACATGCTCGACACGATGAAAAATGTCCGCATGGGGCTGGACGCGGTGAACGAAAAGTTCGGCGTCACGCCCGACCTCGTCGGCGATGTGCTCGCATTGATGGGGGACAGCGTCGACAATGTTCCCGGCGTGCGCGGCGTCGGGCCGAAGACCGCGACCAAGCTGATCCAGGAATATGGCAATCTGACCGCCGCGCTCGACGGCGCCGAGACGATGAAAGCCAGCAAGCTGCGCGAAAACCTGATCGAGCATCGCGCGATGGCCGAGCTGTCGCGCGTGCTGGTGGACCTAAAGCGCGATTGCGCGTTGCCCGATGCGCTCGACGACCTGAAACTCGGCGCGATCCCGCCGTTGCCGCTCAAGGCTTTCCTGGACGAGCATGGCTTCCGCTCGCTTTCGGCAAAGCTCGATCTGGGCGCCACCCCCGGCGGACCGCCGACCCTGCCCCGCCCGAACGCAGCGCCCGCCGCGACGCCCGCCGGGCCATCGACGCCGACCCTGCCGCCGATGCCCGCGATCGATCGATCGGCCTATGAATGCGTCACGACGATCGACGCCCTCGACCGCTGGGTCGCCGAAGCCCGCGCCGCGCACGTCGTCGCGGTCGACACCGAAACCGCCAGCCTCGACAGCGTCACCGGACGGCTGGTCGGGGTCAGCCTGGCGACCGCGCCGGGCCGCGCTTGTTATATCCCGCTCGGCCATGGCGGCACCGACATGTTCGCCGAAAAGCCCGAACAGATCGCAATGGATGCGGCGCTCGACCGCCTCGGCGCGCTGTTCGCCGACGATGCGGTACTGAAGGTCGGGCATAATCTGAAATATGATATCGGTGTGCTGGCGCAGCACGGGCTGACCATCGTCCCTTATGACGACACGCTGGTGATGAGCTTCGCGCTCGACGCAGGCAAGCATCAGCACGGGCTCGACGAGCTGGCGAAGCTTCACCTCGATCACGTCTGCCTGTCTTTCAAAGACGTATGCGGCACGGGCAAATCGCAGATCAGCTTTGCCGAGGTCCAGCTTGATCGCGCGACCGAATATGCCGCCGAGGACGCCGATGTCGCGCTGCGGCTTTGGAAACTGCTCAAGCTGCGCCTGCCGATCGAGGGCGGGACGCGCGTTTATGAGATGGTCGATCGGCCGCTCGCGGCCATCGTCGAGGGCATGGAGCGCGCGGGGATCATGGTCGACCGCGACTATCTGGCAAAGCTGTCGGGCGAATTCGCGACCGAAATGTTGCGCATCGAGGGCGAAATCCACGCCCTCGCGGGCCAGCCCTTCGCGATCGGCAGCCCCAAACAGCTCGGCGAAATCCTGTTCGACAAGCTGGGGCTGAAAGGGGGGCGCAAGGGCAAGTCGGGCGACTGGTCGACCGACCAGAATGAGCTGGAGCGGCTCGAACGCGACGGCGTGCCGATCGCGCGCAAGATTTTGGAATGGCGCCAGCTCGCCAAGCTCAAATCGACCTATACCGACGCGTTGCAACAACAGATCAATGCAACGACCGGCCGCGTCCATACCAGCTACAGCCTTGTCGGTGCGCAGACCGGGCGGCTGTCGTCGACCGATCCGAACTTGCAGAATATCCCGATCCGCACCGAAACCGGCCGCCAGATCCGCGATGCCTTCATCGCGGCGCCCGGCCATGTGCTGATCGCCGCCGACTATAGCCAGATCGAGTTGCGGCTTGCGGCGCATATGGCCGATGTCCCCGAACTGAAAGAGGCGTTCGCGCAGGGGCAAGACATCCACGCCGCAACCGCAATCGAGCTGTTCGGCGAGGTCAACCGCGACACACGCGGCAAGGCAAAGACGGTCAATTTCTCGATCCTCTACGGCATTTCACGCTGGGGACTGGCAGGGCGTCTGGAAATCACCCCGGACGAGGCACAGGCGCTGATCGCGCGTTATTTCGAGCGTTTTCCCGGCATTTCGGACTATATTACCGATACGCTCGAAACCGCGCGCGCGCGCGGGTATACCGAAACGCTGTTTGGGCGGAAAACATGGTTCCCGCGCATCAAGGCGGCGAGCCAGAACGAACGGCAGGGCAGCGAACGCGCCGCGATCAACGCGCCGATCCAGGGCACCAGCGCCGATTTGATCAAGCGCGCGATGGCGCGGATGCCAAAGGCGCTATCCGATGCGGGGCTTTCCGACGTCCGGATGCTGCTGCAAGTCCATGACGAACTGGTGTTCGAGGCGCCCGAGGACAAGGCCGACGCCGCGGGCGACGTCATCCGCGCGGTGATGTCGGGCGCCGCCGAACCCGTGCTCAGCCTTTCGGTCCCGCTCGAGGTGGAGATTGGCACCGGCAAGAGCTGGGGCGACGCGCATTGATCGCGGCCCTGCTGATCGTCGCGGCGCTCGCCGCCGATCCCGTCGCCGCGCCGACGGCCCCCGCGGTGACAACGCCCGCGAGCGCCGCCGCGATCGCCGACACCGACCTGCGCGAATTTGCCGCGATCGCGGGGCGCAAGGTGGTCGGCCGCCCGGTCGGCGGTCCCTATCCGAACGCCGACAAGGTCCTGCTGATAGCGCGCGACGATAAGGGCTATCCAGCCATCGCCGCCAGCATCGGGTTTCCCGTGCGCCAGTCGTTGCCGCCGCCGCCCGCGACGACGCTGGCGGTCATCCGCATCCACCAGAGGTATGAAACGACGATCCCCGGCCCGACCCCCGACGACATTGCCTTCGTCGCTGCGAACAAGCTTCCGTTGTTCGTCATCGGCGAATGGGCGCGCCCCGCCCCGATGTGGGAAGTCGCCTGGATCGACGATGCGGTCCGGTTCCGGACCATCGGCGAGGTTGGTGAAATCGGCCCCTGGCAAGACTGACCGGCGCACGCGCGCGCCGCGCCGAATGCCCCGCTCTTTCGCGCCCGCAACTTTGTCTCTATGACGCCCCGATGACATCTGGCTGGCGCTTTTGTGACAGTCGGCAACAAAGGGTTCTCATGAGCAAGTTCGACCCCGTCGCCAACAAGGCGCCGGTCCGCATCCAGCAGAATATCCTGGCCCGCAGCGAGCGCCGCCTGCTTAACTGGCTGTGCGCGCGGCTTCCCGCCTGGGTTACCCCCGACCAACTGACGGCGTTGGGCTTTGCCGGCGCCATGCTGGTCGCCGCAGGTTATGTGCTGAGCTGGTTCGACAGCGAATGGCTCGGCCTCTCGCTGGTCGGCTATATCGTCAACTGGTTCGGCGACTCGCTCGACGGCAGCCTGGCACGCTGGCGCGCGATCGAACGCCCCAACTATGGGTATTTCGTCGACCATAGCGTCGATGCGCTGGCGACACTGCTGATGATCAGTGCGATCGGGATGAGCCCCTATATGCGGCTCGATGTCGCGCTGATGGCGGTGATCGGCTATTTCCTGTTGTCGATCCACACCTTCATCGCGGCAAAAATCCTCGGCGAATTTCGCCTGTCCTATATGGCGGGCGGCCCGACCGAACTGCGCCTGATGCTGATGGCGATGACGATCGCGATGCCGATCGTCGGCGGCGGCGACATCCGCGGCGCCAATTTCTCGGTCTTCGACCTGTTCGCGCTCCTCGTCTCCAGCATCCTCGTGACGCTGTTCATCGTCCAGACGTCGGCGACCGCACGGATGCTGCGCCGCCGCGGCGGCTAGCTAGCCGATCACGGGCGCATTCGCGCCTGCGCATAGGTGCCAAGCAACCGCAGCGACTTGGTCTGGAAATCCAGCTCCTCCAGCGCGCGGTCGATCCGTTCATCGCCCGGCGCCCCGACTATGTCGGCGTAGAATTGCGTCGCCGCAAAACTGCCCCCGGTCTGATAGCTTTCGAGCTTGGTCATGTTGACGCCATTGGTCGCAAAGCCGCCGAGCGCCTTGTAGAGCGCCGCCGGAATATTCTTAACCTCGAACATGAAGGTCGTCATCACCGGCCCTTCGATCGCCGAAAAATCGGGCAGCGGTTCGCGCGCGAGCACGACGAAGCGCGTCATATTATGGTCGGCATCCTCCATGCCGGTGCCGTGCAACGTCAGCCCATAGATTTCGGCGGCGTGCGGCGGCGCCAGCGCGGCGAGCCCCACCTCGTCGCTGTCGGCAACCCACGCCGCGGCGCCCGCGGTATCGCTGTGCGCGACCGGCGCGATATTGTTGGCGCGCAGCCAGTGACGGCATTGCCCCAGCGCCTGTTCGTGGCTCATCGCGCGGGTCACGGGGCCAAGGTCGCGGCTCATCAGGCCGTAACGGATCGGCAGGAAATGTTCGCCGACGATCGACAGGCCGGATTCGGGAAGCAGGAAATGGATGTCGGCGACGCGGCCGTGCAAGCTGTTTTCAATCGGGATGATCGCGCGGTCGACGCGGCCGTCGCGCACGGCGTCGATGGCGTCCTGGAAAGCGTAGCACGGCATCGGCAGCGAATCCGGGTCATATTCGCGCGCCGCCAGGTCGCTGTTCGCGCCCGGTGCGCCCTGAAACGCCAGCCCGCGGGCCGGCTGGGCGAGCGCCGCATTCCGCATTTCATCGACCAGATGCTGCGCCGAAGCCGAATAACTGCCCATGATTGCCTTCCCACGCTGGAACCGCGGCGCATAGCGACCCCGCCGCGGCCGCGCAACCGGGGCCGACATCGTTGACCCTCCTCGATTTCATCCCCTTGCGCCGCCGTCGCCGCGCCAGTAAGGGAGCGTCCAAATCAAATATGCGCCCGCCACACGGGCGTCAGCTAACGGGGCTGCTAGAGCATGGACAATCGCAACAATACTATTGCCGGCTGGGTGCTGTTTGCCGGCATTTGCGCGCTGGGCCTGACGATCGGGTCGAGCATGTTGTTCGCCAGCCACAATCCCGAAAAGCCCGGTTATCCGATCGAAGACGCCGATGGCGCCGCCGGTGGCGGCGAATCGGCCGTGCCGCTTCCCAACCTGCTTGCCGCCGCCGATCCGGTGAAGGGCGAAGCGGTGTTCGCAAAATGCGCCGCCTGCCACACGATCGCATCGGGCGGGGCCAACGGCATCGGCCCGAATCTGTGGGGCGCCCTCGGCAAGGCGCACGGCCACGTCCCGGGCTTTGCCTATTCGGCGGCGCTGAAGGGCGTTCCCGGCAACTGGGATTTTGCCGGCATGGACGAATGGCTGAAAAGCCCGCGTAAATATGCGCCCGGCACGAAGATGTCGTTCGCAGGTCTCAGCAGCGCCGAAGATCGTGCGAACCTGATCGTCTATATGAACAGCCAGGGATCGAATCTGCCGCTGCCCGCGGCCGAAGCTGTCGCCGCCCCGGCCGAAGGCGCCGCACCGGCCGAAACCGACGCTGCGGCGCCCGCCGCTGAAGGCGCGGCCGCCCCGGCCGAAGCCAAGAAATAATGCGCATTGCGCCCGTCCTTCTGGCGGGCGTGCTGACGCTCGCCGGTTGCGGCAAGAGCGAACCGCCCGCTGAGGCGCCCACGACCGGCGAACCGACCGCCGAAGCCCCGGCCGTGGCACCGACCGCAGCGATGGGCGAGCAGGTCTTTCGCCGCTGCGTCGCCTGCCACACGGTCGACAAGGGCGGCGCCAACGGCATCGGCCCGAACCTTCATGGCGTCGTCGGCGCCGCAGTCGCGTCGAAACCCGATTTTTCCTACTCGGGCGCGATGAAGGCGAAGGGCGGCATCTGGGACGAAGCCGCACTCGACGCCTATCTCAAGGCGCCCATGAAGGCCGTACCGGGGACGCGCATGGCCTTTGCCGGCGTGATCGACGCCGCGGATCGCAAGGCGCTGATCCTCTATCTGGAAGCGCAATCGAAATAGGGCGCTGATCGTCCCCGCCGCGCAGCGACGGGGACAATTTTCGATCAAGGGTGGTCGGTATTCGCGTAGAAGTCGGTCACGATCTTCCACGCCTCGTCTGCCGTCTCGACAAATTTGAACAGGTTCAGATCGCGCGCGCTCACCACGCCCTCCTCAACCAGCGCGTCGAAATTGACGACCCGCTGCCAGAATTCCTTGCCAAACAGCACGATGGGAATCGGCTTGATCTTGCCGGTCTGGATCAGGGTCAGCAACTCGAACATTTCGTCGAATGTCCCGAAACCACCGGGAAAAACGCAAACCGCGCGCGCGCGCAGCAGGAAATGCATCTTGCGTAACGCGAAATAGTGGAACTGGAAGCTGAGCGACGGCGTGACGAAACGATTCGGCGCCTGCTCGTGCGGCAACACGATGTTCAGCCCGATCGATTCGCGGCCTTCATCGTCGGCGCCGCGGTTCGCCGCCTCCATGATCGACGGTCCACCGCCCGAACAGACGACGAAGTGGCGGCAGCCCTTGTCATCGCACGGATATTGGCTCGCCAGCCGCGCCAGCGCGCGTGCCTCGTCATAATATTTGGCCTTCGCCTTCAGTCGGCGGGCAATGTTGCGCTGGGCGTCGTCGGTCGCCGCCGCTTCCAGCGCGTCGGCTTGCGACGGTTCGGGAATACGGGCCGACCCATAGATGACCAAAGTCGACTCGATGCCCGCTTCGTCGAGCAGCAATTCGGGCTTGAGCAGTTCAAGTTGAAAGCGGACGGGGCGCAAATCCTCGCGCAGCAGGAAATCATTGTCCTGGAACGCCAGCTTGTAGGCGGGATGTGCCGTCTGCGGGGTGGTGGTCGCCTGCTTGGCGAACTGCGCGTCGTCCTTGGCCTTGTGGAAACGCGAACGATGGGGTTGTTTATCTTCTGCCATTAGCGGACGGCTAGCGGCTTAGTGTGCCTTTGCCAAGTCGAACCCCTTCCTGTTGACTCCCGTCAGCGGCAATATCCGTTGCCGCTCATATCGAAATGAAAATGATTATAGTGGGCGGCGTTATAGTCGGGGCCGAGAACGGTGCCGAAACGACGACAGCCCGATTTGTGCAGCGCGCGCAGGAAATCCTGCGACGGCTTGTCGCCCCGCCACCCGCCGTCGAGCATGATGCGGCGGCCATCGGCGAGCACGAAGCCCGACACGTCGATCGCATTGGAATAGGCGTGCTGTGACAGCCGTCCCGACCGGCCGCCATAAATGTTGCGGCAGCTATAGGTCCCGAACGTCTCGATCTTCACGACATCCTGTCCGAAATATTTCCGTCCTGCGGGTTTCACCGCATATTGCGCCCATGCCGCAAAATTTTTCGCCAGCGGACAGGTCATCGCGCCAAGCCCCGACACCGGCGTACCGATATCGAGCAGCTTGACCGAATCGATCGAGGTGCAGCCACCGCCATGATCCTGGTTGGGCAGCGGAGTGAAACGCACCCCGGCCTGCTGGAGGTCAAAGGCGCATTGCTGCGCCTCGGCGCTGGTGAAGGAAGGCGTACCGATGGCCTGTGGGCGGCTCGGCTTGCCCGCCGCCGCCGACTTCCCGCCACTGTTCTTCATCACGTCGGGCGCACCAAAACAGGCGGAAAGCGCCAGCGCCGCCGTCGCAGCGATCAGGATCCGGGGCTTCAAGAAGTTCGGGATCGGCATGATCGTCAAATTACCGACGAAATGGTTAACAAGCTGTATACCTTTTGCTCGGCTCGTCGAAAATTCCGCGCGGTCCATGCAATTTGTTTGACAGCCCGCGCGCACTCCCTAAACGCGGCGCCGGGCCACGCGGTCCCAACGCCGCGCGAGCTCTCTGCAAGGAGAGACTATGATGAGTGAAGTGACGACGCCAGTACTGCGCCCTGCGCGCCCCTATTTTTCTTCCGGACCCTGCGCCAAGCCGCCGGTCTGGTCCCCCGAAAAACTAGCCACCGAATCGCTCGGCCGCTCGCATCGTGCGAAGATCGGCAAGACGCGCCTCGCCACTTGCATCGACCTGATGCGCGAGATGTTGCAGCTGCCCGACACGCACCGCATCGGCATCGTCCCGGGCTCCGACACCGGCGCCTTCGAGATGGCGATGTGGACGATGCTCGGCGCCCGCCCCGTCACGACGCTCGCATGGGAGAGCTTCGGTGAGGGCTGGGTCACCGACGCCGCGAAACAGCTCAAGCTCGATCCGACCGTCATCCGCGCCGATTACGGCCAGCTTCCCGACCTCGATCAAGTCGACTGGTCGAACGACGTCCTCTTCACCTGGAACGGCACCACCAGCGGCGTCCGCGTCCCGAACGGCGACTGGATCGCCGACGACCGCGAAGGTCTGTCCTTCGCCGACGCGACCTCGGCGGTGTTCGCCTACGACCTGCCGTGGGACAAAATCGACGTCGCCACCTTCAGCTGGCAGAAAGTGCTCGGCGGCGAAGGCGGTCATGGCGTGCTGATCCTGGGGCCCCGCGCGGTCGAACGGCTCGAAAATTACACCCCCGCCTGGCCGCTTCCCAAGGTGTTCCGCCTCGTCTCGAAGGGCGCACTCGCCGAGGGCGTGTTCAAGGGCGAGACGATCAACACCCCGTCGATGCTCGCCGTCGAGGATGCCATCTTCGCGCTCGAATGGGCGAAGTCGCTCGGCGGTCTCGACGGCCTGAAAGCGCGCAGCGATGCGAACGCCGCGGCGCTCGACAAGATCGTCGAAGAACGCGATTGGCTGAGCCACCTCGCCGCCGATCCCGCCAGCCGCTCGAAGACCTCGGTCTGCCTGTCGGTCGCGGGTGCCGACGAGGGCTTCATCAAGAAGTTCGCGGGGCTGCTCGAAGCCGAAGGCGCGGCCTATGACATCGCGGGCTATCGCGACGCGCCTCCGGGGCTGCGCATCTGGTGCGGCGCGACCGTCGACACCGCCGATATCGAAGCGCTCGGCCCGTGGCTCGACTGGGCCTACGCCTCGCTCACATAATTGCTGTGTCCCCGCGAAGGCGGGGACCCATCTTCTGCCATTTCATTCCGCAAGCATCGGGAGCTGGGCTCCCGCCTTCGCGGGAGCACACGGAAGGTTTAATCCAATGACCGCACCCAAAGTTCTGATTTCCGACAAGATGGACCCCAAAGCCGCCGCGATCTTCAAGGAACGCGGCATCGACGTCGACGTCATCACGGGGAAGACCAAGGACGAACTGATCGCGATGATCGGCGCCTATGACGGCCTCGCGATCCGCTCGGCCACCAAGGTCACCGCCGACGTCCTCGCAGCCGCGACGAACCTCAAGGTCGTCGGTCGCGCCGGGATCGGGGTCGACAATGTCGACATTCCCGAGGCGTCGAAGAAGGGGGTCATCGTGATGAACACCCCCTTCGGCAACAGCATCACCACCGCCGAACATGCGATCGCGATGATGTTCGCACTCGCGCGGCAGATTCCGGAAGCCAATGCCGGGACGCAAGCCGGCAAATGGCCGAAGAATGATTTCATGGGCGTCGAGCTGACGTCGAAGACGCTCGGCCTGATCGGCTGCGGCAACATCGGCAGCATCGTCGCCGAACGCGCGCTGGGGCTGCGCATGAAGGTCGTCGCTTTCGACCCCTTCCTGACCCCCGAACGTGCGATCGAGCTGGGCGTCGAAAAGGCCGACCTCGACACCCTGCTCGCCAAGGCCGATTTCATCACGCTGCACACGCCGCTGACCGATCAGACGCGCAACATCCTGTCCGCCGAAAATATCGCCAAGGCGAAGAAGGGCGTGCGGATCATCAACTGCGCACGCGGCGGGCTGATCGACGAAGCGGCGCTGAAGGACGCGCTGGAATCGGGCCATGTCGCGGGCGCCGCGCTCGACGTGTTTGCGCAGGAACCGCCAGCGGCCGATCATCCGCTGTTCAGCGCGCCGAACTTCATCTGCACCCCGCACCTCGGCGCGTCGACCGACGAGGCGCAGGTCAATGTTGCGATCCAGGTGGCCGAACAAATTTCGGATTATCTGCTCACCGGCGGCATCACCAACGCGCTCAACGTGCCCAGCCTGTCGGCCGAGGAAGCGCCGAAGCTGCGCCCCTATATGAGCCTCGCCGAAAAGCTCGGCAGCCTCGTGGGCCAGCTTGCGCATGACAATCTCACGACGATCTCGGTCGAGGTCGAGGGCGCGGCCGCCGAGTTGAACCTCAAGCCGATCACCGCCGCGGTGCTCACCGGCCTGATGCGCCGCTATTCGGACAGCGTGAACATGGTCAACGCCCCGCACCTCGCGCGCGAACGCGGTCTCGACGTGCGCGAAGTTCGCCACGACCGCGACGGCGATTACCACACGCTCGTCCGTGTGACGGTCGCCACCGAAGCGGGCGACCGCTCGGTGGCGGGGACGCTGTTCAGCAATGGCGACCCGCGCCTCGTCGAGATGTTCGGGATCAAGGTCGAAGCCGACCTTGATGGCGATATGCTCTATATCGTCAACGAGGATGCGCCGGGCTTCATCGGCCGCATCGGCACGACGCTCGGCGACGCGGGCCTGAACATCGGCACCTTCCACCTCGGCCGCCGCGGCGCGGGCGGTGAAGCGGTGCTGCTGCTCAGCCTCGACTCGCCGATGCCCGAACCGCTTCTGTGGCAGCTGTGCCAGTTGCCCGGCGTGAAGACGGTGAAGGGTTTGAAGTTCTGACCCCAAACCTTCTCCCGTCGGGAGAAGGATACGCAGCCTCGCCGACTTGTCGGCTAGGCGGAGTTGGATGGGGGGATGCGCGCTATCGCAATGGCACATCCCCTCACCACTGCGACTAGGCGGCAAGCCGCCAAGTCTCGTTGCCTCTCCCGACGGGAGAGGATTGGCGACGCTTTCAATTGCGCCACACTACTATTAAGGCCGCACCGATGCCCCGCACCCCTGCCCTGCTGCCCGAAGGCCTCCGCGATCGCCTGCCTCAACAGGCCGAGGCCGCATCGCGTGTGACCCGCGCGCTCGTCGATGCGATGCGCGCGCACGGCTATGGCCGCGTGTCGCCACCGCTGGCCGAGTTTCGCGAAACGCTGGGCGGCGATGACGACCGCACCTCGCGCGACCTGCTGCGCTTCACCGATCCGGTGTCGCAGCGCACCCTTGCACTCCGCCCCGACATCACGCGGCAGGTCGGGCGCATCGCCACGTCGCTGCTCGCCAAAGCGCCACGCCCGCTGCGCCTTTGCTACGCCGGTCAAGTCGTCAAACTGCGCGCCAGCCAACTTCGCCCCGCGCGCGAGATGCTGCAGGTCGGCGCCGAACTGATCGGCAGCGACAGCGTCGCCGCCGCGCGCGAGATCGTCACCGTCGCAATCGACGCGCTCGAAGCCGCAGGCATCGGCCCGGTCACGATCGACTTTACCCTGCCCGACGTCGTCGATCTGCTGGCGAACGGCCCGCTGCCCGTCACGGCCGACATCCAGCAACTGCGCGACGAGCTTGACGCCAAGGACGCCGGCGCGCTGACGCGGATCGGCGCTGCGGCCTACCTGCCGCTGCTCCGTGCCACCGGGCCGTTCGACCAAGCGATCACTGACCTGCGTGCGTTCAACTCGACCGGCGTTCTCGCCGCGCGGATCGCCGCGCTCGAAGCGATCGCCGCCCCGATCCGCGACCGCGTGACGCTGACGCTCGATCCGACCGAGCGCCATGGCTTTGCCTATCAAAGCTGGTTCGGTTTCCAGATTTTCGTTTCCGGACAGGGCGACGCAGTCGGCCGCGGCGGCGGCTATTCGATCCCGGTCGGCGAAGAGGAAGAGGCCGCGGTCGGCTTCTCGCTCTATCCCGACCCGTTGATCGACGCCGGTCTCGGCGCCGAAAATGACGCCGAGCGCCGCATTTTCCTGCCGCTCGGCCACGACCCCGCTCTCGCCGCAAGCCTGCGCGCCGATGATTGGCAAACGGTGGCGGCATTGTCAGATGCCGACGATGCGCAGGCGCTGGGATGTGGATGGCGGCTTGGCGCCGATGGGCCAGTCGCCGTCTAGCACCCAGCCTACCAATCATGTTTCCCCGCGAAGGCGGGGATCCATCACCTACTGTTTCAATATGACACCGACCGGAGATGGACCCCCGCCTTCGCGGGGCACGGTTGTTATTTGATCGGGTGTTTCAAAAATCCGAAATCCCGAACCGCGGGATACCCTGGTTGACGCCGGGCGGATCAAGCGCCGTGACGTCGAGTTCGACGGGTTCGCCGACCCAGCGCGCCAGACTCGTGTGATCGGCCAGATCGTCGTCGGTCAGCGGATGGACCAGCGCGCGCAACCCCGTCGCTTCTATCGCAGTAACGACCGCGTCCTCCGACCGCGCCAGAAAATGCACCTCATATTGCGCGATCGGATGCGGCCCCGCCGCGCCGTCGGTCATCCCGCCGACGAACAGGATCGCCGGATCGTTACCGAAGGCATCGCGCAGCGCGGCAGCGGCGGGCCGCTCGGTCGGGTCATAATAGATATGGGCGTGATAAGGCGCGTCGGGGTCGGTCATGGACTGGTCTCTTTATCGTTCGTCACCCGGAACTTGATCCGGGGCCTATCGCCCGACGTCGGCGAAAATGGGTTCCGGATCAAGTCCGGGATGACGCAAATGCGCAATGGTATCGGGTGGCAAAGCTTACCGCGCAAACACCCGTTTCAACCACGCATCGACTGTCGCGGTGGGAGCGTAGGCCGGATCGCCGAGGCTGCGATTGATCTCGGCATGGCCTTTCAACCCCTCGCCGGGGAAGCTGCCATGCTCGACGCGGCTGCCACCCGCGGTCAGCGCGGCGCCCAGCGCCTTGGCCTGCCGCACGCCATCGGCGCGCTGGACATAAAGCAGCAGGAAGTCCGGCGCATTGGGGGCCGTGGCTTGCACCGTCGGCGACACCGCCCGCTGCCGTGCCGGATCGGTCCCGAACGCCTGGGCATAGGTTTTCTGCATGATCGGCGGGCCATCCTTCATTTGCGCCGCGACATCATAAGCCGCCCCGTCGATCGGGACCACGCCCGATATGTCGGCAAAGGACAATCCCGCGCCTTTCAGATAGCGTTCGTCGGTGCCGACCAGCGCCACCAGATGCGCGCCGGCGCTATGCCCCATCAGCACGATCCGCCGCCGGTCGATGCCGAGCGTATCGGCACGATCGACCAGCGCCTTGACGGCGCTCGCGACATCGGCCGCCTGCTGCTCGACCGTCGCCGCGGGCACCAGCCGATAATTGATCGAGGCAAAGGCGTAACCGGCTGCGGGAAAATGTTCGGGCTTGAAACGGCCCGTCGCATTATCCTTGCTGCCGCGTTTCCAACCGCCGCCATGGACGAACACGACCAGCGGCGCGGCGCCCTTCGCTCCCTTGGCGCGCCAGACATCGAGGGCTTGCAGCGGGTCGTTGCCATAGGAAAGCGTTTCACTACCGGGCGCCTTCGGCCCCTCATCGGCACCCATGCGCTCGGCCAACCGCTCGCGCAGCCGATCGCGCATTTTCTCGCGGGCGTCGGCGAAAGGGGCCGGCACGCTCACGCTCGCGACCGCAAAGGCCGCTAGCGCGACATATCCCAACCAGCTTTGTTTCGACATCGCCCATCTCCATTGTCCCGGCCGGATCAATCTCGCCCGCAAATGTCGCAAAATCATCCCGCTTTGGGTTGCCTCTGCGCGCAAATCCGCTAAGGCCGCGCCGGGCCGCGCCTGTCGTTTTGAGGCCTAGTTCAGCAGGACAGCATCATGGCAAATGTTACCGTCATCGGGTCGCAATGGGGCGACGAGGGCAAGGGCAAGATCGTCGATTGGCTCGCCAGCCGCGCCGACGCCGTGGTCCGGTTCCAGGGCGGTCACAACGCCGGCCATACGCTGGTCGTCGGCGAACAGGTGTATAAGCTGTCGCTGCTTCCCTCGGGCATCGTCACCGGCACGCTGTCGATCATCGGCAATGGCGTCGTGCTCGATCCGTGGGCGCTGCGCGACGAGATTACCAAATTGCGCGGTCAGGGTGTCGCCATCAATCCCGAGAATTTCGCGATCGCCGACAATTGCGCACTGATCCTGCCCTTTCACCGCGACCTCGACGCGTTGCGCGAGACCGCCGCGGGCGCGGGCAAGATCGGCACCACCGGGCGCGGCATCGGTCCCGCCTACGAAGACAAGGTTGGCCGCCGCGCGATCCGCGTCTGCGACCTGGCCCACCTCGACAAGCTCGAACCGCAGCTCGACCGATTGAC
>NZ_MIAM01000015.1:143912-149432 GCF_001830555.1 Sphingopyxis sp. RIFCSPHIGHO2_12_FULL_65_19 | reverse complement strand
AAAACCGACGGGCTGATCTGCCTGACGGGCGGTGGCGAAGGTGCGCTTGCGCGATTGCTGTCGGGCGAGCAGGTGACGGCCGCGAATGATTATGTCGAGCAGCTCGAAGCGTTGTTCGCGGGGCGACTCTACATCGAACTGTCGCGGCGCGGCGAGGCCGCGGAGATGGCAGCCGAAAAGGCGTTGATCGACATGGCCTATGCCCGCGCGCTGCCGCTGGTTGCCACCAACCCCGCAAGTTTCGTCGAACCCAATTTCCACCCCGCGCACGATGCGATGCTGTGCATCGCGCAGTCGGCCTATGTCGAGAGCGAGGACCGCCGTGTGTCGAGCCCCGAGGCGTGGCTGAAGCCCGCCGAGGCGATGGAAGATTCCTTTTCGGATATGCCCGAGGCGATCCGCAACAGCCTGGTCGTTGCGCAGCGATGTGCCTTCATGGCGCCGAAACGCGCGCCGATCCTGCCCAGCCTTGCCGGTGACCGCGAGGGTGAGGCGGCACAGCTGGCTCGCGACGCGCGCGACGGTCTCGACGCACGGCTGGCGCATTATCCGGACTTGTCGGACGAGGAGCGCCAGGCCTATGTCGACCGGCTCGAATTCGAGGTCGGGGTCATCGTCCAGATGGGCTTTCCAGGATATTTCCTGATCGTTGCCGACTTCATCAAATGGGCGAAGATGCATGACATCCCCGTCGGTCCGGGGCGCGGGTCGGGGGCGGGCAGTGTGGTCGCCTGGGCGTTGACGATCACCGATCTCGATCCGCTCAAGCTGGGCTTGCTGTTTGAACGCTTCCTCAACCCCGAACGCGTGTCGATGCCCGACTTCGACATCGATTTCTGCGAAACCCGGCGCGGCGAAGTCATCCGCTATGTGCAGGAGAAGTACGGGCGCGATACCGTCGCACAGATCATCACCTTCGGTAAGCTGAAGGCACGCGCGGTACTCAAGGATACCGGGCGCGTGCTCCAGATGAGCTACGGGCAGGTCGACCGGCTCGCCAAGCTGGTGCCGAACCATCCGACCGATCCCTGGACGCTCGACCGCGCATTGAACGGCGTGTCCGAGCTGATGACCGAATATAAGCAGGACGACGGGGTCCGCCGCCTGTTCGACATGGCGAAGCAGCTCGAAGGCTTGCCGCGCCACAGTTCCACCCATGCTGCGGGCGTGGTGATCGGCGACCGGCCGCTCGACCAGCTCGTCCCGCTTTACCGCGACCCGCGTTCGGACATGCCGGTGACGCAGTTCGACATGAAATATGTCGAGAGCGCGGGGCTGGTGAAGTTCGACTTCCTGGGCCTCAAGACGCTGTCGGTGCTCAAGGAAGCGCGACGGTTGCTCGCGCTGCGCGGGATCGACGTCGATCTCGACGCGCTCGCCTGGGACGACAGCGCGGTCTATGAACTGCTCCAGCGCGGCGAAACGGTCGGGGTATTCCAGCTCGAATCCGAAGGTATGCGGCGCACGCTGTCGGCGGTGAAGCCGACCAATTTCGGCGACATCATCGCACTTGTCGCGCTCTATCGCCCCGGTCCGATGGACAATATCCCGCTGTTCGGCGCCCGCAAGAACGGGCGCGAGCCGATCGCTTATCCGCATCCGCTGCTCGAAGGCATCCTGGCCGAGACCTACGGCATCTTCGTCTATCAGGAACAGGTGATGCAGGCGGCGCAGATCCTGGCCGGCTACAGCCTTGGCGGCGCCGACCTGCTGCGCCGTGCGATGGGCAAGAAGGTCCAGGCCGAAATGGACGCCCAGCGCGAGACGTTTGTGAAGGGCTGCGGCGAGCATAACCAGATCGCGCCCAAGGCGGCGAACGAATTGTTCGACTTGATCGACAAGTTCGCGGGCTATGGCTTCAACAAGAGCCATGCGGCAGCCTATGCCTTGCTCTCCTACCAGACGGCGTGGCTGAAGGCGCATTATCCGCATGAATTTTTTGCGGCATCGATGTCGTTCGACAGCCATCAAACCGACAAGCTTTCGATCTTCATCGACGATCTGCGTCGGCTCGGCATTGACGCCGCGCCGCCGTCGATCAACGACAGCGAGGCCGATTTTTCGGTTGGACAAACCGACGAGGGGCTAGCGGTGCGCTATGCGCTTGGCGCGCTAAAAGGGGTCGGCGAAAAGGCAATGGAAGCGCTTGTCGCCGAACGACAGGCGAAAGGCGATTTTGCCTCGCTCGACGACTTCGCGAGCCGCATCGACCCGAAATTGCTCAACCGGCGCCAGATCGAGGCGCTGGCAGGGGCTGGCGCTTTCGATTGCGTCGAACCCGAACGTCCCCGCGCCTTTGCCGGGGCCGAGGCCCTGCTCGCCTGCGCGAACAGTTCGGCGCATGAACGGTCGACGGGGCAGGGCGGTCTGTTCGGCGGTGACATTGCGATCGCCCCGGCGCTGCAACTGCCCGCGGCAGAGCCCTGGACGCTCGCCGAACGAATGACGCGCGAGAAAGACGCGTTCGGCTTTTATTTCTCGTCGCATCCGGTCGAACAATATGAAGCGATCGTCGCTGCGCGCGGCGCGCGCACCTATGGCGACATTTGTGCCAATGTCGAAATGACCCCCGGCACGCGCATTCCGATGGTGATGGCCGGGATGGTCGAAAGCGCGCGGCCGCGCGTGTCGCAACGTGGCAATCGTTTCCTCAACCTGACGCTGTCCGATCGCAGCGGGCAGTTCCAGTCGAGCTGTTTCGACGAGGTGGCAAGCAAGACGCTCGAAGCGCTCGCCGCCGATGGAGGATGCGCGATGCTGTCGGTCGAACTCGACCTGCTGGAAGGCGAGGAAACGCCGCGCGTGACCGTGCGCGGCGCGCAGCCACTCGCCGATATCGCGGCCACCGCGGCGCTCCAGTTGGCGTGCCGCGTGGAGCTTCCCGACGCGATGGCAGAGATGGCGCGGCTGCTCGAAACACGCCCCGATGCCCGCGGCAAGGTCGTCGTGACGACCCGCGACCCGGCGACCGACGAGGATATCGGGATCGAGCTGGGGCGCAGGTTCGCGCTGGGGCCGGACACGGTCTCGCGTCTCGAAATGATTGCCGGCGTAACCGACGCCGCCCTTTCCCTGGTCGCGCCGCGCGATTTCAGGGTTCGGTAATCCCGTCACCCCTTGCATAGCAGGCATCTCCGGCCCTATTCCTCAATCGCAACGATATAAATTAGAGGATGCCGACCATGGGAATGCAGGGCCAGCCGCTGCTCGTTACCAGCCTGATCGACCATGCCGCGCGCGAACATGCGGCCCGCGAGATCGTGTCGCGCTGGGCGGATGGCAGCATGACGCGATCGACATGGGGAGAGGTTGGCAAGGATGCGCGCCGCTTCGCCGCCGCGATGACCAAGCTCGGGATGAAGAAGGGCGATCGTATCGCGACGCTCGCCATGAACCACGGCCACCATCTGGTCAGCTGGTACGGCAGCGCAGGCATGGGCGGGGTGCTCCACACGGTGAACCCGCGGCTTTTCGACGAGCAGCTCGTTTACATCATCAACCATGCCGAAGACCGCGTCCTGCTGTTCGACGCGATGTTCCTGCCGATTGTCGAACGGCTGCGCGACCAATTGCCGACGGTCGAGCATTTCATCCTGTTCGACGCCCCGGCGCGCGACGGATATTCGTCTTATCGCGATCTGATCGACGCCGAGGACGGCAGCTTTGAATGGGTCGAACTCGACGAACGCGATCCGGTCGGGCTTTGCTATACCAGCGGCACCACAGGCAACCCCAAGGGCGTGCTTTACGAACATCGCTCGAACGTCATCCACGCGATTACCGAGATCCAGCCCGATGTGTTCGACATGTCGAACCGCAGCGTGATCCTGCCGATCGTGCCGATGTTTCACGCCAACAGCTGGGGCATTCCCTTCGCGGCGGCGACCGTCGGGGCCAAGCTCGTCTTTTCGGCGACCAACGACGCGAAGACCCTCTGTGACCTGATGCATGACGAGGGTGTGACGCACAGCGCGGGCGTTCCGACCGTATGGCTTGCGATGTTCGGTCATATGGACGCGACGGGCATCGACTATGGCAAGTTGCAGCGCGTGATCATCGGCGGATCGGCGGCACCGCGAGCGATGATCGAGCGTTTCATGAACGCCGGGGTCGAGGTTGCGCACGCGTGGGGAATGACCGAAACCTCGCCGATCGGGACGATGGGCAAGCGACCGTGGAATTGGGACGAGATGAGCTTTGACGAGCGCGTTGACGTCGTGTGCCGTCAGGGGTGCCCACCGTTCGGGGTCGAACTGCGCATCGTCGATGACGAAGATAATGAACTGCCGCGCGACGGTGTAACAAGCGGGCGGCTGCAATGCCGCGGGCCGTGGATCATCCAACGCTATTTCAAGGCCGATACCGACGCCGCGGACGCCGATGGCTGGTTCGATACCGGCGACGTGTCTGTCATCCACCCCGACGGAGTCATGCAAATCACCGACCGCGCCAAGGACGTCATCAAGTCGGGCGGCGAGTGGATCAGCTCGATCGAGCTGGAAAATGCTGCAGTCGGGGCGCCGGGCGTCCAGGAGGCGGCGGCAGTCGGCGTCTATCACCCCAAATGGGACGAGCGGCCGATCCTGCTGATCGTCAGGAAGCCCGGCGCCGAGGCCAGCGAAGCGGCGATTGTCGATTATCTGAAGGACAAGGTCGCCAAATGGTGGTTGCCCGACGAGGTCATTTTTGTCGATGAGCTGCCGCATACCGCGACCGGCAAGATACTGAAGCGCCAGATCCGTGACGATTACAAGGATTACAAGCTGAAGTCGCTGGTAGCAGCGTAGCCGGACGACCGGGTCAGAACAGCTCCATTTGGCCGTCGCGTTCGGGCGGGCGGAACAGGTCGCTGCGGATCGGCGGGAAGCTTTTGTCCATATGATGTTCGCGGGCGGCGCGCTTCACCCGGGTGCGGATCAACTGCGCCCAGACGCCGTGCCCCTTCATGCGCGTGAAGAAATTGGGGTCGTTGTCGCGCCCGCCACGGATGTCCTGCACCATATGCATGACCTTGTCGGCGCGGTCGGGATAATGCGCGGCCAGCCAGGCGCGGAACAGCGGCGCGACTTCATGCGGCAGGCGCATCAATATGTAGGATGCACGGATCGCCCCTGCGTCCGCGGCTGCCGCCATGATCGCCTCGATCTCGTGATCGGTGATCGCCGGGATGATCGGCGAGATGTTGACCTGCGTCGGCACGCCTGCGTCGATCAGCTTGCGGATCGCGGCGAGGCGTCGGCGCGGGTGCGGCGCGCGCGGTTCGAGCGTCCGCGCGATGTGCGGGTCGAGTGTTGTCACCGACACCGCGACGCCGACCAGATTATCGCGCGCCATGTCGGCGAGCAGGTCGATATCGCGCAGCACCCGGTCAGACTTGGTCGTGATGATCAACGGGTGGCGGGTTTCGGCCAGCACCTCGATGATCGAACGGGTGACGCCCCATTCGCGCTCGATCGGCTGATAGCCGTCGGTGTTGGTCCCGATCGCGAGCGGCGCGGCGGTATAATTCCGTCTCGCCAG
>NZ_MIAM01000015.1:141730-143884 GCF_001830555.1 Sphingopyxis sp. RIFCSPHIGHO2_12_FULL_65_19 | reverse complement strand
GGTTTGGCGAACAGCCGACTTTCAAAATCAAGCCCCGGCGACAGGTCATGAAACGCATGGGTTGGCCGCGCGAAGCAGTAGATGCAGCCATGTTCACAGCCGCGATAAGGGTTGATCGAACGGTCGAAGCTGATGTCGGGCGACCTGTTGCGCGATATGATCGTCTTGGGATGTTCGGCGGTCACGGTCGTGCGCAATTTGGCGGGCGCGCCGTCTACGTTATCCGCTGCATCGAGCCAATCGCCATCGGCTTCGCGGTCGAGCGAGCCTGTGCGGGTTGGCCGCAAGTTGGTCGGGGCGCCGCGGCCAGCGATCGGGGGGAGGGGTTTTGACGATTCCACCCGGAGAGATTAATCCTCCAGTAAGAACAAATAAAGAACGAATTGCCTATTCGGTGAGCCGCGGCATCAACTCTACAAAATTGCAGGGCTTGTGTCGGCTGTCGAGCTGGGTCGACAAAATGCCTTCCCACGCGTCGGTTACGGCCCCGGTCGAACCGGGCAGGGCGAAGATATAGGTTCCGCGCGCAACGACGGCACAGGCGCGCGACTGGATCGTCGACGTTCCGATCTTTTGGTAGCTGAGCCAGCGGAACAGTTCGCCGAAGCCGGGGATATCCTTGCCGTCGAGCCGGTGCAGCGCCTCGGGGGTCACGTCGCGTCCCGTCAGCCCCGTGCCGCCCGTCGTGATAACGGCGTCAACCGCGGGGTCGTCGATCCAGTTATGAAGCCGCGAGACGATCAGGTCGGTTTCGTCGCGGATGATCGCGCGGGCGGCCAGAATATGCCCGGCGCCGGTCAGCAATTCTTCGAGCATGTCGCCCGAGCGGTCGTCGGCGGCGCTGCGGCTGTCCGATATCGTCAGGACGGCAATGCGGACGGGAACGAAGGCCAGGCCCTCGTCAATCGGCATCGGCGAGGCTGCCCGCATAGGTCAGGCGGGTGCGGTCCTTCCCATCGGGAAAGCGCGGCCATTTGCCCTGCGCAAGCGCTGCGCGGCTGACGGAAGGCTTGCCCTGCTGTGCCTCATACATCCAGTAATTGCGCAGCACGATGGCAACATAGCCGCGCGTTTCCCAATAGGGGATCGATTCCATGTAAAGCAGCGGGTCGCCATTGTCGCGAATCTCCGACTGCCAGCGTGCGACGGGCGCGGGGCCGGCGTTGTAGGCGGCAATGACCTTGGGGAGTTGCCCGCCGGTCGACGGGTCGCGGCTAAGATATTGCAGATAGCTTTGCCCCATGTCCATGTTGACCGCGGGGATGCGCAGGTCGCCTGGACCGCTATCGCCGCGCCAGCGCGCGACGTCGCGCGCGGTGCCCGGCCGCACCTGCATCAAGCCGAAGGCGCCTGCGGGGCTGACCACGCTGCGCTGGAAGCGCGATTCCTGAAGCGTATGGGCGAAAACCAGCGCCGGATCGACCTTCCAGCCGCCATTGGGTTCCCATTTGGGCTGCGGGTAGCGTGTCAGCGCGGCGGGCTTGCGGCCCTGCGGCGTATTATGGGCAAGATAGAGCTGCGTTTCGGGCAGGCTGAGCGCGCCCGCGATCGCGAGCAGCTGTTCATGCTGCCGCGCGTCACCGATGCGCGCCTGATGGCGCAGCGCATTGTCCGCATATTTATCCTCGCCGATTTCCGACAATGCCATGGCGATGCGGACGTTCGGGAGGCCTTCGAGCGCGCGCCAGGCGCTGCGGTCGGCGCGGACATTTTCGCGCTGGCGGTTCGTTTCGACGCCCAGCGTTTCGACCGCAAGCAGGCCATAGAAGGTTTCGTCATTGGCAGCCGCGGCACGCAGGCGCGGCTGAACCGCGGCCGGTTCGCCCGCAGCGACGGCGGCGCGCGCGGCCCAATAATAGGCGGCGGCGCGCAGCTCGCTGTCGGGCGCTTCCTTTGCCACGCGGTCGAATGCGGCGAGCGCGCCGCGATAATCGCGCGTGCGCCACGCCGCGAGACCCTTCACCCACGCGCCCTGCGTCGACCAGGCGCCGCTGCCCGCGCTGCATTCGTTCGCGAGGCGGAGCGCGTTGGCGTCGTCATTTTCGATATAATAGGACCAGGCCACCTTTTGCCGCCATTCGTCGCGCGCCTGGGGCGTCAGCTGGTCGGCGACGGCGTTGAGCAGCGCCTCGGCCCCAGCGGGATCGTCATTTT
>NZ_MIAM01000015.1:135979-141692 GCF_001830555.1 Sphingopyxis sp. RIFCSPHIGHO2_12_FULL_65_19 | reverse complement strand
CCAGCCCAGGCGAGCCGAGCCTGGGAAGGAAGCGCGGGCAAATCGGTAGCACCGCGCTTGGCCGCCAGACGGCCGAGCTGTTCGGCCTGCGGCAGATGGGGCGACCGCGCGAGGATCGGCATGATGTCGGCGACTTCGGCGCGCGGGCTGTTGGCAGCGGTCAGCAGTTCGGCCCGCAAGAAGTCGGTAAGCGGGCCATTGTCGCCGCCGTCGAGCAAGGCCTTCGCGTCAGCCCAGCGCTGGCCGCGGATCGCGGTGAGCACCTGCGTGTAAAGCTGTTTCTGCTTCGCGGACAGAATGTCGGGCACGGTCTGCGGCGCCGACACAAGGTTGCGGGTGCCGTTATCGGCGGCAAGCGCGGGGGCCGCGCTGATGCACATCGCCAGAGCGGCGCACGAAACGAAGGTTCTGGTCATATTCTGCATCCGTCAACGTCCCCGGTTGAACAGTTTCAGGCTATCCCATGCCGCCGCTTTCTGGGCGGGTCGGGCCAGTAGCATCGCAGGGTGCGCGACTGCCACGGCCTCCACCTTGACGCCATCTTGGTTAATATCGAGTAACTTCCCGCGGGCATCGGGCAGCGCCGTCGCCGCGGCCATGCGCAGAATGTCGCTGCCGATCAGCAGCAGGCGCACCGGTTTCGCCAGCCGCAGATGATGCCAGAGCAGACGGTCGAGTTCGGCCGCCTCCGCGCCATCACAGCGTCCGCCCGCTGGCCGCGTCACGGCCAGGCTGGCGGTATAGCATTCCCCGCGGCTGATCCCGATCGCGCGCAGCATCGCATCGAGCAACTGGCCCGCCGGTCCGGAAAAAAGCACGCCGTCGCGCTGGTCATCGATTTCGGGCCAGGCGGTCATCAGCATCAGCGGCGCACCCGCTTCGCCGACGGGCAGGACGCGATGCGCATCCCACTGGCTGCCCGGCACGTCGCCATCATGGGAGAGCCAGTGTTGAAATTCGTCCCACGCCTCCGGAAAGACTGCCGGCGCCTTCGGCTCTGCGGCTTGCGGTGCGTCCTGCGGCTGCAGGATAATCGGTAGCGGCGGCGGTTCGGGATCGGCGCGGTCCGGGCGCTTCGCGCGTGTTGCCGTGACGTCGTTCGCGGGCGGCGTGACGAGCCAGCCCGTCGGCGCGTCGCCGACAAGCGCGTCGACGCCCGCCAGCGACCACCAGTCGCAAATGCTTTCCGCCAGCAATGCAGAGTTCTGCCCACCCATGAGATATTTGAAACAGGAGGTTGACGGGTGCGTCAATTGGCGGGCATCGCGAATCGTGACAGAATGAGCGCCGGACGCGATGAATGATCGGCGCTGGGACGGCAGAAAGGTATTTGCGGTGAGCGAACGGGAATCGATGCCCTATGACGTGGTCATCGTCGGCGCGGGTCCGGCGGGGCTGTCGGCGGCGATCCGCCTCAAACAACTGGCGAATGAGGCGGGCAGCGAGTTGTCGGTGTGTATCCTCGAAAAAGGATCGGAGGTCGGCGCGCATATCCTGTCGGGCGCGGTGATCGACCCGAAGTCGCTGGACGAGTTGCTTCCCGAATGGCGGGCGCAAGGCTGCCCGCTTGCCGAAGTGCCGGTGAACGACAACCAGCATTGGGTGCTGACCAAGAACAAGAAGTTCAACCTGCCCGAATTCATCTCGCCGGGATTCATGCACAACAAGGGCACCTACACCGGCAGCCTCGGCAATCTTTGCCGCTGGCTCGCGGAGCAGGCCGAAGGGCTGGGTGTTGAGATATTTCCTGGTTTTCCCGCGGCTGAGATCCTTTATAACGAGGATGGGTCGGTGAAGGGCGTCGCGACGGGCGACATGGGCGTGGCGCGCGATGGCAGTCACAAGGGCGATTATGCCCCGGGCCTGGAACTCCACGCCAAATATACCTTTTTTGCCGAAGGCGTGCGCGGCCACCTGACCAAGATGATCAAGCCGCAGTTCGCGCTCGACGCCGATTGCGAGCCGCAGGTATATGGCCTTGGCGTCAAAGAATTGTGGGATATCGATCCCGCGAACCATGCCGAAGGCCGCGTCATCCACACGCAGGGCTGGCCGCTCGACGAAAATGCCAATGGCGGCGGGTTTCTGTATCATCAGGCGAACGGGCAGGTCGCGCTGGGGTTCGTGACGTGGCTCAATTACCGCAACCCGCACATTTCCCCGTTCCAGGAAATGCAGAAGTGGAAAACCCACCCGGAAATCGCGAAGATTTTGAAAGGCGGCAAGCGCGTATCCTATGGCGCGCGCGCGATCAGCGACGGCGGGCTCCAGTCGGTGCCGAAACTGGCCTTTCCGGGCGGCGCGCTGATCGGCGATACCGCGGGATTCCTGAACGTGCCCCGCATCAAGGGCACGCACACCGCGATGAAGTCGGGGATGATGGCGGCCGAGGCGGCCTTCGCCGCGGTCGCCGCGGGCCGCGGCAGCGATACGCTGGACGCCTATCAGGCCGCCTTTGACGATAGCTGGGTCAAGAAGGAGCTGAGCGTCGTTCGCAACGTCCTGCCGCTCGTCGAGAAATATGGCGACCTGGCCGGGACGCTGTTGTCGGGCATCACCATGTGGCTCGAAACGCTGAAGATCAAAGTCCCCTTCACGATGAAGCACCACCCGGACAATGAGAGCCTCTACCGCGCCGACATCATGCCGAAGCCGGATTATCCCAAACCCGACGGCGTGTTGACGTTCGACCGCCTGTCGTCGGTGTTCATCTCGAACACCAACCATGAGGAAGACCAGCCGGTCCACCTCCAGCTTAAGGACCCGACGATCCCGGTCGCTTACAACATGCCGCTCTATGACGAGCCCGCGCAGCGTTATTGCCCTGCCGGGGTCTATGAAATCGTCGGCGAAGCAGAGGGCGATCCGAAATTCGTGATCAACGCGCAGAATTGCGTCCACTGCAAGACATGCGATATCAAGGACCCGACCCAGAACATCAACTGGGTCACTCCCGAAGGCGGCGGAGGCCCCAATTATCCGAATATGTAAGCCCGCACGCCTGATCCTGGTCGTTTCGGCGATCGTGGCGGCGACGCCGGTTCAGGCGGTCGATGACGGCGGCGCGGCGCTGAACGCGCTGGTTCGGGCCCGACTGGCCGAGGAAAGCGGCGAACCTGCGACGGCGCTGTCGGCGTTGACCACGCTATCCAGCCTTGCGCCCGGGCTGCCGGGGCTGCGCGGGCGAATGCTGGAACAGGCCATCGAGGCCGGCAATCTGGAAGCGGCGCGCGCCGCGGCGCTGACCCTGTGGAACGGCGGCGATCGCCGGTTCGATGCACAGCTTGTACTGATGGTCGACGCGATGCGCCGATCGGACTGGAAGGCGGCGCGCGACTATATGGCGGGCCGCAATAGCAAGGCCGGCGCAGACCCGATTGCGCGCCTGATCCTGCCGACGATCAACGCCTGGATCGACGTTGGCGCACGCGAAAAGCGGCCCGAACGTCACCTGGTGGCCGTGAACAGCCGGGCGCGGCCCGAACCTTCGCTGACCCTTCAGGTTGCGCTGGTCCAGATTGCCACACGGCGGGCGGGCGAAGCGGCGGTCGTCGCCGACGGCACCACGCTTACCGACCGAACGAGCCAGCTGCTCGCGCTGCGCGCGGCGGCGACGCTCGACCGGGCGGGGCAGCGCGATGCCGCCGAACGCCTGCGCGCGCGGATCGCGCTCGCCGCGGGACAGCGCGAGGACCCGTTGCTGTTGCTGCCCGACCAGCCGGTGACGAGCCCGCGCAGCGGCGTCGCCCAATGGCTGGGGCTGCTCGGCGACGGACTGGCGCGGACGCCCGGCAGCACCACGAAATTGCCGCTGCTGTTCGCACGGGCTGCCTATTGGCTCGACGATCAGGATTGGGCGGTCCGGACGACGCTGGTCGAGGCGCTCGACCGCAACGGGCAGCGCGACGAGGCGATGGCGCTGCTCGATCCGGCCCGTAAGGCCTTGCCGCCGGTGCTCGCGGTGCGCCGTGCCGAATTGATGGCCGATGCGGGCGATCTGGCCGGCGCGGCGACGCTTGCGGAAGCGTCGGTAGGCGCCGATGCGGCGCGGAGCCTGCTTGTCCGGCTGGCGGATATCGCGCGCCGATCGAACGATCCCGTCGCCGCGGCGCGCGCCTATGAACGGCTTGAAGCGTCGCTAGGCGATGGCGAAGGCGACCAGTCGCTGCGCGGCACGCTGTTGATCGCGCGGGCGGAACTGTTGCTGCAAGACGACAAATGGGATGCTGCGGCACCGCTGATGGAGAAGGCGGTGGCGCTGCGGCCCGACGACGCGGCCATCCTGAATTTCGCGGGATATTCGGCGCTGGAACGGCGCAAGGATGTGAAGCAATCGCTGGCGCGGATCGAGGCCGCCTGGCGCCAGGAGCCGCAAAATGCCAGCATCACCGACTCGCTCGGCTGGGCCTATTTCCTGACCGGGCGCACCGACGATGCGGTCGACCTGCTTGAAAAGGCGCAGCGCGGCGAGCCCGGTAACGCGGTGATCGTCGAGCATCTTGGCGATGCCTATTGGAAGGCCGGTCGGAAGTTCCAGGCGCGCTATAGCTGGCGCGCCGCCGCGTTGCTCGCCGATGCGGACATGGCGACGCGGCTCGCGGCAAAACTGCGCGACGGGCTGACCCCCGCGACCACCGCGCCATGACCGGGGCGATGGTCGAAACGGGCTGGGCCAAGATCAACCTGGCGCTGCACGTCCGTTCGCGGCGCAGCGACGGATACCATGAAATCGAGACGCTGTTCGCTTTCGTCGACGACGGCGACGCGATCGCGGCGGAGGTTGCAGATGCCGACCGGCTGGCAATCGACGGGCCGTTTGCCGACGGATTGAGCGCGGGCGGCGACAATCTGGTGATGCAGGTGCTGGCTTTGCTGCGCGAACGCCACGGCGGCGGTCGCGTCCCGCCGCTGCACGTGACGCTGACCAAGACATTGCCCGTCGCAGCGGGAATCGGTGGCGGGTCAGCCGATGCCGCAGCGATGGCGCGGCTGGTGCGCCGACATTTCCTGCCCGAAATCGGCGACGCCGCGCTGGCGCGGATCGTCAGCCCACTGGGCGCCGATATCGCCGCCTGCGTCGCCAGTGCGACCTGCCTTGGGACGGGCGTCGGGGAGGCGTTGAGCGCGGTGCCCGAATTGCAGCTTGGCGGGACGCCGGTGCTTCTCGTCAATCCGCGCCTGCCGGTCGCGACCGGCCCGGTGTTTGCCGCGTGGGATGGCATCGACCGCGGGCCGCTGTTCACCGGCCCCGACGGCCGCGCGCAATTATTGGGTGCGCGCAACGATTTGCAGCGCCCGGCGATCGCGGCCTGTCCGGCCATCGTCGACGTGCTGACCGAACTGGGGGCGCTGCGCCCCTGGCTGGCGCGCATGTCGGGGTCGGGCGCGACATGTTTTGCGCTGTTCGATGCCCAGGCCGAACGCGACGCCGCGGCGGCGACGCTTGCCCGGCGACATCCCGGCTGGTGGGCGATGGCGGGCGCGCTGCGATGAGCGAAGCGTGGCGCCAGTTGGGCGATGCGCGGGCAGGCGGCCTGTTGCTGATCGCCGATCACGCATCGAATATGGTGCCCGCCGACATCGAGCTTGGGATCGATCCGTCATTGCTGAACAACCATATCGCGATCGACATCGGCGTTGCCGAGGTCGCGGCCCTGCTGGTCGAAAACGGCGCGGTCGATGCGGCGATTCTTGGCGGGGTGTCGCGGCTGGT
>NZ_MIAM01000015.1:132858-135931 GCF_001830555.1 Sphingopyxis sp. RIFCSPHIGHO2_12_FULL_65_19 | reverse complement strand
GAGTGACGGCCATGCGGTGCCCGGCAATGCGTTGGACGACGCCGCACGCGAGGCGCGGCTGGCCCGTTTTTTCCGGCCTTATCACGACCATATCGCCGCAACGATCGCGGCGCATCGCCCGGCGATGATCCTGTCGCTGCACAGTTTTACGCCTTCGCTCGCTGCGCATCCCGACCAGGCGCGGCCGTGGCACGTCGGGGTCCTCTATAATGAAGACGACCGGCTGGCGGGCGCCGCCATCATGGCGTTGCAGGCAGAAGGGATGATCGTCGGCGACCAGCAACCCTATTCGGGAAAGCTGCTCAATGCGACGATGAACCGCCATGCCGAAGGCAACGCCATTCCCTATGTCGGGATCGAGATGCGGCAGGATCTGGTCGGCGACGCGGCGGGGCAGGCGTTGTTCGCGCAGCGGCTTTCTCGCATGTGCAGCAAAGTTGCATTGAATCTGCCCGGATAGGCGTGTAGAGGCGCGTCTCTTCGCTGAATTTTGTAATAATATTATCAGGACTGTTGAAAATGCCTTCATATCGTTCGCGCACCACCACCCACGGCCGCAACATGGCGGGCGCGCGCGGTCTGTGGCGCGCGACGGGCATGAAGGACAGCGATTTCGGCAAGCCGATCATCGCGGTGGTCAACAGCTTCACCCAATTTGTGCCGGGGCACGTACACCTGAAAGACCTGGGCCAGATGGTCGCGCGCGAGATCGAAGCGGCGGGCGGGGTTGCCAAGGAATTCAATACGATCGCGGTCGATGACGGGATCGCGATGGGGCATGACGGCATGCTCTATTCCTTGCCGAGCCGCGACCTGATCGCGGATTCGGTCGAATATATGGTCAACGCGCATTGCGCCGATGCGATGGTGTGCATTTCCAACTGTGACAAGATCACGCCCGGCATGTTGATGGCGGCGCTGCGGATCAATATCCCCGTCGTATTTGTGTCGGGCGGACCGATGGAAGCGGGCAAAGTCGTGCTGAAGGGCAAGGAAGTCGCGCTCGACCTGGTCGATGCGATGGTTGCGGCCGCCGACGACAAATATACCGATGCCGAAGTGGCCGAAATCGAACGGGCAGCCTGTCCGACCTGTGGCAGCTGTTCGGGCATGTTCACCGCCAATTCGATGAACTGCCTGACCGAGGCGCTGGGCCTGTCGCTGCCCGGCAACGGATCGACGCTGGCGACCCACGCCGACCGCAAGCAGTTGTTCCTGCGCGCCGGGCGGATTGCCGTCGAAATGTGCAAGCGCCATTATGAAGAGGGCGACGACAGCGTCCTGCCGCGCAATATCGCGACGTTCGAGGCGTTCGAGAATGCCATGAGCCTCGACATCGCGATGGGCGGGTCGACCAACACCGTGCTGCACCTGCTGGCCGCGGCGTTCGAGGCCGGGGTGGATTTCACCATGGCCGATATCGACCGGCTGTCGCGCCGTGTGCCGTGCCTGTCGAAAGTCGCGCCCGCAAAAAGCGACGTCCATATGGAGGATGTCCACCGCGCGGGCGGGATCATGGCGATCCTCGGCGAACTCGAACGCGCCGGGCTGCTCCACGCCCACCTGCCCACGGTGCACAGCGCGACGCTGGGCGATGCGCTGGGTAAATGGGATATCGGGCGGACGAACGATCCCGACGTCCGGAAATTCTTCCTCGCAGCGCCCGGCGGCGTGCCGACGCAGGTGGCCTTCAGCCAGGATCGGCGCTGGGACGACCTTGATCTCGACCGCCAGAATGGCGTGATCCGTTCGGCCGACCATGCGTTCAGCAAGGACGGCGGGCTTGCCGTGCTGTCGGGCAATCTGGCGCTCGACGGCTGTATCGTGAAGACCGCCGGGGTGGACGAGAGCATCCTGAAGTTCTCCGGCCCTGCAAAGGTTTTTGAAAGCCAGGACGCGGCGGTCGCGGGCATATTGACCGGACAGGTCGAGGCGGGGGACGTCGTCGTCATCCGCTACGAGGGGCCGAAGGGCGGGCCGGGGATGCAGGAAATGCTCTATCCGACGAGCTACCTTAAGTCGAAGGGCCTTGGCGCCGCCTGTGCGCTGATCACCGACGGGCGGTTTTCGGGTGGAACGTCGGGGCTGTCGATCGGCCATGTCTCGCCCGAAGCGGCAGAAGGCGGAACGATCGGGCTGGTCGAAAATGGCGACCTGATCAATATCGACATCCCGAACCGCACGATCATATTGGCCGTTGCCGACAGCGTGCTGGCCGCGCGCCGCGCCGCGATAGAGGCAAGGGGCGATGCCGCATGGCAGCCCGCCAAGCCGCGGCCGCGCAAGGTTTCGGTAGCACTTCAGGCTTATGCCGCGATGACGACCAGTGCCGCGCGCGGCGCGGTGCGCGACCTGTCGCAACTGAAGGGCAAGGGATGAAACAATTCGGAGGGGCGTTGCTGACCCTGCTCGCGCTGGCGGGATGCGACCGCGCGCCGGACAATGGCGACCTGTCGGATGCTGAGGCCCGCGCATCGCGTGAGGCCAGCGAAAACGGGCGGATCGAATGCGCGCTCGAGGGCGCCAAGCTGTTCGACCGCACCTGCACGGTCGAAGAGATGAGCGGCGAGGACGGGGCGATCCTAGTCGTCGGTCGCGGCAATGTCGGTTACCGGCGTCTCCAGATTACCACCGACGGCCGCGGCGTGGTGTCGGCCGACGGCGCCGAACCCGCAAAGGTGACGATCATCGGTGACAATGTCATCGAAGTCGCGGTCGGCAAGGACCGATACCGCCTGCCCGCCAACACGGGCGGCGCGAAGTAGGCGCGTCGGCGCGTTCGTGATAGGGCGGGGTCATGTCCGTCCCCGCCGATGCCCCCATATTGACCGCAAAGGCGATGCGCGAGGCGGAGGCCGCCTGCGCAATCCAGGGCACGTCGCTGGGCGAACTGATGGAGGCTGCGGGGGCGGCGGTCGCCGACACCGCCTGGCGGATGGCGGCGGGGGCGCCGATCCTGATCCTGTGCGGTCCCGGCAACAATGGCGGCGACGGTTATGTCGCTGCGCGCCGGTTGGCACAGCGGGGCGCGCTGGTGCGCGTGGCGGCGCTGGCCGAACCGGCAACCGATCTG
>NZ_MIAM01000015.1:130938-132799 GCF_001830555.1 Sphingopyxis sp. RIFCSPHIGHO2_12_FULL_65_19 | reverse complement strand
GGTCCTGGCGCACTTTGCCGACCGGCGAATCCTGGCGGTCGATGTTCCCAGCGGGGTGGACAGCGACGGTGCGGCCGACTGGATGCCGCCACTGCCCGCCAATGTCTCGCTGGCGCTCGGCACGCTGAAGCCCGCGCATGTGCTGCTACCGACCGCGCCCGCCTGTGGCCGTGTGCTGCTGGCGCCGATCGGCATTGCAGCGAACAGGGCCATGCGCACGCTGCCGATACAGCGGGCCGCAAAACCCGACGCGGCGGCGCACAAGTTCACGCGCGGCATGGTGCTGGTCTTCGCGGGGCCGATGCGCGGCGCCGCTGGACTGGCTGCCGCGGCGGCGCTGCGCGCGGGTGCGGGTTATGTCGTCGTCGACGGCAGCGACCGCGCACGCTTTGCGGCGATTGTCACCGAAAGCGACGCCAAATTTGGCGAGCGGCTGGACGACCCGCGCATCGGTGCGGTGGTCATCGGGCCGGGCTTTCCGGCGGGCGATGAGCTGCTGTTCGATGTCGAAGCCGCGCTCGATTCGGGCAAGCCGCTCGTCCTCGACGCGGCCGCGATCGGTGCGGCCTTGCCGCGCCTGTCCGAAACCCCGCGCAAGGCGATCCTGACGCCGCACGAGGGCGAGTTTTCGCGCGCCTTTCCGCAAGCCTATGGCAGCAAGATCGACCGCGCAAAAGCCGCCGCCGTGCGCACGCAGGCGGTCGTCGTCTATAAGGGCGCGGACACGATCATCGCCGCGCCCGATGGTCGGGTCGCGGCCGCATGGCCGGGTAGTCCCTGGCTGGCGACGGCGGGCACGGGCGATGTTCTCGCGGGGGCCTGCGGCGCCATGCTCGCGCGCGGCGGAGACGCCTTTGATGCCGCGGTCGCGGCGGTGGGCTGGCATATCGCGCAAGCCAAGCGTATAGGCCCCGGCCTTGTCGCTGACGATCTGGTCGCCGATCATCTGGTTAGGGAATGAAATGAGTGAAGCTGCGCTGATCGAGCGCATTGCCGCGCGCGGCGATGGCGTGACGGGCGACGGCCGCCATGTGATGGGCGCCGTGCCGGGCGATCGCGTGCGCGACGATGGGGTCATCACCCCCGGTCCCAATCGCGCCGATCCCCCATGCCGCCATTTCGGCAAATGTGGTGGTTGCCAGTTGCAGCATGTTGCCGAACCCGCGCTCGCCGATTTCGTGCGCGACCGCGTGGCCGGCGGGCTGGAAGGGCAGGCTGTGCCGCATGGCGAGGTGCTGCCCGCGCTGTTGTCCGCCCCGCAAAGCCGTCGCCGCGCGGCGCTGACCGCGCTTCGCACGGGCAAACAGGTGGCGGTCGGCTTCAACGCGGCGCAGAGCAATCAGGTCGTTGATATGCGGATGTGCCCGCTGTTGCTGCCCGACCTGTTCGCGCTGATCGCGCCGGTGCGCGAACTGCTGGTGATGATTGCCCAGCCGCGACGCCCGGTGAAGGTCAAGATGCAGATGCTCGATCAGGGCGTCGAACTGATCCTGGAAGGCGTGAAGGCCGAAGGGCTGGATGCCGCGATGGCGTTGCAGGATTTTGCCGGGCAGCACCGCCTCGCGCGCTTCGCGATCGACCAGGGCGACGGGCTGGAGATCCTTTGGCAGCCCGAACCGCCGACGATGCGCTTTGGCGACGTCACGGTCGAAGTGCCGCCATTCGCCTTTTTGCAGCCCACCGCAACCGGGCAGGCGGCGCTGGTCGATGCGGTGGCGAGGGCGATCGGCGATGCCGGGGCCGTCGCTGACCTGTTCGCGGGCGTCGGAACCTTTGCATTGTCGGTGCAGGCGGGGCGCAAAGTCTATGCCGCCGAGGGCGCGCGCGATGCGATCGCCGCGCTGGCGGCCGCGGCCAACCG
>NZ_MIAM01000015.1:126478-130909 GCF_001830555.1 Sphingopyxis sp. RIFCSPHIGHO2_12_FULL_65_19 | reverse complement strand
CGGCCGCGGCCAACCGCGCCCGCGCACTGGTCGCGACCGAGCACCGCGACCTGTTCCGCCGCCCGCTGGTCCCGGCGGAGCTGAACCGCTTTGGTGCCGTCATCCTCGATCCGCCGCGCGCGGGGGCCGAGGAGCAGGTGAAGCAGATGGCCGCATCGAGCGTGCCGGTCATCGCCTATGTCAGCTGCAATCCGGCGAGTTTTGCCCGCGACGCAAAAATGCTCGTCGAAGGCGGCTATAGGCTCGACTGGGTGCAGCCCGTCGGCCAGTTCCGCTGGTCAACCCATGTGGAACTGGCCGCACGTTTCAGCCGCTAACGTTCAGTGCAGCACGAATCCCATGAAGGCATGGATGCACAGCGCGAGCAGCGCGAGGCTGGCGAGCGCAAACACCGCGAAACGCCATAGCACGCGGTTGACCGTGACCTGGATCAGGCTGTGCACAATGCGTAAGGCGACATAGGCCCAGGCGATCTGCGTATTGAGCCCGCCGCCGAGGCCACCGACGGCCAGCGCGAGCGCAACGGCATAGAAGATCGTCGGCTGTTCCATCAGATGGTTGTAATTGTGGGCCTTCCACTGGACCTCTGCCGGTAGCACCTCGTCCAGCCCGCGTCCGGTGGTGCCGACAAGATTCTTGGCGTCGATCTTGGCCCGGCTCATGGCCGGGATGCGCGTGGCGTACATCCACACCCACATGATCATCGACCAGAGCGCGAGCGTCGCGACCGGCCCCAAAATGGCATTTGTATCCATGGTTTTCCCCCTCAACCCAAAGTGGCGATGACGGCCAGCAGCGCCAGAGCGACCAGACAGAATGTCGCAAGAGCGAATATGGCGAAGCGGACCGGAACACGGTTCACGGTCGCTTGATACAGGCTGTGAACAATGCGCAGCACGACATAAGCCCACGCCAGTCCGCGCGTCAGGTCGGTGCTGCCGCCTGACAGATGCAAGAAGATGAGCACAGCGTAAAACAGTGTCGGCTGTTCGAGCAGATGCGTATAATTGTGCGACTTCCAGTTGATCAGCGGCGGCAGTATATTTTCCAGATCGGCACCGCGCCCGCCCGGCGGTGCGGCTTTCAGATCGACACCGGCTTTCGACATCGCCGAAAAACGGGTTGCGGCAACCCAGCCGAGCATGATGAGCGTCCACAGCGCGAGCACCGCGCCTGGTGCAAGCAGGCTTTCAGGCATATCATTCCCCCTCCCAAATTTCGCGCGATGCTAGGGTGCGCGCCCCACAATGCAACATTATGTCGTCATTGGCGACGTCGCCACGAGTTCGGCGCGGATCGCGGCCCCGTCGCCATCGACCCTAGGCGCGAAGCCCAGATCGCGAGGCGCCATGGCACCATATTTCACCGGCGGCTGCATTTCGCGGAAGGTGCCGACGTCGGGGTGGGCGCGATGCCGGAAAAAGCCCGTTGCGACGAAATGCGGATCGTCGGTCACATCCTGAAGGTCGCGCGCCGCCATCGCCGGAATGTCGTTGGCAGCAAATAGCGCAAGCCATTCGGCGTTGGTTTTCGCCGGGGTCTTGCGCGCGATCTCGCTGTAGATGATCGGCATATGCTGGCCCTTGGCCTTTGCCGCTTCATATTCGGGCGTTTCGAGCAGGTCGGCGCTGCCGAGCAGGTCCATCAACCGCGCGGTCGATTCGACCGTATAGGGGACGATCGCAAGATAGCCGTCGCGGGTCGGGAAAGGCTGGCGCGTCGGGTCGAGCTGGCGTGGATAGCCGGCGGGGCCGATCGGCGGATCGAGCGCGGCGTCGCGCAGATGTTCGGTCAGCATGAACGATGAAAAACATTCAAACATCGGCACTTCGACCTGCTGGCCTTCGCCGGTGCGCAGCTTGTGGACCAGCGCCGCCAGGATCGCCTGCGCACCAAACTGCCCCGCAACCTTGTCGGCGATGAGCGAGGGGAAATAGCGCGGGCGCGGGTCGCCGTCGACGCGCGGCAACAGGCTGGTCGTGCCGCTGGCGGCCTGGATGACATCGTCATAGGCCTGAAGGTCGGCATAGGGGCCGTCCTGCGCGAAGCCGGTGCCGTGGACATAGATGATGTCGGGTTTCAGCGCCTTGCATGCGTCATAGTCGAAACCGAGCCGCGCGATCGCCTTGCCGCGAACATTGTGAAAAAAAACGTCGGCGGTCGCAACAAGGTCGCGCAGCACGGCGGCATCCCCCGGCTGTTTGAGGTCGAGCGCGATTGAGCGTTTGCCGCGATTGACCGTCAGGTGGATCGACCCCATCGTCGGGTCGGGAACCCCGCTTCCCAGATAGCGCGAGATATCGCCAATCCCGGGCGTTTCGACCTTGATCACCTCGGCACCCAGGTCGGCGAGCATCTGCGTCGCATAGGGGCCGAAAATGACGGTCGTCAGATCGACGATACGGATACCCGACAGCATGGGCATGGCTCCTCCTCTTCCAAGGCGGGCAGGATAGAATGATTGCAAAGTAAAACGGAAGAGGCTTCCGCAACTTTCGTCAGGCAGCGGGGGCTGCGGCCGCTTGGCTGTTGTTCCCATCCGTATAGGCCGCGGATATCCGGCGATAGTATCGCGAGCCGAACGCCGCCAGCGTCAGGATAACGCCGAACAGACCGGCGATGGTAAAGACCAGCGCGATCCCGCGTTCGGGACCGCGGCCATACCAGTCGCCGATCGCGTCGGCGCCTGCACCGTCGGTCATAAACGGCACGAAAAGAAATTGGGTGAGCGGGGCGATCAGGAAGGCGGTCAGCGGTGAGGCCGCCTGCTCGGCCGACTGGGCAAAGCCGAAGACGCGGCCCTGACGCTCGAACGGCACGACTTTCTGCATCGTCGTCTGCTCGGCCGCCTCGGCATAGGGGCCGAGGAACATCCAGATAAAACAGCCCGCGGCCAGCAGCAGGATCGACGACTGCAAGGTGAAAAACGCGGCGACTGTCCATGCGATCAGATTGACGAGAAGCAGGGTTCGCACCGGGTTCGCACCAAGACCCGTCCGCGCGATCACCATGCCGCTGAGAATGAACGCGCAGGAAACGAACGCCCACAGCAAGCCCCATGTTTCGACCTGCATTAACGACAGGCCATAGGCGTCCATGAGCGCCATAAACACGCCGCCGAGCAGGTTGTTGAAGCAGGAAAAGAGGATCAGCGCGAACAGGCCGGGGATACCGAGCACGACGCGCATTGTCCCGGCAAGGTCGATGCGGCGCGGTGCATCGTCCGCCTCGGCCGCGCGCGGTTCGTCAACCCGGACGAACAGAAGATGGACGATGGCGAGAAGCGAAAAGGCGACGGCAAAGACCAGTGTCGCGACCATCCCGCCCCACGCGACAAGAAAGCCGCTGATCGCCGAGGTGGTGAGGAAGCCGATGCCGCTGACCATTCCCACGAGCCCGTTGGCCTTGTCGCGCCGATCCTCCGGCACCAGCAGGGTCACCAACGTCGGCAGCGCGATCATACGGATATTGCCGACGATCACCGCCAGCATCGAAACGAGAATGAACAGCCAGAGCGCAACGCCCGACACATCGGCGGCACGAACGGAAGGCGCGAGGGCATAGGCCGCGAACGCGGCGGCGTAGAGGAGGAGCGAGGCAATGCTCGATACCAGCATCATGTTGCGCTTGCCATGATGGTCGACAAGGCTGCCGAACCAGACGCCGAGCATCGCGGTCAGGACCAGATAGATGCCCGCGATCATCCCCGTCGCGAACACCGACTGAGTTTCCAGAAAAGTCCAGAAGGTCAGCGCGAACCACACCGTGAAGTTGGTGATGTTCGCGATCAGATTATTGACGAGGAGATGATGGAAGGGCTGCATGGAGCGCGCAATCTAGCGCCTTGGGCCGAAAGGAAAAGGGCCGGTCGCATCGCTGCGCCCGGCCCCTGTCTTGATCGCCGCGTCGCGGTCAGAACAGCTTGGTTACCGTCGCGCTGCGGCGTTCGGGTTCGGCTTCGCTGCCGGTGTACAGGCTCGCCATCGGCTCGTCGCTGACGACATGGGTTTCGTCCGCGCCGAAGCCGTTGAACTTGGTCCGCATCGCGCAGCCATAGGCGCCGAGCATACCAATTTCGATGAAATCACCGGCCTTGATGTCTGCAGGCAGGAAAAACGGTCCCGCCATATGGTCGAGGTCGTCGCACGTCGGGCCATAGAAGCTGAACGGCACCAGTTCGGCTTCGCTTACCACGTCACGTTGCAACGAAACGGGGAAGCGCCAGCCGACATGCGCGGCATCGAACAGCGCGCCATAAGCACCGTCGTTGATATAGAGCTCCTCGCCGCGCCGCTTTTCGACGCGCACGACCAGCGAACTATATTCGGCAGACAGTGCGCGGCCAGGCTCGCACCACAGCTCGGCCGAATAGCTGATCGGCAGGCTTTCAAAACTGCGGTGGATCGTGTCGAAATAGGCGTCCAGCGGCGG
>NZ_MIAM01000015.1:117120-126462 GCF_001830555.1 Sphingopyxis sp. RIFCSPHIGHO2_12_FULL_65_19 | reverse complement strand
TAGGACGACGGAAAGCCGCCGCCGACATCGACGATGTCGACCGTGACCGACGCGGCGACGATCGCCGCGCGGACGCGTTCCATCGCCTGCGCATAGGCGTGCGGCGTCATCGCCTGGCTGCCGACGTGAAAGCAGATACCGAGCGCATCAGCCGCCTGGCGCGTCGCCATCAGCAATTCGACGACTTCGTCGGCTTCGGCACCAAACTTGGCGGCCAGGCTGAGCTTGCTGTGGTCCGACGATACGCGCAGGCGCACGAGCAGGTTGAGGTCGGCAGCGCCCTCGGTCGCGCGGACGATCTTTTCCAGCTCGTCCATCGTGTCGAGCGAGAAGGTGCGCACGCCATGCTTCCAATAAGCTTCGGAAATCGCTTCCTCCGCCTTCACCGGATGCATGAAGCAGAGCGTCGCCTGCGGCAGGGTGCGCGCGGCAAGGCGAACCTCGGCAATCGAGGCGACGTCATAATGGGTGACACCCGAATCCCACAGCACGCGCAGCAGGTCCGGCGACGGGTTCGCCTTGACCGCATACATGGTCGTGCCGGGAAATCGCTCGATGAAGAAACGCGCCGCACGCCGCGCAGCGTGCGGGCGGACGAGCGTGACAGGTTCGACCGGCGAAAGTGCCTGAATCAGCCCGTGGGCGCTATGATGCTGGTGCAACGCAAGGGACCCCCAAAAATTAAACGGTAAACGACAAGGCTGCCTTGCGGTTATTGGAAGTCCCCCTGGGGCAGCGGAGGGCGATATATGCAGGGGGGTCCCCCCTGTAAAGACCCTATCGCGCAATTTTGTAACGCGGCGGTCACAGTCGCGCCGAAGCGGGCCCCACGCGCGGTAACCGGGGGACAGGCGCTCGATTTCGGGCTATTGCTCCCGGCCTCCTCCCTCGAAAGGACCGCGCTGCATGACCCCGCCTGCCGACGTGAATCATACGTTTAGCGATGCCGAGCTGGAAGAATTGATCGCGTTTGGCACCGTCGAATCGCACCGCGCGGGCGATCTGATCCTCGCCGAGGGGACGATGGCGCCCGACTGTATCGTGACCTTGTCGGGGCACACCGATATTTTCGTCCAGACCGACGAGGGAAGCCGCCGCGTCGGGTGGATGGAGCGCGGGCAGTTCGCGGGCGACCTGTCGGTGCTCACCGGGCAGCGGCACCTGTCGCGCGTCGTGATGGGGGCGGATGGCGAGATATTGCGCATCCCGCACGAGAGCTTTCAGCGGCTGATCGCGGGCAACAGCCATTTCTCCGACATTTTTGTGCGGGTGTTCGCGGCGCGGCGCGAGTTCGGTAACGTGCGCGGCTTCGCCGCGATCATCATCCTCGGCGCGGGACTCGACCGGAGCGTTTATGCGCTCCGCGACCTGCTGATGAAGCATGGCGTCGGGCACCGCTGGTTCGATCCCGCCGACGGCCCTGTCGCGGGGCATCTGATGGCCGAGCGCGGGCTGACCGAAGACCAGTTGCCCGCGGTGATCCTGGGCGCGACCGACATTTTGATCCAGCCGACCCCCGAAGAACTTGCGCAGGCGATGGGACTCGACCTGCTCCCCGACGGGGCAACCGCCGACGTGCTGGTGGTCGGCAGCGGCCCCGGCGGCCTCGCGGCGGCGGTTTATGCGGCGTCCGAAGGGCTGACGGTGATCGCGCTCGATTCGCTCGCACCGGGCGGGCAGGCGGGCACGTCATCGAAGATCGAGAATTACCTGGGTTTCCCGACGGGCATTTCGGGGAACGAGCTGGCCCGCCGCGCGACGGTGCAGGCGCAGAAGTTCGGCGCACGGATCGTCGCGCCCGTCCGCGCGGCGTCGATCGCCCGCGACGAGGACGCCTATTGCCTGCACCTCGCCGACGGCCGCAAGCTGCGCAGCCGGGCGGTGGTTGTCGCCAGCGGCGCGCAATATCAGCGGCTGCCGATCGAGGGGATTGAGGCCTATGAAGGGCGCGGAATCTATTATGGCGCGACGCCGATGGAGGCCCAGCTGTGCGGCAATGCCGAGGTCACGATTGTGGGCGCGGGCAATTCCGCGGGGCAGGGGGCGATCTATCTCGCGAGCGTCGCCAAAAAGGTTTATGTCATTTTCCGCCGCAAAAGCTTGCGCGATACGATGTCCGAATATCTGGTCAGGCGACTGGAGGAGCATCCGAATATCGAGATCATCGGGTCGACCGACGTGGTCGCGCTGCACGGCGAGGACCGGCTGGCGGGGCTCACCTACCGCTGCCGCGAAACGGGCGAGGAGGGGCATTGCGACTGCGGCTTCCTGTTCCTCTTCCTCGGCGCCAGCCCGAACACGACGTGGCTGCCGAAGGAGATGGTATGCGACGATCGGGGCTTCGTGAAAACGGGCACCGACATCGCGCCGCTCGAACTGGTCAGGGCGGGCTGGTCGCTCGACCGGATGCCGAGCCGCTACGAAACGAGCTGGCCGCGCATCTACGCCATCGGCGATGTCCGCAAGGGTTCGGTGAAGCGGGTCGCATCGTCGGTGGGCGAGGGATCGGTGGTGGTCAGCGACATCCACCAAGCCCTGGCCGAACTGGTTGCCCGATAGGCTTTCGCGGAGCGATGCGGCGGGAAGCTACCCCAGCCGCGTCTTGAAATCCTCGTAACCGAACTCGCGGATCAGCTTCAATTCGTCGCTTTCGCTGTCCCACAGCCAGATCGACGGCAGCGGCACGCCATTGAAGCTGTTCGTCTTGACCATCGAATAATGGGCCTGATCAAGGAAGGCAAAACGCTGGCCGATACGGGCACCGCCAGGCAGGCGGTAATCGCCGATAACATCGCCTGCCAGGCACGAAGGACCCCCGAGGCGGGTGGGGACGCCGTCGGCACCTTCGCCCAGCATCGCGGGCCGATATGGCGCCTCGATCACGTCGGGCATGTGGCACGTCGCCGAAATGTCGGTGATCCCGATCGGCATGCCATTGTCGAACAGGTCGAGCACCTCGCCGACGAGGATGCCGGCGTCGAGCGCGATCGCCTCGCCCGGTTCGATCATCACGTCGCAATCGGTCGCCGCCCGCACCTGTTTCAGGAATGCGATCAGGTCGTCGACCTGGTAATCGGCGCGGGTGACGTGGTGACCGCCACCAAAATTGAGCCATTTCAGCTGGCCGAAGAAGGGCCGCAACATGGGCTGCACCGCATTCCAGGTGCGTTCCAGCGGCGGGAAATCCTGCTCGCACAAGCTGTGCATGTGGATGCCGTCGACACCCTCCATATGTTCGGGCAACAACTGGCTGATCGGAAAACCGAGGCGGCTGCACGGCGCGGCGGGATCATATTTCGCGACTTCGCCCTCGCTGTGCATCGGGTTGATGCGCAGGCCGACGTCGAACGCCTCGCCCTTTGCGCGCAGTTCGTCGAGCAGCGGACGAAAGCGCGCAATCTGGCCGGGCGAGTTGAAGATCAGGTGATCCGACAATGCCGCAATTTCGGGCAGGTCGGCTTCCTTGTAGCCCGCGCAATAGGTCGCGACTTCTCCGCCATATTCGCCGCGGCCGAGCTTCGCCTCGTAAAGCCCCGATGCGCACACGCCATCCAGATAGTCTGCGACCGTCGGGCCCAGCGACCACATCGAAAAGGCCTTGAGCGCGGCCAGCACGCGCGCGCCCGACGCATCGCCGATGTGGCGCAGCAGCGCGAGGTTCGCGCGCACCTTGGCGGCATCGACGACGAACGCGGGTGAGGGGACACGGCTGAGGTCGAAGCGGGCAAAGGCTCCGGGATCGCCGGCACGGGTTTCCATGTCGCTACAAGCTTTCTGTCAGACCGCAATCGGTCCCTTGAAGATGAAAAACGCCCCCGCCGCAATCAGACCAAAACCGACGAGGTGGTTCGCCGTCAGCTTCTCACCGAGCCAGAAGACCGCGAACCCGGCGAATATGACCAGTGTGATGACTTCCTGCAAGGTCTTGAGTTCGGCGGCGCTGTAGACGCCGTAACCGATGCGGTTGGCGGGGACGGCCAGGCAATATTCAAAAAAGGCGATGCCCCACGCGATCAGCACCGCGAGCCACACCGGCCGCGACATATCGCCGAGGTGACCATACCATGCAAAGGTCATGAAGATGTTCGACAGGATCAGCAGCCCGATGGGCGCAAGATAGGCGGTCATGGCTGCTCCCAATCACAGCGGTCCGCGCCCCTGTTTCCGCAGGGGCGCAGTCGATTCAAAAATCCAGCGGCCCGTCAAGTTCCTTCACCTGCCACGGCAGACCATGCTTGTTCAGCATGTCCATGAAGGGATCGGGGTCCATCTGTTCCATGTTGAAAACGCCATCGCCCGACCACGTCCCGGTGACCATCATTGCGGCGCCGATCATCGCGGGAACGCCGGTGGTGTAGCTGACTGCCTGATTGCCGGTTTCGGCAAAGGCGTCCTCATGGTCGCAGATATTGTAAAGATAGAGCGTCTTTTCCTTACCGTCCTTGCCGAGGCCGGTCGCGATGACGCCGATGTTGGTCTTGCCCTTCGTCGTCTCGCCCAGGCTGGACGGTTCGGGCAGCACGGCTTTGAGGAATTGGAGCGGAACGATCTCGCGGCCTTCATAAATCACCGGGTCGATCCGCGTCATGCCGACGTTCTGGAGCACGGTGAGGTGGGTGATATAGGCCTCGCCAAAGGTCATCCAGAACCGGATGCGCTTGATTTCGGGCAGGTGCGTTTTCAGGCTTTCGATCTCCTCATGATACATGAGGTACATCGTCTTTTCGCCCACCGCCTCGAAATCAAATGTCTGTTTCACCGACATCGGCGGGGTTTCGACCCAGTCGCCATTTTCCCAGTGACGCGCCACCGCGGTCACCTCACGGATATTGATCTCCGGATTGAAGTTGGTCGCAAAATGCTGGCCGTGATCGCCGCCGTTGCAATCGAGGATGTCGAGCGTGTCGATGCGGTCGAAATGATGCTTTTTGAGCCACGTCGTGAAGACGCTGGTGACGCCCGGGTCAAAGCCCGAACCGAGCAACGCCATCAGTCCTGCTTCCTTGAAGCGGTCGTGATATGCCCATTGCCAGTGATATTCAAACTTGGCTTCGTCGCGCGGTTCATAGTTGGCGGTGTCGAGATAATGCGCGCCGGTCGACAGGCACGCCTCCATGATCGTGAGGTCCTGATAGGGCAGCGCGAGGTTGACGACATGCGTCGCGCCGATCGAGCGGATCAGCGCGGCGGTCGCGTCGATATGGTCGGCGTCCACTTCGGCGGTGTTGATCGTGACCCCGGTGCGTTGCTTGACCGATTCGGCGATCGCGTCGCATTTGAACTTGCGGCGGCTTGCCAATGTGATGTCGGGAAAGATGTCGGCGTTCATCGCCATCTTGTGCACCGCGACCGAACCGACGCCGCCTGCGCCGATCACCAGAATCTTGCTCATCGAAAATCTCCTGTCGCGGACCTTTGCCGCCTTGTCTTGTATGACCGGCCCTATAGGACGAAGCCATGACACAGCAAAGCCCCGATCCCCTGCTCGCCCCGAACCGGGCGCCGACGCTGGCCGGCGTCGAACGCGCCGCGGCAAAGGTCGCCGAACTTTTGCCGTTGACGCCGCTGCTGCCGATGGAAATCGGTGGCACGACGATCTGGTGCAAGGCCGAGTGCCTCCAGCCGGTCGGCGCCTTCAAGATTCGCGGCGCCTGGCACCGACTGACCGACCTGACGCCCGAACAGGCGGCGGCAGGGGTTGTGGGCGTATCGAGCGGCAATCACGCGCAAGGGGTCGCCTGGGCGGCAAAACGGCTGGGTATCCCGGCAACAATCGTCATGCCGAGCAATGCCCCGCAGATGAAGCTTGCGGCAACCCGCGCGCTGGGGGCCGAGGTCGTGCTTTACGACCGCGTCACCGAATCGCGCGATGCGGTCGCGGCCAAGCTGTTGGACGAACGCGGCGGGACGCTCGTCCACGCCTATGGCGATCCGTGGATCATCGAAGGGCAGGGCAGCGCCGGGATCGAGGCGCACGCCCAGCTGGCGGCGCGCGGCATCGCCGGTCCCGACCGGATCATCGCCTGTTGCGGCGGCGGCGGGCTGTCGGCGGGCCTCGCGCTCGCTTGTCCCTATGCCGATGTCGTGGCGGTCGAACCCGAAGGGTGGGACGATGTGACCCGATCGCTCGCCGCGGGCGCGATCATGTCGGTCGAGGATCTGTCCTATCCCACCGAATGCGACGCCTTGCAGACACCGCAGACCTGGCCGATCAATTTTGCGGTGCTCCAGGCGCGCGGCGTCCGCGGCGTGGTGGTGACGCGCCAGGAAGTGCGCCATGCGATGCGCCTGGCGTTCGAGAAGCTGCACCTTGTCGTCGAGCCCGGCGGCGCCGCGGCGCTCGCGGCAGTGCTCGCCGGAAAGGTCGAACTGGGCGATGCGACCCTGGTCACCCTGTCGGGGGGCAATATCGATCCCAGGCATTATGCGGAAATTCTTGCCGAATGACGGGATATTTGGTTCCCTCGGCGCGTTGGAAGCGGCGAAGGAGACTCACGATGACGAAACAAGCCCTGGTCCTGGCCGGCGCCGCTGCGCTGGCGTTGCTGAGCGGATGTGAGAAGGCCGAAGCGCCTGCGCCCGCAACGGGCGATACGGCAACGACCGAGGTTCCGGTCGAAACGGTCCCGCCCGAAGGCGCTGAGGCAACCGACCCGGCGACCGCGCCGCACCGCTTCGCCAGCTGGGCGGGCAAATGGACCGGGGTCGAGGGCATGTATGCCACGATCACGACCGCCGAACCCGGAAAATACAAGCTCGAAATGCAATCGGACCTCGACACAAAGGGGACCTATGACGGCGAAGACAGCGAACATGGGATCAAGTTCAAGCGCGGCAGCGAAGAGCTGAGCCTGCGCCGCGGCAGCGGTGACGAGACCGGCCTGAAATATCTGGCGGGCAAGAAAGAATGCCTGATCGTCAAGCAGGGCGAAGGTTATTGCCGCGATTGATCGGATGGTAAGCGGGGGCGGGGTATGAACGGGATCGTCCGGGCCGGTCGGGCCGATCAGGCGGCGCTGGTCGAAACGCTGGCGCAGGCGTTCCAGACCGACCCCGCGCTGTCGTGGATATTGCCCGATGCCGATCATCGCGCCCGCGCGCTCGGCGGCCTGTTTCGGACGCTCGTGCCCGCCGATATGCGCGCCGGACTGGCGCTGCGTTCCGGCGGCGACGAAGCCGCGGCACTATGGCGGGCGCCCGGACAGGCGCATAGCGGAACGCTAGAGTTTCTCCGCACCGTCGTGCCGCTGGTCGCGACATTCGGCACCGCGTTGCGGCGCGGATTGAAGGTGCAGGCCAGCATCGACGCGCATCGGCCAAAAGGTCAGTTCTGGTATCTCCACTATGTCGGCGTGCGCCGCGATCATCAGGGCAAAGGGCATGGCGGCCGTATCATCCGCGCACAGACCGCTGTTGCCGATGCCGCGGGACTGCCCTGTTGGCTGGAAACCGCGACCCCTGAAAATGTACCGCTCTACGAGCGGCTGGGCTTTGTCACCCAGGTCGAGTGGGATATCCCCGCAGGTCCGCATTTCTGGGGCATGATGCGACCTCCCTGCTGAGGCGTTCGTCAGGACGCCGGGCGCGTCGCGGTGAAGGAAAAGGCGATGTCGACCCCGGCCGCGATCGCGTCGGTGGCCGCCCATTCGCCCTGACCCACGCCGAAGGATGTGCGGTCGATGCGCGCCGTCCCGGAAACGCGCGCGCGGTCGCCGTCGATGCGCAGCGTGAAGCGTATCGTTGCCGGCTTGCTAACGCCGCGCAGGTCGAGCGTGCCGCGCGCTTCATAGCGCTCCCCGCCGAGGTGCCGGATATCGCGCGCGCTGAACACCGCGTTCGGTTGTGCAGGGACGTTGAAGAAATCGCTGCTCTTGAGCGAATCGTCGCGCTGCCCGTCGCCGGTGTCAGCCGATGCGAGGTCGACGGTCACACTTATGGTCGATTTGGCGAGCCCGTCAGGGCTGAAACGGATGGCGGCGCGCCAGCGGTTAAAGCTGCCGTTGACGGCCTCGCCATTCCAGCGCGCGGTGAAGCCAAGACGGCCGCCCGACGCGACGGTCCAGTCCGCAAGCGGCTGGGCAGTCGCTTCGGGCGTCGTTTCGGTCGTTTCGGCTTCGGGCGTTTCCTCGACCTTCGGTGTGGGAACCGAAGGCGCGGCGGGCTGGGCGACGGGTACGGCCGATTGCTTTTCTTCGACCCGCTGCGGCCGATCGGGATAGATGAGATTGCCCGCAGCGAAGGCCGCGCCGACAACCGCCAGCGCCCCGATCGCCGCGCCGACGGCCTTGCCGCGTCCAAAGGGGATCATCCGCTGGAGCTCGGGCTTGCCGAGCAGCCATTGGTGACGCAGCGCCCCCGCGACATGGAGCGCGAACAGCCCGATCGCGAGCCACGCCATCGCGCCGTGGATCGCCTCCGCGGGTTCGTGCCAGCTCCGACCAACCGGCAGGTGCGGCCAGGGAATGAGACCGTAGAGCAAAGTCGGCACCTGCACGCGCGCGGTCGAAACGAGCAGCCAGCCCGTTACGGGGCCGAGGATCATCACGAGATAGAAGAGCCAATGCACCGTGCTGGCGAGCGCGCGCGTCCAGGCCGGGCCGTCGGATGCGGGTGGGCGCGGTGTGAACAGGCGCGCGGCAAGGCGGGCGAAGCTGAGCAGCAGGATCGTGATGCCGACCGATTTGTGCAGTTGGTAGCGCGCGAAGAGTTCGGGACCGTTATTGCCTTCGAGCGCCCAGCCGAGCGCGATCTGGAACGCGAGCAGCAGCGCGATGAGCCAGTGAAGCGTGATGGCGGTATAGCTATAGCGCTGTGTCGGCATGATCATCTCTTCATCGTCGAGGCAGGGGCGTGTGCCGCACCATCGAGCGCCGGGTGGTCAATCGTCGAACCCGACGAACCGGACCGCCTGGTCGACTCTCTTACGGTTTGACACCACGGAATTGGCCGGAAAATCTTCATCGGGCCAGCCCATCGCGACGCAGATCATGATGACCTGATCGTCGGGGATATGGGCGTGTTCGCGCACGACAGGGCTTTGCATGATGCCCTGGCTGTTGATGACGCAGCCCAGCCCGCGCGACCAGGCGGCGTTGACCAACGCGTTGGTGACAGCGCCGCAGTCAAAGGGCGCGATGTCGCTGCCGAGCAGCACGCGGTCATAGGTCACGACGACGCTGACCGGCGCGTCGAACTGGCGGAAACCGCGCAGCACCCAGTCCTGCCGGGCGTCCTTGTCTTCGCGTTCGATGCCCATGGCACCGAACAATTGTTTGGCAATTTCGATCTGGCGGGCGCGATGATCGTCGGCGATGCCGTCGAAGCGGCGGAACTCGCGGCTGT
>NZ_MIAM01000015.1:108845-117070 GCF_001830555.1 Sphingopyxis sp. RIFCSPHIGHO2_12_FULL_65_19 | reverse complement strand
CCTTGCCGGATCGCCGCGAGCGGTTCGCCGGTGACGACCGAGAAATTCCAGCACTGGTTGTTGAACGAAGAGGGCGCGCGCATTGCGACCTCCAATATCTCCGCGATCAGCGCCTTGGGGACGGGCTTGTCGAGAAAGCCGCGGATCGAGCGGCGTCCGACAACGACCTCGTCATAACCCACAGCGTTCGTCACGCGGCCTTGCGCATTTCCAGCCGGTCCCAGATTTCGGCGAGCGCCTGTGTCAATTCGCGCATCATCGCTTCGTCATGCGCGGGGCCGGGGGTGAAGCGCAGCCGTTCGGTGCCGCGCGGGACGGTCGGGAAATTGATCGGCTGGACATAGACGCCATATTCGGCGAGCAAAATGTCGCTGATCTTCTTGGCGCGCACCGGATCGCCGACCATCAGCGGGACGATATGCGTGGTCGAATCCATCACCGGCAGGCCTGCGTCGCGGAAACATTGCTTCAGGTAAGCGGCCGCCTGCTGCTGCGCGTCGCGTTCGACGCTTGACGATTTCAGATGCCGCACGCTGGCGAGCACACCCGCGACGAGCACCGGCGACAGGCTGGTGGTGAAGATGAACCCCGGCGCATAGCTGCGGATCACGTCGATGATATTCTTGTCGGCGGCGATATAGCCGCCCATCACGCCAAACGCCTTGCCCAGCGTGCCTTCGATGATCGTCACCCGGCCCGCCGCTTCGTCGCGGTCGGTGATGCCGCCGCCGCGCGGGCCATACATGCCGACGGCATGGACTTCGTCGCAATAGGTCAGCGCATTATATTTGTCGGCAAGGTCACAGATCGCGTGGATCGGGGCGACGTCGCCGTCCATCGAATAGACGCTTTCAAATGCGATCAGTTTGGCCGCCTGCGGATCGTCGGCGGCCAGCAGTTCCTCAAGATGTTCGAGGTCGTTGTGGCGCCACACGCGCTTTTCGCAGCCCGAGTTGCGGATGCCTGCGATCATCGAGGCGTGATTCAATTCGTCCGAATAAATGATGCAGTTGGGAAGCAGCTTGCCGAGCGTCCCCAGCGTTGCCTCGTTCGAGATATAGCCCGACGTGAAAAGCAGCGCGCCTTCCTTGCCGTGCAGGTCGGCGAGTTCATGTTCGAGGTCGACATGATAGTGGGTGTTGCCGCCGATGTTCCGCGTGCCACCCGACCCGGCGCCGACGTCGTGCAGCGCCTCTTCCATCGCCTCGACCACCTTGGGGTGCTGCCCCATCGCCAGATAGTCGTTCGAGCACCACACGGTGATCGGCTTCGGCCCATTGTGCCCGGCAAAGCAGCGTGCGTTCGGGAAAGCGCCCTTGTTGCGCAGGATGTCGATGAAGACGCGGTAACGTCCTTCTTCGTGCAGCCGGTCGATCGCGCGTGCGAAAATATCGTTGTAGTTCACGTGTCAGCCCCGCAGTCAGGTGCCATCCAGGCCTTGGGCCGCTCCCTCCGGCGGCTGTTAACAAGCGGGCCAATAACGCCGAATCCCGCCGAAATCCAGTGCGAACGATTCGCATCTATAGGGCAAATTGTCCTATCAGATCGTCTCGATCGCGCCGATGCCGAACGGGGCCAGTGCGGCGAGCGGCGGGGGCGTGCGATCCTGGCTGCGCGTGAACACGGCCAGCCCCGGCGACGCCGCGCCGGGCCAACGCTGTCCATCGGTCAGGTAGGCGATCCGCCGCGCGATGCCCGCGGCGCCGTCGATCAGGCGGACATCGGGCCCGAACGCGGCCTGCAATTCGTCGCGCAGCAGCGGAAAATGGGTGCAGGCAAGGACGACGACGTCGAGTGCGTCGCCGCCCGGCTGGTCGCGAAGCCCGGCCACCGCGCGCGCGATGACCGACGGGTCGATCGCCGCGCCCCGCAGCTTCGCCTCGGCGCCGGTGACAAGGCCGGGGCTGCCGTGGCGGAGCAATGTCTTGCCGCCCGCGAACCGGGCGCCAAGGTCATCGACATAGGGCTGGCGCACCGTCGCTTCGGTGCCGAGCACGCCGATGACCCCGCTGCGCGTCAGTTCAGCAGCAGGCTTGATCGCCGGCACGGTGCCGACGATCGGCAGGTCGAGCGCGGCGCGAACATGCGCCAGCGCAATCGTCGAGGCGGTATTGCACGCGATGACTGCGAGCCGCGGCTGATACCGTTCGACCAGCCGCCCGAGCAGCGCCGGGACGCGTGCCGCCAGTTCCTCGTTGCTTTTCCCCCCATAGGGCAGGCCAGCATAGTCGGCGGCATAGACGAAGGGCGCGGTGGGCAGCAGCGCGCGGGTGGGGCCGAGCACGGTCAACCCGCCAAGGCCGCTGTCGAAAAAGAGGATCGGGGCGTCGGGGGTCGGGGCGTTCATCGCGTCCGCCTAGCAGGCAGGCCGGACCGCTATCAAATCCATTTTGACGTGCATCGCGTCCGAATCCGTTGATTGCTAGGCGCAACATCGCCACACTGGCGCCGAACGAAGCGGGGATTGCATGACGATATTCTTCCTGGTTGCTGCCGGCTATCTTCTGGGTTCGATCCCCTTTGGCGTCATCCTGACGCGGCTGTTCGGCGCGGGCGACCTGCGCCAGATCGGGTCGGGCAATATCGGTGCGACCAATGTCCTGCGGACGGGGCGCAAGGGACTTGCCGCCGCGACGCTGATCCTGGACGGTGCCAAGGGCGCGGTCGCGGTGTTGCTGGCGCGCCAGTTCGCGCCCGAACTCGGCGACCATGCCGCAATGATCGCGGGCGCCGCGGCGATGATCGGCCACTGCTATCCGGTCTGGCTGAACTTTCGGGGTGGCAAGGGGGTTGCGACGCTGCTCGGGCTGGCGCTGGCGCTCGCCTGGCCGATCGGGCTGGTTTTTGCGGTCGTATGGATCGGCGCGGTGCTGCTGCTCCGCATCTCGTCGCTGGGCGGCATGTTGGGCGCCGTTTCGGCGCCCGCTGCCGCGCTGGCATTCGGTTATCCGGTTTACGCCATCGGTCTTGCGGGGCTGGCCGTGATCGTGCTGTGGCGCCATCGCGAAAATATCGCGCGGCTGCGCGCGGGCACCGAACCGCGCATCGGCGGAAAGAAAGAGACCGCGTGACGCACGCCGAGCGGCTGGCGCGGCTGCGGCTGATCCGCACGCCGCACGTTGGGCCGGTGAGCTGGCATCAGCTGATGCAGCGCTTCGGATCGGGTGAGGCCGCGCTCGCGGCGCTGCCCGACCTTGTGCTGCGCGGCGGGGCGGGCAAGGCACGCGTTGCCCCCGCCGACGTCGCCGAGCGCGAGGTGGATCGCGTCGCGAGCCTGGGCGCGCGGCATGTCTTTTACGACGAGGACGACTATTCCCGGCTACTCGGCGAGGTCGAGGGCGCACCGCCGGTGCTCGTTGTCCGCGGCGATGCGGCGATGCTGCGTCGGCCGTGCGTCGCGATCGTCGGCGCGCGCAACGCCTCCGCCGTCGCTTGCCGCTTTGCCCGCCAGCTCGCCGCCGATCTCGCGGCGCGCGACGTGACCGTCGTCAGCGGCCTGGCGCGCGGTGTCGACACCGCGGCACACGTCGGGGCACTGGGCGGCGCGACCGTGGGTGTGATCGCCAGCGGGATCGACATCGCCTTTCCGCCCGAAAATGCCGCGCTCCAGGAAAAGCTCGCAAGCGACCAGCTGCTCGTCGCCGAACAACCGCCGGGCGCCGAACCGCTCGCTCGTCATTTTCCGTCGCGGAACCGCATCATTGCGGGGCTGGCGCACGGCACAGTCGTAATCGAGGCGGCGCCGCGGTCGGGTTCGCTGATCACCGCCCGGCGCGCGGGGGATTATGGTCGCGAGGTGATGGCGGTGCCGGGATCGCCGCTCGACCCCCGCGCACAAGGCTGCAACATGCTGATCCGCGAGGGGGCAACGCTGATCCAGACCGTGGACGATGTGCTGGAAGCGGTCGGACCGATCGACGCGCGGATGGTGCGCGAACCAACGCCCCGTTTTGTCGCTGCCCTCCCGCAAACCGATGCAAGCGACGGGGCGCGTCGGGCGCTTGTCGACCTGCTCGGCCCGACTCCGGTCGCGGTCGACGAACTGGTGCGGCAATCGGGACAGGCGGCGTCGGCTGTGCAGCTGGTGCTGCTCGAACTCGAGTTGGCGGGCCGCGTCGAGCGCCATGCCGGCGCCAGGGTTTCGCTCGTGTGACGGACCGCACAGCGCCCTAAGTTTCGACAATCTAACGCTTCATCACGGTTCAGCCACGGTTCAGCGGCCGATCCGCAGGTTGATGATATTATATCACATGATGGGGAGTGGAATGATGCGAAGCCGATTGCTCACAGGCGTCACAATGCTGGCAATGCTCGCTTCGGCGCCGGCGCCAATCCCGCTCGCCCTCGCGCATTCCGGCACCGCTTCCGACCAGGGTTTTTGCCGCAACGCCGCGCCGCTACCGCCGCTCGCCGCCGAAGTCGGCTCGCAACCGCAGCAGCACAACGGCGGGATCAAGACCAGCGGGCGCAGCAAGGGCGACCGTGAAGAGATGATGGCCGAGCCCGCCCCCCCGCCACCTCCGCCGCCTCCTCCACCGCCTCCGCCGCCTATGGCACCGCCGCCGCCGATCTCCACGGGTGCCGACGATGTCGGGGAAATTGCGGTGACCGGATCGCGCATCGCTGCCCCGGCGATGGATTCGGCCGCGCCGGTGACGACCATTGGGTCGGACGGCTATTCGGACGAGCGGTCGGCAAAAGCCCCGGTGCCAGGATCGGCGGCGGATTTGCGCATTCCGCCGCCCCGGCCTTACCCCCGTCCACAGCCGCAGCCGCAATCGGGCATCCTGACTGCGGGCGAGCACGACGATCTGCTCAACCCCGAACTTTATGCAGCTTATGTGGGCCGCAGCGGCGATATGGGGCAGGAGGTCCGAAACCTGCCGCGCGTCGATACGACGCGGGTGGTGACGGTCAAGGTTCAAGACCGCCGCGGCCAGCCGCTCCCCTTCGCCGACGTCGTCGTGACGTGCAGCGACGGCAACAGCATTACGATGGCGACGCAGGCCGACGGCAGCGCGGTCTTTTTTCCTGGCCTCGACCGGCTGAGCGAGCGGATCACCGTTTCGGCGCACAAGGCTGGACGAACGATCGCCGACGCGCGGCCGGTGCTGGTGTCAGATGCGGCGGGCGGCCAACTGGTCGGACTTACCGCAAACCAGGCGGCGATCCGGCCGACCAAACTGGACCTGATGCTGGTGGTCGACACGACCGGCAGCATGGGTGACGAGATCAACTTCCTTCAGGCCGAACTGCGCTCGATCATCGCGGCGATCACCGCGAAGCATCGCGACCTCGACATCCGCATCGGTTTTGTCTTCTACCGCGACATCGGCGACGATTATGTCACCCGGACGATCGCCTTTGATCGCGACATCGGGCGGGTGCAGGGCGCGCTGGCACGGCAGGACGCGAATGGTGGCGGCGATTATCCCGAAGCGATGGATCAGGCGATGATCCGGGCGGTCGGACAGGACTGGCGTCCCGACGCGGTCAAGTCGCTGCTGCTTGTCGCCGATGCGCCGCCGCACGACGACAAGTTCGCCCGGACCTGGGCGGCGGCCGAAGCCGCGCGCGCCAAGCGCATCCATATCACGCCGGTGGCCGCGTCGGGCGTTGCCGACAAGGCCGAATATGCGATGCGCGCGATGGCGGCGGCGACCCAGTCACGCTATCTGTTCCTGACCGACGACAGCGGGGTGGGCAACCCGCACGCCCCGCCGGCGGTCGATTGCTATCTGGTGACCAAGCTTGACGCGCTGGTCCGCCGCGTGATCGACAGCCAGATCAGCGGTCGCCGCGTCGAGCCCGAAGACCAGGAAATCATCCGCAGCGTGGGCCGATATGACGCGGGCAAATGCGTCCTGCCCGCCGACTTCAAATGGCAGAAGGGCGGATGAAAAATCCAGCTTGACGGAATCAAGCTATCCCCGCCACCCTCGCGCGTACATGTGAGAGCCGGTGACGGGGATAGATTTTTAATGCAATTGGTAATTGTGGAATCGCCTGCAAAGGCGAAGACGATCGAGAAATATCTCGGTCGCGACTTCAAGGTATTGGCAAGCTACGGTCATGTTCGCGACCTGCCGCCCAAGGACGGATCGGTCGATCCCGATGACGGCTTTGCGATGCAGTGGCAGCTGTATCCCGACAAGACAAAGCGGATGAAGGAAATCCAGGACGCGGCGAAAAGCGCCGACCGCCTGATCCTGGCGACCGACCCTGATCGCGAAGGCGAGGCGATCAGCTGGCATGTGCAGGAATTGCTGCGCAGCAAAAAGGCGCTGCCCGCGTCGGTCGATCGTGTGACGTTCAACGCGATCACCAAGCAGGCGGTGACCGATGCGATGGCGCATCCGCGCGCGCTCGACGACGATTTGATCGACGCCTATCGGGCGCGTCGCGCGCTCGACTATCTGGTCGGTTTCACCCTGTCGCCGGTGCTGTGGCGCAAGCTGCCCGGCGCGAAATCGGCGGGCCGCGTCCAGTCGGTGACGCTGCGAATGATCGTCGAACGCGAACGCGAGATCGAAGCCTTTGTTGCGCAGCAATATTGGTCGGTCACCGGCCTGTTTGAGATGTCGGGCACACCGTTCAAGGCGCGCCTCGCGCGCTGGCGCGGCGACAAGATCGAGCGGCTGTCGATCACCAGTGAAGCCGATGCCCATGCCGCCGAAGCCGATGTGAAGGCAGGGCATTTCACCGTCGACGTCGTCGAAACCAAGCCGCTGACGCGCAATCCGCCGCCGCCGTTTACGACGTCCACCTTGCAACAGGAAGCCGCCCGCAAGCTCGGCTTTTCGGCCAGCCACACGATGCGGATCGCGCAGGGCCTGTATGAGGATGGCGCGATCACCTATATGCGTACCGATGGCGTCCAGATGGACGGCAGCGCGATCAGCGCGGCGCGCAAGGCGATCGCAACCCGTTATGACGGCGGCTATGTCCCCGACCAGCCGCGGCAGTATCAGACCAAGGCGAAGAATGCGCAGGAAGCGCATGAAGCGATCCGCCCGACCGATTTTTCCAAGGACAAGGCTGGCGGCGGCGATCATGCCCGCCTTTACGATCTGATCTGGAAGCGCGCGATGGCGAGCCAGATGGCGTCGGCGCGGCTTGAACGCACCAGCATCGACCTGACCGACGGCACCGGCAAGACGATGTTGCGCGCGACCGGGCAGGTGGTGAAGTTCCCCGGCTTCCTGGCGCTCTATGACGAAGGCCGTGACGACAGCGAGGATGAGGATGCGCGGCTGCTGCCCGCAATGGCAAAAGGCGATGCGCCCGCCAAGACGGGCATAGAGGTCGAAAAGCACGAAACGCAGCCGCCCCCGCGCTATTCGGAGGCGAGCCTTGTCAAGAAGATGGAGGAGCTCGGGATCGGGCGTCCGTCGACCTATGCGTCGATCCTGCAAGTGCTGAAGGACCGCGCCTATGTGACGGTCGAGAAGAACCGCTTCATCCCAGAAGAAAGCGGGCGATTGCTCACCGCCTTCCTCGAACGTTTCTTTGAACGCTATGTCGGCTATGACTTCACCGCGGGACTTGAGGAGGAACTCGACGATGTGTCGGGCGGCCGCGCGCAGTGGCAGGCGGTGCTCGAACGTTTCTGGCGCGACTTCAAGCCGCGCACCGGCGAGGTGATGGAACAGAAGCCATCGGAAATTACCGCCGCGCTCGATGAGTTCCTCGGCTCCTATCTTTTCCCCGACAAGGGCGATGGCAGCGACCCGCGCCTGTGTCCCAATTGCGGCACCGGACGCCTCGCGCTGCGTGGCGGCAAGTTCGGGCCGTTCATCGCGTGCAGCAATTATCCCGACTGCAAATTTACGCGCAAATTCGCGCAACCCGGCGGCAATGGCGAAGCCGATACCGGCCCCGAAACGCTCGGCACCGATCCCGACAGCGGGCTGGAAGTCACGAAGCGCAGCGGGCGCTTCGGTCCCTATATCCAGCTCGGTGACGGCAAGGAGGCGAAACGCTCGTCGATCCCCAAGGACATCCCCGGCGAGGATTTCGATCTCGACTATGCGCTCCGGCTTTTGAGCCTGCCGCGCGAGGTGGGGGCGCATCCCGAAAGCGGCAAGCCGATCATGGCGGGGCTGGGGCGCTATGGCCCCTATCTGCTCCATGACGGCAAATATGCGAAGCTGACCGGCACCGCCGAGATCTTTGACATCGGGATGAACGCTGCGGTCGTCCGCATCGCCGAAGCCGCGGCGGGC
>NZ_MIAM01000015.1:88493-108815 GCF_001830555.1 Sphingopyxis sp. RIFCSPHIGHO2_12_FULL_65_19 | reverse complement strand
CTCAACACCTTTGGCCCGCATCCGACCAGCGGCGGCGAGATGAAGCTGATGGAGGGGCGCTTCGGTCCCTATGTCACCGACGGCACGACCAATGCGACGCTGCCGAAGAGCGCCGACCCGGCGACGCTGACGCTCGAAGAAGCGATCGCGCTGATCGACGCGCGCGCGGCGAAGGGCCCGGCGAAGGGCAAGAAGAAGGCAGCACCGAAGAAGGCTGCCGCGAAGAAGGCACCCGCGAAGAAGTCCGCTGCGAAAAAGCCCGCCGCGAAGAAAAAGGCGACCGAAGACTCATAAGGTGCCGTGTCCCCGCGAGGGCGGGGACACATCACCCGACATTTCGGGCCGCAGCATCCGGTGATGGATTCCCGCCTTAGCGGGAATAGGTGCTGGGGCATTCCTGCCGCAGCGAAGGCATGATAGGAAGCGTACATCCGGGGAGACCGTCCATGCGCCACCTGCTTGTCGCCGTCATGCTCAGCCTATCGCTGGGCTTCGCGCTACCCGCCACAGCGCAACAGGCGGGGCGGCTGATTGCGGCTGTCCCGGTGGTCGATTCGCCGGCGGGCGTTCAGGCCTGGCGGGTGCGATACTGGACCACGAACCAATATGGTCAGCCGCTCGAGGTCACCGGCATCGTTGCGGCACCGCGCGAGGCGATCCCAACCCGCCAGCGCCGCGTCATTGCGTGGACCCATGGCGCATGGGGCGTCGCCGAAAAATGCGCGCCATCGCTTAGTCCGAATTTCTTTGCCGCGACCGCCGGCATCGACGCCGTCAGCCGCGGTTATGTGGTCGTCGCACCCGACTATATCGGCCTCGCCAGCCCGACGATGCACCCGTTTCTCGTCGGCCCCGATACCGCGCAGGCGGTGCTCGATGGTGTGCGCGCGGCGCGGGAAATTCCGGGCGCCGCGGCGGGACCTGACTTCGCCGTGTGGGGCGAATCGCAGGGCGGCCACGCGGCACTATGGACTGCCACCACGGCGCGAGCCTACGCGCCCGACCTGACCCTGATCGCCACCGCCGCCGCGGCGCCGCCGACCGACCTTGCCGCCAACCTGCGCGATGGCAGCGACAAAAATGCGCGCGCGCTGCTGCTGTCTTTCGCGCTGCACAGCTGGTCGACGCTGTACGGTTTCTCGATGGACGGCGTCGTCAATCGCACCAACGAAGGCATCATCAACCGGCTGGCACAGAATAATTGCGTCAGCCTCGACAAGAAGCCCAAGCTTGGCACGATCCTGGGCATATTGACCATCGTCCGCGCGACGAAGAACAAGGATATCGCCAAGATCGAACCCTTCGGCAGCTTCGCGCGCGCCAACAGCGTCGATGCCGCGCGGGTGCCGGGGCCGCTGCTGATCGCGCAGAGCCGCAACGACACGATCGTTGCGCCATCGGTGACGCGCAAATTCGCCAAGGCCGTGTGCCGACGGGGCACGGCGTTACGCTGGATCGACATGACCGGCGATCACGGGTCGAGCGCCCGCGACAGCGCGCAGGAAACGATCGGCTGGATCAGCGCGCGCTTCGACGGCACTCCGCCGCCGAACGACTGCCGCCGGATTTAACGGTCAGTCGACCCAGTCGAGCCCCATGTCGCGATAGACACCGCGGTCCTCGTCCCAATTGGCCTTGACCTTCACATGCAGGAACAGGTGGACCTTGCGGCCCAATAGCTCGGCAAGCTCGGCGCGCGACTTGCTGCCAATTTCCTTGATCCGCTCGCCCTTGTGGCCGAGGATGATCGCGCGCTGGTTGTCGCGGGCAACCAGTATCTGCTGGTGGATTTCGGCGCTGCCGTCGGGGCGCGTCGAGAATTTCTCGGTCTCGACAGTCGACTGGTAGGGCAGTTCCTCGTGGAGCTGTCGATAGAGCTGTTCGCGGGTGATTTCGGCTGCAAGCATGCGTTCGGGCGCATCGCTGACCTCGTCCTCGGGGAAATGCCATGGTCCCTCGGGCATCAGCTTTGCCAGCGTCGCCTTGAGCTGGGGAACCCCGTCGCCGGTGCTGGCCGAGATGAAGAAAGTCTCGTCAAACGCCACGCGTTCATTGAGCTGCGTCGCGATCGTCAGCAATTTGTCCTTCTTGGTCAGGTCGACCTTGTTGAGGACGAGAAACTTCTTCTCGGGCCGCCCCTCGATCCCCTGCAGCACGCGCTCGGCGCGCTCGCCGAGTTTCGCTGCGGCGTCGATCATCACCAGGATCGCCTCGGCCTGATCGAGGCTGTTCCAGGCCGCCGCAACCATCGCGCGGTCGAGCCTGCGGGTGGGCGCGAAGATGCCCGGCGTGTCGATCAGCACGATCTGCGTCTCGCCGTCCATCGCGACGCCCATCAACCGAGTGCGCGTCGTCTGCGCCTTCGGGCTGACGATCGCGACCTTCTGGCCGACGAGGGCGTTGACAATCGTCGATTTACCCGCGTTGGGCGCGCCAACGACGGCGACAAATCCGCAGCGGTGGGTCATGGCTTCATTCCTTCGAGTTCGGCGAGCAGGGCCGTCGCAGCGGCTTTTTCGGCCGCCTGTTTGCTGGCACCCTCGGCCTCGGCGCGCGCGAGCTTGCCGATGCTGACCGCGACGCGGAAACGCGGCGCATGGTCGGGGCCCTCGCGCGCGACGATTTCATATTCGGGCGGGCGACGTTTGCGTGCGAGCGCCCATTCCTGGAGCGCCGCCTTCGGATGCTTGGGGGCCGCCTGCTGTCCGTCGATCATCTCGTTCCAATGGGCCAGGATGAAACGGCGCGCAGTGTCGGCGCCCCGATCGAGATAGAGCGCGCCGATCAGCGCCTCGATCGCGTCGGCGGCGATATTGTCGCTGTAACGACCACCATCATTGCGCGCCTGCGCGCCAAAGCGGACGAGGGCGGTCAGGTTCAGCCGCTGCGCGACCGCCGCGCAGGTTGCGCCCGACGCCAGTACGTGCAGCCGCGACGACATTTCGCCCTCGCTGGCGGTGGGGAAGCGCGTGTAAAGTTCGGACGCGATGACGAGGCCCAGCACCCGGTCGCCCAGAAATTCGAGCCGCTGGTAATCGGGGCGCCCGGTGCTGCCGTGCGTCAGCGCCAGTTCATAGGGCGCCGGGTCGTCCGGGGTGAAGCCGATGATTTCGGCCAGCGCCCCGGTGTCGAGGGCATCGCTCAAAAGCCGTCCCCGATGCGCTCCCAGCGCGCCGCGGTGAACCAGCTGATCGGGTTGAGCCAGCTTGCCGATCCGTCGGTCGAGAACATGCCGACAAGCGCGTGGCCGACCAGATTTTCCTCGGGGACAAGGCCGATGCCTTGATTTTCCATCGCCGGGAAGCGGCTGTCGGCGCTGCGGTCGCGGTTGTCGCCCATCAGGAACAAATGGCCTTCGGGCACGACGACGAGCGGGGTGTTGTCCTCGGCGATCGTCGTGATGTCGAGGATGTTGTAGCTTTTGCCGCTAGGCAGCGTCTCGCGGAACTGCTTGTAACGGCACTGGCGCGTTCCGTCGGCGGCGACTTCTTCAAACTCCGGCGAATAGCAGGGCAGGGTCCCCGTCGCGCGCGATGCCGCGATCATGTTCGGGGTCACCGGGATAACGAAATCGGCGATCGCCTCGCGCTTGAGGGGCTTTCCGTTCAGCCAGACAATGCCGCCGGTCACCTGCACGCTGTCGCCGGGCAGGCCGATGACGCGCTTGATATAGTCGTTGTCGGCAACCGGCGGCGCCTTGAACACCACGACGTCGCCGCGTTCGGGCGTGCGCGCGAAAATCCGGCCCGGAATCAGCGGTGCGCTGAACGGCAGGCTGTATTTTGAATAGCCATAAGCCATTTTGTTGACGAGCAGATAGTCGCCGATCAGCAGGCGCGGTTGCATCGATTCCGAGGGAATGTTGAACGGAGACAGGAAAAAGCTGCGGAAAATCAGCACGGCGATCGCAAGCAGGGCAAGGAAACGGACGGTGTCGACCGCCTCTTCCTTCGCCGAAACGGGGGCCGGGGTCGGAGCGGACGGCGCGGGGCCGGGAGGGGGCGTCACATCGGCGGTAAAGCTGGCGTTGGTCATGCGCGGCATTGGCGATGAATAGGTTGCCACGTCAAGCAAATATCGGCGGACGCCACTGGCGCGCGGTGGGCGGCGGGCCTAGAGAATGGGAAAGTTTCACCCGTCCGAGGACAGAATTTCATGACGACCGCTCCCCTGGCCTGGCAGGCCCTTTCCGACTGGCAACCGCAAAAGCTGACCGACCTTGTCGCCGCCGATCCCGAGACGCGGTTGCAGGCGTTGGTGCGCAGCGTCGCGGACATTCGCTTCGACTTTGCCAAGACCCATCTCGATCCGCGGGCGATTGCCATCCTCTCCGACCTGGCCGACGCGCAGGATTTTTCGGGTCGGCGCAAAATCTTGTTTTCTGGCGGGATCGCCAATCCGACCGAGGCGCGCGCCGCCGAACATAGCGCCGAACGCGGCGACGGCGCACCCGAATCGGTGCACCGCGCGCAGGCGCTGCACCAGCGAATGCGGATGATGGTCGACGCGATCGAGGCGGGGGCGTTCGGTGAAATCCGCCACCTGCTTCATATCGGAATCGGGGGGTCGGCACTTGGCCCCGACCTGCTGATCGATGCGCTGGGGCGGCACGGGTCGCGCTATGACGTCGCGGTCGTCTCGAATGTCGACGGCGCTGCGCTCGACGAAGCACTGGCGCGGTTCAGCCCCGAACATACGCTGATCGCCGTCGCGTCGAAAACCTTCACCACCACCGAAACCCTGCTCAACGCCGCGTCGGCACTGCAATGGCTCGAAGAGGGCGGGGTCGACGATCCGATCGGGCGCGTCATCGCGCTGACCGCCATGCCCGAACGCGCGATGGAATGGGGTGTCGACGAAACGCGCATCCTGCCGTTCAACGAAACCGTCGGCGGCCGCTATTCGCTCTGGTCGTCGATCGGCTTTCCCGCGGCACTCGCACTCGGCTGGGATGCCTTCGCCGACCTGCTCGAAGGCGCGGCCGAGATGGACCGCCATTTCCGGCTTGCCGACGGCGCCGACAATATCTGTCTGCTCGCCGCGTTCGCCGACCAGATCTATGCGAACCGGCTCGGCTGCGAGACGCGCGCGGTGTTTGCCTATGACGAGCGGCTGCGCCTGCTTCCCGACTATCTCCAGCAGCTGGAAATGGAATCGAACGGCAAGTCGGTGACGCTGGACGGCGCGGCGGTGGGCCGCCACAGTGCACCGATCACCTGGGGCGGAGTGGGCACCGATGCCCAACATGCGGTGTTCCAATTGCTCCACCAGGGGACTCATCTCGTCCCGGTCGAATTCGTCGTTGCGCGCGAACCCGACCATCTGCTGGACGAAGCACATCATGAAACGCTCGTCGCCAACTGCATCGCGCAGGGCGCGGCGCTGATGACCGGGCGCGCCAACGCCGACGGGGCACGCCACTATCCGGGCGATCGCCCCTCGACGACGATCCTGCTCGACCAGGTGACGCCGCACAGCCTGGGCGCGCTGATCGCTTTTTACGAACATCGGGTGTTCGCCAATGCGGTGCTGCTGGGCATCAATCCGTTCGACCAGTTCGGTGTCGAACTGGGCAAGGAAATGGCAAAGGGTCTTGCCGAGGGGACGATCGAATTCGACCCCGCCACACAGGCGCTGATGCACGCCGCGATGGGCAATTAAGGTCGCGTCACTCGCTGTCAGTGCAAAATTCGATTGGCATCGCTGCGCGGCGTAACCACATAGGCTGCCGGCGCGCATAACAGGCGGCCGTCCAGATCAGGGGTTCCCATGAGCAATTTCGACTTTGACCTGTTTGTCATCGGTGCCGGGTCGGGCGGGGTTCGCGCCTCGCGTATCGCTGCATCGCACGGCGCGCGCGTCGCGGTAGCCGAAGAACATCGGGTCGGCGGAACCTGCGTCATCCGGGGCTGCGTTCCCAAGAAGCTGCTGGTTTACGGCGCCCATTTTGCCGAAGACCTGAAGGATGCGCGGCAGTTTGGCTGGGATGTGCCCGATTGCAAGTTCGATTGGGACCGTCTGCGCGACAATGTCCTTGCCGAAGTCACCCGCCTCGAAGGCCTGTACGGACAGACGCTTGAAAACCACAAGGTGACGGTTTTCAAAACGCGCGCCACGGTGGTGGGACCACAGACGGTGCGGCTGGCCGACGGGCAGGAGATCCGTGCCGAACGCATCCTGATCGCGACGGGCGGCTGGCCGCATGTCCCCGAATTTCCGGGCAGCGAACATGCGATCACTTCAAACGAGGTCTTCCATCTCGACACGCTGCCGAAACGCGTGGTCATCGCCGGGGGCGGTTACATCGCCAATGAATTTGCAGGCATCTTCAACGAATTTGGCAGCAAGGTGACGATCGTCAACCGCGGCGACACGATCCTGCGCGGCTATGACGAGCAGATCCGCGATCGCTTGCTCCAGATTTCGATGACCAAGGGAATCGAGTTCCGGTTCAATGCGCCGTTCCAATCGATCGAGCGTAACGCGGACGGGTCGCTGACCGTCCATCTCGACAATTGCGACCCGATCCAGGCCGACGCCGTGCTGGTCGCGGCGGGCCGCGTCCCGAACACAAAGGGGCTGGGCCTTGAAGAAGCGGGGGTCGAACTCGACGACCATGGCGCAATCAAGGTCGATGAGCGGAACCAGTCGTCGGTGCCGAGCATCTTTGCGGTCGGCGACGTCACCAACCGCATCCAGCTGACCCCGGTGGCAATCCGCGAAGGGCAGGCGTTCGCCGACACCTTTTTCGGCAACAAGCCGACGCTGGTCGATTATGCCAATGTGCCGAGCGCGGTGTTCAGCCATCCGCCGATCGGCGCGGTGGGGATGACCGAGGCCGAGGCGCGCAACAAGCTTGGTTCGATCCGCGTCTACACCAGCGATTTTCGCGCGATGAAAAATGTTCTCGCGGGGCGCAACGAGCGCGCGCTGTACAAGATGATCGTCAACGCCGCGACCGACCAGGTCGTCGGGCTCCACATGATCGGTCCCGATGCGCCCGAAATCCTGCAAGCCGCGGCGGTCGCGGTGAAGGCGGGGCTGACCAAGGCCGATTTCGACAACACCGTCGCGCTGCATCCGAGCATGGCCGAAGAGCTGGTGTTGCTGAAGTAGCATATCGCGCCCTCCCGCGAACAGGAGGGGAGAAGATCACCCGATTCGATAGGGCACGACGTCGCGCCGGTCGGGATCGACCAGGATCGGACGATCGCTCGGCGGGAAGGCGCGTTGATCGCAATCGTCGCGCGGGCAGATGCGGCACGACAGGCCGATGCGCGTCGCGGCTTGGGGCGCGGCGACGTCGACCCCGTCGGCATAGACGAAATCGGCCGCATATTGCGCCTCGCAGCCCAGCGCGACGGCGTAGCGGCGCGGGCTGCGCGCGTAGCTGCCCGACGGTTTGACCAGTCCCTTCGCCATCGAGACATAGCGCAGGCCATCGGGCGTCTCGGCAAGCTGGAACAGGATGCGGTCGGGGATCGCGGCGGCCTCGTGAACGATCCACAGCGGGCACGCGCCGCCAAAGCGCGCGAATTGCAGCCGCGTGGCGCTGTGCCGCTTGGTGATATTGCCCGCCATGTCGACGCGGCAGAAAAACATCGGAATGCCGCGCGCACCGGGGCGCTGGAGCGTCGAGAGGCGGTGGCACGCCTGCTCGAAGCTGACGCCATAGTCCATGCGCAGTCGGTCGATGTCGTGGCGCACGGCCCGGGCGCTGGCGCGAAAGGGCGCGTAGGGCATCAGCACCGCGCCCGCAGCGTAATTGGCGAGGCCGACATGAAGAAGCTGGCGCGCCGCGGCCGTGCGCAGCGGCGACGCCTCGACCACCGCAGCGATCTCACGCGCCAGCGCCAGCGCGGCGAGTTGGTGGGCAAGCTGGAAGCGCCGACTTTCGGCGGGTTGCGACGGGTCGATAACCAGATGCCGCATCGTTGCGTCATAATCGCGCAGCGTCTGCGTCTGCTGATAGACGATCGAAATGCCCAGCGCATCGCGCAACCTTCGCTCGATCGTCTCGATTGCGGGCGACGGCTCCTTGCCGCGAAGCCGCCCTGCCAGCGCCTCGGCAGCGCGGTCGATGCTGTCGACATAATTGCCCGCGTCGTGGAACCAGTCGCGCACCTCTTCCCATGGCAGCCGGCTCCCCTCGGCAGTGCCGCCGGTGAGCGCCTCGTCGATGATCTGGAGGCGCTGCCCGGCGCGGCGATAGGCGGCGTGGAGCGCAATGAACTGGTCGGCCAGCATGGGCTGTTGGAGCGCGGCGCGTTCGAGCTGTTCGGGCGGCAAAGGCGACCCTGCGAAGAGCGGGTCGGCCGCAGCCTCGCGCAACGCTCCCGCGCGGCGGTCGCCCGTATCGGCTGCGACGTCCTCCCATTCGAGCGGGAACAGCTTTTGCAGACGATCGAGGAGGGCCGGGGTCAGCGGGCGGTCGTCATGCTCGATCTGGCTGAGGTAGGACGCCGAAATGCCGAGCTGCGCCGCGAAGTCGGCCTGGCGGATCGCGCGGGTTTCGCGAAGCCCGCGAAGTTGGCGTCCGGCGTAGAGGCGGTTGGGGGTCATCGCACTCCTTTCCTCTCCCCTAGCCGGAGTTGGAGAGGGGGCGGGGCGTCAGCCCCCTCTCAAGACTTGCTAGGCAGCAAGCTGCCAAGCCAAGTCTTTCTCTCCCGCAAGGGGAGAGACTTTTTGTACTTTGCAAAACCCGACTTTGCAACTTTGCAAATTCACATTTGCATCGGGGCCCGCGCGGGCGCAGACGGCATGCTCCAGAAAACCGGAGAGCCGAATGTCCGCCAATATCGCCGAAATGGAACGCCGTCGCGCCGCCGCTGCCTTGGGCGGCGGGCAAAAGCGCATCGACGCACAGCACAGCAAGGGCAAGCTGACCGCGCGCGAGCGGCTCGACGTGCTGCTCGACGAGGGGTCGTTCGAGGAGCTCGACACCTATGTCGAGCATAATTGCACCGATTTCGGGATGCAGGACCAGAAAATCCCCGGCGACGGCATCGTCACCGGGTCGGGCACGATCAACGGCCGCCTCGTCTATGTCTTCAGCCAGGATTTCACCGTCTTCGGCGGATCGCTGTCCGAGCGCCACGCGCAGAAGATGATGAAGGTCATGGACAATGCGATTAAGGTCGGTGCGCCGATCATCGGCCTGAACGACAGCGGCGGCGCGCGCATTCAGGAAGGCGTGGCGTCCTTGGGCGGCTATGCCGAGGTGTTTCAGCGCAACGTGCTAGCGTCGGGCGTGGTGCCGCAGATCAGCCTGATCATGGGTCCGTGCGCGGGCGGGGCGGTTTACAGCCCGGCGATGACCGACTTCATCTTCATGGTGAAGGATTCGAGCTATATGTTCGTCACCGGCCCCGATGTGGTCAAGACAGTGACCAACGAGGTGGTGACGCAGGAGGAACTGGGCGGCGCGATCACGCATACGACGAAAAGCTCGGTCGCCGACCTGGCGTTCGAGAATGATATCGAGGCGCTGCTCGCGGCGCGCGATTTCTTCGACTATCTCCCCGAAAACAACCGCAGCGGGGTGCCGGTGCGCCCGACGAGCGATCCGTTCGACCGCGCCGAACCCAGCCTCGACACGCTGATCCCGCCCAATGCGAACCAGCCGTATGACATGCACGAGCTGATCCGCAAAACGGTCGACGAAGGCGATTTTTTCGAGGTGCAGCCGGCGCATGCGGGCAACATCATCTGCGGTTTCGGGCGGATCGAGGGGCGCACGATCGGCATCGTCGCCAACCAGCCGCTGGTGCTGGCGGGGGTGCTCGACATCAATTCGTCGAAGAAGGCGGCGCGCTTCGTGCGTTTCTGCGATGCGTTCGAGATTCCGATCATCACCTTCGTCGACGTCCCCGGCTTCCTGCCTGGCACGAGCCAAGAATATAATGGCATCATCAAGCATGGCGCCAAGCTGCTCTTCGCTTATGCCGAGGCGACGGTGCCCAAGATCACGGTGATCACGCGTAAGGCCTATGGCGGCGCGTATGACGTGATGGCGTCAAAGCACCTGCGCGGCGATTTGAACTATGCCTGGCCGACCGCCGAGATCGCGGTAATGGGGGCGAAGGGCGCGGTCGAGATCATCTTCCGCAGCGACATCGGCGACCCCGAAAAGATCGCGCAGCGGACGAAGGAATATGAGGACCGCTTTGCGAACCCGTTCGTCGCGGCGTCGCGGGGGTATATCGACGAGGTTATTCACCCGCATAATACGCGGAAGCGCATCGCGTTGGGGCTGCGGAAGCTGCGAAATAAGCAGCTGGAGAACCCGTGGAAGAAGCATGACAATATTCCGCTGTGACCCATGCTAATGATTGCAGTCAAAGCCGCTTCAGCAATTGCCTTATCGCTCCTTGGGCTATGGTTTTGGCGACAGGCCGCCACTTGGCACGATCAGGGCGAGATTCCCGAAGAATGGGTCGAGATGCGGCGCCCTCGACCTTGGCGCCGCGCTGACAAAGGGTTTCGGGCGGCCGTAGTGTGGCAGAGGGTGATGGCGGTCCTGGTTTGGTTTTTTGCATTAATGTTCGTCGCTTCAATCGCCCTTCAGATATTTGGAGTTTTGATGTGAAACTAGGCCGCCTCAACCACATCGGCGTTGCGACGCCGTCGATCGCCGACAGCATCGTCTTCTACCGCGACGTGATGGGCGCGACGAAGATCCATGAACCCTTCGACCTGCCCGAGCAGGGGGTGAAGGTGTGTTTTGTCGATACGCCGGGAGCCGAAGGGGCGCTGAACGGGACGCAGATCGAGCTGGTCGAGCCGCTGCCCGGCAACACTTCGATCGCGGGGTTTCTGGAGAAGAACCCGGCGGGGGGGCAGCATCATGTCTGTTACGAAGTGCCCGATATTCATGTTGCCAAGGCGGCGTTCGAGGCGCTGGGCAAGCGGGTGCTGGGGGAACCGCGGATCGGGGCGCATGGGACGCTGATTTTCTTCCTGCATCCCAAGGATATGGGCGGGGTGCTCACCGAGATTATGGAGACGCCGAAGGGGGCGCATTAATTGCTCCTCCCCCCTTGCGGGGGAGGAAAGTGGAGGTTGGGGACTTGTCCCCTACCGGAACTTGGAGAGGGGTTGGTTGGCGAGCCTGCGGCTCGCGACCCCTCTCCCAGCTACGACTAGGCGGCCCCCTCGACAAGCTCGGGACTCGCCAAGTCTTCGCATCCCTCTCCCGCAAGGGGAGAGGGGGTTTGGGATTAGAGACTGCATATGACCGACAAACGAACCCTCGATCAATGGGCCGCTGCCGCCGCCAAGGAAGTCAAAGGCAAAGACCTCACCTGGCACACGCCCGAGGGGATCGCCGTCAAGCCGCTCTACACGGCCGAGGACGTCACCACCGACCCCGGCCTGCCCGGTTTCGCACCCTTCACGCGCGGTGTCCGCGCATCGATGTATGCGGGGCGGCCGTGGACGATCCGTCAATATGCGGGCTTTTCGACCGCCGAGGAATCGAACGCCTTCTATCGCCGTAACCTCGCCGCGGGTCAGAAGGGGCTGTCGGTCGCCTTCGACCTCGCCACCCACCGCGGCTATGACAGCGACCATCCGCGCGTCGTCGGCGACGTCGGCAAGGCCGGGGTCGCGATCGACAGCGTCGAGGATATGAAGATCCTGTTCGACGGCATCCCGCTCGACCAGATGTCGGTCAGCATGACGATGAACGGCGCGGTGATCCCGATCCTCGCCTTTTTCATCGTCGCAGGCGAGGAGCAGGGGGTCGATCGCAAATTGCTCGACGGCACGATCCAGAACGACATCCTCAAGGAGTTCATGGTCCGCAACACCTATATCTACCCGCCCGAACCCTCGATGCGGATCATCAGCGATATCTTCGGCTACACCAGCCGCGAGATGCCGAAGTTCAACAGCATCTCGATTTCGGGCTATCATATGCAGGAAGCCGGCGCGACGCAGGTGCAGGAACTGGCCTTCACGATTGCGGATGGCGCCGAATATGTGCGCTACGGCGTTGCCAGCGGTCTCGACATCGACAAGTTCGCCGGACGTCTCAGCTTCTTCTTTGCGATCGGCATGAACTTCTTCATGGAGATAGCGAAGCTGCGCGCCGCGCGCGTGCTGTGGCACCGCGTGATGACCAACCTTGGCGCCAAGGACGAGCGGTCGAAGATGCTGCGCACGCACTGCCAGACGTCGGGCGTGTCGCTGACCGAGCAGGATCCGTACAACAATGTGATGCGCACGACGATCGAGGCGATGGCGGCGATGCTCGGCGGCACCCAGTCGCTGCACACCAACGCGCTTGATGAAGCGATTGCGCTGCCGACCGATTTCTCCGCCCGCATCGCGCGCAATACGCAGATCGTCATCCAGGAAGAGACCGGGATGACCAAGGTCGTCGATCCGCTCGGCGGCTCCTATTATGTCGAGGCGCTGACGCAGGAACTCGTCGACAAGGCGTGGGAGATCATCGAGCGCGTCGAAAAGGAAGGCGGCATGGCGAAGGCCGTCGCCGCCGGCTGGCCCAAGGCGATGATCGAGACGGCTGCTGCTGCGCGGCAGGCGCGCGTCGACCGCGGCGACGATGTGATCGTCGGGGTGAACAAATATCGCCTGAAGGATGAGGACCTGCTCGAAACGCTCGAGGTCGATAACGCCAAGGTCCGCGAAGGCCAGATCGCACGGATCAACAAGATGAAGGCGCACCGCGACGAGGCGGCGTGTCAAGCGGCGCTGAAGGCGCTGCGTGATGCCGCGGCGGGTGAGCAGTCGATCGAGAATAATCTGCTCGCGCACGCGGTCGAAGCCGCGCGCGCGCGCGCGACGCTCGGCGAAATTTCGTCGGCGATGGAGGAAAGTTTCCAGCGCTATGCGACGCAGCCGACGCCGGTGAAGGGCGTCTATGCCGCGCCCTATGAGGGCGACGACCGCTGGAGCCAGGTGCTCGAAGGCGTGAAGGCGGTCGAACGCCGCATGGGGCGCAAACCCAAATTGCTCGTCGCCAAGATGGGGCAGGACGGTCACGACCGCGGCGCCAATGTGATCGCCTCGGCCTTCGGCGACATGGGTTTCGACGTCGTGTCGGGGCCGCTGTTTCAGACGCCTGAGGAAACGGTGGTGTTGGCGCTGGAAAACGAAGTGGATGTCGTCGGCGCCTCCAGCCTCGCGGCGGGGCACAAGACACTGATCCCCGAACTGATCGCCAAGCTGAAAGAAGCGGGGCGCGGCGATGTGAAGGTGATCGCGGGCGGCGTCATCCCGCCGCAGGATTATCAATATCTGCGCGACGCGGGGGTGCAGGGGATTTATGGCCCCGGCTCGAACGTCGTGGAATGCGCCGCCGATGTGCTGCGTTTGCTGGGGCATAATATGCCGCCGATTGGAGAAGCTGCGTGAATTATAATACCGACCGTGCCCCTGCGAAGGCAGGGGCCCATCACCAAGTCTCTCAAAATGGCGCAGCGTTCGATGCACGCGCAGGAGATGGGCCCCTGCCTTCGCAGGGGCGCGGCGACGAGTGTCGCCGCGACTGGACCCGCGACGAAATCGCCGCCCTGTTCGACCTGCCGTTCGACGAGCTGATGTGGGAGGCGCAGAGCGTCCACCGCCGTCACCATGCGCGCGGCGAAATCCAGCTTTGCACCCTGCTCAGCATCAAGACCGGCGGCTGCGTCGAGGATTGCGGCTATTGCTCGCAGTCCAAAAGCGCCGACAGCGGGCTGAAAGCCACCAAGCTGATGGACGTGCGCGCGGTGCTGCAGGCGGCGGCGCAGGCGAAGGATTCGGGATCGAAGCGCTTCTGCATGGGCGCCGCGTGGCGCAACCCCAAGGACCGCGACATGCCCGCGATCGTCGAGATGGTCGAGGGCGTGCGCGCGATGGGCATGGAAACCTGCATGACATTGGGGATGCTCAGCAAGGAGCAGGCGCAGACATTGGCGGTCGCGGGGCTCGATTATTACAACCATAACATCGACACCTCGCCGGAAAATTATGGCAATGTCATCACGACGCGCAGCTTTCAGGAGCGGCTCGATACGCTCGAGGAAGTGCGCAGCGCCGGGATCAATGTGTGCAGCGGCGGCATCGTCGGCATGGGTGAGACCCGCGCCGACCGCGTCGGCTTCATCCACGCGCTCGCGACCCTGCCCGAACATCCGGGCAGCGTGCCGATCAACGCACTGGTGCCGGTGAAGGGGACCGTGCTCGGCGACATGCTGGCCGACACCCCGCTCGCCAAGATCGACGACATCGAGTTCGTCCGCACGATCGCGGTCGCGCGCATCACCATGCCGCGGAGCATGGTGCGGTTGAGCGCGGGGCGCGAGAGCATGTCGGAAGCGACGCAGGCGCTCTGCTTCATGGCGGGCGCGAACAGCATCTTCACCGGCGACAAGCTGCTGACGACGGCGAACGCGGGCGACAGCAAGGATGCGGCGCTGTTCGCCAAGCTGGGGCTGCGGCCGATGGAGAGCGAAGAGCCGATGCGGCAAAGCGCGCAGATGGAAGCGGCGGAGTGAGGTTCGAACTTCCACCGTCAGTGCGCAAACTAGTCGCGGCAAGAAATGAACTGAAAGATCATTTCTCCGACGTCGATTTGCACTTCACCTTTGATGGAAATCTGGTCGGCGATTTGGGCGAGGCCGTTGCGGCTGAACTGTACGGACTTAAGCTTACTGGACGGAGCAACGAAGGCGTGGACGGATATGCGGTCGACGGTCGTTCCGTGCAGGTGAAAGCGAGCGGTACAGCGCGAGGTGCAGCCTTCAGATTGGTCGAAACCAAGGCGGACCATCTGCTCTTTTTCCATTTCAACTACGACGAGTGCTTTGGTGAAGTGATCTACAACGGCCCGGAAGAGCCGGTGAGGATGTCTCTTCCGGAAACTTGGGCGGGTCAACGAAGTGTAAGCGCAGCGACGTTTCGTCGGCTAGACGCCCTCGTAAGCGATGCCGATCGCCTTCCAATGCAATCGCAAAGGGAAAATTGATGTTCAAGAAAATCCTGATCGCCAACCGCGGTGAAATCGCCTGCCGCGTCATCAAGACCGCGCGGCGCATGGGCATCGCGACCGTCGCCGTCTATTCGGACGCCGACGCCCGCGCACCCTTTGTGCAGATGGCGGACGAGGCGGTGCACATCGGGCCGTCGCCCGCGTCCGAATCCTATCTGGTCGCCGACAAGATCATCGCCGCGTGCAAGGCGACCGGCGCCGAGGCGGTGCATCCGGGCTATGGTTTCCTGTCCGAACGCACCAGCTTCGCCGAGGCACTGGCCAAGGAAAATATCGCCTTCATCGGCCCGCCGGTGAACGCCATCGCCGCGATGGGCGACAAGATTGAATCGAAGAAGCTCGCGAAGGAAGCGGGGGTCAACGTCGTTCCCGGCTTCGTCGGCGAGATCGATGATACCGAACATGCGGTGCGCATCTCGAACGAGATCGGCTATCCGGTGATGATGAAGGCGTCCGCCGGCGGTGGCGGCAAGGGCATGCGGCTGGCCTATGACGAAAAGGACGTCCGCGAAGGCTTTGAGGCAACCAAGCGCGAGGGGCTGAACAGCTTCGGCGACGACCGCGTGTTCATCGAGAAATTCATCCTCAATCCGCGCCACATCGAGATCCAGATCCTCGGCGACCAGCACGGCAATATCCTCTATTTGAACGAGCGTGAGTGCAGCATCCAGCGCCGCCACCAGAAGGTGGTCGAAGAAGCGCCGTCGCCGTTCGTCACCGAAAAGATGCGCAAGGCGATGGGCGAGCAATGCGTCGCGCTGGCGCGCGCGGTCGGCTATTACAGCGCGGGCACGGTCGAACTGATCGTGTCGGGCGCCGACCCGACGGGCGAGAGCTTCTACTTTCTCGAAATGAACACGCGGCTGCAGGTCGAGCATCCGGTGACCGAGGCGATCACCGGCATCGACCTGGTCGAGCAGATGATCCGCGTCGCGGCGGGCGAGAAGCTCGAAATGACGCAGGACGACATCAAGATCGACGGCTGGGCGATCGAGAACCGCGTCTATGCCGAAGATCCCTATCGCGGGTTCCTGCCGTCCACGGGCCGCTTGGTGCGCTACAGGACGCCGGTTCCGGCGTGGGAAGGCGACGCGCGCGGCGTCGATGGTGTGCGCGTCGATGCGGGCGTGGAAGAGGGCGGCGAGGTATCGATCTTTTACGACCCGATGATCGCCAAGCTGGTAACGTGGGGCGAAACGCGCGACGAAGCCGCCGATTTGCAGGTCGCGGCGCTCGACCGCTTCGAGATCGAGGGGCTCGGCCATAATATCGATTTCGTCTCGGCAATCATGCAGCACCCGCGCTTTCGTTCGGGCGAATTGACGACCGGCTTCATCGCCGAGGAATATCCCGAGGGGTTCCACGGCGCCGATGCGGGCGACGATGTGATCCGCGCGCTCGCCGCGATCGCGGGCTTCATGGCGAGCGCCGAGGCCGACCGTGCGCGGCGCACCGACGGCCAACTCGGCGACCGGCTCGACCCGCCCGCCAAATGGCAGGTGACCGTGGGGGGCACCGCGCACAAGGTCAAACTCGGCCACAAGCATATCAAGGTCGACGGCGAGGCGATCGACATCGCGCTCGAATATACGCCGGGCGACCGGCTTGTCGTGGCCGAGATCGACGAGACCGAACTGGCGGTGAAAGTCGCGAAGACGCGCACCGGCTGGCGCATGACGACGCGCGGCCGCATTCACGATGTGCGCGTGCTGCCCTGGCACGTTGCGCCGCTGACCCAGCATATGATCGAAAAGATCCCGCCCGACCTGTCGAAATTCTTGATCTGCCCAATGCCGGGCCTGCTCGTCACGCTGCACGTCGGCGAAGGCGACAAGGTCGAGGCCGGTCAGCCGCTCGCGACGGTCGAGGCGATGAAGATGGAGAATATCCTGCGCGCCGAGAAAGCGGGCGTGGTAAAGACGGTCAATGCGGCGCAGGGCGACAGCCTGGCGGTCGATGCGGTGATTCTGGAGATGGAATGATCTTCGTCATTGCGAGGAGCGAAGCGACGAAGCAATCTCCAGCCATCGGTTATACAGGGCGATAGCTGGACATTGCTTCGCTTCGCTCGCTATGACGGACCCAAGAAATGCACCTGAATCACGACACCGACGCCCCGGCGTCCGCCCCCATCACCTTCGACGATTTCCTCCGCGTCGACATCCGCATCGGCACGATCGTCGAGGCCGAGCCATTTCCGGAAGCCCGCAAGCCCGCCTTCAAGCTGAAGATCGACTTCGGCCCCGCGATCGGGATGAAGAAGAGCAGCGCGCAGATCGTCGACCGCTACACGCTCGAAGATTTGCCGGGGCGGCAGGTCGCCGCGGTCGTCAACTTCCCGCCGCGCCAGATCGGCAAATATATGTCCGAAGTGCTGACGCTCGGTTTTGCCGATGATGAGGGTGCGGTCATACTCTTCGCGCCCGACCGTCTTGTGCCAAACGGGTCGCGTCTCTTCTGACCTTCCCCGCGCCGCGCATCGCGGCTAGTCTCCCCGACGGACGCAGGGGGAGAGAGATCATGACTTTACCGGTAACTGCATTTGTGGCGGCCGTTTGTGCACTGCTATTGCTCGTCACCGCGATCGACACCGTGCGCCAGCGACTGCGCGTAAAGGCAGCGTTCGGCGATCACGGCGACGCCAAGCTGATCAGCGCCAGCCGCGCGCACGGCAATCTCGCCGAATATGCGCCGATCACGATCATCCTGCTGGGGCTGCTCGAAACCGCCCGCGCCAACCATATGGGACTGATGATCATCGGCGCGGTCTTCCTCATCGGTCGCGTCGCGCATGTGATCGGGCTGTACACACCCTCGGAGCCCGGCAAGGCGCCGCTCGGACGGCAGATCGGCGTCCTCGCTACCTTTGGCGCGTTGCTGGTACTGGCCGGTTGGACGCTCTGGATGCTGGCGACGACGAACCTTTAGCCCACCAGCGCCACCGCCCGTATCCACCCCGCGCTCGCGCGTTCGATCTTCACCGGAAAACAGCTGAAGGTGAAACCCGTCGCGGGGATCGCGGCCAAATTGGTGAGCTTTTCGATCTGGTAATAGGGTTTGATCCGCCCGGCCTTGTGGCCTTCCCAGATGATCGACGGATCGCGCGTTTCGGCCCATCGCTTTGCCGTGTGGCTGAACGGCGCGTCCCAACTCCACGCATCGGTGCCAACGACCTGCACGCCGCGCTCCGTTAAATATAGCGTCGCCTCGGCGCCCATGCCGCAGCCCTGATCGGTGAAATTGTCGGTGCCATAGATCGCGCCCGACTGGACGAGCACGATGTCGAGCGGCTGGAGATCGTGGTCGATCCGTACCAGCTCGGCTTCGACCTCGGCGCCGCTGACGACATGGCCGTGCGGACGATCCGAAAAATCGAGCTTCACGCCGGGGCGAAAGAAGAGGTCGAGCGGTGCCTCGTCGATCGAAGGCGCGGGCGAGGCGCCGCTGTCGGTCGTCGAATGATAATGCCACGGCGCATCCATGTGCGTGCCGTTGTGCGTGCTCAACGACAGCATCTCGACCGCCCAGCCTTCGCCGTCGGGCAGATCGTCGCGGGTCAGCCCGGGAAAGAACATCGCGATCTGCTCCCATGTATTCTCATGGGTCATGTAGGTGATGTTGGGGCGCATCACCGGCGGGTCGGACACGACGTCGTTGGTGATCGGGATCGAAAGGTCGATGAACTGCATGGGCGCATCCTGCCACCGGATTGACGTTACGCCAAGAAGGCTTGCGCGGCGGAGCCTGCCCGGTAGAGATGGGTCAAAGCCCCGTCAGAACGCGATGGGGTGGGGGAGAGTCTATGACCGACAGTGTCGCCGCCGGACCCGGCGCCGTTTACGAGCCGACCGCGAAGGATATCCGCATGGTCATCGCCGCATCGTCGGCGGGGACGGTGTTTGAATGGTATGATTTCTTCATCTACGGCACACTCGCGGCGATCATCGGCAAGGCGTTTTTTCCCAGCGACAATGCGACGCTCGAAATCCTGCTCGTCTGGGCGGGTTTCGCGGTCGGTTTCGGCTTTCGTCCGCTGGGCGCGGTGTTGTTCGGCTTTCTGGGCGACCGGCTGGGGCGCAAATATACCTTCCTGGTCACCGTCACCCTGATGGGTGTCGCCACCGCCGGCGTCGGGCTGATCCCGTCGGCGGCTACAATCGGCATCGCCGCGCCGATCATCGTCATTCTTCTGCGCGTGCTCCAGGGGCTCGCGCTGGGCGGAGAATATGGCGGCGCCGCCGTCTATGTCGCCGAACATTCGCCGCCCGGAAAGCGCGGCTTTTATACCAGCTTCATCCAGGCGAGCGTCGTCGGCGGCTTCGTACTCAGCCTGATCGTCGTGCTCGGGTGCAAGGCATTGATGCCGGATGCCATATGGGAAAGCTGGGGCTGGCGCGTGCCCTTCCTGCTGTCGATCATCCTGCTCGCGATTTCGCTGTGGATGCGGCTGAAACTGTCTGAAAGCCCGGTTTTTCAGGCGATGAAGGCCGAAGGCGAATTGGCGAAGAACCCGCTGAAGGAAAGTTTCACCTATCCCGGCAACCCGCGCCGCATCTTCATCGCGCTGTTCGGTATCGCCGCGGGCCTGACGGTGATCTGGTATACCGCGATGTTCTCTGGCCTGTCCTTCCTGAAAGGGCCGATGAAGGTCGAGGATACCGCCGCCGAGATCATCGTCGGCTGTGCCGCCGCGGTCGGTATGATATTTTTCATCTGGGCGGGTCGGCTGTCCGATCGCATCGGGCGCAAAAAACCGATTGTCTGGGGCTATGCCGCGACGCTTGTGCTGCTTTTCCCGCTGTTCTGGTGGATGGGCAGCGTCGGCAACCCGGCGCTGACCGCAGCGGCCGAACGCGCGCCCGTGACCGTCACCGGGTCGCAGTGCAGTTTCGACCCGTTTGCGCAGGGTCAGGCGACGGCCTGCGGGCGCACCTTGGGCGAATTGACGAAGCTCGGCGTGCCTTACACCGTCGTCCAGACCGACAGCGGCTTTGACAGCGTCCAGATTCGCATCGGCAACCGCGAGGTCGCCAGCGAAGATCCTGCGCTGCTGCAACCCGCGCTCGAGGCGATGGGCTATGATTTTGCGAAGCAGGTTCCCGGGGTCGGCAGCATCGCGATCATCTTCCTGGCGCTGCTCGGTCTCAGCGCATTGTCGGGCTTTACCTATGGCCCGGTCGCGGCGCTGCTGTCCGAAATGTTCCCGCCGCACGTCCGCTATTCGTCGCTGTCGATCCCCTATCATCTGGGCACGGGATATTTCGGGGGTTTCCTGCCGCTGATCGCCAGCTTCATCATCGCCAAGACCGGCAACGCTTATTCCG
>NZ_MIAM01000015.1:34111-88483 GCF_001830555.1 Sphingopyxis sp. RIFCSPHIGHO2_12_FULL_65_19 | reverse complement strand
CAAGGACCAGGTGGAGGGACAGTGGGACAAGGCGGCGCCGACGGCCGGACCGACCAGCTGATCCACCCATTGGCGCGGCGGGCGAAGCCGTATAGGGGCGCCAACATGATCGAAGTCCCATCGCCGCTCCGCCTTCGTCTCGACCGCGCTGCGCTTGTCGCCAACTGGCGCTGGCTCGCCGCCCAAAGCGGGTCCGCTGCCTGCGGTGCGGCGCTGAAGGCCAATGGCTATGGCCTCGGCGCGCGCGCGGTGATGCACCATCTGGCTGCCGCAGGGTGCCGCGACTTTTTCGTTGCGACCTGGGCCGAAGCGGCGGCGCTGATGCCGCTGCCCGAAGGCGCGTCGCTGTCGGTCCTCCACGGCGCGGGCGCGAGCGACATGATCGCGGCGCGCACATTGCCGGTTCGTCCCGTTCTCGGCAGTGTGGAACAGGTTGTCCGCTGGCGTGACGTGGGGGAGGGGCGGCCGTGCGACGTGATGGTCGACACCGGGATGAACCGCCTGGGGCTTCGCGTCGAGGAGGCGCTGGCCGGCGCGCTGGGCGGGCTGCGCATCGAAACTCTGCTCAGCCATCTGGCCTCGGCCGACGAGGACAGCGCCCAGAATGCGCAGCAGCTCGCGGCGTTTCGGGCCGTCCGCGACGCCATTCCCGCACGGCGATACAGCCTCGCGAACAGTGCCGGCATTTGCCTGAGCACCGATTTCGCCTTCGACCTGACCCGGCCCGGCATCGCGCTATACGGCGGCATTCCGCGCCGCGAGGCAGCGGGGCATATCCGCCAGGTCGCTTTTCCCGAAACGCGTGTGTTGCAGGTCCGCGATGTCCCGGCGGGCGAAGCCGTCGGCTATGGCGCGGCATGGACGGCGCACCGCAACAGCCGCATCGCCGTCGCGAACCTCGGCTATGCCGATGGCTTTCTGCGCTGCCACGCGGGGACGGGTGCCATGGCAAGCTGGCAGGGCCATGCGCTGCCGTTGATCGGGCGCGTCTCGATGGATCTTGTCGCCTTTGACGTCAGCGATGCCCCCGCGATCGGCGAGGGTGACTGGCTGGCACTCGGTTACGACCTGCCGATCGTGTCGTCGGCGAGCGGCTTGTCGCAATATGAGCTGCTAACCGGGCTCGGCGCGCGGTTCGAGCGCATCTGGTCCGAATAGCCGCGCGAGCGCGAACGCCCGCCCTGCCAGCAAGGTTTCGCCGCAGATCGCTGCCCGTTCCACCCCCCAAAGAAAAAGGGCCGCTCGTGAGAGCGGCCCTTCGTTATTTGGGTGGCGGCGAGGATTAGAGCTTAACCTTCGCGCCCGCATACATGTAGCGGCCGGTGACCGGGAAGATGCCGCTGCCATCGCCCGTTCCGGTCAGGCCCCACGGCGGCAGCGTGTCGAACACATTGTCCATACCGACGTAGAAGCGGAACTGCTTGTTCACCGTATAGCCAACCTGAAGGTCGACATAACCGATGCTCGGGTAATATTTCACCGGGAACGCGTCGGCGTTCAAAGGCGCGCGGCCCTGGTGCGAATGCTGGGTTTCCCAGGTCGCAATCGCCTGGCGACCGATGAAGCGGAAATCATAGTCGATGTCCCAATTGCCGGCGACCAGGTTGACGCCGAAGCTGCCTTCCCAAATCGGATCGCCCAGTTCACCATGCACGCGGTCCGAGAATTCCGGATCGGTGATCGAGGTGAAATATTCGCGGTTTTCGATCCACGACACCGCCGCATTGAGCGAGATCCGCACATCGTCGTTGAAGCGATAGGCATATTCTGCCTGCGCATCGATGCCCGACGCCTTGAACGAGGCATAGTTGAAGGGCTGGTTGATGAACGCCGGGCCCAGGTCGGGGAGGGTGATGATCGGCAGGCCCGACACGTTGCGGCCCGACTGACCGTCGAAGGTCGCGTTGGTCAACGGATCGTTGGTCGTGCGACGGAAGACGGCGGCGCAATAGGGATTGTCGATGCCGACCGTGTCGTCATAGCAGCGGTTGATGATCGCCTGGCCGGTCAGGCCTGCAATCGCCTTGTCGATCTTGATGCGATAATAATCGACCGACAGGCTGAAGCCCGGAAGGAACTTCGGCTGGATGACCCCGCCAAAGGTCAGGTTCTTGCCGACTTCGGGTTCGAGGTTCGGGTTGCCCTGGTTGAAACCGGAGATACCGCCCGAAGGGGTGTTCACCCACGGCTGCGTCGAACCGTCGGGCAGCGTCAGCACCGTCGGAACACCCGCCGCGGCGCAGTTGCGCGCACGATTGGGGTTCTGGCTGATCACCGTCTGGCTGCAAGGATCGACCAGGTTGTTCGCAAAGGTCTGCGACTGGGTCGCATAGGCATCCGACAGGTTCGGGGTGCGAACCGAACGGGCATAGCCCGCCCGCAGACGCAGGCCGTCGAACGGCGAATAGACGACGCCCGCGTTATAGGCATACACCGCCTTCGACACGTTGCTGTAATCGGACACGCGGCCCGAAACTTCGACCGACAGCTCCTCGGCGAGCGGCATGTCGGCGAGCAGCGGGATGCGCAGTTCGCCGAACAATTCCTTCGACGTGATCGACGGCGGATCAAAGGCCGACGAGCTGTTCAGCGTCGTGCGGCCAGCCGTGGTTTCGGCGTCATAGGCCGAGAACGCGTCTTCCTTGCGATATTCGGCGCCGATCGCGAAGCCGATCGGACCGCCGGGCAGTTCAAACAGGCCCGACGTGTCGCCCGAAATGAACGCGGTGGCGTTGAACATTTCGGCCCACTGGTCGCGGAAAGGCGTGTAACGCGCATAGGCAAGGCCATCGGGCGTCGTCAGCGGTGCACCTTCGCCGAACAGGTTGATCGGACGGCAGGCCGCGTCGTCGTTCGTCGTGCTTGCATCGGCGTTGATGCGGCAGACGATGTCGCCCTGCGCATTGCGAACGGCGTTGGTCGCATTGTTGAACTTCGACGAGATGAAGTGACCACCAGCCTCATAATAGGTTTCGGTACGACCCCAGTTCAGGGCGACTTCATAGCGCAGATTGTTCGCGGCGCTGATTTCGCCGCGCAGACCGCCGACCAGGCCCCAGGTCTCGCGCTTGTGCTGTTCCGAACGCGTGCCGGTGTCGTTCAGGAAGCGGATCATCGAGAAGCCGGCCGTGGTCGACGTCGTGCCCAGCGCCTGCTGGATCGCCGAACGCGCCTGGTCCGTCAGATAGGGGTTGTCGAGGAAGAAGGTCGACGACGTCCCGCCGAGCGAGAGCGCGACCGGCTGGGTCGACGTCTGGTTCGCGGTGATGTTGACATATTTGCCTTCAAAGAAGACTTCCGCCGCCGGCGAGAATTCGTAGCGGCCGAGCAGCGTCGCATTGTAACGCTGAAGCCCCGGAAGCAGCATTGCGCCTTCGACGCCGCTGGCACCGCGGCCACCGCGCACGCCGCCGCCAAAGGGACGAAGGTCGATGGCGGGGTTGTTACGCAGCAGCGTGCCATCGGGGCTGAACATATAGTTGTCGGCAACGCGGCCGCCCGTCGGGGTCAGGAAAGGCGCACAAACGAGTGCGCGCTGCGCCGCATTGGTCGCGGTTGCCGCGGGGCAGGAAAACAGCACCGTGCCGCCAAGCGACGCGTTGCCGAAGGTGCTGCCCGGATAGACATCAAAGAATGCCGTGTCGGGGATGCCGTCCGATGCGTCGCGGACATTGGGGTCGCAGAATGCGACGCTGCCCGGGATCGGATTGCCCGATGCATCGAGGCGGCACTGGATGTCCGAATCGACGGTCGCGAAGCCCGGGGTGCCGGTGAAGGCGCCCGTCTGGGCATTGCGGTCGGAGAACAGCAGCGTGCTCGAATGGGCATAGCCGCCGGAAATCGCGATGTTGCCGCGACCATCGGCGAAGTTCTTACCGTAAACGCCGCTGATCTGGTACGATCCGCGGTCGCCGCGCGACGACACGCCGCCCTGCGCGTTCAGCGCAAAGCCGTCATAATCGCGCTTCAGGATGAAGTTGACGACGCCCGAAACGGCGTCCGAACCATAGACCGCCGAGTTGCCGCCGGTGACCAGGTCGACGCGTTCCAGCAGTTCGGTCGGGATCGTGTTCGTGTCGACACGGTAAGTGCCGGGGGTCGACGACACCGAGCGGCGGCCGTTGACCAGAACCAGCGTACGGCCGGTACCCAGGCCGCGAAGGTCGAGAAGGTTGAGGCCCGAGGTGCCGATCGCGGCCGTCGAGTTCGCCTGGGTGAAGGTCGAACGGAGCTGCGGCAGGCGGTTGAGCATGTCGCCCAGCGACAGTTCGCCGGTTTCGAGCAGGTCTTCGGCGCTGACGCTCGTGATCGGGATCGACGCATCAAGGTTCGGGCGATTAAGGATGCGCGATCCGGTGACGACGATGACGCCGCCGTCATCGGCTTCGCTCGCCGCACCGTCGGCGGCGACGCTGGCGTCCTGCGCGATCGCGGGCATGGCGCTGAAAAGAGCAAGCGACAGGGCAGAGCCCCGCACCAGCAGGCTGGTCTTCTTCATGATATATTCCCCGGTTGCCGTTCAAAGAGTTGAAGTGAACGGATTGGGAGCCAACAAGACAGAAAATTCTGGCCGCACAAGTCCTTGATGAATTTTTTCTGACAGTTGGAAGACTCTGCCGTGGCGCTGTTGCATTTTCGCAACAGCAACGCAGCCTCGGCAGTTTGCACCGAATGGAATCAAAGTTCGACCGCACGACAGGAATGATTTTCCTGTGGCAGTTTTGAGGATGGAAATGCCAGCCGCCTGATTTCTTTTGTAACTAAATTGCTTCGACGGATTAAGGCGACGTTGCATAGAGGGCGCAGCATGTCCGGCGAAGCCGTCGGTCACTCCGCGACCAGCGCCGCGATGTCGGCGGCGAATCATCGCATGGCCTGGCGGGTCGGCGCGGGGCGCATGTTGCGATGCATCATATATTGATGCTAATGCAGTCGGCACGAAATATCCGGCGCGGCGGGGTCGCCGACGCAGGGAACGCAAGGAGCGCGGGTCAAAATGGCGAAGTCCAAGGGGACGGCGGAAGATGATGTCGTCACGATCAAGAAATATGCCAACCGGCGGCTCTATGACACCGAGCGCAGCTGTTACATCACGCTCGAAGATCTCGGCACGATGGTTCGCGACGGCCGCGATTTTCGCGTCGTCGATGCCAAGAGCGGCGACGACATCACGCACAATGTGCTGACGCAGATCATCATGGACGAGGAAACGCGCGGCGAAACCTTGTTGCCCGTCAATTTCCTGCGCCACCTGATCGGCATGTATGGCGACAAGATGCAATCGATGGTGCCGCAATATCTCGAAGCGTCGATGACCGCGTTCCGCAAGAACCAGCAGGACGTGCGCTCCGCGCTCGAAGGCGCGCTGGGTTCCAACCCGCTGGCTGAACTGACGCGCCGCAACATGGAGATGTTCCAGCAGGCCGCAGGCGCGTTCATCCCCGGTGCCGGCGGTGCCAGCAAGGCCAAGGATGCCGAAATTGCGGCGCTGAAAACCGAAATTGCCGAGCTCAAGTCGGAACTCGCCAAGAAGAAATAAGCGGGGCCATGCGCCCCAGTGACGGAAAAACGAAATATAATGGTCAAACATGCGCTCAGCGTAACCCGGCAGGCCGATTTTGCGGCCTGGTATCAGGATGTCATTGCCGAAGCCGATCTTGCCGAGGAATCGGGGGTGCGCGGCTGCATGGTGATCAAGCCATGGGGCTATGGCATCTGGGAACGCATCCAGAAGGTCATGGACGCCGCGATCAAGGATGCCGGGGTCCAGAACGCCTATTTCCCGCTCTTCATCCCCCTGAGCTTCTTTGAAAAGGAAGCCGACCATGTCGATGGTTTCGCCAAGGAAATGGCGGTCGTCACGCACCACCGGCTGGTCCAGGACAGCAAGGGCAAGCTGATCCCCGATCCCGAAGCCAAGCTGGAAGAACCGCTGATCGTCCGCCCGACGTCGGAAACGGTAATCGGCAATGCGATGAGCCGCTGGGTGCAGAGCTGGCGCGACTTGCCGCTGAAGGTCAATCAATGGGCCAATGTCGTGCGCTGGGAAATGCGCACGCGCATGTTCCTGCGCACCAGCGAATTCCTGTGGCAGGAAGGCCACACCGCCCACGCCGACCGCGACGATGCGATGGCCGAAACGCTGCGCGCGCTCGAAATGTATCGCAGCTTTGCCGAAGATGTGCTCGCGATGCCCGTGATCGCGGGCGAAAAGCCGGAGAATGAGCGTTTCCCCGGCGCCGTCGCGACCTATTCGATCGAAGCGATGATGCAGGACGGCAAGGCGCTCCAAGCTGGCACCTCGCATTATCTGGGCACCGGCTTCGCGGAGGCGGCGAACATCCGTTATCAGGACAAGGACGGCGGCCACAGCCTGTGCCACACGACGAGTTGGGGCACATCGACCCGCATGATCGGCGGCGTCATCATGACGCACGGCGACGACGATGGCCTTCGCTGCCCGCCGCGCATCGCGCCGCACCAGATCGTGATCGTGCCGATGCTGCGCGACAATGAAGAGGATGCGGCCATCCTGGCCTATTGCCGCGACCTCGAAAGCCAGCTCAAGGCAATCGACGCATTCCGCGAACCCGTCCGCGTGTTGCTCGACGCCAGCGCGAACAAGGCGCAGACCAAGCGTTGGGGTTGGGTCAAGAAGGGTGCGCCGATCATCGTCGAAATCGGGCCGCGCGATGTTGCCGGCGGCAATGTCGCGGTGATCCGCCGCGACCGGCTCTACAAGGACGACGGCAAGCTCAACGCGGCGTTTGTCGCCAAGGGCGATTTCGTCGTCGATGCGGTCGCGACGCTCGAGGATATCCAGTCGAGCCTGCACGCCGAAGCGAAAGAGCGCCTCCACGCGAACATCCGGCGCGACGTCACCGACCTTGCGGCGCATTTTGCGGGCGACGACAAGTTCGTCGGCTGGGCCGAGGTGCAATGGTCGCGCCCGACCGGCGCGGCGCTCGACGGGATCGTTGCGCAATTGAAAGCGTTGAAGCTGACGATGCGCAACACCCCGCTCGATGCCGCGCCCGCCGATGGCGCCTGCTTCTTCACCGGCGAGCCCGCGGTCGAACGCGTGCTTATCGGGCGGACCTATTAATTGGCAAAGCGGCAACAGCCCGCCGGGCTACCCAGCCCCGACCAGATCCTTCGCTTTATCGAAGAGAGCAAGGATGCCGTCGGGAAGCGCGAGATCGCGAAGCATTTTGCGCTTCATGGCAATGACAAGATCGCGCTGAAGGCGTTGCTGAAGGACATGACCGACGAAGGGCTGGTCGATCTTGCCCCCGGACGCGCCTTTCACAAGCATGGCGGATTGCCGCGCGTCACCGTGCTGCGCGTGGCGGCAATCGAGGGCAGCAACGTCTGGGCCGTTCCCGAACGCTGGGAAGCCGCCGGCCCGGCGCCGCGACTACGCGTGATGGAACAGGGCAGGAAAGGGGCGCTAGGGGTCGGCGACCGCATCCTTGCCCGCACCGAAGAACGCGGAAGCGGGCATGTCGCGCACCCGATGAAGCGCCTTCAGGCGAGCGCCGAGATGGTGATCGGCGTCCTCGTCGAGGATAAATCACCCGGTGGAAAGCCAATGATCTGGCTGCGCCCTGCCGACAAGCGCGCGCGTTACGACTTTGCCGTCGCCGACAAGGGCGACGCCGATATCGGCGACCTTGTGCGCGCCGAACTGAACGGGCGCGGCCCGGCGATCAAGGCGAAAGTCATCGAACGCATCGGCGACCCCTTCGCACCGAAGTCGTTGAGCATGATCGCGATCGCGCGGCACGAAATCCCGCATGTCTTCGGCGGCGAGACGATTGCCGAGGCCGAACGCGCGGCGAAACTGCCGCTCACGCCCGAGGGGCGCGAGGATCTGCGCGACCTGCCGATTGTCGCGATCGACCCGATCGACGCGCGCGACCATGACGATGCCGTCTGGGCGATTCCGGACGATGAACCGGCCAACAAAGGCGGCTTTCGTGCGATCGTCGCGATTGCCGATGTCAGCTATTATGTCCGCCCCGATGGCGAGCTCGATCGCGAGGCGCGGCGGCGCGGCAACAGCGTCTATTTCCCCGACCAGGTCGTGCCGATGCTGCCCGAAACGCTGTCGGCGGGCGTCTGCTCGCTGAAGGCCGGGCAGGACCGCGCCGCGATGGCGTGTCATCTGGTCATCGACAAGCACGGGAAAGTGACGTCATGGCGTTTCACGCGCGCGCTGGTGCGGCTGCGCGCCAACATCGCCTATGAACATGCGCAGGCAGCCTATGATGCCGATGCGCCCCGCGATGAATGGGACGCCGATGTGCTTCCCACGCTCAAGAATTTGTGGGCCTGCTGGGCGCTGCTCGCCAAGGCGCGTGCCGCCCGCGCGCCGCTCGATCTCGACTTGCCCGAACGTCAGGTCATCCTTGACGAACAAGGCGGCATTGCGGAGATCCGCGTCCGCGAACGGCTCGATTCGATGCGGCTCATCGAGGATTATATGATCGCGGCGAACGTCGCGGCAGCCAAGGCGCTGGAGGCGAAGAAGTCGCCCGTCATGTACCGCATCCACGAACCGCCGAGCCGCGAGAAGCTCGTCGGGCTCAAGGACTATCTCGAAACCTTCGAGCAGAGCTTTGCGCTGGGACAGGTAATCACCCCGGCGGTGTTCAACCGGCTGATCGACGGATTTTCGGAAGACGATCGCTTGCCCGAAATCATGCAGGCAATTCTGCGCAGCCAGACGCAGGCTTATTACGGTCCCGCCAACGCGGGGCATTTCGGCCTCGCACTGGGCAGCTACGCGCATTTCACGTCGCCGATCCGTCGCTACGCCGACCTCATCGTTCACCGCGCGCTCGTCGACGCCTACAGGCTCGAAGTGCCGGGCAAGCCGAAGGATCTGCCCGCGCGCACCGGGCTGGGCGACGCCGACGCGAAGGGGCTGTCGCGCATCGGCGAGGCAATCAGCGCGCTCGAACGCCGCGCCATGGAGGCGGAGCGCGAGACGGTCGATCGCTATGTCGCCGCCTATCTGGCAAGCAAGACGGGCGAAATCGTCGCTGCGCGCATCACCGGGGTCCAGCCCTTCGGCTTCTTTGCGACGGTCGACGGGCTTGGCGGCGACGGGCTGGTGCCGGTTTCGACCTTGGGCAGCGAACGATTCTTCTATGACGAAGCGGCGCGCAGCCTCGACAGCGAACATGGACGCGTGAGCTATGCCGTGGGCCAGCGGCTCGACCTCCGGTTGATGGACGCCAACCCGATCAGCGGCGCGCTCCGCTTTGAATTGCCCGACGCACCCGAAGGCGGCTTTCGCGCCCGCCCGCCGCGCCGCGACGGCGTGAAGGCAAGGGGGGCCGGCAAAGACAAGGCCGGCAAGCATATGGTCGGCAAGCGCGGGCGGCCCGCGAATATCAAGCACAAGGGCCGGAAACGCTAATCAGCCGCCCGCCATCCGCTGCAACAACGCCGCACTCTCGGCATCCGCGGGAAAAAAGGCTTCGATCGCCAGTTCCGACAGCGTGATGTCTACCGGCGTGCCGAAAATCGTCACTGTGGAGACGAAGCGGACCTCGCCCAGCGGTGTGTCGAGAATCAGCGGCACGGCAATGCCATTGGCGGCGCTTCCGTGATGGGCGTCCGCGCTTGCGGGATAGGCGGCAAGTTCCTCGCGCAGCGCAATCAGTCCGGCGTCGGCGCTCGCGTCGACCTGATGGTCGAGCCGTTCGAGCAAGTGCGCGCGCCACTCGGCGTGGTTGACGATATGCGGCGCAAGGCCCCTGGGATGCAGGGCGACGCGGAGCACATTGACCGGCGGCTCGAACAATTCGGGTGCCGCGAGCCGTATCAACAGTTCCACCGCATCGTTCGCCGCGATCATGTTCCAGTGCCGATCGACAGCAATCGCCGGATAGGGCTCATGCCCCTTCAGCACATGCTCGACGATGGCCTTCATTCCTGCCATTTCCTCGCTGTCGAGCGCGCGTTCCTGAAAATCGGGGGCGTAGCCGCCCGCGAGCAGCAGCGCGTTGCGCGCGCGATGCGGCACCTCCAGGCAATCGGCGATCCGTTGCAGCATCGCCGCGCTTGGCCGCGAGCGGCCCGTCTCGATAAAGCTGAGGTGCCGGGTAGAAATCTCGCTGTCCAGCGCCAGGTCCATCTGGCTCATCCGGCGCCGGACGCGCCATTCGCGAAGTTGTTCGCCAAGGGGAGCGGGCTTCATCGTCTGTCTCCTTCGTAACGCCAGCTATACCCCGGCCTTCGCGCTTTCCATTACCTCGCGCGTAATCGACGCCATTCATTTCCGCGTCCAGTTTGAGCGGGTCGAAAGGAGAACCCACATGTCAAAGCTCAATCTCAAAACCATCATTGTCGCCGACGCCATCACCTGCACCGGCGTCTTCGCCATCGGCCTGCTCGCTGCTGCCCCCGTCGGCACGCTGCTGGGACTGCCCGCAAATATCGTCAGCGCAGGCGGCTGGATCTGCCTCGCCGCCGCGCTGCTGATGATCGTCGCCGCCGCGCAAAAGGTGCCGAACGGGGCGCTGGTAAAGCTGATCGCGCTGGGCAATCTTGGGTGGGTCGCCGCCAGCTTTGCCGTGGTCGCCAGCTTCGCCGCCACGATGACCGGGCTGGGCATCGCGGTTGTCATCGCGCAGGCCCTCGCCGTGCTCGGCTTCGCGATCCTCGAAGGAAAAGGTGCCGCAGCGCCGCGCACGGTGACGGTCTGACCCCGCCGCCCAAGGCGGACGCGCTAACTCAGCGCATCGAGCCGGGTAATGTCGATGCCGCCCGGCACCAGCATCACCGGACAGGGAAGCGTGCCCGCATCCTGTCCGGTGAAATGCGTCACCAGCGGTCCGGGCGCGCCCGACGCGGCAGTGGCAAGCACCAGCGCCGCAATCTCGTCGCTCGCCCCGATCAGTTCGCGCACAACCTCGACCGGCTTGCCCGATTTGATCATGATCTGCGGCGTGACGCCCGCTTCCTGCACGACCGCATCGGCGGCGGCGGCCACCAGTTCCTCGGCATGTTCGCGCGCTTCGGCCTCGATCGCCGCCTGGACGCCGCCGAACGCGACAAAATCCTGCGGGGCGACGATCGCGAGCACGATCACCCCGCCACCCGTGCGCGCCGCGCGCCGCGCCGCAAAGCGCAGCGCCAGCGATGCCTCCGGACTGTCGTCGATCACCACCAGATATGTCCGCATCGCCCCGACCCCTCGTTTTTTTGCTTGTCGCCAAGACTGCGTCACATTCGTATGAAACGCAAGTTTGGCCCGCTGGACCTTGACCGGGGCGAGGCTTAAGGCAAGGAACAATCCGTAGCGGCAGGCAAGCCCTGCAAGACTCACGCCCAGGTTCAAGAGGGACAAATCCGACGATGCCGATCGAACTCAAAATGCCCGCCCTTTCGCCGACGATGGAGGAGGGGACCCTTGCCAAATGGCTGGTCAAGGAAGGCGATACGGTCAAATCGGGTGACCTGCTCGCCGAGATCGAGACCGACAAGGCAACGATGGAGTTTGAAGCGATCGACGAGGGCGTCGTCAGCCAGATACTGGTTGCCGAGGGGACCGACAATGTGAAGGTCGGCACCGTGATTGCGGTGATCGCGGGCGAGGGCGAAGACGCGGGGAGCGCGAAAGCTGCTCCGGCCCCTGCTTCGGCCGCGAAGGAAGAGGCGCCCAAGGTTGCCGAGCCCGCAAAAGACGTCGCCCCAGCGGACGCTGGGGCCGCTCCCGTCAGCGCGCCCACGCCAGCGGTCCCAGCTTCCGCTGGGACGACGGAGAAGGGCGATCGCATCAAGGCGAGCCCGCTCGCCAAGCGCCTTGCCGCCGAACAGGGCATCGACCTCAAAACGCTGACCGGGACCGGCCCCGGTGGCCGCATCGTCAAGGCGGACCTCGAAGGCGCCCCTGCGGGTGCCGCCGCGACCGCCGCCCCGGCGACCGCTGCCGCCACCGCTCCTGCGGCCGCGCCCGCGCCAGCCAGCGCCGGCGCGATCCCCGATTTCGGCATCCCGCACGAGGACGAAAAGCTGTCGGGCATGCGCAAGACGATCGCGCGCCGCCTGAGCCAGTCGATGCAGGAGGCGCCGCATATCTACCTGACGGTCGATATCCGCCTCGATGCGCTGCTCAAACTGCGCGGCGAGCTCAACGCCAGCCTCGAAAGCCGCGGCGTCAAGCTCAGCGTCAATGACATGCTGATCAAGGCACTCGCGGTCGCGCTCGAACGCGTGCCCGCGTGCAACGTCAGCTTCGGTGGCGACGTGATGCGCCAGTATAAGCGCGCCGACATCTCGGTCGCGGTCAGCATCCCCGGCGGCCTGATCACCCCGATCATCACCGACGCCGGCGGCAAGTCGATGTCGAAAATCTCGACCGAAATGTCCGAGCTCGCGGCGAAGGCGAAGGAAGGCAAGCTGAAACCCGAGGAATATCAGGGCGGCACCGCCAGCATCTCGAACATGGGCATGATGGGGATCAAGCAGTTCACCGCAGTGATCAACCCGCCGCAGGCGATGATCATGGCGATCGGCGCGGGCGAGAAGCGGCCTTATATTGTCGACGACGCGCTCGCGATCGCCACCGTCATGTCGGCAACCGGCAGCTTCGACCACCGCGCGATCGACGGCGCCGACGGTGCGCTGCTGATGAAGACGTTCAAGGAATTGGTGGAGAACCCGCTGGGGCTGGTGGCCTGACGTTATGAGCGAAGTCATAGCAGCGCTCGTCGGAGTATTGGCAACAGCTGCGATCGGATTTTTCATTTATCTATATAAGAGCACGATCACTTATGAGATCGTCTCTCTATCTAAGAAATTTCAGATCGAGGGTGATGACTTAGTTCTATCAGATGACTGGAAGGGCATTGAGATATGCCTAGAAATCATTGTGTTCCGTAATATTGGACGAACTGACGTTGAAAACTTTATCGCTCATGTTGATCGAACTCCCGAAATTTTGGGATTCGAAGTTTCATCAACAGATACGCTTAGCAAGGAAATGATATCCGTCCAAAATGTTGGGACCTCGCTTGAAGTATCAACACCAAAATTTCCGCGCGGCGAAAAAATTGAGATTGAGGTTTCTTATAAGGGTCCCGGCGGCGGTAGAAGCTATCGTGAAATTAAAGGCGGTGGCGGAAAATATAGAATAAAGAGAAAACGCCAGTCGGATATAGAGAACAATAGCTCGTCCGTTATATTAAACTGGTTTTTGATCGGCGTATTAGTCTTAATTTTTTTCAGAGATAAGTTTTAGGGGCATTTATGTCGGAATCATATGACCTCATCGTCCTCGGCTCGGGACCCGGCGGCTATGTCGCCGCAATCCGTGCGGCGCAGCTCGGGCTCAAGACCGCAATCGTCGAGCGCGAGAATCTTGGCGGCATTTGCCTCAACTGGGGCTGCATTCCGACCAAGGCGCTGCTGCGCTCGGCCGAAATCTATCATTATATGCAGCACGCGGGCGATTATGGCCTCGTCGCGCAGCAGATCAGCGCCGACATCGACGCGGTTGTGAAGCGCAGCCGCGGCGTTGCGAAACAGCTGAGCCAGGGCGTCGCCTTCCTGATGAAGAAGCACAAGATCACCGTCCATATGGGCGAGGGCAAGCTCGCGAGTCCGGGCAAGCTGACGGTCACGAGCGACGGTAAAACCGAAACCCTGACCGCCAAGAATATCATCGTCGCGACCGGCGCCCGCGCCCGCGACCTGCCGTTCGCGCCTGCCGACGGCAAGCGCATCTGGACCTATCGCCACGCGCTCGTCCCGCCCGAAATGCCGAAGAAGCTGCTCGTTATCGGCTCGGGCGCAATCGGGATAGAATTTGCGAGCTTCTACAGCGACATGGGTTGCGAAGTGACAGTCGTCGAAATGCTCGACCGCCTCGTCCCCGTCGAGGACGCCGACGTGTCGGCCTTCCTTGAAAAGCAGCTGAAGAAACAGGGGATGACGATCTTCACCGGCGCCGGTGTCGAGGAGCTGAAGGCGACCGCGAACGGCGTCACCGCCAAGATCAAGACCAAGGACGGCAAGACCGAAAGCGCCGAATTCAGCCACGCGATCGTCGCGATAGGCATCGTTCCGAATACCGAGAATATAGGGCTCGAAGCGCTTGGCGTCAAAACGACCAAGGGCCATATCGACACCGACGCGATGTGCCGCACCAACGTGCCCGGCATCTGGGCGATCGGCGACGTCACCGCGCCGCCGTGGCTCGCGCACAAGGCGATGCACGAATCGGTCATCTCGGTCGAGGCGATCGCGGGCAACCATCCGCACGCGATGGACCCGCGCAACATCCCCGGCTGCACCTATTGCCGCCCGCAGATCGCCAGCGTCGGCCTGACCGAGGCGAAGGCCAAGGAGCTCGGTTACGAGGTCAAGGCCGGCACCTTCCCCTTCATCGGCAACGGCAAGGCGATCGCGCTGGGCGAGTCGGAAGGCTTCACCAAGACCATATTCGACGCCAAGACCGGCGAATTGCTCGGCGCGCATATGATCGGCGCCGAGGTGACCGAACTGATCCAGGGCTATACGATCGGCAAGACCGCCGAGCTGGTCGAGGACGACTTCATCGGCACCGTCTTCCCGCATCCGACACTGAGCGAGACGATGCACGAGGGCGTGCTGGCCGCGTTCGGACGGCCGCTGCATATTTGATCTCCACAAATCTCGTCATTCCCGCGAAAGCGGGAACCCAGCGAGCTGACGTTGCAACTGGGTTCCCGCTTTCGCGGGAATGACGAAGGTATAGGATGACAACCGAAACCAACCGACTACCGGCCCTGGCACTGGCGCTCCTCTTCACCGTCATCCTGCTCGGCTTCGCGGTCCGGGCGGGCTGGACAGAAACCGCCGACTGGCAAATCTCGCACAGTCTCGCGATCCGCGTCGACGAACGAAGCCCCGCCTTCATATCCGTCATGCAAGCGATAAGCTGGATCGGCGGCGGCATCCCGCGCTGGGTCATCGTGATCCTGCTTTGCGCGCTGGTGTGGCACTGGTGCGGCCCGCGCTGCGCGGTTGCGCTCGGCGGCGCGTCCTTGCTCGCGAACCTCGCCTCCAGCCTGCTCAAGCTGGGCTTCGGCCGCCCGCGCCCCGACCTGATCGATCATCTCGATCATCAGACCAGCTTCGCTTACCCCAGCGGCCATGCGACGAGCGCCGCGGTCGTCTACCTGCTCCTCGCCTGGCTTGCCCCACCGCGCTGGCGACCCTTCGCCTGGGCGCTCGCGGCGGCGATGATCGTCCTCAACGGCTTCTCGCGGATCATGCTCGGCGTTCACTGGGCGAGCGATATCGCCGGGGGCACGATGCTCGGCACCGCCTTCGCGCTGATCGCTGTCTGGTGGGTGGCGAGGCACCGGACGCCTGCCTGACGTATTTTCCGCTGTCCTATTCTGCGGCGGTTTGCCATCACGCTATTCGGGCACCAACAACAGGCGGGTCAAACATGCAATCGCGAGTGAAGTTCGGCAGTTTTTTGCGGGGAATCATTTTGGGCTCGACGGCGTTTTTTGCCGCCTCGATCGCCCCTGCCGTGGCGCAGGAAGCGGCCGGGCAGACGGTAATCACCGCCGCGCGCTACGTCGACGTGCTGACCGGAAAGACGATCGAGTTTCCCGCAATCTTCGTCGGCGCCGATGGCCGCATCACGAATATCGCCGACGCGCGCACGGTGCGCTGGGGATCGAACGTCAAACATATCGACCTGGGCGACAAGACCTTGCTGCCCGGCCTGATCGACATGCACGTCCATCTCGACGGTCCCGCCGACATCGGGGGGTATCGCGGGCTCGAATTTACCGACAGCTTCTGGGGCATGACTGCGGTCAAGAACGCCAACGACATGCTCGGCGCGGGCTTTACCACCGTGCGCAACGTCGGCTCATCCGATCGCAACGATATCGGGCTGAAACAGGCGATCGACGCGGGCTATGCGACCGGACCGCGCATCGTGCCCGCGGGCTATGCGCTCGGCGCGACCGGCGGACATTGCGACAGCACCTTCCTGCCGCCCAGCCTGGAAAAGAAGGACGGCAAGGAAGAGGGGATCGGCGATACGCCCGAGGAACTGCGCTACCAGGTCCGCCGCCAGCGCAAATATGGCGCCGAGGTGATCAAGGTGTGCGCGACCGGCGGCGTCTTTTCGCGCAACACCGAGCCGGGACAGCTTCAGGTTTCGGAGCGGGAACTCGCAGCGATCGCCGACGAAGCGCATCAATGGGGCCTGCGCGTGGCGGCGCACGCCCACGGCGCGGCAGGCATTCGCGCCGCAATCGCCGCCGGGATCGACACGATCGAACATGCCAGCCTGGTCGATGACGAAGGCATTCGCATGGCGGTGGCGCGTAAACAGCCGGTGTGGTTTTCGATGGATATCTACAACACCGAATATACGCAGGCCGAAGGGGCGAAAAACGGCGTGCTCGAAGACAATCTCCGCAAGGATCGCGAAATCGCGCAGATCCAGCGCGATAATTTTCGCAAAGCGGTAAAGGCGGGCGTGCGCATGGTGTTCGGCTCCGATGCCGGGGTGATGCCGCACGGCGATATCGGCAAGCAATTCCGCGTCATGGTCGAATATGGGATGACGCCGATTCAGGCGATTCAGGCCGCGACGAAAAATGCGGCGGAAGCACTGGGGCGCGAGAAAGACGTCGGAGCGATCGCCGTCGGGCGTTACGCCGACATCGTCGCGGTCGACGGCGATCCGCTGGCCGATGTGCGCCAGCTCGAAAGCGTCGACGCAGTGGTAAAGGGCGGGACGTTGGTTCGGGGAGATTAGCTCTCCTCATCATTGCGAGCGAAGCGAAGCAATCCAGAAGAGCCTTGCGCTACTCTGGATTGCCGCGTCGCCTTCGGCTCCTAGCAATGACGAAATATGTCAGACCACCAGCCGGTCGACCAGCGCCTCGCGCATGTCGGGGGTGAAGTTCAGCACCGCTTCGGCATAGCTTGGGATGTCGCCATGATCGCGCCGGACGGTGGCGAGCGCCGCATCGAGATAGGCGGGGTTAACGGACATCAGCGCGCGGATTGCATCATCGTGGATCTCTGCGCCGTACCGCGAACGGATATGCGCCGCGCCCTGCGCGATCCGTTCCTCGATCTTGCCCGCGGTGTTGGTGAGCAGATAATCGTGCATCAGATCGTCTTCATGCACCCCGAGCAGCCGGTGGACGATCGCGACGGCAAAGCCGGTGCGGTCCTTCCCCGCGACGCAATGGACGAGGCTGGGCGCGTCATATTCGGCGAGCGCGGCCAGATAGAGGCGCAGCGTCGCGACGAGCGCCGGGCGATACGGCATGCCGGCATAGGTGTCGATCATCCGGTCGCGCGCCGTCACGACATCGATCGTCCCGCCCGCGGCCTGAAGATGTGGCGCAAGGCCCGCGGTGATGCCGCCCGCGAACAACACGCGGGCCGAGAAATTCTCGCTGCGGCGACAGGGATGCAGCTCGCGCTCGTCGTCGCCGCGCAGGTCGATCACCGTTTCAAGCCCCAGAGCATCGAGCGCGTCGAGATCCTCGTCGGTCGCCGCCTCATGGTGCGCCGAACGCCACAGCATCCCGTCGCGCAGCCGCCCGCCACCTTCGACGGCATAGCCGCCATAGTCGCGGAAATTATGGACGCCGGCCAACGGCAGGACACGCTCGGCAATCATCGTCATTCTCCCGTAAACACCGGCGGGCGCTTCTCGATAAAGGCGTCGATCGCCTCCCGATTGTCGGCGGTTTCGTGCACGATCGCCTGATAGGCGGCGCTGAGCTCCAATATGTCGCTCATCCGGCTGTGCTGCGCCTCGCGGAGCAGCCTTTTGGTCAGCCGCAGCGCCCGCGGCGGATTGCACACGATCCGTTCGGCAATCGCAACGGCGCGGTCCAAAAGATCCGCGTCGGGAACGACGTCCGTGACCAGACCATATTCCTTTGCCTGGGCCGCGTCAAAACGATCGCCGGTCAGGAACAGTTCGGCGGCGCGGGGATAGCCAAGCACCTTTTGAAGCAGCCACGCCCCGCCGTCGCCCGGGACGATACCAACCTTGACGAAGCTGCACGCAAATTTCGCGCTCTCTGCGGCGATCCGGATGTCGCAGGTGCAGGCGAGGTCGCAACCCAGCCCGATGGCATGGCCGTTGACCGCCGCAATCATCGGGATCTCGCAATCCATCAGCGCGCGGATCACCGCCTGCACACCCTTTCGATAGTTGGACCGCGTCGAATCGGGCTGGTCCAGCACGCCGATGCCGGTGCGATTCTTCATGCCCTTCAGGTTTCCGCCGGCGCTGAACGCCTTGCCGCTGCCCGTCAGGATGATCGCGCTGACGCTGCGGTCTTCGCCAAGGCTATGCAATGTGTCGATGATGTCCTGACAATCCTTGTGGGTGCCGATCGCGTTCATGCTTTCGGGTTTGCTCATCGTCAGGATCGCAATCTTGCCCCGCCGTTCGACACTCAAAAATTCGCCCCCAAGATCGCTCATCGTCAATAATCCTTTGCTGCCTAACCAAAGCTATTGCATGGCTGGTGCGACATGCAAGGCTTTGCACTCTATCCCTTCGATCCGCCCGGCGACATTGCCGCACTGCGCGCCGATTTGCGGCGCTGGCTCGCCGACAACCAGCCACGCGGCGATGTCGTCGCACGGGCAAATTGCTGGGCCAGTTTCGATCCCGACTTCAGCCGTGCGCTGGGCGCCGCGGGCTATATCGGGATGACCTTACCGGCCCGCTATGGCGGCGGCGACCGCCACCCGCTCGAACGTTATGTGGTGATCGAGGAATTGCTGGCGGCTGGCGCACCTGTTGGGGCGCACTGGATCGCCGATCGCCAGACCGGACCGTTGATCCTTCGCTATGGCAGCGAGGACCAGCGCCAGCGCTACCTGCCGGGAATCGCGGCGGGCGAACTTTATGCCTGCATCGGCCTTTCCGAACCCGGCGCCGGGTCCGATCTTGCGGCGGTGCGGACCACGGCGCGCGAAACCGCCGAGGGCTGGCGCATCAACGGCCAGAAGATATGGACCACCGGCGCCCATTTCTCGCACATCATGCTGGCGCTGGTCCGCAGCGAAGAGGACAGCGAGCGCAACGCGGGGCTCAGCCAGTTATTGATCGACCTCGATACCCCCGGCATCACCGTCCACCCCATCATCGACATGGCGGGGCACCATGATTTCAACGAAGTTTTTTTTGACGATGTCCTCGTCCCCAACGGCGCGCTCGTCGGCGAACGGGGGCAGGGGTGGAAGCAGGTCACCGCCGAACTCGGTCTCGAACGCTCCGGCCCCGAACGCTATCTGTCGAGCCACGCGCTGCTGGTCGCGCTGGTCGATGCCGCAGGACCGGACCCCGATGGCGAAATGGCAACCTTGATCGGCGAACTTGCCGCCGAAATGTGGACGCTGCGCCAGCTGTCGATGTCCACCGCGGCCAAGCTCGCCGCGGGCGACGATCCGATGGTCGAAGCGTCGGTGGTCAAGGAACTGGGCAACGCCTTTGAACAGGACATGCCCCGCCGCGTGCAGGCGATCGTCGATTGCGGCTGGGACGACCCCGACGATCTCGCGAAACTTCTCCGCGCGTTGCTCGTCGCGTCGCCCAGCTTTTCGCTGCGCGGCGGGACGCGCGAGGTCATCCGCGGGATCATCGCGCGCGGATTGGGCCTACGATGAGCGCGGCGCGAGACATGCTGTGCGCGACCGCGCGTGCCGTCTTTGCCGATGCGGCAACGGCGGGGATGGGGCCCATCGAAGGCGCGGGCTTCGGATTGTTGCTTGTCGCCGAAGATCAGGATGGGTTCGGGGGTGACTGGGGCGACGTGAATGCCGTTTTGCAGATCGCCGGGGTCATGGTGCCGGACCTCGCGGTGGCGGAATTGATCGCCGGTCAGGCGCTCCAGCCCGCGGCGACGGTCAGCCTGATGGCAGGGGCGATGGGGCAGGCGCTTGCGCTGTCGATCGAGCATGTGAACATGCGGCAGCAATTCGGTCGGCCACTCGGCAAGTTCCAGGCGGTGCAGCAATCGCTCGCCGTCATGGCGTGCGAGGTGCGCGCGGTCGAAGCGGCCGCGGCGGCGTTGGCGGCCCGGCTCGATGCCGTGAACCTCGACCCGCTGGCAGCCGATTTTGAAATCGCGGCGGCGAAGCTGCGCGCCAATCGCGCCGTGGGCGTCGTGACGGCGATCGCGCATCAGGTGCATGGCGCGATCGGCTTCACCAAGGACTACGACCTTCACCGCGTGACGATACCGCTGATGCGGTGGCGCGGCGCGCATGGCAACGACACCTATTGGGCGCAGCGTCTGGGGCGGCAGGCGGCGGGGTTCGGCGGGCGCGGTTTGTGGGCCATGATGACCGAGCGGTCGGACGTGCACCGACGGGCCGAATAGAAACCCCGTCCTCCCGCCTTCGCGTGAGGACAGCGCCTTTCTTACTTTACCGCACCGCCATCGCGCAGCGCCGCGATCTTGGCCGCGTCATAACCGAGCCCTGCCAGCACGGCGTCGCCATTCGCGCCGACCGTCGGCGCCGGGCGGGGCGTGTCGTTCACCGTTGCCGAATAGCGTGGCGCCGGGGCGGGCTGGATTGCACCGCCGACGGTCAGGAATGTCTCGCGCTCTACATTGTGGGGGTGTTGCGGCGCCTCGGTCAGCGACAGGATCGGGGCGAAGCAGACGTCGGTCCTTTCCATGATCGCGCACCATTCGTCGCGGGTCTTGGTCTTGAACAGCGCGGTCAGCTTGTCCTTCAGCGGCCCCCATTGCGACGGGTCCATCTGGGCATCGAAATCGGGATCGTCGGCCAGCCCGGTCTTTTCGCGCAGCAGCGCATAAAATTGGGGTTCGATCGATCCGATCGAGATGAACTTACCGTCGGCGCAAACATAGCTGTCGTAAAAATGGGCCGCACCGTCGAGCATGTTGACGCCCGCTTGGTCCTTGATCCGCCCGGCCGCCAGGAAGCCCCAGGTCATCCCCGCGAGCAACGCCGATCCGTCGGTCATCGCGCAGTCGATCACCTGTCCCTCGCCAGTGCGCGCGGCGTGAACGAGCGCGCTGGACATGCCGAAGGCGAGCATCATGCCGCCGCCGCCGAAGTCGCCGACATAATTGACCGGCGGCACCGGCTTTTCGCCCGCGCGACCGATGCCGTGCAGCACGCCCGACAGTGCGATATAGTTGATGTCGTGGCCCGCCGCCTGTGCATAGGGGCCAAATTGGCCCCAGCCGGTCATTCGGCCGTAAACGAGCCTCGGATTGTCGGCGAGCAGCACCTCGGGTCCGAGGCCCAGCCGCTCCATCACGCCGGGACGATAACCCTCGATAATCCCGTCGGCGCTCTTGCAAAGATCGCGGGCGATCGCCGCCGCTTCCGGATTTTTCATATCGAGCGCGATCGATGTGCGATTGCGGCTTAACGGATCGCGCGGGTCCATGAAGCCGCCGGGGCGATCGATGCGGATCACCTCGGCGCCATGGTCGGCAAGCATCATGCCGCAGAAGGGGCCGGGGCCGATGCCCGCAAACTCGATGATCCTGATACCGTTCAGCGGCCCGGCCATGATGCTCTCCCGTCCCTTAAATACGTTCGATGATGATCGCGGGCGCCATGCCGCCGGCGGCGCACATCGTGACCAGGCCATAGCGGCCGCCCGACCGTTCCAGTTCGTCGAGCGCGGTGCCGATCAGGATCGACCCGGTGGCGCCGATCGGATGGCCGAGCGCCATCGCGCCGCCGTTGATGTTGACCTTCTCGCGGTCGAGATCGAGATCGCGGATGAACTTTTCGGCGACGACGGAGAAGGCTTCGTTGATTTCCCAGACGTCGATGTCGTCCTTGGTCAGCCCTGCCTTTTCCAGCACCTTCTTGGCCGCGGGGACGGGGGCATTGAGCATCAGCGTCGGGTCGTCGCCGATATTGGCATAAGCGACGACGCGGGCGCGGGGCTTCAGCCCATGCTTGTCGGCATAATCTTTGGACGCGAGAAGGATCGCGGCGGCGCCGTCAACCACACCCGACGAGTTGCCCGCATGGTGGAAATGCTGGATTTCCAGGTCAGGGTAACGCCGATTGATCTGCTTGCGAAAGGTGAAGCCCCCACCGAGATCGAAATCGGCGAGGCCGGTGAAGCTCGGCTTCAGCGCAGCAAGCCCTTCGGCGGTCGTTTCGGGACGCGGAAATTCCTCGCGGTCGAGCGCGACGCTGCCGTCGGTGTTCAGAACCGGGACCACCGATTTGGCGAAGCGGCCTTCCTTGATCGCCCGATCGGCGCGCTGCTGGCTGACCAGCGCTAGGGCGTCGAGCGCTTCGCGGCTGATGCCTTCGATCGTCGCGATTGCGTCGCCGCACACCCCCTGATGCGACTGCGGGTGAAGTTCGTCGAGCGCCTCGTGCCCGGACCCCATCAGGCGTGGCGGGAGGCCGGCATTCGCCTGCTCGGCGGCAAAGGCGGTTGTGTAGCTCATCATCTCGGTCCCGCCCGCGATGACGCAGTCCTCCATACCGCTCATCACGCTGGCAGCCGCGAAATTGACCGAGCTGATACCGCCGCCACAGAAGCGATCGAGCGTGGTACCCGATGCCTTGGTGTCATAGCCTGCCGAAAGCGCTGCCATGCGGCCAAGGTCGCCGCCCTGCTTGCCATTCTGGCTCGACGTCGACCAGACGATATCGTCGACCGTCGCGGTATCGAGATTGTTGCGGTCGCGGATTGCGGCAAGGACGGTCGCAGCGAGATGCTGGGGGTGAAGATGCGACAGCGCGCCCTTGCCGGGTTTGCCCACCCCGCGCGGGGTGCGGACGGCGTCGATGATATAGGCTTCGGCCATGGAATATTCCTTTCGGGAAAGATTAACGGGGAGCCATACGGATCGCGCCGTCAAGGCGGACCGCTTGGCCGTTGAAATAGGTGTTGCGGACCATCTCCATCGCCAGGCTCGCATATTCCTCGGCCTTGCCAAGCCGCTTGGGGAAGGGAACCGATGCTTCAAGGCTCTCCTTCACCTTCGGGTTCATGTTGCCGAGCAGCGGCGTGCCGAACACGCCCGGCATGATGGAATTGACGCGAATGCCGAGGTCCATCAGGTCGCGCGCCATCGGCAGGACAAGGCCGTTCACACCGGCCTTCGCCGATCCATAGATGACCTGTCCGATCTGCGCGTCCTGTGCCGCGACCGACGCGGTAAAGATAATCGCTCCGCGTTCGCCGTCTTCCATTTCGGGAAGCGTCGCCATGCCCTCGGCCGCGATCGATCCGATGCGGTAACTGGCGGTCAGGATACCCGCGACGCCATAAGCATAATCCTCGGTCGGGGTGCGGCGAAAGCTGCCGGTTTCCTTGTCATAGGCCAGGGTTTTGCCGCGGCGCGAGGTCATCGCACAATGAACGCAGACACGTTCCTGTCCGTGCGCCGCCCGCGCCTTGGTATAGCCGTCCAGCACCGATTGTTCGTCGGTGATGTCGACATGCACGAACAGTCCGCCGATCGATGCCGCGACTTCCTCTCCCAACGCGTCGTTGATGTCGAAGATCGCTACCTTCACGCCCGACGCCGCAAGCGCCTCGGCGGTCGCCCGGCCAAGCCCCGAAGCGCCGCCCGTCACGACGGCTGAAACAGTAGAATCGATTTTCATGGGGAGGCTCCTCAGGCAGGAATCTGATTGAACGGGATGCCCTTGTCGGGGCGATGGTCCTGCGGCAGGCCAAGCACTTTTTCCGCAATCGTGTTGAGCAATGTTTCGTCCGATCCCCCCGCGATGCGGCCGGTCGGTGCATTGATCCAACTCGACGCCCAATCTTCCTTCGGCGAGGCATGTTCGTCGAACAGGAAACCACCGCTGCCCTGAAGGTCGAGCGCCAGTTCGGAAAGTTTCTGGCGCGACCGCACGGCGACCAGCTTGTTCAGCGACCCTTCGGGTCCCGGCATCATCCCGGCCTGCATCATCAACCGCGCCCGCACGTTGATCGAATCGAGCCCCGAGCGCATCGCATGGTTGCGCGCGATCTGTTGCCGAATGCGGCCGTCCTCGATTGCAGGGCGGCCATTGAGCGCAATATCTTTCGCCAACTGAACGAACAGGTCGAGATGCGGGCCGAAGCCCGCGCTGTCGGTCGCGACATAACGTTCGATCATCAGCGTCGCGATCGCGACCGCAAAGCCGCCCCCAACCGGCGACATACGATGATCGTCGGTGATCTTCACATCGTCGAAAAACACTTCATTCACATGGCTGTCGCCGCCCGCCAGCTTGATCGGGCGCACGGTGACACCCGGCGCCTTCATGTCGACCCAGAAATAGGTAAGGCCCTTGTGCTTGGGCACATTGGGATCGGTGCGGACGACGATCACGCCATAGTCGCTGTAATGCGCCCAGCTCGTCCAGACTTTCTGGCCGTTGATCTTCCACCCGTTGCCGTCCGGCTCGGCCTTGGTGCGCAGGCCCGCAAGGTCTGACCCGCCGGAAGGTTCCGAGAAAAGCTGGCACCAGATTTCCTCACCCTGCAATGCTTTCAGCACGCGCTCCTTGACGAAATCCTTGTCGCTGCCGAACTGCATCAGCACGGGCACGGGCATTCCCAGCGAGATTCCGAAATAGAAGCTCGGGAAGCCGTGCTTCATTTCCTCTGCATCGAAGGTGACTTTTTCCAGATGGCCGAGGCCCTGGCCGCCATATTCGGTCGGCCAGTTGATCCCCGCATAACCGGCGTCGAACTTCGCTTTCTGGTAACGGCGTCCGAGCGCCAGGTCATCGGCTTCGGACAGCCCCTTGCGCGCATCGCGGCCATAGGTCGGCGCCATCGAGGCAAGCCACGCCGCGGCTTTGGCCCGATAGGCATCAAGGTCGCTCATGCCGTTTCTCCCGCAAGCTGGTCGACCAGCACATCTTCCCAGAACAGGCTGCTGCCCTGCTCGATCGCCAGGCTGCGCGCGCGCCGCATGTGAAGATGCAGCCCGATTTCCCAGGTAACGCCGATGCCGCCGTGGATCTGGATGCAATCGCGCGCCGCGGTGTCATAGGCCTCGGTCGCCGACAGGCGCGCGGCCGCGGCGGCGGTGATGAAATCGGTCGCACCTTCGCGCGCGGCGGCGTGAATGCAATTCGCTCGGGCGAGTTCGACAAGACCGTAAAGCTCGGCGATCCGGTGCTTTACCGACTGAAAGGCACCGATCGGCTGGCCGAAGGCGCGGCGGGTGAGCGCATAGTCGCGGGCAATCTCCATCAATGCCTCGGCGCCCCCGGTCTGTTCATGCGCGGTCACCACCGATTGCAGCGCCAGAATGTGAAGCGCGGCCGTGCGCGCGGCATCGCCAACGACAAGCGTTTCCGCTGGTGCGTCCGAAAAGCCAAGGTCGGCGATCAGGCGGCTGTTGTCGAAGCTTGGCACGGCGACACGCTGCACGCCGTCCAGATGGACGAGTGCGAGAACCGGCATACCCGGTCCGTTTGCAAGAACAATGGCAACATCGGCGGCGAGCCCCGCCGAAACCCCGCGCAATGTCCCGTCGATCCGATCGCCGGTCAGCGTCACATCGGGCTGGCGGGGCAGGGCGTCGGGCCCCGCCGCGAATGCGATCGCGCCAATGGTCGTGCCGCTTGCCAATCCCGGCAGCCAGCGCCCCTTTTGCGCGTCAGAACCGAAAAGCTCGATCGCCTTGGCCGCGCCGAAGCTCGACGTCAGGAACGGAGCGCCGCTGATGCTGCGCCCCGCCTGATGCGCGATCAAACCCAGCTCGATCAGACCAAGGCCCAGTCCGCCGTCGGCTTCGGGAAGCGCCAGCGCGGTCCAGCCCTGTTCCTTCGCGGTGTCCCAGAACGGTTGATGATATTCGCCGACGGTTTCGAGAAGCGGCAACAGGGCCTCTTTGCCGACCCGCGCTTCCAGCACGCGCCGCGATTCGGTCGCGATCGCCTGCTGGCCTTCGTCATAGAGGATGGTCATCGCTGCACCCGTCCTTCTCCCATATATCTTGTCGAGTCAGTGAACCGGACGTTGACGTAAACGTCAAGAGGTTTGACATCAGGCATTCCGCCGCGCAACTAGCGGGCGTGTCAGGCGATCGCCGCTTTCCAGTCGCGCCGGATTTTTTTCGCCAGGCTCCATTTGTGCACCTCGGTCGGCCCGTCGTAGATGCGGAAAGCGCGCACTTCACGAAACACCTGTTCGACGATCGTCTTGTCGGTGACCCCCGTGCCGCCCATCACCTGGACGCAGCGATCGGCGATACGCATCAGTGCTTCGGACACCGCAACTTTTGCCATCGAACTTTCGACCGTGCCGAGCGATCCGGTGTCGAGCACGCCTGCGCACCAATCGATCATCAGCTCGGCCTGTTTCAGGTCGATCATGTTTTCTGCGAGCATGAAGCCGACGCCCTCATGCTCGATCAGCGGCTTGCCAAACGCTTCGCGGCGGTTGGCGTAATCGGTGGCGATCTCGTGCGCGCGAAGGCACGCGCCGAGCCAGCGCATACAATGCGACAGGCGGGCAGGGGACAGCCGCACCTGCGCATAGCGAAAACCCTCCCCAGCCTGTCCCAGCATCTGGTCGGCGGGAATGCGCAAATTGTCGATCGTCAACGTGGCATGGCCGCCGGGCATCGAATTGTCGATCGTGTTCGGCACATCGTCGATGCGGATCGCGGGGTCGGGCAAGTCAATCAGGAACATGCACGCGCCTTGTTCGGCCTTTGCCATCACGATGCCGACGCGCGCGCCCTGCGCGCCGGTGATAAAGGTCTTGCGGCCGTTCACGACCCAATGATTGCCATCGAGATGGCACGTCGTTTTCATCATCGAGGGGTCGGACCCGGCACCGCCGTCTTCGGCGGGTTCGGTCATGAAAAAGGCCGAACGGACGCGACCTTCGACCATCGGCTTCAGGAAGCGCGCCTTGAGTTCGGGACTGCCTTCCTTGCCGAGCAGATACATATTGCCCTCGTCGGGCGCCATCGTGTTGCAGGCAAGCGGGCCAAGCGGCGACAGGCCGCTCTTGATCAGCACCACGGCGGTCTCGCGCTGGTTGAGGTGGCTCCCGTCGCTCAGGATATGCGGCGTCAGGACGCCAGCCGCGCGCGCCTGTTCGCGCATGTCCATCACCAGCTCGTCGGTCGGCGCGCCATGATGGTCGCGGCGCGGATCTTTTTCATAGGAAATGACGATTTCGCGAACGAACGCTTCGACCTGCGCGGCGATCGCCATTGCCCGATCCGATATGCCTTCGTCCGCCGCCATTTCGATTCCCTTCGCTATCTAACCTTTGCTCCAATCAACCCGACGTTGACGTAAGCGTCAAGTTATTTCATGGATCGGTGCGAAGATGCCGTAAGGGCAGGATTGTTTGAGGAGGGACCGAATGGCTTTCAAGACACGCATCACCGAAATGCTGGGTATCGAGCATCCGATCGTCCAGGGCGGGATGCAGAGCGTCGGCTATGCCGAACTTGCCGCCGCCGTATCAAACGCCGGTGGCCTTGGCATCCTGACAGCGCTGACCCAGCCGACGCCCGAGGCACTTCGCGCCGAGATCGAACGCTGCCGCGCGATGACCGATAAGCCGTTCGGCGTGAACATGACGGTGTTCCCGACGATCAATGCTCCCGACTATAAAGCCTATGCGCAGGCAATCATCGACGGCGGGGTCAAGATTGTCGAAACCGCCGGGACGCAGGCCGTGCGCGAGATTTGGGAAATGCTGAAGCCCCATGGCGTCACGATCCTCCACAAATGCACCGCGGTGCGCCATGCGCTGTCCGCGGAGCGCGCGGGCTGCGACATCATATCGATCGACGGTTTTGAATGCGCCGGCCATCCGGGCGAGGACGATATTCCGGGGCTGATCCTGATCCCGGCGGCGGCCGACAAGGTGAAAATCCCGATGCTGGCGTCGGGCGGGTTTGGCGACGGACGCGGACTGGTCGCGGCACTGACGCTCGGCGCCGAGGGTATCAACATGGGCACGCGCTTTTGCGCCACGGTCGAGGCGCCAATCCACGATAATGTGAAACAGGCTTATATCGATAATGACGAGCGTGGCAGTTTCCTGATTTTCCGCAGCCTCAAGAACACCGCACGCGTGGGCAAGAGCGCGGTCAGCGAAGAGGTCGTGCGGCGCTTGGCCGCTCCCGATGCGACCTTCGCCGACGTGGCCGACCTGGTGAACGGCAAGGCGGGCCGGGAGCTGCTCGAAACCGGCGACCTCTGCAAGGGCGTCTTCTGGGCCGGCATGGTGCAGGGGCTGATCCACGATATCCCGACCTGTCAGCAGTTGATCGACCGCATCATCGCCGACGCCGATGCGATCATCGATCAGCGGCTGGCGTCGATGCGCGCCTGACTTCGCTGCACGCCTGACACGCCCGCCGCGCTGGCGCGGCGCGGCCGCATCCGATATGACCCGATTCTTCGCAATCTGGTCGCATCGCATGCCGCTGGCCGTCCGTGCCAGCCGGCGCGGCAGCAAAGATGTTTGGGGGAAGCTTGAGCGTCATCGAATATAAAGGTTTCGGCGGCGTTCGGCTGTCGGCGGACATGCTGGGTGACGAAAATGATCCGGCGGTGCTGTTGATCCCCGACGTGGGGCAGAGCCGAGCGGCCTGGCGCGACGTCGCCGACGCGCTGGTGCTCTCGGGGCGCCGCGTCGTCAATCTTGACCTTCGCGAGACGGGGGACCTTGCCCCGCATATAGAGGATTTGCGCGCGGTGCTCGCGCAGATGGGATCGCGCCCTATCGTCGTGACGGCCGGACGCGGGGGTTGGATCGCGACGCGCGCCCTGGCTCTCGATGGTGCGCTTCTCGCTGCCGGATTGGTGCTGGTCGATATGCCGGTCGATGACGATGCGATCGCCAACGACGTCGCGGCGCGCCTTGCGGTTCCCGCGCTTGTCGTGCGGGGCGGCTTCTCGCCGGCGCAGGGCAGCGCCGTCAGCGACACGTTCAACGCCGCGTTGCCGTTTGGCGAAAGTGCAGACATCGACGAATGCGACCTGGAACTGGCCTCCGACCGCAGAGAGGCGTTGCTAGGCCAGCTGCTCGAATTTCTCGAACGACGCCAGCCGCGCGAAGCGATGGAATTCAAGGCGGGATCGGACCCGCGGACGCTGCGCGACGCGATGGGCTGTTTCGCCACCGGCATCACGATCGTGACGGCGCTGGACGATGCAAGCGCGCCGGTCGGGCTCACCGCCAACAGCTTTACCTCGGTTTCCCTCGATCCGCCGCTCTTGCTCGTCTGTATCGCCAATACGGCGGGGACCGCTCCTGCGCTGCGCAACGCGGGCCATTTCGGCGTCAACGTCCTGCAAATCGGCCAGCAGCCGACATCGAACCGCTTTGCGGCAAAGGGCGAAGACAGGTTCGCGAACCAGCCATGGACGCCCGGCCAGACCGGCGTCCCGCTGCTGGACAGTTCGCTCGTCTCGTTTGAATGCCAGCGGGAATCGCTGCACGAGGCGGGCGATCATTTCATCCTCGTCGGCCGCGTCGTCCGTGCGCAGTTTGAACCGCACCGCGATCCGCTGCTGTATTTCCGCGGCAAATACCGGCGGCTGCATTTTGCCTGACTGGCGGACAGGGTGGGATTCGAACCCACGGTGAGCTTGCACCCACGGCGGTTTTCAAGACCGCTGCCTTAAACCACTCGGCCACCTGTCCTCGGCCGCCGCCATAGCGTGCAGGCGTCCGGCGGCAAGCAAAACCTTGCCCGCTCGACCCACCGCGTGAATGACTCAACTCATCCCGCGGCTGCCTAGCCAAGGCGCTCGCATCTGTGCGAGACACGCCTTATGGGTGGGGACATCATGCAAGCTATACGTTTCAGAATCGGACGCCTTTTCACTCTTGCCGCAGCGTGTTTGTCGGCGTGGATGCTCACGGCGTCGGCGCCGCTCCACGCGCAAAGCGGCGATACGGGCTTCGACACCTACGTCCAGTCGCTGTGGCCCAAGGCGCAGGCGCGCGGTGTGTCGCGGGCAACTTTTGACCGGGTGACGTCGGGCCTGCGCTATAATGCGCGCGTGGTTGCGCTCGACCGCGACAATCTTGGCAGCCCGCCCAGCCCCAACACCCCGATCCCGGCCTTCGCGCCTTACCGGATCAAGCATGTCGATGCAGCGCGCATCGGCGGCGGGCGCCGCGTTCACGACCGGCTGCTTCCGCTTCTGTCGCGCATCGAAGCACGCACCGGGGTCCCGACGAGCATCATGATCGCCATTTACGGGCATGAAACCGCTTATGGTCAGGTCACCGGCAGTTTCGACCTGCCGGAAGCACTCGCGACCCTGGCCTATGAAGGCCGCCGCCGCAGCCTGTTCGAGCCCGAACTGATCGCAACGATGGTGATGGTCGAGCAAGGCGTCCCGCGCGCTGCGCTCAAGGGCAGTTGGGCAGGCGCGTTCGGCTATCCGCAATTCCTGCCGTCGGTCTATCTGGCGGTGGCCGAGGATGGCGATGGCGACGGCGTCGCGCGCATCTGGTCGAGCGAAGCCGATGCCATCGAATCGATCGGCTCGTACCTTCGCCGCGCTGGCTGGCGCGCCGGGCAACCATGGGGTGTCGCGGTGAGCGTTCCGGCCGGATTCAATCGCGCCGCGGTTGCGAACAAGCTCAGCCCGACGCGCTGTCCCCGCGTTTTCGACCGCCACAGCCGCTGGCGCTCGAGGGCGGAGTGGCGCGCCGCGGGTGTCCAGACGCTCGACGGACGCTGGCCCGACAGCAATATCCAGGCGACCTTGCTCGAACCCGATGGGCCGGGACGGACCGCATATTTGCTGACCGGTAACTATCGTGCGATATTGGACTATAATTGTTCCAATTTTTACGCACTGTCTGTGGGGTTGCTGGCGGATGAAATCGATCGTTAAGGACGCGGGCCTGATGGCCGGGGCGGCGCTGATGCTGTCCGGCTGCGGCAGTTTCGATGGCACGCGCGAGGGCGGGCCGGCGGCAAACCCCGCGCCCGCCGCGACCGTCGCGGCCGTTCCCGACGTCCCGGTCAAGATCGGCGATCCTTATACGATCGACGGCGTCACCTACACGCCCGCCGACATTCCCGATTATGACGATGTCGGCTATGCAAGCTGGTATGGCGACGAACTGGCCGGGCGGCCGACCGCCAATGGGGAGACATTCGATCCCGCGGCGATCAGCGCTGCGCACAAGACCCTGCCGCTACCGAGCTATGTCGAGGTTACCGCGCTCGACACCGGGCGGACGATTCTGGTGCGCGTCAACGACCGCGGCCCGATGGTCGGCGACCGCCTGATCGACCTGTCGCGCGGCGCTGCGGAGCAGCTGGGCCTCACCGCCGGTGTCTCCGCCGTCCGCGTCCGCCGGACCAATCCGATCGCCGCCGAGCGCGCGCAGCTTCGCACCGGAAAGCCGGTTCCTGAACGCATCGCGACCCCCGACTCGCTGCTCGCCATTTTGCGGAACAAGGCGAAGGCCTTGCCCGTTCCAAAGGCCGCTGCGGCTTCGGCCGCGGCCACCGCGCCCATCGCATCGGCCAACGCCAAGCCGGGCGACGATCGCTTTATCGCCGACAGCCCCGCAACGGTGATGCCGACCCCCAAAGTGGCGCCGCCAGCCAAGCCGACCGCTGGCGCTGCCGCGACGGCGAAGCCTGCGGCGGTCGCATCGGGCAAATATGTCGTTCAGGTTGGCGCATTCAGCACCGAAGCCCGTGCCAATGCCGCGGCGAAATCGGTCGGCGGACATGTCACGAAAGCCGGCCAGCTGTGGCGCGTGCGGATCGGGCCGTTCGCCAGCGATGCCGATGCACGCAGCGGACTTGCGACCGCCAAGGCCAAGGGCTTCCGCGACGCGGTGGTCCAGCGCAACCGTTGACCGGCGCGCGCATGGCGAGAGGAAGGGCGCGGTCGAAAGGCAGCCTCGCGGCGCTGGCTCTCCTCAGCCTCGCCCTCGCTGGCCCCGCCGCATTCGCCAACGACACCCGCGCGGCGAAGACCGCGCCGGCTGCCCGGTCACCCTATGTGACGCAGGCGCCGATCGTGATGCTGAAGGATATGGATTCGGGCGCGATCCTCTTTTCACGTGGCGCCGAAAAACGCTTTCCCCCCGCCTCGATGGCAAAGGTGATGACGGCCTATGTCGTTCTCGACCTGATCGAGAGCGGCGAATTGGCGCGCGACAGGCAATTCACCGTCGGGGAAGCGACGTGGAAGAAATGGAACAGCAGCACCGGCGGTTCGACCATGTTCCTGGCACCGAACGAGAAAGTGTCGGTCGACGACCTGCTCAAAGGGTTGATCACGGTGTCCGGCAACGACGCGGCGGCGGTGTTGGCGGTCGGCATTGACGGCAGTGAGGCCGCTTTTGTTAAAAGAATGAATGTCGTCGCGGGCAAAATTGGCATGACGTCGAGTCGTTTCGGAACGCCCAGCGGCTGGCCTGACGGCGGCATCACCCAGGTCAGCGCCGCCGATCTGGTCCTGCTCGCCGACCGCCTGATCAGCGACCATCCCGCCGGCTATGCGCGCTATTTTTCGATTCCGCGATTCCAGCACGGCAAGTCGCCTGAAGGCAAGCCGATCATCCAGCCGAACCGCAATCCCATTCTCGGCCGTTTCGCCGGGGCCGACGGCCTCAAGACAGGCCACACGTCCGAGGCGGGCTATTGCTTCCTCGGTTCGGCGAAGCGCGATGGCCGCCGCCTGGTCCTCGTCGTCGCGGGTATGAAAAGCGAGAAGGCGCGGCGCGAAGAGGCCGAGCGGCTGATGGAATGGGGGTTTGGCGCCGCTGGGGCGTCCGTCGCGAATGCGAAGCCGCCGAAAGGCGGGACGGCCGCGACGCGCAGATGACAAAGGCCGCCGGCCCCGCTACCGCCGAACCATGCCTGCCCGCCGCCGCCTTCCTCGACATGTCCGGTTAGCGCGATGACGCGCGGGCGCTTTGTCACGCTGGAGGGCGGCGAAGGGGTCGGCAAATCGACCCAGATCCGCGCGCTCGCCGCCGTGTTGCAGTCGCGCGGGATCGAAACCGTCGCGACGCGCGAACCCGGTGGCAGCGTCGGCGCCGAGGCGATCCGCACGCTGTTGATGGAGGGGAGCGACGACCGCTGGGACGCGCGCAGCGAGGCGTTGCTGTTTGCCGCGGCGCGCGCCGATCATGTCGCGCGCCTGATCCGTCCGGCGATCGAGCGCGGGGCGTGGGTGCTTTGCGACCGTTTCGTCGATTCGAGCCGCGCCTATCAGGGCGGCGGCGGCGGAATCACCGACGCCGACCTGCTCGCGCTCCATGATTTCGGGTCGAATGGCCTGCTTCCCGACCGCACCTTCCTGCTGACGGTCAGCGCGGACGAAGCGGCCCGCCGTGTTGCGGCGCGTGGGGGCTCTGATCGCATGGGCAACAACCCCGCCGATTATCAGGCGCGCCTGACCGCGCGTTTCGTCGAAATGGCGACCGCAGAGCCCGCGCGCTGGCGGATTGTCGATGCCGACGCAGCAGCGGACGACGTCACGGCGGCCATCCTCTCCCACCTGGCGGAATGGCTGCCATGATCGGCCATCAGGATGCCGAAAAGGCGTTCATGGACGCCTGGCAGGTGGGGCGCCTTCATCACGCCTGGCTGCTCGCTGGACCGCAGGGAATGGGGAAGGGGGCGTTTGCCGAAAATGTCGCGCGTTTTCTCGTCACCCATGGCCGGGGCGGCGAGGGCGGGGCGCTGACGCTGGATGACCGGGGCGACGACGCAGCCGCACGCCTTGTCGACGCGGGCAATCATCCCGAAATCCTCCGGCTCGCACGCCAGCCAAAGGACAAGACCAAGGATCTGGCACGCAACATCACGATCGAACAGGTGCGCCAGATGATCCGCCGCCTGCATCTGTCGCTGTCCCTGGGTGAATGGCGGGTCATCCTCGTCGATGCAGTGGATGATCTTGAAACCGACGGCGCCAATGCGCTGTTGAAAACGCTGGAGGAGCCGCCCGCCAAAACGCTCTTCCTGCTGATCAGCCACTCGCCCGGACGGCTGTTACCGACGATCCGGTCGCGTTGCAGAATCCTGCGTTTCCAGCCTGTTAACGATGACGTCATGACAGCTTGGCTGCATGAACTGCGCCCGATGCTCGACATGGCGGATGTGCGCGCGATCGTTGGCGCCGCGGGCGGGGTTCCGGGCAAAGCAATTGCGCTGATCGACAGCGACGTCGCAGCGATGGAAAAGAAGCTGCTTGCCATCGCGACATCGGGGGACCCCGAAAACCGGCTGCGCGAGGCGCTGGCGCGCGAGGTCGGCGGGACGAGCAACCGTGCGCGGCTGGAACTCGTCATCGACATCGTCCCTGGACTTCTCGCCCGTCTCGCCCGCGAGCGCCCGGTTGCCGAGATTGCACCGATCTTGGCGCAATGGGATCGTGTCCAGCGCACCGTCCGCGACGCGATCCGCGGGTCCTATGACGGGGCCATGGTCGGCTTTGAAATCGGCAATTGCCTCGCCGACCTGGCGCCGCGCCACGGACGGGCGGCACGCTGACGCTTTCCCTTGCGCGCGCCAGCGGCTAAGGCGCGCGCATGTCCGAACATAATGCTCCCTTCTATATCACCACCGCGATCAGCTATCCCAATGGCCGCCCGCATATCGGCCACGCATATGAAGCGATCGCGACCGATGTCATGGCCCGCTTCCAGCGCGCGCGCGGCCGCGACGTCCGGCTGGTCACCGGCACCGACGAACATGGGCTGAAGATGTTCCAGACCGCGCGCGATCAAGGCCGCGCCACGATCGACCTCGCCGATGAAATGTCCGGATATTTCCGTGAGATGTATGCCAAGCTGAATATCAGCTACGACAATTTCATGCGGACATCCGATACCGCGCATCATGCGGCGTCCCAGGCGATCTGGAAGGCGATGGAGGCCAATGGTGATCTGTATCTCGATCGCTATGAAGGCTGGTATTCGGTCCGCGACGAAGCCTTTTACGACGAAAGCGAACTCGGCGACGGGGAAGGGGGCGTGCGCCTCTCGCCGCAGGGCACGCCGGTCGAATGGACCGTCGAGGAAAGCTGGTTTTTTCGCCTGTCCAATTATCAGGACAGGCTCCTCGCGCTCTACAACGACAACCCCGACTTCATCCGCCCCGAAAGCCGCCGTAACGAGGTGCTGCGCTTCGTCGAGGGGGGGCTCAAGGATCTCAGCGTCTCGCGCACCAGCTTCGACTGGGGCGTGCCGGTGCCGGGGTCGCCGGGCCATGTGATGTATGTATGGGTCGACGCCCTGACCACCTATCTTTCAGGATTGGGCTATCCCGATCCCGACGGCGATTTCGGCAAATTCTGGCCCGCGAACATCCATATGATCGGCAAGGATATCGTGCGTTTTCATACGGTTTACTGGCCGGCCTTCCTGATGAGCGCCAAACTGCCGCTGCCGCAACAGGTGTTCGGCCACGGCTTCCTGCTCAACCGCGGGGAAAAGATGTCGAAGTCGCTGGGCAATGTCGTCGACCCGATGGCGCTTGCCGACCAGTTCGGGGTCGACGCGCTGCGTTACTATCTGCTTCGCGAAGTCAGCTTCGGACAGGACGGCACCTATTCGGCCGAGGCGATCGTGCGCACCGCCAACGCCGATCTCGCGAACAGTTTCGGCAATCTAGCGCAGCGCAGTTTGTCGATGATTTTCAAGAATTTGGATGGGGTTATTTCCTCGGACTATGCGGCCGCGCAGGACGATATCGACCTGCTGGCGGACATCGCCGAGATGGCGGCCGTCCGCCTGCCGCGCGAGTTCGACCAACTCGCTTTTTCGATCGGCATCGAGGATTGGATTCGCGCCGTTTTCGCCTGCAATCAATATGTTGACACGCAGGCGCCCTGGGCCCTGCGCAAAACCGATCCCGAGCGTATGCGCGCTGTCCTGATGACCTTGTTCCAGGCGGTCCGCACCCTGGCGATCGCCATTCGGCCGGTCGTGCCTGCGGCTGCCGACGCGTTGCTCGACCAGATGGGGATCGCGGGCGACGCGCGTGATTTTGCGGCGCTTGCCGACGAGGACTGGTTCGCCCAGCTGGTAGCCAGCGGCTTCACCGTCGGGCAGCCCGTCCCGATTTTCCCGCGCCTCGAACTGCCCGCCGAGGCAATTGGGGGGGAAGGGGAGGCCTGATGCTCGTCGATTCGCACTGTCACCTCAATTACAAGGGACTTGCCGAGCAGCAGGATGAGGTTCTGGCGCGCGCGCGCGCAAAGGGCGTCACCGCGATGCTCAACATCGCGACGCGCGAGGCCGAGTGGGACGACGTTCTCGCGGTGGCGGAGGCGAACGGCGACGTCTGGGCCAGTGTCGGTATCCATCCGCACGACGCCGACCATCATCCCGACGTCGACACGGCCAAGCTGGTCGCGCGCGCCGCGCATCCCCGCGTGATCGGTATCGGCGAAACCGGGCTCGACTATTATTACAACAAGAGCGACCGTCAACGGCAGCAGGACAGTTTCCGCCGCCATATCCATGCGTCGCAGCAAAGCGGATTACCGATCATCGTCCACACGCGCGATGCCGAGGACGACACGCTGGCCTTGCTCGGCGAAGAGATGGGCAGGGCGATCTTCCCCGGCGTCATCCACTGTTTCACGGCGAGCGACAATTTTGCGCGCCGGGCACTTGAGTTGGGGCTTTATATCTCGATCTCGGGCATCGTGACCTTCAAAAATGCCGCCGACCTTCAGGCCACCGCAAGATGGCTGCCGCAGGACCGCCTTTTGATCGAGACCGATTCCCCCTTCCTCGCCCCCGTCCCGCACCGCGGAAAACCTGGCGAACCGGCCTTTGTCGCCGATACACTCGCCTTTCTAGCGGGTCTTCGCGGCGAGGAAGAGAATGGGCTTGCGGCTGCGACAAGCGCCAATTTCTATGCGCTTTTCAACAAGGCGGCGCCATGACGTCACGCGCGCAATGAAGGTACGGGTCTTGGGTTGCGGGACGTCGTCGGGCGTGCCGCGGATCGGAAACGACTGGGGGCAGTGCGACCCCGACAATCCGCGCAACTTGCGCAGCCGCGCGTCGATCATGGTGTCGCTCGGCGGGTTTCGCATCCTCGTCGACACCAGTCCCGACATGCGCCTGCAACTGCTCGACGCGGGTGTCGGCGACATCGATGCGGTCATCTGGACCCATGAACACGCCGATCATACGCACGGCCTCGACGATCTGCGGCAGGTCATGCACCTGCGGCGCTCGGCGGTACCAGTCTATGCGCGCGACCATGTCCTCGACATCCTCAAATGGCGTTTCACTTATGCGTTCGCCGGCAATGCAGGCTATCCGGCGTCGGTCGACCCGATCGACCTGCACGATCACCAGTCTATCGGTCCGATCGAGGTGTCGGCGATCGAAATGCCCCATGGGCCGATCAAGGCGACCGGGCTGATCTTCAGCGATGGTGCGCACAAAATCGCATATGCCACTGATTTTTCTAAGTTCACGGATGAAATGGTCGATTTCTTTCAGGGCGTCGATCTGTTCGTGATCGACGCCCTGCGTCGCTATCCGCATCCGACGCACCCGCATCTGGCGATGACGCTGGAGGGCCTTGCCAAGGTCGGCAATCCGCGCGCGATCATCACGCATATGGACAATACGATGGATTATGACGACCTTGCGGCCGAATTGCCGCCGGGTGTCGAACCCGGATATGACGGGCTGGAGGTGCAATTATGACCGGGGATACGACCGTTCAGCTCATCTGGTTTGTCGGCGCTTTCGCGCTGGTGGTCAGTTCGCTGCTCGCGCGGCGGCTGCCGATGACCGACTGGTTGAAGATGGCGCTCGCATGGGTTGCGATCTTCGGATTGGTGTTCCTGGTCATCCGAACGTGGCAGGCGGTAACATAGCGCGAGGGTCTCGTCCCTCTTAGCATTATTTAACATAATATATATTATCGGATAATCATATGTCTGCGACCGATCCTCAGCCGCCCATCGATCGCCTGCTCGCAATCATGCGCCAACTGCGGAATCCCGACGGCGGCTGCGAATGGGATCTTGCGCAGGATTTCTCGACGATCGCACCCTACACGATCGAGGAAGCCTATGAAGTTTCGGACGCGATCGCCGGCGGCGATCCTGCCGCAATCTGCGACGAACTTGGCGACCTGTTGCTTCAGGTCGTTTTTCACAGCCAGATTGCAGCCGATGGCGGCCTGTTCGGGTTCGACGATGTCGCCAACGCGATCAGCGACAAGATAGAGCGCCGCCACCCGCATATTTTCGGCGACGGCCAGACCGACGATGTCCGCCAGCAATGGGAGCAGATCAAGGCGGCGGAGCGCGCGGCGGATGGTCCGACCGGCGCGCTCGCCGGCGTCGCATCCTCCTTGCCGGCCTTACTGCGCGCGCAAAAGCTACAGGGGCGCGCGGCGCGCGTCGGTTTCGACTGGCCCGACGCCGACGGCCCCCGCGACAAGATCGCCGAAGAACTTGTCGAGGTTGGCGACGCCGCGACTGACGCCGACCGCCATGAAGAAATCGGCGACCTGCTGTTCGCGGTCGTCAACTATGCCCGGCACCTGGGCGTCGATGCCGAAAGCGCCCTGCGCGATGGCAATGCGAAATTCGCGCGCCGCTTTGCGGCGATGGAGGATCGAGCCGGTGGCAGTCTCGCCGGACTGTCACTCCAGGCGCAGGAAGATCATTGGCTGGCGGTCAAGGCGTCGGAACGTCGCTAACCGGCCATAGACGCTCGAACCGCGCGCGGTCGGCGGGATCGAGCCGTACGGTCAGCACATGCCCCTCGCCCGACGGCTCATCGGCCAACACCTCACCGCGCGCGTGAAGCCAGGCCATCGCCTCACCTTCAGCGTAATCGAGATAGATGCGCTGTATCTGATGTTGTGCGGTCAATTGTGTCGCCATCAGCGTTCGCGCTGCCTCGACACCTTCACCCGATACCGCCGAAATGACCGCGACGTCAGACCGCCGCGCCGCCATTTCCTCGATATCCGCGCGCCGGTCGGGGTCGGCGGTGTCGATCTTGTTCCAGATTTCGATCTGCGCGATGGCGGGCGGCGCGTCGCCCTCGCCGCCGTCCTGCGCTCCGTTGACGCCAAGCGAATCCAATATGGCGCGGACATCGTCATACTGCGCATCGCTGTCGGGATGAACAATGTCGCGGACATGGACGATCAGGTCGGCGGTTGTGACTTCCTCCAGCGTCGCGCGAAACGCCGCGACGAGTTCGGTCGGCAGGTCGGACACAAATCCAACCGTGTCCGACAGGATCGCCTTGTCGATCCCCGGCAATCGAATCTCGCGCATCGTCGGGTCGAGCGTGGCGAAAAGCATGTCTTCCGCCATGACGTCACTTCCCGTTAATCGATTGAAAAACGTAGACTTTCCGGCATTGGTATAGCCAACCAGCGCGACAACGGGCCATGGTGCGCGCTGCCGCTTGGACCGCTGCAACTGGCGTGTGCGGCGCGCATCGTCGAGGCTGCGCCGGATGCGCGCCATACGGTTGCGGATCATCCGCCGGTCCGCCTCGATCTGCGTTTCACCGGGGCCGCCCAGAAAGCCGAAGCCACCGCGCTGGCGTTCGAGGTGCGTCCAGCTGCGCACCAGCCGCCCGGCCTGATAGTCGAGATGCGCCAGTTCGACCTGAAGCCGCCCTTCGGCGGTCGCGGCGCGCTCGCCAAAGATTTCAAGGATCAACCCGGTGCGATCGATGACCTTCGTGCCAAAGGCGGTTTCCAGATTGCGTTGCTGGATCGGGCTGAGCGCCGCATCGACGACAACGAGCTGGACAGCCTTCGCCGCGATATCGGGCGCGATGGCTTCGATCTGCCCGACCCCCAGCAACGTCGCAGCGCGTGTCTGGCGCAGCCGAAGCGTATGCACCGCGACGACATCGAGACCGATCGCGAGCGCGAGCCCCCTCGCCTCCTCGGCGCGCGCGTCAAGATCGCGCGCGAGGCGCTGGCTATGCCATTCGGGCACGACGATGAGCGCAGCCGCGCCGCGCGTCACCTCGTCTTCGATGTCGTTAATCGGGTCGATCAGGCGTTGTCCGCTTCGGCGTCCGGCTCGCTGTCGGTCAGGTTGATCGGCCCGTTCGGCTGAACGGTCGAAATCGCGTGCTTGTAAACCAGCTGCACTTGCCGCTCGCGTTCGAGCAACATGCAGAACAGGTCGAATGCCACGATATCGCCCTGAAGCATCACGCCGTTGACCAGGAACATGGTCACCGATTCGTCCGACCGGCGAACGGCGTTCAGGAACACGTCCTGAAGCGCCTTGCCCTTGCCAGCGGGCGCTTCGCGCAAATTGTCGCCCAGCAGCGACAGATCGAAATCATGCGATGGCATGACAGTCGAAATCGCATGCTTGTAAACAAGCTGCGACTGCCCGTCCCGGCGCAGCAGCAAAGAGAAATTGTCGAACCAGGTGATGATGCCCTGCAATTTGACGCCCTTGACCAGGAACATGGTTACCGGGGTCTTGCTGCGGCGGAGGGCGTTGAGGAAAATATCCTGGAGATTCTGGTTTTTATCGGACACATTTGCCTCCTGTTTTTGGCGGTCAAACCGCGGGTAAGGTGCCGGTGTTCCGGCTCAAAAAGACCTTCTTCACCTGCCAATATGCGGCAAAGCATGGGGAAGGTCCAGAGCACTCGCCCAAAAAGTGGAAACCGCATTCAGCGCCGGAATTGTATGGAAACGACCTCCTTGGCGAAGAACCCCGATCAATGCCGGCTATCCCTCGCCCTCCGAACTCTCTGTCAGCCCCAAAAGTTTCAGTTTGCGGTGCAAGGCGGAGCGTTCCATGCCGATAAAGGTCGCTGTCCGCGAAATATTGCCGGAAAAGCGATTGATCTGGATACGCAGATATTCCCGCTCGAAATTTTCGCGCGCTTCCTTCAGCGGGATGGCGGTGATCGATTCCGAATTGGGCAGGATGTCGGTTCCCCCGCGAACCAGTTCCGACGGCAGCATATCGGCGTCGATGCGGCTCAGTCGGTCGCTCGGCGCCAGGATCATCACCCGTTCGATGACATTGCGAAGCTCGCGCACATTGCCCGGCCATTCATGCGCCTGAAGCGCCGCCATCGCCTCTGAACTGATCACCGGCGGCGGCACGCGGCGATCGGCCGCGTACCGGCGAATATAATGATCGCACAGGCTCACGATATCGTCACGTCGTTCGCGCAGCGGGGGAATATGCACCGGCACGACGTTGAGCCGGTAATAGAGGTCTTCGCGAAAACGGCTTTCGGCGATTTCGGTCATCAGGTCGCGGGCCGAGCCCGAAATGATGCGCACGTCGACGCGGATCATCGTGCGCCCGCCAACGCGGGTGAAGCTCTGGTCGGTCAGGACGCGCAGGATCTTGCCCTGCGTCGTGAGCGGCATGTCGGCAACCTCGTCGAGGAACAAGGTGCCGCCATGTGCCTGTTCGAGCAGACCGACACGGATCGATCCATCCTCGGCTTCGGACCCGAATAATTCGGTTTCGACCGTTTCGGGATCCATGCGCGCCGACGAAATGACCCGGAAGGGCGCGGTGTGGCGCCCGCTCCAACCGTGCAGCACGCGCGCCGCGACTTCCTTGCCGACGCCCGGCGCGCCCGTGATCAACACGCGGCTCCCCGTCCCCGCCACACGCTTCAACGTCGCGCGAACATTGTTGATGGCGGCGCTTGTCCCGGTCAGTTCGTCCGATGGTCCCGCTTTTTCGCGAAGCTGCTCATATTCAAATTTCAACCGTTCGCTTTCGGTCGCGCGTTCGACCAGGTGCAACAGGCGCGACGCCTCGAACGGCTTTTCGATGAAGTCGAACGCGCCGCGGCGGATCGCAGCAACGGCTGTGTCGAGCCCGCCATGGCCCGAAATGACGATGATCGGGAGCGTCGGGTCGAACGCCTTGATCGCCTCGACCAGCCCCAGCCCATCGAGCCGCGACCCCTGCAACCACACGTCGATCAGCGCCAGCGAGGGTCGCCGCTGGCGGATCGCTTCCAGCGCCGAGTCGCTGTCGGAGGCGGTTCGCGCCTCATAACCTTCGTCTTCCATGACGCCGGCAACGAGCTCGCAAATGTCGCGTTCGTCGTCGACGATCAAAATATCAAGCGCCATGATCTTCTCTGTCCTGTCGGTTCCGCATACGTCCCGGAACCGATTCTGCCTGCCCCATGCTGCCATCCCCGCCCTGACCGACCAGCGGCCGCAGGCGGTCGGGGTGCAGGGTCAGCGTAACGCACGTCCCCTGCCCCGCCGGATTATCGGAAAATTCCAGTTCGCCATAATGTTGCTCGACGATCTTCTTGACGATCGCGAGGCCCAGACCCGTTCCGCCCTGCCGTGTCGTCATATAGGGTTCGGCGATCGCATCGCGCGCTTCGGGCAAGCCGATCCCGTCGTCGGTAACGCGGATGACGATCACCCCGTCGGCCCCGATCTGAAGGTCGGCCGCGATATGCCCCGTCGCCACCACGTCTGGATTTTTGAATTTCTCTTCAATTGCTTCGACTGCATTCTTGACTATGTTGGTCAGCGCTTGCGACAACAGGCGGCGATCGCATACGAGCGGTTCGATCTCGCTCGGCGTGTGGACCGAAAAGGCGATATCGGGCTTGGCGACCTCGAACAGGAACACCGCCTGGCGCAGGATATCGCGGATGTCCTCGACGCCGAACGTCGGTTTCGGCATCCGCGCAAAGCTTGAAAATTCGTCCACCATGCGCCGCATGTCGTGGACCTGCCGGATCACCGTGTCGGTCAGCTTGCGAAAGGTCGCCGCGTCGCCCTCGACCTTGTCGCCGAAGCGCCGCTGGAGGCGCTCCGCCGCAAGCTGGATCGGGGTCAGCGGATTCTTGATTTCGTGCGCGATGCGCCGTGCGACGTCGGACCAGGCCGCGCGGCGCTGGTCGAGCAATTGCTGGGTGATGTCCTCGAAACTCAGAACATAACCATCCCCCTGCGCGACGGCCTTGGCGGCAAGCGTTGCGGGCTCGGCATCGCTGCGCGCAAGCTGGACGATGCCTTCGCGCTCGTCCCCCGAAAGCAAGCGTGCCAGTTCGGGCGCAACATCCGCCAGCGGGCGTCCGGTCAGGCATTCGGCCGACTGGCAGATCAGGCGCTCGGCCGCGGCATTGGCAAGCAGGATGCGGTGGTCGGCATCCACCGACACCACGGCCGACGACACGCCGCTGAGCACGGCTTCGATAAAGCTGCGCCGCGTTTCCAGCTGTTCGTTGACGCTGACCAGCGTGCCCGTCTGACGCTCCAACTGTTCGGTCATGCGGTTGAACGCGCGCGTCAGCACCGCGATTTCGTCATCGCGAAGCGGCGGTGTGACGCGCACCGACAAATCGCCTTCTGCGGCCGTTCGCGTCGCCTCGATCAACGTCCCCAGGGGGCGCACGATACGATCGGCGACGACGATCGCGGCGATCACCGCGAGCCCAAGCAGCAACAGCGATCCAAGATAGAGCGCGCCGTTGAATTGCAGTTGCAGCAGCTGTGACCGTTCAAACAGGCCGTTATAGTCAGCGAGCACGGTTCGGGCGCGTTCGGATTGCTTGAACGCGGGGACATTGCCATCGCGCGAGGCGTAGACATAGGCGCGGCGCTGTCCCGGAAGGCGTGTGGCCGCCTCGATCCGGTCGGGCCGCACAATCACGACGACGTCTTCGCCTGCATCGAGCCGCTTCACCATATCGGGCGACAGGCGGTTTTCCGCCGCGCGGTTATCCGGGTCGATCATCGCCGCGGTGCGCGCGATCCCGTCGTTCCCGATCTCGATAATCGCCGATTCATTGAGGTTGCGAACGACGACCTGCTGCAAATAATAGTTGGAGAAGTTGGGGTCGTCGATCCGCGTTCTCGACAGAAGATTGCCCAAATCTTCGGCCATTTTTGCCGTGTTGGCCCCCACCTCGCGCTGATTGTCCTGATAATAGCCCTCGGCCAGGCTTGCGGCGTTCTCGAACATCCCGCGCGACCGGTCGGAAAACCAGAAATCGACGCCATATTGGAAAAGCAGCGAGGCAAAAATCACGACGAGCAGCGTCGGCGCGGCAGCAATCAACGAGAAAAGCGCGACCAGCCGGACGTGCAGGCGCCCTCGCCCGCCCGCCATCGAATGCACCGCGCGCGCGCGCGCCACGCGGCTGCCGACCAGCACGATCAGCGTCATGGCGGGGACAAGGTTGGCGACCATGATCGTCGCCACCAGCGCCGGGGTCAGCAATCGCTCGCTCTGCGCATCGCCGGTGACGAAGATATAGGTCGCGATCGCAACGCTGATGATGACCGCCAACGTGTAATATTCGGGCGCTGCGAAGCGCCAGATACCCGAACGCACTTCCTCGCCCTCAGAATCCATATCGAAGGTTAGAGAGGACGATTGCGCCATTGTTGCTGCGATACGACAATCCTGTTGCATAGAAAACACACAATCTGATCGCGTGTCGCCCAATTGCCCCGATTTCGCGACTATCGATGCGTCTCAGGGATGCGCGGGGTCGATATCGAGTTGCCCCAACCGCTTGCGCAGCGTGTTGCGATTGATCCCCAGCCGGCGCGCCGCTTCGAGCTGGTTGCCGCGCACGTCGCGCAGGACGCGGCGGAAAAGTGCGGCTTCGACAATCGCTTCGAGCTGCGCGTGGATTTCGCCGTCGCTGCCCGCATCCGCCATCTGTTCGCGCGCCCAGTCGTCGACCGCGCGGGCGATCAGCGCCGCTGGCTCGACCGCGCCCCCGCCTTCGCCATTTTCGTGGAGTACCGTTTCGACGTCGCGGACGGTGACGACGGTGTCGCGCGAAAGCACCGCGAGCCGCTGCACCACATTGCCCAGTTCGCGCACATTCCCCGGCCAGTCGTAGCGTTCGAGCCATTGCATCGCGGCGGGAGCGAACTGCCGGTCGGGCAGGCCCGAACTGCGCCCGGCGTCGACGAAATGGCGAACGAGCGCGGCAATGTCGCTGCGCCGGTCGCGGAGCGGCGGCAAGGTCACGGGGATGACGTTGAGCCGGTAGAACAGATCCTCGCGGAACCGGCCATCGGCGACGAGCGTGCGCATGTCGCGGTGCGTCGCGGCGATGACGCGCACATCGGCGCGTAAGGCCTGGTTGCCGCCGACGGTCGAATATTCGTTGCTTTGCAGCACGCGCAGCAGCCGCGTCTGCGCCTCCAGCGGCATATCGCCGATTTCGTCGAGGAACAGGGTGCCGCCAGCGGCCTGTTCAAAACGACCTGCGTTGCGGCTGTGTGCGCCGGTAAAGGCACCCTTTTCATGCCCGAACAGCTCGGCTTCGATCAATTCGCGCGGGATGGCGGCCATGTTGATCGCGACGAACGGCCCACCGCGCCGCAGCCCGGTCGCGTGGATCGCGCGCGCGACGACTTCCTTGCCGGTTCCTGATTCGCCCAGGATCAGCACCGCAAGATCGTTCGACGCGAGCCGCGCGATGGTGCGGTACACCGCCTGCATCGCCGGGGCCCGGCCGACGAGGCCATGGCTGTCCGCGGGCGCCGCCGCGTCGCGCGCCGACGGTTCGGCGCGGCGTTGCAGGGCGGCGCGGACACTGGCGGTCAGTTCGTCGAGATCGAAGGGCTTGGGTAGATAGTCGTAGCTGCCGATCCCCGTCGCGCGCACCGCGGTGTCGAGCGTATTCTGCGCCGACAACACGATGACCGGCGTCGCGACATCGACCGCGGCGCCCGACAGCGAATCGATCCCGTCGCCATCGGGCAGGACGACGTCGGTGATGATCAGGTCGGGCCGATGGTCGGCCAGCCACGCATTGCGTTCGGCCAGGCTGCCCACCGATACGAACAGGCCGCATTCGCCCACCAGCGTCTCGCGGATGATCATGGCGATCGCCGGATCGTCCTCGACCAGCAGGATGGTCTTGCCCTTGCTCATGCGGATCGCCCTCCTTGCGCGACCGGGAGGTGGACGCGAAAGCGCGTCCATTCACCGTCGCGCATATGCTGGACGGTGCCGCCCATGTCGCGGGCCAGCTTGGCGACGAGCGCAAGGCCCAGGCCGCGCCCCTCGCGCTTGGTCGTGACGAACGGGTCGAACAGGTCGCCGCGGATATCGGCGGGAACGCCCGGACCATTGTCGCTGACGCTGACCTCGATGGGCAGCGCGATGCGGCCGCGCCCGTCGCCATTGTCGATCGACAGGCCATGCCGGAATGCGGTGGTCAACCGGACGACGCCATCGTCGCGTCCGCCCAGCGCTTCGCAACCATTGGTCAACAGGTTGAGCAAAATCTGAACCATGGCGTCATGGTTCCCGTGCACGAGCGGCAGCGACGGGTCGAAATCTTCGGCGAAGCGGACCCCCTGGAACTGGCGCGCCCGCGCGGTTTCCATCGCCTGATGGATCGGCTGGTAAAGGTTGATCGGACCGCAAGCGATCGGCTGGCCGCGTGAAAAATGCTCCATCTGGTCGATCAGCGTCGCAATCCTGTCGACTTCGGCACAGATCAGCGTCGTGAAACGCTCGCCCCCGGCGTCGGTCTTGCGCGCCAGCAGCTGCGCGGCGCCCTTGATACCCGCCAGCGGATTCTTGATCTCATGGGCCAGCATCGACGCCGCCGCCCCGGCTGCCCGGCCCGATCGTCCGATCGCCCCGCCCATCAACTCGGCATCGCTTTGCGAAGGTACGAGCGCGAGGATACGGTGGCCGCTGTGCGCGTAAGGAACCATCTGCATATCGACGTAGATCGATTTGCGCCCGCCGACCGAAATTTCGGCCCGGTGGGCAAACAGCGCGGCGGTCGACGCATCATTCATCCGCTGGCGATAGCTGCGGTCCATCTGGATGACGTCATAGATGACACGCCCGACCATCGACGACCGGCTGACGTTGCAAAGCTGTTCGGCAGCGGCATTGACGAACAGCACCACCCCGCCGCCATCGATCAGCAGCGTGGGAACGGGATGCGACTGGATCAGTTCATCATGGTCGAAGCTGGGGATGCTCGACGTGAGCGCGGTCACGCGGCCGCCCTGACAAGATGCCCCTTGCCGAGATGCGGGCCGTAAAAGGCTTCGAGCGCGTCGAGCACGCCCTTGCTGTCGGGGATCTGGTTCACCTTGTTGCGGAACTCGGCCGACCCGTGCAGGCCCTTGACGTACCAACCCAGATGCTTGCGCGCCATGTTGACGCCGGTCACTTCGCCATAATGGTCGATCATCGCGCGGTAGTGCGATGTAATGACGTCATATTGTTCGTCGATCCCGGGATCGGGATGTTCGGGCTCGCCGCGCAGCGCCGCCATCACCTGCCCCAACAGCCAGGGGCGGCCGTACGCGCCGCGGCCGATCATCACACCATCGGCGCCGCTTTGCGCCAATGCAGTGCGCGCATCGGCGGCCGAGCAGATATCGCCGTTGACGATGACGGGGATCGACACCGCGTCCTTGACGCGGCGGACAAAGCCCCAGTCGGCCTCTCCCCGGTACATCTGGTTGCGGGTCCGCCCATGGACGGTGACAAGCTTTGCGCCAAGATCCTCGGCAATATGGGCAAGTTCCGGCGCATTCAGGCTGTCGTGGCACCAGCCCATGCGCATCTTGACCGTCACCGGCACCGACACCGCCTTGACGCAGCTGTCGATCAACGCCGCAGCAAGCTTCAGGTCGCGCATCAACGCCGAACCGGCGTCGCCATTGGTAACCTTGCGAACCGGGCAGCCCATGTTGATGTCGATAATCGCCGCGCCGCGATCCTCGTTGAGTTTCGCCGCTTCGCCCATTTCATAGGGGGTGCAGCCGACAAGCTGCATCGAAACCGGCTCCTCGACCGGGTCCCATGCCGCTTTCTGGATCGATTGGCGCGTCTCGCGGATCGCCGCCTGACTGGCGATCATTTCGGTGACGTTGAGCCCCGAGCCATAGAAGCGGACAAGCTTGCGGAACGGCAGATCGCTGACGCCCGTCATCGGCGCGAGGATCACGGGGTCCGCGATGGTGATGTTGCCGATCTGGATGGGCCGCAGCGGCGCCATGGCGAAGCCTTCGTCGATTGCCTAAAAAATAAGCAGCGCCCCTACACGCTAAGCGGCTTTCCCGCAAGCCGCGGCTGCGCTAACCGCGCGGATGATGAATGATCTCGCTCCCTCTCCTTCGCCGCGCGTCGCGGTCGTGCTGCTCGCGGGCGGCCAAGGGACGCGCGCGGGTCTTGGCGTCCCCAAACAGATGGCGGCGCTGGGCGGCAAGCCCGTCCTGCGCTGGAGCCTTGACGCCTTTGCCGGGCATCCGGCAATCGGCGGCGGCGTGCTGGTCGCAAATGGTGACGTCTTGACGGCCATCGACGCCCTGCCGGATGCCTGGACTGCTGCCAATCCTGGCGTCGAACGCCAACAATCGGTCGGAAATGCGCTCATCGCACTGGCCGGCTGGGATGATGAAAGCCTCGTGCTGGTCCATGACGCAGCGCGGCCGGGCGTCACCGCAGACGTCATCGACCGTTTGCTCGCTGCGCTCGGCACCGCGGACGCGGCGATTCCCACGCTCCCGGTCCCCGACACACTGGTCGAACAAGACGCCGACCGGGCGGGCGAGATTGTCGATCGCAGCGCGCTAGCGCGGGTTCAGACGCCGCAGGCGTTTCGGCTTGGCGCCTTGCGCGCTGCCCACGCCAATGCCGCCGAGACGACGGCAACCGACGATGCGCAACTGGTCCGGCGGCTTGGCCTGCCGGTCGTTGCGGTGGCGGGCGACGCCCGCCTTCATAAACTGACATATGCCGAGGATATGGCAATCCTGAACGGCTTGCTGGGGATCAATCGAATGACACGCACTGCGGTCGGGATGGGATATGATGTTCACCGCCTGGTGGCCGACAAGTCGCTGTGGATCGGCGGGATAGAAATCGCGCATAGTCATGGACTTGAAGGGCACAGCGATGCCGACGTCGGACTTCACGCGCTCACCGATGCGATCCTTGGCGCGCTCGCCGACGGCGATATTGGCGATCATTTTCCGCCGAGCGATCCGCAATGGCGCGGCGCCGCTTCGCACCGCTTCCTCGCTTTCGCGGCCGAGCGCGTGTCGGCGCGCGGCGGCCGCATCGATCATGTCGACCTGACCATTATCGCCGAGGCCCCGAAGATCGGCCCGCACCGCGCCGCGATGCGGGCGCGCATTGCCGAAATCCTTGCGATTCCGCTCGAACGGGTTAGTGTGAAGGCCACAACGACCGAGCGGCTGGGCTTTACCGGCCGCCGCGAAGGGATCGCAGCGCAGGCGGCGGCAACCCTGCAACTTCCGGAGAATTGACACCGTGCTGACCGACGCTGAATCGCGCCTAGTGGCGCGCGACGAGCTTGCCGCCAATGTCTTGGCTAGCAACCGCGCCGTCGGCCGCAAACTGGCCGTCGCCGAAAGCTGCACCGGCGGCATGGTGAGCGCCGCGCTGACCGATATTGCCGGCAGTTCGGATGTCTTCTCTGCCGGGTTCATCACCTATTCGGCGCACGCCAAACAGACACAGCTCGACGTCAGCAGCGAAATCATCGAAACCTTTGGCGAAGTGTCGCTCGCGACCGCATGGGCGATGGCCGCGGGCACGCTTGCGAACAGCGATGCCGATGTCGCGGTCGCGATCACCGGGATCGCCGGACCGGGCGGCGGATCGGAAAAAAAGCCCGTCGGCCTGGTCGTGTTCGCCCGCGCCCGGCGCGGCCAGGACCCCGACGATTATTTCACCCAGCGCGTGCAGTTCGCATCGACCGATCGCGCGGCGATCCGCCATGCGGCGACCCTGTTTGCGCTAGACCTGCTTCAGCCGGACAGGGACGAATTGCGGCCGTCGGAAGACGTCGCCCTCCCCGCCCCGTAAAGCTCGTCGGCGCGCGTCTCGAACGCGGCGATCATCTTTCGCAGCGCCTTGTCGAACATCTGTCCGGCGAGCGTCTCGAACACCCGGCTACGGAACGAGAAATCGACAAGGAAATCGACGCGGCAACCTCCGCCGTCGGCGGGCTGGAAATGCCACTCGTTGCTCAGGTGCTTCATCGGTCCGTCGATGTAGCTGACGATGACCTCGTGCGGCCGTTGTTTGTGGACGCGGCAGGAAAAGCTTTCGCGCAGGCCCTTGAAACCGACGATCATGTCGGCAACGGCCTCATGCTCGCTGTTGCTGCGCACGCGCAGCGCAATCACCCATGGCAGGAACTGCGGATATCGCTCGATATCGGTGACCAGCGCGAACATCTGCTCGTCGCTATACGGCAGGACGCGGGTTTCATGATGCCGGGGCAAAGGCTGGTCAGTCCGCCTTGACGCGCGCCAGCTGCGCTTCGCGCGCGGCGCGCATCCGCTCGAAATCATCGCCAGCGTGATAGCTCGACCGGGTGAGCGGCGACGATGCGACTTGCAGGAAGCCCTTGGCGCGCGCGATCTGCGCATAGGCGTCGAACGCCTGCGGCGTCACAAAATCGATCACCTTCGCATGTTTCGGCGTCGGCTGGAGATATTGGCCCATCGTCATGAAGTCGATGTCGGCGCTGCGCATGTCGTCCATCACCTGGTGGACCTCCATCCGCTCCTCGCCAAGCCCGAGCATGACGCCCGATTTGGTAAAGATCGACGGATCGCGGCGCTTGACGCTTTCGAGCAAGCGCAGCGACGCATAATAGCGCGCGCCGGGGCGGATCGTCGGATAGAGCCGCGGGACGGTTTCGAGATTGTGGTTATAAACGTCGGGCCGCGCATCGACGATCGCGGCGACCGCGCTTTCGGGCTTGTTGCGAAAGTCAGGGGTCAGGATCTCGATTGTGGTCTGCGGCGTTTCGCGGCGCAGAGCCTTGATGACCTTCACGAACTGGCTTGCCCCGCCATCGGGCAGGTCGTCACGGTCGACCGATGTGATGACGATATGGCTTAGCCCCATCTTCGCCGCGGCAATCGCGGTATGCTCCGGTTCCAGCAGGTCGACCGGACGCGGCATCCCGGTCTTGACGTTGCAGAAAGCGCAGGCGCGCGTGCAGGTGTCGCCGAGGATCATCACCGTTGCGTGCTTTTTCGTCCAGCACTCGCCGATGTTCGGGCACGCTGCTTCTTCGCACACGGTATGCAGGTTCAGCTCGCGCATCAGCTTGCGCGTTTCGGCATAACCGGGGCTGGTCGGCGCCTTGACGCGAATCCAGTCGGGCTTGCGTGCCCGCTGGCTCGGGGTGGTCGCGGCGTCGGGTTGGGGCTGGGCGGGAGCGTTCATGCCGCCCACATAGTCGTGCACGCGCCTCTTCTCAACCTCTCTACCTATGCTAAGGGGCCTGCATGACTCACTTTGCAGATATGATCGATGGTTATGGTCGTTTCCGTAACGGCGGCTGGCAGCAGCAACGCGACCGTTGGGACGAATTGGCCGAGGGGCAATCGCCCAAGGTCATGGTCATCGCCTGTTCGGATAGCCGCGTCGAACCGTCGCAGATTTTCGATACCAATCCGGGCGAAATCTTTGTCGTTCGCAACGTCGCTGCGCTGGTGCCGCCGTTTGAGACGACACCGGGCCGCCACGGCGTCTCCGCCGCGCTCGAATTCGCCGTCCAGTTCCTCAAGGTCGAGGAAATCGTCGTGATGGGCCACGGCCTCTGCGGCGGCTGCCATGCCGCGCTTCACAAATCGATGGAGGGTGCCGAGCCTGGACGCGGAGGCTTCATCGCGGACTGGATCGCCATGCTCGACGACGCGAGCGAAAAGATCCGCAGCACCCATGCCGATATCGACAATCGTGAGGCGGGGCGCGCGATGGAAATGGCGGCCGTTCGCGTCAGCATCGACAATCTCAGGACCTTTCCCTGCATTCAGGAAAAGGAGCGGCGCGGAACGCTGACACTTCGCGGTGCCTTTTTCGCGATCAGCGACGGGGTGCTGCACCTGATGGACGACGCGACCGGCGATTTTGCTCCCACCGCCTGACCGGCCGATGGATGTCGTCGTCCGGCCGAAAGCCGCTGACGCGCTCGCTCCGGCCCCTACGGAATCGCGTAGGTCACATTCGCCTGACCAACAGGCTTGTCGGCATCGTCGGTCCAGATGCGGACGTCCATGACGGCCAGCCTTTTGCCGAGCCGCAGCATGTGCGCGTCGGCGAACATCGGCCCCGGCCGGCACGGGCGCAGGAACTGGTAGTTGAGCGCGCTGGTCACCGCCATCGCGACCGGGCCGATGTGCGCGAGGACGAGCGCATAGGCCGCCATGTCGGCAAACCCCATCTGCGTCGGGCCGGAAATCAGGCCGCCGGGGCGCAGCGCCTTGTCGGTGGGGTCGAGCCGCGCGCGGATATGGCCCGGTGCGGCCGACACGACATGCCCGCGCGATCCGGGCGCCGACTGGGGAAAAGCCTCGGCCATAAAGGCATTGAGCGCCTCCGCGTCCAGACGGATCGCGCTCGACGAGATCGGCAGCTGCCCCTCCCCCATCGTGATCAGCGTGTCAATTTCTTGTACGACGTCGCATGCGGGCGCGTTGCGTCGTCGCCGAGGCGGCGAATCTTGTCCTCTTCGTAAGACTCGAAATTACCCTCGAACCATTCGACATGGCTGTCGCCCTCGAACGCCAGGATATGCGTCGCGAGGCGATCGAGGAAAAAGCGATCGTGGCTGATCACCACCGCGCAGCCCGCGAAATTTTCGAGCGCCTCTTCGAGCGCCGCCAGCGTTTCGGTGTCAAGGTCGTTGGTCGGTTCGTCGAGCAGCAGGACGTTGCCGCCCTGTTTCAGCATCTTCGCCATATGGACGCGGTTGCGCTCGCCGCCTGACAGCTGGCCGACCTTTTTCTGCTGGTCGACGCCCTTGAAGTTGAAGGCCCCGACATAGGCGCGTGTCTGCATCTCGTGCTTGCCGATATTCATCAGCTCGTGCCCGCCGGAGATTTCCTGCCAGACATTATTGTCGGGTTTCAGGTCGTCGCGGCTCTGGTCGACGAAGCCGAGGCGGACGGTATCGCCGATCGTCACCGTGCCCGCGTCGGGGGTTTCCTGCCCCGTGATCAGCTTGAACAGCGTCGACTTACCTGCGCCGTTGGGGCCGATCACCCCGACGATGCCGCCGGGCGGCAGCGAGAAGCTGAGGTTTTCAAACAACAGCTTGTCGCCATAGGCCTTGGAGATGCCTTCGACCTCGATGACCTTGCCGCCCAGGCGCTCGGGCACCTGGATAACGATCTGCGCCTTGCCGGGAATGCGCTTTTCTTGCGCCTCGACCAGCTGGTCAAAGCTCTTGATACGCGCCTTCGACTTGGCCTGCCGCGCTTTGGGTGATTGCCGGATCCACTCCAGTTCGTCCTTGATCGCCTTCTGGCGACCGGCATCCTCGCGCGCTTCCTGCTCGAGGCGCTTGCCCTTCTTTTCGAGGTAGGTCGAATAATTGCCTTCATAGACGAAATAGCGACCGCGATCGAGTTCGAGGATCCAGTTCACGACATTGTCGAGGAAGTAGCGATCGTGGGTGACGAGGATGACGTTACCCGGATAGTCGACCAGATGCTTTTCCAGCCATGCGACGCTTTCGGCGTCCAAATGGTTGGTCGGTTCGTCGAGCAGCAGGATCGAGGGCTTTTCGAGCAACAGGCGGGTGAGCGCAATGCGGCGCTTTTCACCGCCCGACAGATTTTCGACGCTCCAGTCGCCCGGCGGGCAGCGAAGGGCCTCCATCGCGATTTCGAGCTGGTTGTCGAGCGTCCAGCCGTCGACCGCGTCGATCTTTTCCTGAAGCGAGCCCATTTCTTCCATCAGTGCGTCGAAATCGGCGTCGGCGGGCGGGTCGGCCATCAGCGTGCTGATTTCGTTGAACCGTTCCATCATGTCGGCGACCGGGCGGACGCCGTCCATGACATTTTCCTTGACCGTCTTGGTCGGATCGAGCTCGGGCTCCTGAGCCAGATAACCGACCGTGATCCCCTCGCCCGGCCATGCTTCGCCGGTAAATTCGGTGTCGATGCCCGCCATGATTTTCATCAGTGTCGACTTACCCGTGCCGTTCGGGCCGACGATGCCGATCTTGGCATCGGGGTAGAATTGCAGGCTCAGATCCTTGAGCGTCGGCTTTTGCGCGCCGGGATAGGTCTTGTTCAGACCCTTCATCACGAAACTATATTGGGCGGCCATGGAATATGCTCCGGTATGGGCTGGGCCGCGCGCGCGGCCGGGAGAGTTTGAGTTGCGCGCCGGTTAGCGAATGGGGACGGGCTTGGCAATCGCGGGGGCGATGGCGCGGCAATCGAGGCTTGCACGGCAGGGCCGGTTCGTTACGAAAGCGACATGAAGATCAAAGCCATTCACGCCCGCTTTGCCGGCATTGCGTCGCTCCTGTTCGTCCCCGCCGCCGCCGCGTCGATCCCGCCACCGCCCAGCGCGGTCGACCTGGCCCAGCGCGGCGACGATGTGGCCTGGTCGATCACC
>NZ_MIAM01000015.1:20847-34045 GCF_001830555.1 Sphingopyxis sp. RIFCSPHIGHO2_12_FULL_65_19 | reverse complement strand
TGGGCGCTGGCAAAGCTCACGGCGCTCGGCTTCCAGAATGTCCGCGAAGAGGGCTATCGGATGCCGACATGGGTCCGCGGCGAGGAGGAGGCGTCGCTTATCGGGCCGTTCCATCCGCAGAAACTGGCGATTGCGGCGCTCGGCAACAGCGCCTCGACCGGTGCAAAGGGCATAGAGGGCGATATCGCCTATTTCGCGAGCTATGACGCGCTCGTCGCGGCGCCCGACCACATGGTCAAGGGCAAGATCGTCTTCGTCGATCACCAGATGGCGCGGGCGCAGGACGGCAGCGGCTATGGATATTATGGCCGCGGCCGGTTTACCGGCCCGAATGTTGCGGCGAAAAAAGGCGCCGCGGCGATCGTGATCCGCTCGATCGGCACCGACGATCATCGCAATCCGCACACCGGCGTCACCAATTTCGATGACGGCGTAAAACCGATCCCGGCGGGCGCGATCTCAAACCCCGACGCCGACCTGCTCGTGCGCCAGTGGCAGCGCGCCCAGAAGATCCGCACCCGGGAAACGCCGCTCGGTTATGTGGCGGCGCCGCTTCGCATGAAATTGCTGCTGACACCGCGCGACCTCGGTCAGCAGGATTCGGGCAATGTCATCGCCGAAGTGCCGGGCAGCGATCCTGCCGCCAGCCCGGTCCTCGTCGCGTGCCATCTCGACAGCTGGGATCTCGGCACCGGCGCGATCGACGACGCGTCGGGATGCGGCATCATTACCGCCGCCGCCAAATATGTGATGAGTGCCGGCCAACCGCGCCGCACGATCCGTGTCCTGTGGGCGGGCGCCGAAGAGGTCGGCGTGTTCGGCGGCAAGGCCTATTTCGACGCGCATGGAAAAGAGAAACACGCCGTCGCCCTCGAATCCGATTTCGGCGCCGACCGAGTGTGGCGGATCGACTTCAGGCTGCCCGACAGCGCCAGCGGGCTCGCCGATCGCCTCGCGTCCGCCGTGATGCCTTTCGGCGTCGTGCGCGGCCGCCAGCCTGCCAATGGCGGCGCCGACATCGGCGCGCTTGTCCAGGCGGGGGTTCCGGCGGTCGATCTGGCACAAGATGGGACACGCTATTTCGACATCCACCACACGCCCGACGACACGCTGGACAAGGTCGATCCCGTCCAGTTGCGGCAGAATGTCGTGGTCTGGACGGCAGTTTTGGCGATTCTCGCCAACAGCAGCGATGCCGAGCTTCCATGACTATTACCAAGAAATGACAGATTTCCGTGCGCGCCGATCATCTCAATTATTTTTGTTGACGATTCACGCGGAACAGCTAAATCCCGCCGCTCGCGTTACGGGAAACTTTTCCCGGCGCGGAAAGGCATTTTAGGGAGCCCACACATCATGAAGAAGTTTGCTGCTATCGCTGTTGCTGCCAGCATGTTCGCCCTCGCCGCTTGCGGTGAAAAGGCTGCTGAAGAAGCCACCACCGAAGCTCCGGCTGCCGAAGCTGTTGCTGAAGAAGGCGCCGACGCCGCTGCTGCCGGCGCCGAAGCCGCTGCCGCTGGTGCCGACGCTGCTGCTGCCGGCGCTGAAGCCGCTGCTGCTCCGGCTGACGCCGCTGCTGCTCCGGCCGACGCCGCTGCTGCTCCGGCCGCTGCTGCTGCTCCGGCTGAAGAAGCTAAGTAAGTCACAGCCCTTCGGGGCGTTGACTGAAACGGAAATGGGCGGTCTTCCTTCGGGAAGGCCGCCTTTTTCTTTGTCTACGGTCCGGGCGGGATAGACTTGCGCGCTCGCGCTGTCTAAGGCGCGGACCAGTAGTCGGGGAGTAGCGCAGCCCGGTAGCGCGCCTGCTTTGGGAGCAGGATGTCGCAGGTTCGAATCCTGTCTCCCCGACCACTGACAAAAATTCCGGTTTCGCGTGTTCGATAACCCCGATTGGCTCGCGATTATCGCCCGCGATACGGCTCACAGGCAATGCCGTCATAATCGGCATCCAGCCGTTCGCGATATCCCGGCTCACCACGATAGATGGGTGCGGTGCCGGCCGCGCGGGCATCGTCACACCGACGCCAATAATCGCCATCTTGTGGCGCGCGTTCGCGCATGATGCCGGCCGCTATGCTCGCATCTCTCGCGGTCGCGGCGATGATGTCGCGCCCCTCCGACGTCGTCGCGACCGAGCCAACTCCGATCGCCGCTCCAAAGACGCCCGCCCCGACCAGCCAATTCACGGCCGGTGATGGGCGGCGTCGATTGCGGTATGTCCGACGATATGCGGCGCGGCGAAGCATGTCGCACCATTAAAGCTCGAAGGTAAATGATCGGTTCGACGTCCGGCCGATCTTGCCCAGCGCCTCGCCCAATCGACCGCGCGATACGATCAGCCAGCAGAGGTCGCGATCAATCGCGCATAAAAATCGATCATCCGCTTGAAGCTGTCGATCGTCATATGTTCGTTGGTGCCATGGATCATCGCCGTTTCCTTCAGCGTGAAGTGCATCGGCATGAAACGGTAAACATCCTCGGAAATCGGCGCCATGCTGCGGCTGTCGGTCGCACCGACGACCAGGAAGGGCGCAACGACGGCATCGGGCGCGTCGGCGCGCGCCGCGGCAACGACATATTTCCAGCCCTGCGAACTGCTCGACGACACGCGCGACGGCTCATTGGGCGGCTTGACCCAGCTCAGCTCGACCGGCGCGTCGCCGACGGATGCCTTCGCGCGTGCCATGACGTCGGCCGAGCTGTTCCACGGCGCAATGCGATAGTTGATCAGCGCGCTCGCCGATTGGGGCAGCACATTCTCCTTTGGGCTGCCCTCCAGCATCGTCGGGGCGATCGTCGTGTGAAAGGCCGCAGCCGACGAGGGCGATGCCGCGAGCTGTTTTTTGAGGACCGACCCGAGCAGCCACGGGTTGGCGACCGCCAGCTTGGTGGTGCCACCCTTGTGCGCCGCGAGCGCCTCGACCATCGAGGCGCCGGGGCCGCGCATCTCGATCGGGAAGGGATTGTCGGTGATCGCCAGCACCGCACGCGCTAGCGTCGTCACGCCCGTTTCGGCGGGCGGCATCGAACTGTGTCCGCCGGGCGCATGGGCCGTGACCTTCAGCGTCGCATACCCCTTTTCGGCGACGCCGATCAGGATCGCGGGCCCGTTGATCACCGGCGTGTCGCGCAACACCACGCTGCCCTCGTCGAGCGTATAAAGCGCGCGCACGCCCTCTGCCTTCAGCTTTGCCGCCGCGGCCGCGGCGCCCGAACCGCCGACTTCCTCGTCATGCCCCGACACCAGATAGACGCCGCGCTTTGGTGCGAAGCCCTGCACTGCCAAGGCCTCCAGCGCCTCGAACAAGGCGATCAGCGATCCCTTGTCGTCGACAGTGCCGCGGCCCCAGACCGCCTTTTCAGCGATCGTTCCCGCAAAGGGGGGATATTTCCAATCCTTCTCGGTCCCCTCGGTGACCGGCACCACGTCCTGATGCGCCATGACGATGATCGGCGCGAGCGACGCGTCGCTGCCCGGCCAATGATAGATGAGCGTCCGGTTGGGCAGGATGGTGCGCGTCATCGCGCGGTGCATGGCGGGATAGGTCGTCGCGAGCCAGCCGTGCAGGCGGTCCCATTCGGCGACATCGTCTTCGGCCGGGTCCTGGTGCGAGATGGTCCTGATCTGCGCCGCCGCGCTCAGATGCGCGACCGCGGCGTCCAGGTCATAGGTCGGCGCGGCCGCGAGCCGGATATCGCTTCCATCGGCGATGTCGCCCGGCGCGAAGGTTGCGGTGCGCACCGCCGCCGTCACTGCCACGATCGCCGCAATCGCCAGCCCCCCGATCAGGATCGCCCGCCGCTTGCCCATGTCCCCTCTCCTTCTGTCGGCGCAGTGGACCGGGATCGGTTTCGTTTTGCAAGGAAAATGCGGATAACGCGTTCGCCGTCGACATACGGTCGGGCTGCACCGGATCGGAACCGCGCGGAGAACGCGCCTCGGTCCCTGGAGGGTATGGTGGGCCCGGCAGGACTCGAACCCGCAACCTAGCCGTTATGAGCGGCCAGCTCTAACCATTGAGCTACAGGCCCCCCTTGCACCCGGCGGGGGATGTGATGGGCGATAGCGGAGCGCGCGCCGAATTGGCAAGCGCCAACGATCAGCGCGGCGGGATCGCGCCAGACTGGCGGTCGGCCATCGCCAATATCTCGGCCGCGGTGGTCGCGTCGACGCCGCGGCGGGCAAGATGGTCGAGGATGATATCCCACCAGCGATAGAAAAGGTCGAGGTCGGCGGCGCTGCGGACATAGGGTGTGTTCCCCGGCTGTAACGACGGAGAATGAAAGGAAAAATTCAGCACCGGCAAACCTTGCTCGATGGCGATGTCGATCGCCTTGCACGCGCGGTCGGCCGGAATGCCTTCGGGGGTCAGCGCGATGCGTTCGACCAGGCCAAGCCGCGCCAGCGCCGCCCCGACGTGCGTGCCGCGCCGCGCGAGGCGGTGGTACAGCGGGCGTCCCGCCTTGCCGATCGCGCCGCCGAACACGGTGGTCACCGGCATTTCCAGGATCGCGCCCTCGCTCGTATGAACCCACCAGGGATAAAGCGGCGCGTCGCGATAATCGGGACCATGGCCTGCGCGATAATCGAAACCCGACCGCACCGACGTGTCGCAGCGAAAGCCGAGTTCGGCGAGCATCGTCGCGCTATCGGGGCCAAGGCCATAGCGGCCGGCGCGATAGACCGTCGGCGCGCCCCCGAAACGGTCGCGTATCGCGTCGCGCAGCGCCATCATCTTCGCGCGCTGCAAATCGGCTGGAAGATTGCCCGTATAGCTGTTGCGGGCATTCACCTCCTCCGTATACGGCGGCGTCACCCAGGGATGAAGCTGCGCCCCGATTTCGCAGGTACCGGCATCGTGCGCCGCGCCGAGTATTCCGACGGCGCGGTCGTCGGCCACGATCGGCCAGTCGACCAGATAGATGGGCTTCACCCCGCCGCGTTCAAAATAGCGTTGGCAATCGGCCAGCGCCGGCACCGACGCGAGCCGGTATCCGGTGCGTGCAAAGGGTGCCTCCCAGTCGAAATCCTCTTCGGTGTCGATCGTGACCCAGAAGCGCGGCCGCGCGCCCGCTTCGCGTTCGATCAGGTCCGCGGCCGCCGGATATGCAAAGAAATTGCCCGAAGGCTGCACCATGTCCACTTTGCCCCGCCCCGGGTCTATTCGCCTTGCTGGACCTCCAGCCCGACTTCGGCCTTCGAGTTGGCGGAGGGCAGGTGCAACGTCAAGGCGTTATGCCCGATATCAAGGCGTCCGCCGCAGCCGCGCGCGAGGCTGTCGACCAGCCGCAGCGAAAAACCGAGGCTGAGCACCGCGGCCCCGGGGGCTTCGCCTTCGGGGCTGAAACCGGGATCGAGCAGGTCGGCGGCGGTCGCAAAGCGGATCGTCGCGGGCCGCACGATGCGCAGCTGGAGCATGTCGTCGTGGCGCGATTCGGTGACCAGCTGGCCGACCAGTATCGCGCCCGGTTCGGACACATCGATCAGCGCCGTCAGCAGGCGGCCGACCATGCGCCGCGTCGCGGCATCGCCCGCCAGCCCCAGGAACGGCCCGCCGACGCGCGAAATGCTAAGGTCGACGCGCTGGTCGGCCAGCAGCGCGGCCAGATCGCTTTCGACCTGGGTCACAATCGCACCGATATCGACGACCTCTTCGGGCAGCGGCGCCGCGACGGCGACGCTGGTGCGCGCCGCGGTCTCCAGATCGTCGATGATCGACTGGACCGATGCCGCATCGGCGACGATCGTTTCGGCCATCGCGCGATAACTCTGGTTCACCGGGCCGAACATCTGCCCCGATATGATCTGCGCAAACCCCGATATCGCATTGAGCGGGCTGCGAAGTTCGTGGATCAGCTGGCGGATCGAATCGCCCGAATCCTCCGACGCCGTGCGGCCATAGGGGGTTTCATTGCGCTGCGGCCGCCGCGCGCTGGCCCGATAGCCGCGGAACTGCCCCGTCGCCGGATCAAACCATGGAAGCGCCGAAAACCGCCATTCGCCGGCTTCGGCCGGTGTGCCTTCGAGCAACATGCGTGCGTTGATGATTTCGGCGCGCTGGCGAAAGGCGCCCGCTGCCACGCCGTCGGTGCCGGGCTCGCCGCCAAAGGCCGCCTCGGCAATCGACAGGCCGATCACCGCGCCCCGGGTGACACCGTCGACCCAGTGAATCACGCCGTCGGCGCCGGTTTCAAACAGGAACGCGGCGCGCGGCGCGCGGGGAAGGTCGGGCTGGCTCCGCGTCGATTGATATTTGTCGATCCGGCGCACCAGCTCGCTGATCTGGCTCGGCCCGGCCTCTGCCTCGGCCGCGACCGGCATTTCCGTCGCCGGAACAGGGTCGTCTTGGGCCATTGTCGCAGGCTGCGGCAGCGCGACCGATCCGCTGCCCAGGCTGGCAAGCGCCCGGGTGACGGCGCGCGGCAGGTCGCGGCGCCCGGCAAGCACCGATCGCGCCATCGCGCCGGTGGCGGGCAGCAGCGCAAGCCAGTCGGCTTCGGGCAGCCGCGCATCGCGCAACATGATCGCCGACACCGCCGGAACATCATTGGCGTAAAAAGCGACGAGCGGGGCAAACCGGCCGTGCCGCGCGATGGCGCGCGCGCAATCGCGGCGGACGGTTTCCGGAATATCGGGCCGCAGCACGGCAAGCGCATGAAGGCTGCGGCGAATATCGGCATCGCCCAGTTGATTGCCGCGCTGAGCCAGAATATCGGTGAGTTGCCGCCACGCGACGATGCTCGCTCGGCGATCCGCCGGCGCTTGACGCAAGATGGTCGCAATCATCGAGTCAACAGTCACGCGAAGTCAGCCCCACACCCTCGGTCGTTGGTTAGCATATGATTACCGGCTAGCGTGAATCCCCCGGTCATGAAAGTGCCTTCGATCTTCACGTCACATTGTGGGACAATTGCATTCGGCTGAAATAATATTATGGTCGCCGCAGTTTTGGAAAGCGGATGTTTCAACGATGGCTAGTCAGAAATTCGATCAGATTGATTTGCAGATACTAAGCGAGCTGCAGAAAAACGGGCGGATGACGAATGTCGAACTGGCACAGATGGTGGGGCTGACGGCCCCTCCTTGCCTCCGCCGCGTGCGCGCTTTGGAGGAGTCGGGCGTCATCCGCTCCTACCACGCGGACCTTGATGCCGCGAAACTCGGTTATGGCATCACCGTCTTTGCGATGGTCAGCTTGCGCAGCCAGGCCGAATCGGATCTGAAGGCGTTCGAGGATTATGTCGGCGGGCTCGCCGAAGTGCGCGAATGCTATATGCTGAACGGCGAGATTGATTTCCTGCTCAAGGTCGTCGCACGCGACCTGCAAAGCTTCCAGTCCTTTCTGACCGCGCACCTGACCTCGGCGCCCAACGTCACGAGCGTCAAGACCTCGCTGACCATTCGCACCGCAAAGCAGTTGGCCGGGATTCCGGTCGAACCCTGATCGCCCCGCCGGGCGTTACCGGACACAAAAAGGGGCGCCGCTCCAATCCGGAACGGCGCCCCCTTTTTGTGTGGGCGCAGGCTTAGCTGCCGGTAGCCGGAGCCGCCGCGGGTGCCGCAGCGGGCGCGGCCGCCGGGGCCGCACCGGCCTTGGCGCGGATCGACCAGAGCTGCGCGAGCCGCTGGCGATTGCCCTGCACCTTTGCAAAGCTTGCTACCGCCGCGTCACCCTGTCCGGCCAGCGCCTGTGCGACGCCCAGGCGGAACTGCACCAGATTGTCGCCCGGCGCCGCCTTCAGCGCGGCTTCGTACAAGGGAATGGCCTTGGCCGCTTCGCCGTTGCCGACGAGGGCATCGCCGACCGACCGCGCAACCTTTGCATTGGCAAGGGTCGCCGGCTTGGCGGCATCGGCCGCCACCGCCGCCGCGTCGGTCGTGGCGCGCGGGCCCTGCGATTCGAGGATCGACCCGAAATGGGTGTCGTTCCGGGGAATCGTGCCGCTGTTCTGGCCTTGCCTGACGACTGCGACCACTTCGCCCGGAAAGCCGGCTTCGGTGGCGAGCGCCGCATATTCCAGATATTCGGGACGCTGGGTCATCGAATTGGTGGCGCGCATCAGCCGCAGAACGTCAAGGTTGAGTTCCTTGTCGCCGCCCGACTGCTGCAACAGGATATACAGCGTGTTGCGCCACGTCGCGGCCGTCGGATAATCCTGGACGCGCATCGCCAGCACGTCGAGCATCTCGTTCGTCCGGTTCGCCTTCTGAAACGCCTGCGCGGGACGAACATAAAGTTCTTCCGACGGCTTGGTTCCCGCAGCGCGCGCGGCATCGATGCCCGCCTTGGCGATTGCCCAGCCCTGGTCGATCTGTCCGCCGTTGAGATAGGAATCCATCAGCATCGGCGCCAGCGCGGCTTCGGTGGACCCCGCCGCCTTTGCAGCCTCCAGGCGCTGGATCGCCTTGGTGTAATTTTTCGCCCCATAGGCAAAATTGCCCGAGTAGAAATTATACACCGCAATATTTTCGGGCGGCGTCAGGCCCGAATCGATCATCGTGTCGAGCCCCTGCGCCTGCAACGTCTGGTCCTTGCCCAGGATTCCGGCCTGCAACTGGTAAAAAGCCACAAGATATTTGTCGTCGGGCGTCGACGCGCTCGCTTGCGCTTCGGCCAGTGCCGCCTGCAACGCTGCGGCATCCTTTGCCCCCGTCGCATCGGTCATCTTCTTGAGCGCGGGCGCAAAGCCCTTGCTGGCGGACAGACCCTTGCCCTTCGCCGCTTCTTCCTTTTTCGGCTTTTCCTTCTTCTGCGCGGCGGCCGGCGTCGCGGTCGTCATCAGCGCGCAGCCCAGCACGGCGGCCATCGCCGTTGCGGGCATCGAGCGGAAACGGTTGAACATCGAAATCTCTCCTTAGAACTCGGCCGCCGTCGTTGCGCACCTCAGGCTTGGCGCACACAGGTTCGGCCGCGCGTCGTAAACGCGGCTAAACCCGTCGCGTTGCCAAGGCAAGACGGTCGGCATCGATATTTCAATGAAAGCCCGCGGCTGAACGGGAATTGAACCCGGTCTGCCGGTGGCCTGCCCCGCTCAGGCCAGCGCGTCGATCGTCCGGTTAATCTCGCGCAATACGGCAGGATCGCCGGGCGCGCCGGCCATCGCCTGTTCGGCCAGTTCGATCAGCGGGATGATCCCGAACGTCGCGGCAAGCCCCTTCAGCCGGAGCGCCGCCACCTCCCAATTGGCGTCACAGCGGGCGCGGCGCATCAGGTCGGCCAGGTCACGCGCGCTGCCCATAAAGGCCGAACGCAGGTCCATCGCCATCGCCGGATCGTCGCCGAACGCTGCGCTGAGATACCGATCGAGGGGGCCGCTGTCGAAAGACATTCCACAGCGTTGGCATCTTGTGGTTAAGTTTCCGTTTCATGGCGGCCATTTGATGCTAAGATGCGTGGATGACGGGGGAAAAGAAGATCGTCGGATTGTGGCGGGATTCCGCGGCAAACCAGGCAGCGGACAGCGCGGCACCGGCAGAGGTGGTGGCGCCCGAAACCGTGGTCGCGCCCGAAACGGCTGCGCCTGCCGAACGCGACTGGCTCGACATGTCATCGCTCGAAAACACCGAATCGATCGACGCGGCTCCGCCATCGACTTGGCGCGATCGCGCGGCGCCCGCGGTGCTCGTCCTTCTGGGGGTCGGCTGGACGGGTTTCGCGCTCACCGTCGCCACCGACGGCCTTTCGCGCGCTCCGGCGCTCGCCGACTGGCCCGCGCTGATCGCGACCATTGCGATGCCGCTGACACTGCTGACGCTGTTGTGGATGGTCTGGCTGCGCTCCGGGCGATCCGAACAGGCCCGTTTCGCCCGCATTGCCGGCGCGCTCCGCGACGAAAACCTGGCGCTCAACCAGTCGATGCATTCGCTCGGTCTGCACTTGGCCGACGCGCAGCGACAGCTTGGCGAGCAGGCAAAGATTGTGCAGCAGCTTGGCCTCGATACCGTGATGCGGCTTGGCGAAAGCAGCGACAAACTGGCAAGCAACGCGTCGGTGATCGCCAACGCCCACGACCAACTCGCCCGTTCGGGCGACGTTGCCATGCAGCGGATGGACGGGCTGCTCGCCGGCCTGCCCCGGATCGACGATGTGGCGCAGCGGCTGGCGGTCAATTTCCGCGAGGCGGGGCTTGTCGCGCACCAGCAAGGCGCCAATCTCGAGGCGAAGCTCGCCGCGCTGGGCGACGAAGCGTCGAAAGCCGCGCAAACCGGACAGGAATCGACCGCAGCGATCCTCGAGGCGATCGTCGCGCTCCAGGAACAGACGAAAGAAACCCAATCGGACTTGCTCGCGGCCTCTGCACAGGTGTCCGACGCGCAGGGCGCGGCACTCGCGACCCTGACCGACGTCGCCGCGACCGCGCGCGACGACATGGCATCGACCATCGCCGCGATGACGGACCAGATCGAGGCGAGTTGGCGGCAGTTTCGCGAAGGGGTCGATACCGCCGCCGCCGAAATGGACAGCAAACTGGCGGCGGCGCGCGATGCCGGCGATGCCATGGGCGCTCAGCTTTCGGCTCATGCCGACGCCAGCGACGCACTGGCGTCGCGGATCACCCGCCATGTCGCCGAGGTGGGCGACCAGCTGGAGATACTCGACGTCAGCGTCAGCGCGAGCACCGGTGTCATCGGGCGCGCGATCGACGATACCAAGGCGCAGCTTGGCGCCTTCATGCAGGAAGTGCAGAGCGGCAACGCGTCGGCACACCAGCTAATCAGTCATGCCGAATCGCTGCTGCTCGCGCTCGACGCGGTGACGCGCGAACTGGACGAAACGGTGCCCCACGCGCTCGATCGGATCACCTCGCACGGCAAGACCACGCAGACGGCGCTGTCGCAGCTTCGCCCGATGCTCGAAGCCTCCGAACTTGTGGCCCAGTCGACGGCCTCGCACGTCAATGCCGTCCAGGCCACGCTCAAGGCGAACGAGGAACAGATGGCGGGCCATGCGGCCAGCCAGCAGCAACTGGTCGATCGCATCAACACCTCGCTCGCGGATGCCGAGGCTGCGCTCGCCAAACTGCGCGACGGCGCCGACGAATTTGCCGAACAGGGCGGCGCTCGGATGATCGCAACGCTTGGCGAGGTTCGCGCGACCGCCGATTCGGCCGCCGACGAAGCACGGCTGACGCTCGAAAAGCTGGTGTCGGGTGCGCGCGACGCAATGCAGGCGACCGCGACCGGCGCAATCGACGCAGCGTTTAAGAATGAAGTCATGGCGCAACTGAACGCCATCGAGGAAGCATCGGCGCGGGCGGTGGCCGCCGCCAACGGCGCCGCCGACCGGCTGATGCGCCAACTGATCACGATCATGGACACCAGCGCCAGCGTCGAGCAGCGCGTCAGCGAGGCCGAACAGGCGATAGCGGCGTCGGATCGCGACTCGCTCGCGAAACAGGTCGGGCTGCTTACCGAGGCGCTGAAATCCACCGCGATCGACGTGACCAAGATCTTGTCGAGCGAAGTCAGCGACACCGCGTGGGACGCTTATCTGAAGGGCGATCGCGGGGTATTCGCCCGACGCGCGGTCAAACTCGTCGACAATAGCGAGGCAAAGGAAATCCTGCGCATCTATCAGGCCGACGACAGCTTCCACGCCGCGGTCAACCAGTTCATCCACGATTTTGAAGCGATGCTGCGCCTGCTGATCGGCGCCCGCGACGGGTCGGCGATCAGCGTGACCCTGCTATCGTCGGACATCGGCAAGCTTTACGTCGCCTTGGCTCAAGCGATCGACCGGCTGCGGGGCTGACGGGCCAATCGAGCCGCGGGTAACGACCAGTTGCGGACGCTCCCGGTGATCGTTAATTCGCTGAAAACCGGACGTTACGAGTCTCTTGCCATAACCGCGCCAGCGTTGCGCACTGCTGACTGTCGGGCCTCTAAAGCTTTGAAAGACCAAGGATGCCGTTTTCGATCAGATCAGAATGCGACGAAGAAGATCGAAGGTTTATCGAGGGGCTAAATCCTCGGCTGACTGAAGTGATCGCCGCTCCCACCCACTCCTCGACTGACGTCCGATCATTTCAGGAGGCTTTCACAGCCACAGCTTGGCGAGCGGATGGTGCAAAGAACGCGACTTTCCTGGCGATCGAGGAAACAGGCAAGAGGATCGGCTATGTCAATGTCCGCGAAGGCTCGGACGATGTCTTAGGTGAGGCCTGCGGCTACATCGCCCTCTTGGCAGTCGAACGAGAACATGAGGGCAAAGGCGTCGCTCAGTCACTTGTGAAGCAAGCGGAACGGTGGGCCAAGGAAATGGGCTTCAGTCGACTTGCTCTCGACGTGTTTGCCAGTAACGAACACGCTCTCAAGTTCTATGAGCGCGCGGGCTTCCAGCCTGAAACGGTTCGCGTGATCAAGAAACTCTAAGCGAAGTGTTCGTTTTCTGCGCTTGAAAGGCGCTTTTACCTCAAGAGCTGCATTTCTGCTCCCCACCCCAAATCAGACATCGCCGTCAAAAGGGCCTTTCCTACATTATTCGGCTGTGCCAGCCTTCATCCGTCTCGTTCATCCGGTCGATCGAAATCCAGATCGCGGGACGCATAAGGCTGACTTTTCCTGAACTTTGGATCATGACACGGCGATCCTGTCGGCCGCATCGCGGATCAGGTCGCGCGTATCACGCCCGCCCGGTCAGCACGTCCGGGTCGGCCCAGCCGTTGACATAGGCGATGTAATAAAGGGCAAAAGTGACGGTCGCGGCGATTGTCATCTGCAACAGGACGCGCCCCGGGCGGAAGCTTGCCGGCGCGCCGGGCTCCTGTCCGCGCACGAGCGGCGTCGCGTCATCGCTCGCGCGGCGGCCGTGGAAGGGCAGCACGAAAAAGGCGCTGAACGCCCAGAACAACAAGTAGATGGCGAGCGCCGAAGTCCATTTCATTGCGGTCGTTCCCCGATCAGATTTTGACGAGCATCACATCGACAACCGGCTTCTTGCCCGTCCAGTCCGTCGCGACGCGGCGCACGCCGAGGCGGATCGCCTCGCGCAGCTTTTCTTCGTCGCGGGCCGGTCCGGTCGCCGCTTGCTCGGCGGCTTCGCGCATCTCGTCGACAAAGGCCTCCCGCTCATCCTCGACCGGCACGCCGCGATAGCTCACCGCGCTTTCGACAAATCGCTTGCCGGAGAAAATGACTGCGACGGTGATATGGCCGTTCAGCGACAGCTTGCGGCGCTCGTTGATCGTCTCGCCATCG
>NZ_MIAM01000015.1:0-20840 GCF_001830555.1 Sphingopyxis sp. RIFCSPHIGHO2_12_FULL_65_19 | reverse complement strand
CTCGACGATCCTGGCTGCACCGGGCGCAAGCCGCACCAGGTCGCCATTTTCCTGCACCAGCGCATCAGGGACGCCCTTTTCGAGGGCGAAGCGCGCCTGTTCGTGCATATGACGGATTTCGCCATGCACCGGCAGGACGAGCTTTGGCCGCAGCCAGCCATAAAGCGCCGCCAGTTCGGGCTGTCCCGGATGACCGCTGACGTGGATATGCGCCTGTTTTTCGGTGACCGTCAGCACGTCCTTCGCGGCGAGCTGGTTCATGATCCGCCCGATCGCGACCTCGTTGCCGGGAATCTGTTTCGACGAAAAAACGACGGTGTCGCCCGCCTCCAGCTTGATCTGGTGGCCGTCGGCCGCCATGCGCGCGAGCGCGGCGCGCGGTTCGCCCTGCCCGCCGGTCGCAATTACCATCACCTTGTCGCGCGGCAGGCGCATCGCCTCGTCGAAATCGACCGTAGGCGGGAAATCCTTGAGGTAGCCGACCGAACGCGCAACGCCCAGAATGCGGTCGAGCGAGCGCCCGGCGACGCAGAGCGTGCGTCCCGTCGCCTTGGCGACGGCCCCCAATGTGGCAAGCCGCGCCGCATTCGATGCAAAGGTCGTGACGACCACCCTGCCCTTGGCCGCGCCAACCGCTTGTTCCAGCCCGGCGCGAAGCCCCCCTTCGCTTCCCGAAGCTTCGGGATTGAAGGCGTTGGTCGAATCGCAGACAAGGACGTCGATGCCCTCGTCGCCGACCGCGGTCAGCGCCGCGGCGGTCGCGGGCTGCCCAAGGATCGGCTCCTCGTCGAGCTTCCAGTCGCCGGTGTGAAAGACGCGGCCATAGGGCGTGTCGATCACCACTGCACTCATCTCAAGGATCGAATGCGCAAGCGGGATCAGGCGGATGCCGAAGGGCCCAAGCTGGAAATTATCGTCGATGTCGACCGTCTTGAGCGTGACCGCATTCTCCAGCCCCTCCTCGGCCAGCTTGTGCGCGATCAGCCCCGCGGTGAAACGATTGGCATAGAGCGGAACCCCAAGGTCGGCGGCGAGATAGGGCAGCGCACCGATATGGTCTTCGTGCCCGTGCGTCAGCACGATGCCCAGCAGGTCCTTCTTGCGATCCTCGATAAATTCAAGGTCGGGCATCACAATGTCGATGCCGGGATAATCGTGGCTGCCAAAGGTCACGCCCAGGTCGAGCATGATCCATTTGCCGTCGCAGCCATAAAGATTGGCGTTCATGCCGATCTCGCCCGATCCGCCCAATGCGAGGAAGAGCAGCTCCTTGTTCGGAGTCGTCATATTGTTTGGTTCCGTTGGTTATAGAGGTGCATCAGCCCGTTCAGCGTCAGGTCGGGTTCGATGCGGTCGAACAGGTGCGCCTGTTCCTGAAAAAGGGTCGCAAGGCCGCCGGTCGCGATGACGGTGAGCGGCTTGCCTATCTCGGCCTTCATCCGCGCCATCAGACCTTCCATCATCGAGACATAGCCCCAATAGACGCCGATCAGCATCTGGCTTTCGGTGGTGCGACCGATGACGCTGGCGGTCGCAGGCGCCTCGATCGCGATGCGCGGCAGCTTGGCGGCGGCGGCGACCAGCGCTTCGAGTGAGAGATTGACCCCCGGCGCGATGATGCCGCCAAGGTAAGCGCCGTCGGGGCCGATATGGTCGAGCGTCGTTGCGGTGCCAAAGCTGATGACAAGCTTATCCTTGCCCGGCTCCACCGCTTGCGCCGAAATTGCATTCACGGCGCGGTCGGCGCCCACCGATTGCGGCTCATCGACCTTGAGCGCGATGCCCCAAGTCACAGGTTCGCGGCCTGCCACCAGCGCGTCGACGCCGAAATATTTGACCGCAAGAAGCTGGAGGTTGTGGAGCGCGCGCGGCACGACGGTCGAGATGATCACCGCGTCGACGTGAGCGCGGTCGTGCCCCTCGATCCGCATCAGCTGGTCGAGCCACACCATATATTCGTCGGCCGTGCGCCGGTCGTCGGTCGCAATACGCCAGCGCGCGAGCAGTTCGGTTCCCCGGAACAGCGCGAATTTTGCGTTGGTATTGCCGACATCGATCGCGAGCAGCATCTATTCCCTCTCCTCGACCGGGCGGCGCAACTCGACGTCTCCGGCATGGACCAGCATGGTCTCGCCGCCGCTCCGGCGCAAGCGCAGCGCGCCATCCTGGGCAAGCCCGTCGAAAAAGCCATCGATGCCCTGCTCCGACACGCGCAGCGGCGTCCCGACGGGATGCGCCTGTGGCAGCCACGCCCGGACGATGCTCGCCACACCCTCGTGCCGCCAGGTCCACAGCGCGTCGATCATCGCGATACCGAGCGCATTGGCAAAATGGTCGCGGTCGAGTGTGGCGCCTTTGCCGGCCAGGGTCGCGGTCGGACGATCAGGCAGATCGGGCGCGGCGACGAGGTTCACCCCGATGCCGATCACAACCGAATTGCCGGTGCGTTCCATCAATATGCCCGCGCATTTCGCGCCGTCGATCAGCAGGTCGTTGGGCCATTTAAGCTGCGCGCCGACGTTCGGCGCAAGCGCGGACACGGTCTTCGCAAGCGCAACGCCCGCGACCAGCGCGAGCGTCGCAGCCGAAGGATCGCCGACGGTCAGGTGGACGACCGTCGAGCCCATGAAATTGCCCTGCCCGTCATTCCATCCGCGGCCAAGGCGGCCCCGCCCGGCAGTCTGCCGGTCGGCGATCAGCCAATGCCCCTCGCCGACATGCTCGCCGCCTGCCAGCCGCGCCAGCAGGTCGGCGTTTGTCGAACCTGTCTGCGCGATCCGCTCGATGGGCGGTATCAGAACAGCACCGCAGCGGCGCTGGCCGTAACGACCGCCAGCACGGGAATGAACAGATAGCCGATGACCGACAGCCACAGCGCGCTGGCGGTAATCACGGCATCCTCGACGATTACGCCGCCGCCCGCCGGGATTTCGGTGTCCGACTTGTCATCGAAATACATCATCTTGATGATCGCGATATAATAGAAGGCGCCGATCACCGAGGCGACGATGCCCGCAACCGCCAGCGGCACAAGGTTCGCATTCACTGCGGCCTCGAACACCAGATATTTCGGCCAGAAACCGAAGAGCGGCGGAATGCCGGCGAGGCTGAACATGAATACCGCCATCGCTGCGGCCAGCCCGGGGCGGCGCTGCGACAGGCCGGCGAGCGCCGGGATGCTCTCGATCGCATTACCATCGGCATCGCGCAGCTGGAGCACCACGAGAAAGGCGCCGAGTGTCGTGACGACATAGACGAGCAGATAGGTCAGGACACCCTCAACCCCCTGCTGCGTCCCCGCAGCGAGGCCGATCAGCATGAAGCCAACGTTGTTGATCGACGAATAGGCCAGCAGGCGCTTGATATTCTTCTGACCGATGGCGCCGACGGCGCCGAGGATGATCGACGCGAGCGCGAGGAAGATGATGATCTGTTGCCAGGCACCGACCGCCGGCCCCATCGCGTCGATCACGACGCGCGTCATCAGTGCCATCGCCGCCACCTTGGGGGCGCTGGCGAAGAAGGTCGTCACCGGGGTCGGCGCGCCTTCATAAACGTCGGGGGTCCACATGTGGAACGGCACGGCGCTGACCTTGAAACCAAGGCCCGCGAGCACGAACACGATGCCAAAGATCAGCCCTATGTTGATTTCGCCGCCCATCACTTTTGCGATCCCGGCGAAATCGGTAGTCCCGGTAAAGCCGTAGAGCAGCGAGATGCCATAGAGCAGCATGCCCGAAGCCAGCGCGCCGAGGACGAAATACTTAAGGCCCGCCTCGGTCGAACGCTCGTCGGTGCGCATGAAGCTGGCGAGCACATAGGCAGCAAGACTGTTGAGTTCGAGCCCGACATAGAGCGTCATCAGGTCGCGCGACGACGCCATGATCCCCATGCCAAGCGCGGCAAACAAGATCAGCACCGGATATTCGGCACGCATCCCGCCGCCGAAGAACCGCGGCGCGATGAGGATGCAGATGAAGCTCGCGGCATAGATCAAGAGCTTTGCGAAGCCGCCGAAGCTGTCGACCGACAGCGTGCCCGAAAAGACCGTCGTTTCGATACCGAACAGGGCAACGACGGCGGCCGCGGCAGCCGCGAGTGTCAGCAACGCGCTGAGCTGGTAGAGTCCGATTTGACGGTCGCCAAGAAAGGTGCCGAGCATCAACGTGATCAGCCCGCCGATCGTCAGGATCAGTTCGGGCCAGATGAGCACCAGGTCGCCGGTCATTGGACGCCTCCCGCATGGCTCGATCCGTGGGCGGTTTCGCCATGTGCAGCCGCGGGTTTCGGCTTGCCGGCGGCAAGATGCGCGTCACCCGCGGGCTTTGCCGGGGCGAGCCGCGCGACAACCGTCGTCACATCGCCGCGCATCGGCGCGAGGAAGCTTTCGGGATAGACGCCCATCCACAGCGCCACGGCGGCCAGCGGCACCATGATCGTCCATTCGCGCGCGTTGAGGTCGGGCATCGCCTTCACATCGTCCTTGGTCAATTCGCCGAACACGACGCGGCGGTAAAGATAGAGCATATAGGCGGCACCCAGGATGATCCCGGTGGTGCACACGAAAGCAACCCAGCTCGATGCTTCGTAAATGCCGAGCAGGCTCAGGAACTCACCGACGAAGCCGCTGGTCCCCGGCAAGCCGATCGACGCCATGGTGAATAGCATGAAGAACAGCGCATAGGCCGGCATGTTGACCGCAAGGCCGCCGTAACGGTCGATCTCGCGCGTGTGGAGCCGGTCGTAGATCACGCCGACGCAGAAGAACAGAGCGGCCGAGACGACACCATGGCTGAGCATGATGATCAGCGCGCCTTCGATGCCCTGCTGGTTGAACGCGAACAGGCCCGCGGTGACGATCGCCATATGCGCGACCGAGGAATAAGCGATCAGCTTTTTCATATCGCTCTGCACCAGCGCGACGAGGCTGGTGTAGACCACGGCGATCATCGACAGCGCAAAGACGATCCACATCAGCTGCGCCGATGCATCGGGGAACATCGGCATCATAAAGCGGATGAAGCCATAGGCGCCGAGTTTCAGCAGCACGCCGGCAAGGATCATCGAACCTGCGGTCGGCGCCTGGACGTGCGCGTCGGGCAGCCATGTGTGGACGGGCCACATCGGCATCTTGACCGCAAGGCTGGCGAAGAAGGCAAGCCAGAGCCACGTCTGCATCTGAACCGGGAAATCATAGTTCAGCAGCGTCGGAATGTAGGTCGTCCCCGCTTCGCCGATCATCGCGATCATCGCGATCAGCATCAGCACCGATCCGAGCAGCGTGTAGAGGAAGAATTTGAACGCCGCATATTTGCGGTTCGCACCGCCCCAGATACCGATGATGAAATACATCGGGATCAGGCCGGCTTCGAAGAAGATGTAAAAGAGCAGCAGATCCTGCGCCATGAAGACGCCGATCATGACGACTTCCATGATCAGGAACATCGCCATGTAGAGGCCGACACGTTGCTTGATCGCGTCCCAGCTGGCGAGGATGCAGAGCGGCATCAGGAAGACGCTGAGCATGATGAGCATCAGCGCCATGCCGTCGATGCCGAGCGCCCACTGGAAACGTCCGAACAGGTCGGCGCGTTCGGTGAACTGCCACTGTGCGCCGCCGATATCGAAATTGGCCCACAGGATGCAGCCGAGGACGAAGGTCGCAAGCGTCGCGCCGAGCGCGACGAAGCGCGACATCTTGTCGCCAACAAACAGGCAGATGATGGCGCCGACAAGCGGAACCGCCAGCATCAGCGAAAGGATCGGAAAGCCGCTCACAGGAAATTCACCATGGCCCAGCTGGCGAGGCCGACAAGACCGAGCAGCATCACAAACGCATATCCATAAACATAACCCGATTGCAGCCGGACCGCGAGACGGGTCCCCCCAGCGACGAGCGCGGCGGCGCCATCGGGACCGAAGCGGTCGATGGTGCCTTCATCCCCGCGCTTCCAGAAGAAGCGGCCGATCGCGAAGGCGGGCTTCACGAAGAGGATGTTGTAGAGCTCGTCGAAATACCATTTGTTGTACAGGAACTGGTGGAGCAGCTTGAACTGCGCCACGAAACGCGCCGGCAACGTCGTGTTGCGGATATAGCTGTTCCACGCGAGAAATAGCCCGATCGCCATCACCGTGAACGGCGTCCATTTTACCCACAAAGGCACTTCGTGCGCGGCGTGCATCAGATGCTCGTCGAACGCGAGGCTGCCGTTCCAGAACGCCATCCCCTCTTCGGGATAGATGAACGGGTGGTGGAAGGCGATGCCCGCGAACACGGCGCCGATCGACAGGACGATCAACGGGATAAGCATCGAAAGCGGGCTTTCGTGCGGGTGATAGCCCGCGGTGCCGTCGCTATGCGCGTCGTGATTATGATCCGCATGGGCATGATCGTCATGCCCGTGGCCGTGATCGTCATGCACCGCGTGCTGGATATGCTCGCTCTGTTCCCAGCGCGGCTTGCCATAGAAAGTCAGGAACACAAGCCGCCACGAATAGAAGCTGGTGAGGAAGGCGACGAAAATGCCGACCCAGAAAGCGATGACCCCGCCGCCGCCGCTTGCGAAAGCGGCCTCGAGAATGCCGTCCTTTGAGTAGAAACCCGCAAAGCCCGCGACGCCCGCGATACCGACGCCAGTGATCGCCAGCGTGCCGAGCATCATCGCCCAATAGGTGATCGGGATCGATTTCCTGAGATTGCCGTAATATCGCATGTCCTGCTCGTGGTGCATCGCGTGGATGACCGAACCGGCACCGAGGAACAGCAACGCCTTGAAGAAGGCGTGCGTGAACAGGTGGAACATCGCGGCGCCATAGGCACCCGCACCCGCGGCAAAGAACATGTAACCGAGCTGCGAACAGGTCGAATAGGCGATGACGCGCTTGATGTCCCACTGCGTCGTCGCGACGGTCGCCGCGAAGAAGCAGGTCGCGGCGCCGACGAACATCACGACGCCCTGTGCAACGTCCGAGGTTTCGAACATCGGCGACAGGCGGCAAACCATGAAGACCCCCGCGGTCACCATCGTCGCCGCGTGGATCAGCGCCGACACCGGGGTCGGGCCTTCCATCGCGTCGGGAAGCCAGGTGTGGAGGCCTAGTTGCGCGGATTTACCCATGGCGCCGATGAATAGCAGCAGGCAGAGGATCGTCATCGTGTCGAGACGCATCCCCATAAAGCTGATCGTCGAGCCCGCCATGCCCGGCGCGGCGGCCAGGATTTCGGGGATCGAGACGGTGCCGAAGACGAGGAAGGTGCCGAAGATGCCGAGCATGAAGCCAAGGTCGCCGACGCGGTTGACGACGAACGCCTTGATCGCCGCGGCGTTGGCGCTGGGCTTTTTATACCAGAAACCGATGAGCAGATAGGATGCGAGGCCGACGCCTTCCCAGCCGAAGAACATCTGAACCAGATTGTTCGCGGTCACGAGCATCAGCATCGCGAAGGTGAAGAGCGAGAGATAGGCGAAGAAGCGCGGCTGGTCCGGGTCTTCCTCCATATAGCCCCAGCTATACAGGTGGACGAGCGCCGACACCGTCGTGATCACGACGAGCATCACCGCGGTCAGCGTGTCGACGCGCAGTTCCCAGTTGAACTGGAGCGCGCCCGACGACACCCAATGCAGCACCGTCACGACGTCCGCCTCGCCCGTCCCGGTCACGAACGACAGGAAGATCGGCCAGCTGAGCGCGCAGCTGGTGAACAATGCGCCGGTCGTGATGATTTTCGCCGGCACATTGCCGATCACGCGCTGGCCGAGGCCTGCGACGATAGCCGCCAGCAGCGGCAGGAAAACGATCGCCTGAATCACCGGTTTACCCCTTCATCCGGTTGGCATCGTCGACGGCAATGGTGCCGCGGCCGCGGAAGTAAATGACGAGAATGGCAAGGCCGATGGCGGCTTCGCCCGCAGCAACGGTCAGCACGAACATCGCGAACACCTGGCCCACCAGGTCGTTCAGCGCCGCGCTGAATGCGACGAGGTTGATGTTCACCGCCAGCAGGATCAGCTCGATCGCCATCAGGATGACGATGATATTCTTGCGGTTGATGAAGATGCCGAGCACGCCGAGCGTGAACAGCACCGCCGAAACGGCGAGATAATGGCCGACGGAGATCATGCGCCCGCTCCAATCGCGATCTTTTCAGTTCCGTTCGTGTCGAGCGAAGTCGAGACATGCAAGCGCTGCGCCAGACGCATCTCGACTACGCTCGATGCAAACGGATGTGGGGCGTTAGACCGCATCACAATTCCATCCCCTGCCCGACGCCCGGATCGACCAGTCGCGTCGCATCCTGCGGACGGCGCTGGTTCTGCTTCGAGATATTCTGCGTGCGCACGCCGCCACGCTGGCGATGCGTCAGCACGATCGCGCCGATCATCGCGACGAGCAGCACGATACCCGCCGCCTCGAACAGGAAGATGTAGCGGGTGTAGAGCAGTTCGCCGATCTGTTGGATATTGCTCTTGTCGGTCACCGCGGGTGCAGCGCGTGCCGCGAGATCGACCCCGCCCGCGCTCCACGCACCGACCGCGAAGATCAGTTCGGCCGCCAGGATGATCGCGACGAGCGCGCCGAGCGGCAGGTAACGCACGAAACCCGCACGCAATTCGGCGAAATCGATGTCGAGCATCATCACGACGAACAGGAACAGCACCGCAACCGCGCCGACATAGACGATGACGAGCAGCATCGCGATGAATTCGGCGCCCGCGAGCAGCATCAGCCCCGCCGCGTTGAAGAAAGCGAGGATCAGCCACATCACGCTGTGGACCGGGTTGCGCGCGAAAATCACCATCGCCGCGGAGGCGATGACGATCGTCGCGAACAGGTAAAAGGCAAAGAGTTGGATCATGTGCGCGCGCCCTTACCGATAGGGCGCGTCGGCGGCAAGATTCGCCGCGATCGCGCGTTCCCATTTGTCGCCATTGGCGAGCAGCTTGGCCTTGTCATAGAGCAGTTCTTCGCGCGTTTCGGTCGCGAATTCAAAGTTCGGCCCCTCGACCACCGCATCGACCGGGCATGCTTCCTGGCAGAAGCCGCAATAGATACATTTGGTCATGTCGATGTCGTAGCGCGTCGTGCGGCGCGAGCCGTCCTCGCGCGGCTCGGCCTCGATCGTGATCGCCTGCGCCGGGCACACCGCTTCGCACAGCTTGCACGCGATGCAACGTTCCTCGCCGTTTGGATAACGGCGCAGCGCATGTTCGCCGCGGAAACGCGGGCTCAGCGGGTTCTTCTCGAACGGATAGTTGATCGTCGCCTTCGGCTTGAAGAAATACTTCAGCGTCAACCAATGGGCCTTCACAAACTCCCACAGCGTAAAGCTTTTGATGAGGTGGGTTATATTATTCATGACGACACCTTGGGCGGTTCGATTTTCTCGCGACATACGCCTTCCCAGCCATTTCGAGGCGAGTCGAAGCGCACGAGTTCACCTGTTTTTTCGTTTGATATCTGGGCGATATGAACTTTTTCGCTGGTCGGACAATCCCCATACCTCGTCAGCATCAGATAGCCGGAGATCAGGAATATCCAGAGAAGCGAAATCGGCAGGAAGATTTTCCAGCCCAGCCGCATCAACTGGTCGTAGCGGTAGCGTGGGACGGTCGCCTTGACCCAGCTGAAGATGAAGAAGAAGATCAGGATCTTGATGAACAGCCAGATGATGCCCGGCACGACATAGAGCGGCGCCCAGTCGATGGGGGGCAGCCAGCCGCCCCAGAACAGCACCGCGTTGAGCGTGCACATCAGAAGGACATTGGCATATTCGCCGAGCCAGAAGAGCGCGAAGCTCATCGAAGAATATTCGGTCTGATAGCCCGCGACGAGCTCGCTTTCGGCCTCGGTCAAATCGAACGGCGCGCGCGCGGTTTCGGCGAGCGACGAGATGAGGAACATCACCGCGAGCGGGAAGAGCAGCAGGTTGAAGCCGAAGGCGTTGACGATGCCGAGCCCGTGGCCCTGCTGCGCCTTGACGATCTCGTTCATGTTGAAGCTGTCGGCAAAGAGCACGACGCCGATCAGGATAAACCCGATCGAGACTTCATAGCTGATCATCTGCGCCGATGCGCGCATTGCCGAAAAGAAGGGATATTTCGAGTTCGACGCCCAGCCCGACAGGATTACGCCATAGACGCCGAGCGACGAGATCGCGAGGATGTAGAGCAATCCGACGTTGATGTCGGCGAGCACCGCGCCCGAATTGAACGGGATCACCGCCCAGGCGAGCAGCGCGACCGTGAAGGTGATGATCGGCGCGATCAGGAACAGCCCGCGGTTCGCGCCCGTCGGGATGATCGTTTCCTGCAGGAACACTTTCAAACCGTCGGCGAACGACTGAAGCAGGCCAAAGGGACCGACGACGTTCGGCCCGCGGCGCAGCGCGATCGCCGCCCAGATCTTGCGGTCGGCATAGATGATCATCGCAACCGCAAGCATGAGCGGCAGCGCGATGAGCAGGATGCCGCAAATCGTTGCAACGCCCCACGCCCAATTCGGGTCCATACCCCAGGAGATGAAGGTCTCGGTCATTCGCTCACCTCAAGAACCTGTGCCCCTGCGAAGGAGCATCGGGTCGGATCGTCCCCCGGACGATCCTTGAACATGCGGGGCATGTTCAACCGGATGCTGGCCCATCTCCAGCCGTCGCGGCAAGAGGATCGGTCCGGTGATGGGCCCCGGATCAAGTCCGGGGCACGGAGGTTGAAGGTCTCGGTCATTTCTTGGCCCCGTCCTGGTTCTTCCAACCATTATGCGGCCCGGGCTTTTCCGACTTACGCGGATTGAACCCGCGCCACACCGAATAGCCCATCCCGACCAGCAACACGCTGGCAATCGCATGCACCGGGGTCATTCCGCGGCCTCCGCAAAATCCACACCATGGATCAGCTCTTCCGAGCAGCGCTGCATCGTCGGCGACGCGCGGCAGATGGCGTTGGTGAGGTAGAAATCCTTGATCGGCGACGGGATCGCGCGTGCCTCGGGCTTCGCGGGCAGCTTCGGCACCGTCCAGCCATAATCGGCAAGACCCTCGACGCCGAGCGCGGGCACCGCGGCGATCATCGCCGCGCGGCACTGATCGAAGCTGTCGAAGCCGACATCGACGCCAAGCGCATCGGCCAGCGCGCGGAAAATGCTCCAGTCCTCGCGCGCGTCACCCGGTGCGAACACCGCCTTTTCGCTGCGCTGCACACGGCCTTCGGTGTTGACCGTGGTGAAGTCCTTTTCGGTCCACGCCGCGGCGGGCAGGATGACGTCGGCGGCGTGCGCGCCCTTGTCACCATGATGGCCGACATAGACCTTGAACGTATCGGGCAGTGCCGCGAAATCGACCTCGTCGGCGCCGAGGAAGAAGGCGAGCTTCGGCTTCGCAGCTATCACATCCTTGATCCCGCCGGGCAGGCCGTAACCGAGCATCAGCGAACCCATGCGCGCGGCGGAGAAATGGACGACGTTGAAGCCGTTCCAGCCGTCCTTGACCGCATTCACCGATTTGGCGAGCGCGAGGCCCGCGCCATGGACGCCGGGCACCGACAGCGCGCCGCCGCCGAAGATCAGCATCGGCCGCTCGGCACCCTTGAGCGCGTCGAGGACATGCGCGGGCAGCTTCGCGACGAGCGAGGCATCGTCGCCCAGCCATTCGGCCTTATACGTCAGGTCGGTTTCGGGACCGATGGCGAAAACCTTCGCGCCCTTCTTCCACGCCGCCTTGCGGACGCGCGTGTTGATGAGCGGCGCTTCCCAGCGAAGGTTGGTGCCGACGAGCAGGATCACGTCGGCATTCTCGGCCTCGGCAATCGTCGTGTTGAAATTGACCGCCGACAGGCTGGTGACATCATAGTCGAGCCCGGTCTGCCGTCCTTCGAGCAGGCTGCCGCCGAGCGCATTGACCAGCGCCTTAGCCGCGAACATCGTCTCGCAGTCGGCAAGGTCGCCCGCAATGGCGGCAACCGACGAACCGGCGTTCACCGCCTTGATCGCAGCGAAGGCTTCGGCCCAGCTCGCGGGCTGGAGCGCGCCATTCACACGGACATAGGGCTGATCGAGGCGGCGACGGGTCAGGCCGTCGACATGGTGGCGCGTCTTGTCGCTCGCCCATTCCTCGTTCACATCGTCATTGACGCGCGGCAGCACGCGCAGCACCTGCCGCCCGCGGCTGTCGATACGCACATTGGTGCCGACCGCGTCCATCATGTCGATGCCGAGCGTCTTGGTCAGTTCCCACGGCCGCGCCTCGAACGCATAGGGCTTGCTGGTCAGCGCGCCGACCGGGCACAGGTCGACGATATTGCCCGACAGCTCGCTCGCGACCGCATGTTCCAGATACGACGTGATCTGCATATTTTCGCCGCGATAGATCGCGCCCACATCCTCGACGCCCGCGACTTCCTCCGCAAAGCGGACGCAGCGCGTGCACTGGATGCAGCGGGTCATCACCGTCTTGACGATCGGACCCATATATTTTTCGGTGACCGCGCGCTTATTCTCATCATAGCGCGTCGCGCCGCGGCCATAGGCGACCGACTGGTCCTGCAAATCGCATTCGCCGCCCTGATCGCAGATCGGGCAATCGAGCGGGTGGTTGATGAGCAGGAACTCCATCACCCCTTCGCGCGCCTTCTTCACCATCGGGCTGTCGGTCTTGATCACCTGCCCTTCGGCGGTCGGCAGCGCGCACGACGCCTGCGGCTTCGGCGGGCCGGGCGCGACCTCGACAAGGCACATGCGGCAATTGCCCGCGATCGACAGGCGTTCGTGGTAGCAGAAGCGGGGGATTTCCTTCCCCGCCATCTCGCACGCCTGCAATACGGTCGCGCCCTGTGGGACGTCGATTTCTACGCCATCTACGGTTACTTTAGGCATGGAAAGCCCCGTCCTTTGAAAGCACATCGTCCACGAGCAAACCCAGTTCCGACGAGTAGTGCTTTTTCGATTTAGCCCAGGTTTCTGCGAGGGCGCTGCGGTGATAAGATATCTGGGAACGAATAGCCGCCTCCCAATCATGATCGCCGGGACAAGTGAGGCGTATCTTCTCACACGCCGAAAGCATGTAAGAGAGGATCCACAAATAACGCTCTGAATCCGCCGTCAGAACGTCCTCAATCCCTTTGAAATTCTCGATTTTCAGCTTCTTTTTCGCAAGCGTGGCCGAGGAGAATTCGGGATATTCGATGCAAAGGCGCAGATAGTCCGAATAGACAGTTTGGGCTTCCTGCTCGAGCGCGACCTGACGGCTCGATTTGATCTGCGTCCTGGCATACCACAGCGCGCCGCCCCCAAAAGCAGCGGCGATCCCGGTTGCGAAGCCGCCAATGACTCCGGCGACCGGAGACCATTCCTGCCAGAAAGTGACGGCCGCTGCGCTCACTCCGCCGCCTCCAGCGCGCCGCCATTCTCGCGGATGCGGCGTTCGATTTCGGGGCGGAAATGCTTGATCAGGCCCTGGATCGGCCACGCGGCGGCGTCGCCGAGCGCGCAGATGGTGTGGCCTTCGACCTGCTTCGTCACGTCGAACAAAGTGTCGATCTCGCTGATGTCGGCGTCGCCGGTGCGCAGGCGCTCCATGACGCGCCACATCCAGCCGGTGCCTTCGCGGCACGGGGTGCACTGGCCGCAGCTTTCATGCTTGTAGAAATAGCTGATGCGGCTGATCGCCTGAACGACGTCGGTCGATTTGTCCATCACGATCGCGGCGGCGGTGCCGAGGCCCGATCCGACGGCCTTCAGCCCGTCGAAATCCATCGGCGCGTCCATGATTTCGGCCGCGGGGACGAGCGGCACCGAAGAGCCGCCGGGGATCACCGCGAGCAGATTGTCCCAGCCGCCGCGAATGCCGCCGCAATGCTTGTCGATCAGCTCGCGGAAGGTGATGCCCATCCCTTCTTCGACGACGCACGGCTTGTTCACATGGCCGCTGATCTGGAAGAGCTTGGTGCCCTTGTTATTCTCGCGCCCAAAGCTCGCGAACCACGGCGCGCCGCGGCGCAGGATCGTCGGGACGACCGCGATGCTCTCGACATTGTTCACCGTCGTCGGGCAGCCATAGAGGCCCGCACCCGCCGGGAACGGGGGTTTCAGGCGCGGCTGGCCCTTCTTGCCCTCGAGGCTCTCGATCATCGCGGTTTCTTCGCCGCAGATGTACGCGCCGGCGCCGCGGTGGACGAAGACGTCGAAGTCATAGCCCGACTTCGCCGCATTCTTGCCGAGCAGGCCGGCGTCATACGCCTCCTGCACCGCCGCGAACAGCGTCTCGGCCTCGCGGATGAATTCGCCGCGGATATAGATGTAGGCCGCACGCGCGCGCATCGCGAAGCCCGCGATCAGCGCGCCTTCGATCAGCTTGTGCGGATCGTGGCGGATGATTTCGCGGTCCTTGCACGACCCCGGTTCGGATTCGTCGGCGTTGATGACGAGGAAGCTCGGGCGGTCGGCGCGCGGCTCCTTCGGCATGAAGCTCCACTTGAGCCCGGTCGGGAAGCCCGCGCCGCCGCGGCCGCGCAGGCCCGACGCCTTGATTTCCTCGATGATCGCGTCCTGGCCGCGCTTCATCAGATCCTTGGTATTGTCCCAATCGCCGCGCGCCTGCGCGCTTTTGAGATTCCACGGCTGGAAGCCGTAGAGATTGGTGAAAATGCGATCCTTATCGGCCAGCATGGCTTACCACTCCTTCCGATAGTCGTGGTTGGCCTTGACCATGTCCTTCAGCGTCGTCGGGCCGCCGTCGGGTTCGCTGGTGTGGCGGTTCGCAAGCTGCGTCCCCGCCTTCGGCTGTTCGCCCGCAGCAAGCGCATCGAGGATGCGGACGGTGCTGTCGTAATCAAGGTCTTCGTAATTATCGTCGTTGATCTGGACCATCGGCGCGTTGGTGCAGGTGCCCATGCACTCCACCTCGGTCAGCGTGAACAGACCGTCGGGCGTCGTCTTGCCCTTCACCATGCCGCGATTCTTGCACGCCGCCATCACATCGTCCGACCCGCGCAACAGGCACGGCGTCGTGCCGCAAACCTGCACATGATAGCGGCCGACGGGGACGAGATTGTACATCGTGTAAAAGGTCGCGACCTCATAGGCGCGCATGAACGGCATATCGAGTTGCGCCGCGACATATTCGATCACCGGCACGGGCAGCCAGCCCTGCGTCTGCGTCTCGGCGCCGACCTGGCGCTGCGCAAGGTCGAGCAACGGCATCACCGCCGAACGCTGCCGCCCCGCGGGATAGCGCGCGATAACCGCCTTCGCCTTCGCGGCATTTTCCGCCGTCCACGCAAAAGCGCCCCAGCGCGCGCGGGTTTCGGCTTCGTCGGGGATTTGGGGTGCGTCAGCCATTATCGGTCACACTCTCCGAAAACGACGTCAATAGCGCCGATAATTGCAGTGGTGTCCGCAAGCATGTGGCCCTTCGACATCATGTCCATCGCCTGCAAATGCGAAAACGCCGTCGGGCGGATCTTGCAGCGGTACGGCTTGTTGGTGCCGTCGCTGACCAGATAAACGCCGAATTCGCCCTTGGGGCTTTCGGTCGCCACATAGACTTCGCCCGCGGGGACGTGGAAGCCCTCGGTATAGAGCTTGAAGTGATGGATCAGCGATTCCATCGACTGCTTCATCTCGCCGCGCTTGGGCGGCACGACCTTGCGGTCGAGGCTGGCGATCGGGCCGGTGGGCATGTCGCGCAGACACTGCTTGATGATCTTCGCCGACTGATAGACTTCCTCGACGCGCACCATGAAGCGATCATAGCAATCGCCGCGGGTGCCGACGGGGATGTCGAATTCCATCTTGGCATAGGCGTCATAGGGCTGCGACTTGCGCAGATCCCACGCGATGCCGCTGCCGCGGATCATCGGGCCGGAGAAGCCCCACGCCAGCGCGTCTTCCTTGCTCACCGTCGCGATATCGACGTTGCGCTGTTTGAAGATGCGGTTGTCGATGACCAGGCTCATCGCGTCGCCGAACAGCTTCGGCAAGCGCGTTTCGACCCATTCGCCGATGTCGACGAGCAGCTTTTCGGGGACGTCCTGATGGACGCCACCGGGGCGGAAATAGGCCGAGTGCATACGCGCACCCGAAGCGCGCTCGAAGAAGTTGAGGCAATCCTCGCGCAGCTCGAACACCCAAAGGTTCGGGGTCATCGCGCCGACGTCCATGACGTGGCTGCCGATGTTGAGCATGTGATTGCAGATCCGCGTCAGCTCGGCGAACATCACGCGCAGATATTGCGCGCGCGCCGGCACCTCGAGGTCGAGCAGCTTTTCGATGGCGAGCACATAGCTGTGCTCCATGCCAAGCGGCGAGCAATAGTCGAGCCGGTCGAAATAGGGCAAAGCCTGCAAATAGGTTTTATACTCGATCAGCTTTTCGGTGCCGCGATGCAGCAGCCCGACGTGCGGGTCGACGCGTTCGATGATCTCACCGTCCAGCTCGAGCACGAGACGCAGCACGCCGTGCGCCGCGGGGTGCTGCGGGCCGAAGTTGATCGTGTAGTTGGTGACCGCCTGGTCGCCCGCGGTGTTCGCGGTATCGACCGGATAGCCTTCAAACAGGTCGCCGCCATAATGGTTGACATGAGGAGTGTCGGTCATGCGTCACCTCCTTTCGGCTTGCGCGGCGCGCGCGGCTTGGCGGGCGCCCTTTCCGCCTTGGTCGTGGCGGGAGTCTTCGCTTCTTTCGTCGCGACTTTGGATTTCGCGCCGTCGCGGCTCGTTTTCGACGCCGCCTTGTTCACCTTGGCACCCGCACCGGTCTGGGTCGGGCTATCGGTGGTCTTCGGCGTCGGCGGCGGCGAAGCCTTTGCCTTGTCGTCGGATGCCTTCACATCCTTGGCGGTCATCGGGGTCGGTGCGCCCTTGCCCGGCGCCTCGCCAGTCCCGCCGGCCTTTTCATCGCCGGGCAACACATAGTCGGCGCCTTCCCACGGCGAGAGGAAATCGAAGTTGCGGAAATCCTGCGCCAGCTTCACCGGCTCATACACGACGCGCTTGTCCTCTTCCGAATAGCGCAGTTCGGTATAGCCGGTCAGCGGGAAGTCCTTGCGCTGCGGGTGCCCCTGAAAACCATAGTCGGTCAGGATGCGGCGCAGATCGGTATTGCCCGCGAACAGCACGCCATACATGTCGAACACTTCGCGTTCGAGCCAGCCGGCATTCGGCCAGACGGGCACGATCGTCGGCACCGGGGTCGCCTCGTCGGTCGAGACGCGGACACGCAGCCGGTGGTTCTTCGTCACGCTGAGCAGGTGATAGACGACCTCGAACCGCTCGGCCCGGCCGGGATAATCGACCCCGGCAATCTCCATCAATTGCTGATATTCCAGATTGTCGCGCAGCGCGATCATCACCCCGGCAACCGCATCGCGAGCCACCGTGATGCTGTCTTCATCGACGGTGAAGACATGCGCGAGCAGATCGGCGCCGATCAGCTTTTTCAGCTCGGCCGCCAGCGATGGCTGCGGCGCGACGAGAGGAGCAGGATGGGCCATCAGCGTTCGATCGTCCCGGTGCGGCGGATCTTCCGCTGCAACTGCATCACGCCGTAGAGCAGGGCTTCGGCGGTCGGCGGACAACCGGGGACATAGATGTCCACGGGCACGATGCGATCGCAACCGCGCACCACCGAATAGCTGTAGTGATAATAGCCGCCGCCATTGGCGCAGCTGCCCATCGAGATGACATATTTCGGGTTCGACATCTGGTCGTAAACCCGGCGGAGCGCGGGTGCCATCTTGTTGCACAGCGTTCCCGCAACGATCATCACGTCCGACTGGCGAGGGCTGGCGCGCGGCGCGGCGCCGAACCGTTCCATGTCATAGCGCGGCATGTTGACGTGGATCATCTCGACCGCGCAGCATGCGAGGCCAAAGGTCATCCACCACAGCGAGCCGGTGCGCGCCCAGTTGAACAGATCCTCGGTCGAGGTGACGAGAAAGCCCTTGTCGCCGACCTCGCTGTTGAGGTGGTCGAAGAAACCCGCGTCGGGGCTTGTCCCCGGCGCCACCGGAAATGTGCCGGGGTTCGTTCCCGGAGCGACCGGCATCTGGCCGGGCATGATGATGCTGGAAGTGCTCATTCCCAATCCAACGCGCCTTTTTTCCACGCGTACACAAGGCCGAGCGTGAGTTCGGCGAGGAAGATCATCATCGTGGCCCAGCCGGCCCAGCCGATTTCCTCAAGGCTCACCGCCCAGGGAAAGAGGAAGGCTGCTTCGAGGTCGAAGATGATAAAGAGAATGGCGACGAGGTAGAAGCGCACGTCGAACTGGCTGCGCGCGTCCTCGAACGCCGGAAAACCGCATTCATATTCGGTCAGCTTCGCCGGATCGGGCTTGTGCGCCCCGGTCAGCCGCGCGACGCCCATCGGAAGGAACACGAAGGCGGACGACAGGCCGACGGCGACGACCAGAAAGATCAGGATCGGCAAATATTGCGTCAGATCGACCATGGGAGCTCGCAGTTCTGTTGTTCATCTATTGGGGTGTCTGGGCACCCTTGTTGCGGGCGCTTTAGGCCAGCGGGCCGCGCCTCGCAAGCACTGCGGGCAGGATTTTCGTATCGCATGTGACCAAAAGCATATTGCGCGCTGGCGAGCGCCCCTATCGCTGTGATACGCCACCGGAAAAGGGTCGCGGCGCCGCGCTTTTCGGGCGCAACTTCGATTAAGGGAGCATCCATGGGACCAATCACCGTTCGCGCCGCGCTGGCCTTGGCAGCCACTGCGCTTTTTTCAGCGACTCCGGCGCACGCCGAACTGATCAACGCGACGAACCCCGCGACGATCAAGGCGATCGTCGAGTCGCAAGGGTGGCCCGCGACGATCGTGGCGAAGGATGGTGACGATCCCTATATCGAGAGCACGCGCAGCGGCCTCAAATTCCTCGTCCTCTTCATGAATTGCGACGAGGGTCAGAAGTGCAAGACGCTGCAATATTATATGGGGTTCAGCGACGCGAAGGACGTTTCGCTCGAGCGACTCAACCAGTGGAACAAGGACAAGCGTTTCGCCCGCGCGTACAAGGATGACGCGGGCGACCCGGTGCTGGAAATGGACGTCGACCTCGATTTCGCGGGCATCCCGCGCGAGAATGTCGGGGAGACGTTCAACACCTGGGCGTCACTGATGGACAGTTTTCGCGAGTATGTTTTCGAGAAGTGATCCGCTCCCCCTCCCCCTCGATGGGGGAGGCAGCGAGACTTTGCGGCTTGCCGCTTCGTCGCAGCGGTGGGGGTGAGTTCGCGGACGAGGACTTACGCACGCGAACTCACCCCCACCCAACCCTCCCCCATCAAGGGGGAGGGCCAGTAAATCATGCGTTGCGCAGCGCGCCTGCGACCAGCTTCTGCAACTTGGAATGGACCGCGGCGCTGCCCGCAATGAATTCGCTGCGTTCGATCGCGCGGTCGCCGCCGCGGAAATCGCTGACAAAGCCGCCCGCCTCGCGAACGAGCAACATGCCCGCAGCGACGTCCCATACCTGAAGATCGCTTTCCCAGAAGCCGTCGTAACGGCCCGCCGCGACCCAGGCGAGGTCGAGGCTGGCGGCGCCGAAGCGCCGGATGCCGGCGACTTCGGGCGCGACGGCGCCGAAAATGCGGCTCCACTGCGCCATATTGCCATGGCCCATGTACGGAATGCCGGTCGAAATCAGGCATTCGTTGAGGTGGCGGCGCGACGCGACGCGCAAACGGCGGTCGTGCAGCCAGGCGCCGCGGCCACGTTCGGCCCAATAGCTTTCGTCGGTCACCGGCTGATAGATGAGCGCCGCCGTGACGTCGCCCCAGCCGCCGCCCGGTTTCGGTTCCTGCACCGCGATGGAGATCGCGAAATGCGGGATCGCGTGGAGGAAGTTCGAGGTGCCGTCGAGCGGATCGATGATGAAGCGCGGCTTGCCGGGCTCACCTTCGATAATCCCGCCCTCTTCGAGCACGAAGCCCCAGCCCGGACGATCGCGGCCGAGCTCGTCATACAGCGTGCGTTCGGCCGCCTGGTCGGCTTTCGACACGAAATCGGCCGGGCCTTTCTGCGAAACCTGCAAATGCTCGACTTCGCCGAAATCGCGGCGCAGCTTGGTGCCGGCCTTGCGCGCGGCGCGCTCCATGACGGTGATGATGCCAGATACGGCCATAGTTTTTCTCCCCCCTCCCATTTTTGGGAGGGGTCGGGGGAGGGAATGTTGCCATGGGCGGGGGCGCGTCCCTCGACAGGCCCTCCCCTAGCCCCTCCCGCAAGCGGGAGGGGAACTCAATCAGTCGGCACGACGCACATATTCGCGGTCGTACACATGCACGACGATCTTCGTCCCGCTGGTGATGTGCGGCGGCACCATCACGCGCACGCCATTGTCGAGAATCGCGGGCTTGTACGACGACGACGCCGTCTGCCCCTTCACCACGGCGTCGGCCTCGACGATCGTCGCTTCGATCGTTTCGGGGAGTTCGACCGAGATCGGACGTTCTTCCCAAAGCTCAAGAACGACGTCCATGCCGTCCTGCAAAAATTCGTGCGCTTCGCCGACAACATCCTTGGAAATGTTGATCTGCTCGAAACTATCCTTGTCCATGAACACCAGGTCGTCGCCCTCGGCATAGAGGAACTGGAAATCCTTGGTGTCGAGGCGTACCTTTTCGACCGTGTCGGCGCTGCGGAAACGGTTGTTCAGCTTGCGTCCGTCGATCAGGTTCTTGGCTTCGACCTGCATATAGGCGCCGCCCTTGCCCGGCTGGGTGTGCTGGATCTTGGTGACCTTCCAGATACCACCTTCGTATTCGATAATATTGCCGGGACGGATTTCAACGCCGGTGATTTTCATCGCGCAAGCTTTCTCAGAAGGATGTGGCACTAGAC
>NZ_MIAM01000014.1:93561-223116 GCF_001830555.1 Sphingopyxis sp. RIFCSPHIGHO2_12_FULL_65_19 | reverse complement strand
CGAGGATGACATAATCGCCCTTGCCCGCGATCGTCGAAATGATGCCGAGGTTCGCCTGGTATCCGGTCGAAAACACCATGGCATGGTCCATGGCGTAAAATTCCTTGAGCGCGTCCTCGCATTCCTTGTGGCCCTGATAGGTGCCGTTGAGGACGCGGCTGCCGGTGGTGCCGCTGCCGAATTTGTCCAGCGCATCCTTGCCCGCAGCGATGACATCCTCGTCAAAGGTCATGCCCATGTAGTTGTATGTGCCGAGCAGGATCGTTTCGCGCCCGTTGCAGATCGCGACGGTCGGCGACACGACGCGCTCCATCACCAGGCTGAACGGATCGGTGACCCCGGTTGCGAGCAGGTCTTCGCGCTGCTGGATCAACGGGTCGAATTTCGAGAAAAGGTCGGTCATTCTTTGGTCTTCCGTGTTCCCCAGCGAAAGCCGGGGTCCAGATGGGTGGCGCGACATCGCGTGGACCCCGGCTTTCGCCGGGGAACCAAAGCGATCAGCCTTGCAGTTTCTCAACCGCGGCGACCAGCTGGCCGACCGTTTCGATTTCGGCCTGCATGTTCATGCTGATGATGATGTCGAACGTGTCTTCGACTTCGGCGACGAAATCCATCACCGTCAGGCTGTCCCATTCAAGGTCGCCGGCAAAGGTGGTCGCGTCGGTCAGCGCGACGCCCTTTTTATTGAAGGGGCCGATCAGGCCGTGAATCTGGTCGGTAAGGGCGGTGCTCATGTGATGCGTCCCATAAAGATATGAAGTTGCGCGCGGGAATGCCGCGAAGGTTCCCGATTGGCAAGCGAATGCGGCGGGAACAGGGCAGCATCTTGCCGCCCCTCGCACTTCATGTCATCCCTGTGACGGGTCGCTGGCAGGGCATCGGGCAGGGGCAGCTAGGCATGGACAGCGCAGAATCAACGACATCGCCGGATCGGCCGGCCATTTCCTATCCGCCGAACGCGGTGCATCTGGTCCGCACCAACCAGCAATTGACGATGCAGCTGTCGCAGATGGCGGACCAGAAAGCGTCGATCCTGATGGGCGCGACCTTTGTCGTCTTCACGCTGGCGGTCGGGCAGGCGCGCGCCGGAGCGGGGGCGCTGGCAATGCCGCTGACGATCCTCGCGACCTTTTCCTTCCTCTCGGCGCTGCTTGCCGTGTCGGCGGTGTTGCCGCGCGTCGGCAAGGCGCCGCCGATCGTCTATCGCGACGGCAAGGATCACAGCAATATCCTGTTCTTCGGCCGCTTTGCGCAGATGGAGGAAGATGAATTTATCGACGCGGTGAAGGCGCGGCTGCGCAGCGAGGAAGATCTGTACGAAACGATGCTGCGCGACACCTATCAGAACGGGATCGTGCTGGCCCGGCGCAAATATCGCTATCTGGCCCACGCCTATCGACTGTTCGTCGCCGGGCTGACGCTGACCTTTGGGGCGTTTGCGGTTGAAATGATCGCGATGTGGACCTGAATCCCTCCCCTTGATGGGGGAGGCAGCGAGCCCCGGACTTGATCCGGGGCGCCGTGGTGGGAGTGCGCTGTGGCCTGAAACGACGGCGCAACAACGCGCCATCACCCCCATCCAACTCCACCTAATCGCTACGCGATAAGGCTGCGTACCCTTCCCCCATCAAGGGGGAAGGGGCCATGCTGTTGCCTTTTTGCCACCCCCGCCGCCGAAAATCGGGCAAACCACCGCCCGCGATTGAACCACCGCAGCGCCCCGCCTATCCGGGCCGGCTATGTTGCAGCAGGCCGCACCTTTGACCGCCGAACCATCGCAGGGTCTTCGCCAGGAGTTCCGCGCGACGCTGGCGCTTGCGCTGCCGCTCGCCGCGGCGAACCTACTCCAGATGCTCGTCCACGCGATCGACGTCATTTTTGTCGCGCGGCTCGGCGATGCGGCGCTCGCCGCCTCGTCGCTCGGCGTTGCGATCTTCGGCCTGTTGCTGTGGACCGGATCGGGGCTGGTCGGCGCATCGGCGCCGTTGATCGCCGCCGAACTGGGGCGCCGCAAACATGCGGTGCGCGAAGTGCGGCGGACCGTCCGCATGGCGCTCTGGCTCAGCGCGCTCGTCTCGATCCTTTTCATGGGGGTCTGCGCCGCGGGCGGACCGATCATGCTCGCGACCGGGCAGCCGGCCGAAACCTCGGCGCGCGCCGGGGGGTTCCTGCTGATCCTGATGTGGGGCATGTTCCCGATGATCGCCGCGACGGTGCTGCGCATCTTTGTTTCGGCGCTGGGCCGCCCGACGATCGCGACCGCGATCACCTTCGGCGCGCTATTCGTCAATGCGCTCGGCAATTGGGCGCTGGTGTTCGGGAACCTCGGAATGCCCGCGCTCGGCCTGCACGGCTCGGCGATCTCCAGCGTGATGACCAGCGTCCTGATGCTGTTCGCCTATGTCGTCGTGATCCAGGCCGACCGGCGGCTGCGGCGCTATCATCTGTTCGGCAATTGGTGGCGGACCGAATGGGCGCGCTTTTTCGACATGCTGCGCATCGGCACCCCGATCGGCCTGACCATTTTGGCGGAGGCCGGGCTGTTCACCGGCGCCGCCTTCCTGATGGGCCGCATCGGCGAGACCGAGCTGGCCGGACACACGATCGCGCTCCAGGTCGCGGCGCTGGCGTTCCAGATTCCCTTCGGCGTCGCGCAGGCAGCGACGATCCGCGTCGGACTGGCCTATGGCGCGCGCGACCATGATGGCATCGCCCACGCCGGGACGGCATCGCTGGTGCTTGGCATCGGTTTCATGGCGCTGACCGCGCTGGTCATGTGGCTGTTCCCGTCGCTGGTGCTGTCGATCTATGTCGATGTCGATGCGGCGCGCAACGCGGCGCTGGTCGGCTTTGCGATGCAGTTCCTTGTCGTCGCGGCGGCGTTCCAGCTGTTCGACGGCGCGCAAGCGGTGGCGGCGGGCGTGCTGCGCGGGCTGCAAGACACGCGCACACCGATGATCATTGCGGTCTGCGGTTACTGGATCGCGGGATTTGGGACAGCGATCTACCTCGGCTTCTGGACCCCGCTTGCGGGCGTCGGCGTATGGATCGGCCTGGCTGTCGGCTTGGTCGTTGTGTCGGCGGTGCTGCTTATGCGCTGGCGGATGCGGGCGCGGTTGGGGTTGCTTCCTTCAGTCGCTGTTGGCTGAATTGCGCCGCTAGTTGGTTCAGCCGACGAATGATCAGACCAAGCTGGTCGCACGACAATGTCAAAGCGCGCCTGTCGAAGTCGGACGAATTTTGGAACTGCAATTTGGTAGTGGTGGTCCGGCCATCGAAGCTCACGACCACCTCCAGCGCCGAATGGACGACGTCGGCGCGCACCGTCAACAGTTCGCGAATGGCGGCAATGCGAACATCCAGCCGTTTCGGGTTGCGAAATCGATCGCGGGCTTTGGCAAGCGCCGTCAGCTTTTGGGAAAAGGGCATCGCCGAAGTCGCCTTCACATCGGTCTTGCCGATATATTGCATAACAGCCGTTTCGAGTCGGCCGAACGCATCGAGAAATTCGCCGCGTAGCAATTGGCCTCGCTCACGGATTTCGCGCAAATCAGGCAATTCGACGCCCTTGCTGATCGGAATCTCGCACCCCATCTGGCGGCCCTACCGCCCGGCCGGAAATTTTCCCTTAATCGCCTTGACGCTGTCACAACCCCCACCCATATGCCCACTGTTAGCACTCGCGCCCTGTGAGTGCTAAGCGACATCTTTTGCATTTCTGGAGGGTAATCCATGCAATTTCGTCCGCTGCACGACCGCGTGCTGGTCCGCCGTATCGAAGCCGAAGAAAAGACGGCTGGCGGCATCATCATCCCCGACACTGCCAAGGAAAAGCCGCAGGAAGGCGAAGTCGTCTCCGTCGGCACCGGCACCCGCGCCGATGACGGCAAGGTGACCCCGCTCGACGTGAAGGCGGGCGACCGCATCCTGTTCGGCAAATGGTCGGGCACCGAGGTCAAGGTCGACGGCGAAGAGCTGCTGATCATGAAGGAATCGGACATCCTCGGCGTCATCGCCTGAGCGATTTCATCGAATTGAGAGTGAAGTTGCGCAGTTTTCTGCGCCTTTGAAAGGAACAAGCACATGGCTGCTAAAGACGTCAAATTCTCGCGCGACGCGCGCGAACGCATCCTGCGCGGTGTCGACACCCTTGCCGATGCGGTGAAGGTCACCCTCGGCCCCAAGGGCCGCAACGTCGTGATCGACAAGAGCTTCGGCGCGCCCCGCATCACCAAGGACGGCGTTACCGTCGCCAAGGAAATCGAACTCAAGGACAAGTTCGAGAATATGGGCGCCCAGATGCTGCGCGAAGTCGCATCGAAGGCGAACGACAAGGCCGGCGACGGCACCACCACCGCGACCGTTCTCGCCCAGGCGATCGTCCGCGAAGGCATGAAGTCGGTTGCCGCAGGCATGAACCCGATGGACCTGAAGCGCGGCATCGACCTTGCGGTCACCAAGGTCGTCGAAACGATCAAGGCGCAGTCGAAGCCCGTTTCGGGCACCGCTGAAATCGCGCAGGTCGGCATCATTTCGGCCAATGGCGACAAGGAAGTCGGCGACAAGATCGCGGAAGCGATGGAAAAGGTCGGCAAGGAAGGCGTGATCACCGTCGAGGAAGCCAAGGGTCTCGATTTCGAGCTCGACGTCGTCGAAGGCATGCAGTTCGACCGCGGCTACCTGTCGCCTTACTTCATCACCAACCCCGAAAAGATGCTCGTCGAGCTCAGCGATCCCTATATCCTGATCTTTGAAAAGAAGCTGTCGAACCTGCAGGCGATGCTGCCGATCCTCGAAGCCGTGGTCCAGTCGGGTCGCCCGCTGCTGATCATCGCCGAAGATATCGAAGGTGAAGCGCTCGCGACGCTGGTGGTCAACCGTCTGCGCGGCGGCCTGAAGGTCGCGGCCGTCAAGGCACCGGGCTTCGGCGATCGCCGCAAGGCGATGTTGCAGGACATCGCGATCCTCACCGCCGGTGAAATGATCAGCGAAGACCTGGGCATCAAGCTTGAATCGGTCACGCTGAACATGCTCGGCCAGGCCAAGCGCGTCACGATCGACAAGGACAACACCACCATCGTCGACGGTGCGGGTGAAGCCGATGCGATCAAGGGCCGCGTCGAACAGATCCGTGCGCAGATCGAAACGACGACCAGCGATTACGACAAGGAAAAGCTGCAGGAACGCCTCGCGAAGCTTGCTGGCGGCGTTGCCGTGATCAAGGTCGGCGGCGCTTCGGAAGTCGAAGTGAAGGAACGCAAGGACCGCGTCGACGACGCGCTCCACGCGACCCGCGCTGCGGTTGAAGAAGGCATCGTCCCCGGCGGCGGTACCGCGCTTCTCTATGCGACCAAGGCTCTCGACGGCATGTCGGGCGTCAACGAAGACCAGACCCGCGGCATCGACATCATCCGTCGCGCGCTGCAGGCTCCGGTTCGCCAGATCGCTGAAAACGCGGGCTTCGACGGCGGTGTCGTCGCGGGCAAGCTGTTCGACCAGAACGACAGCAACTTCGGCTTCAACGCTTCGACCGACGTCTATGAAGACCTGGTCAAGGCGGGCGTCATCGACCCGACCAAGGTCGTGCGCACGGCGCTTCAGGATGCGGCATCGGTTGCCGGTCTGTTGATCACCACCGAAGCCGGCATTGCCGAAACGCCCGACGACAAGCCCGCCATGCCCATGGGCGGCGGCGGCATGGGCGGCATGGGCGGCATGGACTTCTAAACGTCCCGCCGTTCGGCGTTCAGCCAACGAAAAAGAGGGCCGGGGGAGCAATCCTCCGGCCCTTTTCTTTGGCCCATCACCTAAGCGCGCTTTTCCAAGGAACCGGCGGTTGAAAAGGCGAGCGCAGGAGATGGGCCCCCGCCTTCGCAGGGGCGCGGCGGTTCCGTCATTGCCAGTTCAGATGATGCGGCATAGCTAGGGGCGGTGACGATTTTCCTTCTCACCCTCGCGATGCTCGCCGACCCCACGGTCAAGCCGCCGCCGATCGAGCGCTGCGGATACCGCATCGTCGAGACTTTCCCGCACGATGCCACCAGCTTCACCCAGGGCCTCTTCTGGGACGAAGGCCATCTGTACGAAGCCACCGGCCAATATGGCCGGTCGCGCGTCGCACGCCTCGACCTCAAGACCGGCAAGGCGCTGGCCGAAACGAAACTGCCGCAGGACCAGTTCGGCGAAGGCATCACGCGCTGGGGCGACCAGATCGTCGGCGTGACCTGGCGGGGCGGTATCGGCAATCGCTGGTCGATCAAGGATCTGAAACCCGTCGGCACCTTTCGTTACCAAGGCGAAGGGTGGGGCGTCACGATGGTCGACGGCAGCCTGGCGCTGAGCGACGGGACGTCGATGCTCCGTTTCCTCGACCCTGCAACGATGACCGAACAAAGGCGCGTCACCGTGCGCTTCGGCGGCCGTCCGATCACCATGATCAATGAACTGGAAACGATCGACGGACAGGTTTGGGCCAATGTGTGGATGACCGACTTCATCGTCCGGATCGATCCCGCCACGGGCGAGGTCGCCGCGCTCGTCGACCTGTCGGGGCTGCGGGCCGATGCCGGGGCAAGCGGGACCGACAGCGTGCTCAACGGGATCGCGTGGGACGCGAAAAACAGGCGCCTGTTCGTCACCGGCAAAAACTGGCCGAAGCTTTACGAAATCACGCTGGCCGACTGCCGCTAGGCGCGCAGCGCCGCCTCCATTCGCGCCGCGGCGGCATCATAGACATGCGCCCGCAACCCGGCCGTGATCGATTTGGGCGCGCGGTCGGAATGGCCGCCGGGAAAGGGCGGCGCGGGATCATATTCAATCGCGAGCTGGATCGCCTGTGCGACCGTATCGCCGCGCAGCCGCGCAATCAGCGTCAGCGCGAAATCGAGCCCCGATGTCACTCCGCCGCAGGTCACAAGATGGCCGTCCTCGACGACGCGCGCCTTCACCGGCTCGGTCCCGACAAGCGGCAACAGATGCGTATAGCCCCAGTGCGTCGTCGCGCGCTTGCCTGCGAGGAGGCCGGCACGCCCGAGCAGGAAGGCGCCGGTGCACACGCTCGTCACCCACTCGGCGCCCGCGGCCTGGCGAGCAACGAAGTCGACCGTCGCGGCGTCGCCCAGCGCGTCGGCGACGCCGTGCCCGCCGGGGATGCACAAGATGTCGGCCTGCGGCGCGCGCTGGAGGTCATGCGTCGGCACGATGGCAAAGCCGCTGTCGGTCATGATCGGGTCGAGCGTCGCCGCGGCGCCCACCAATGTCGCACCGGGCATCCGCGACAATGCCTGCGCCGGCGCCGTGAAATCGAGCTGGGTGATGCCCGGAAAAAGCAGGAAGACGATGGTGGTGGCGGGCGTATCGGACATGCGGATGTTCCCTCGCTGGCGGTGGATCACCCAGGCGCGCGGCTCCTGTCGACCTGTCGGTCCGCCTCGTTTCCCGATGGATGCCCATCTTCAGCGCCAGTCGCGAAGCGCGCCCGGTCTAACCCGGCGAGGCGATGGAGGGAAGCGGCTATTTGTCGGGGGCCGCCCCATCCCCGGAGGGTTCGGCCGCCGCGGGCGCGCTGTCACGGCTTTCGAGCATCTCGGCGGCATCGTCGAGCGCCTTCGCCTCGCTGACGGTCACGCCGCCCGGCCCGGGTTCATTGTCGGTGCGACTGCATCCCGCCGCGAGGATCAGCACTGCGAGCGTCGCGCTCGTCATCCGAAGGTCGATCATCCCGTCTCCCAAGAAAAAGGGCCCCATCCATGGTGGATGGAGCCCCCTTATCAGCCCGAAGGCGTAGCGACGACTTATTGCTTGTCGTTGGCTTCGGCCTTCTTCGTTTCTTCGGCGATCTTGTCGCCAGCCTTGTCGGCGGCTTCGCCAGCGGCGTTCACGGTGCCTTCGACGGCGTTGCCGGCATCCTTGGCGGCGTCGGCGGTCGCGTCGGCAGCTTCGCCAGCGGCAGCGGCGGTCGCGTCGGCGGCGTCAGCGGCGCCTTCGGCCATGGCGTCGCCCGCGGCGGCGGCGTCGTCGCCCATGGAATCGGCGGTTTCGCTAGCGGCGTCCTGGGTCTTTTCCGAGCAGGCGGCGAGGCTGAAGGCCGCGGCGGCCATCGAGGCGATGATGATCTTGCGCATGATATTCCTTTCGAATGCAATGATCGGGCGACCGATCATGGGGAGAGAGGTAACGGCGGATCAGTGGCTTGGCAACTGCGCTGCTTGATATGTCCCGCCAATGAAAAAAGGGCCGCCGGCAATCCGGCGACCCTCTTTCCTTGGCGTTCGTTCGGCCCCGAAAGGCCAGACAGGCGCTTACTTCTTGGCTTCTTCCATCGCGCCCTTGGCGGCGTCGGCGGCTTCCTTGGCGGCGTCGGCAGCTTCGGTCGCCTTGTCGGCAGCAACAGCAGCGTCGCCTTCGGCAGCGGCATCGCCAGCGGCGTCTGCGGCGGCACCGGCAGCGGCGGTCGCATCGGCAGCGCCTTCGGCGGCTTCCATCGCGCCGTCAGCAGCGCCTTCGACGGTCGCAGCTGCGTCTTCGGTTGCAGCGGCCGTGTCGTCGGCAGCCTTTTCGGCGCAAGCAGCGAGGCCCATCGAGGCGGCGAGGACGAGCGACAGAGTGATCGATTTTTTCATATGGGAATACCCCTCTCGGTTTGAACTGATCGACCGGCACAGGAACAGATCGATCCCGAAATTTGCCAATCGCGCGCAGAATTACCCCCTCACCCAAGGGGGTGCAACGCCCTTTTTACCAGAGCCTGCCCCTTTTGCCGCAATTCAGGTGAGCCAAGGAGATGCGTGGCGGAAATTGAGGCGCGGCGCTTGGTTGACCGCATATAAAGAAACCTTTATATGCATCTTAATGAGCGAGCTGATCGACATTTTCCGTGCCCTGGCGGACCCGACGCGCCTGCGAGTCGTCGCGCTTTTGCGCGAGATGGAGCTGGCGATCGGCGAGCTGGCGGTGGTACTCGATCAGAGCCAGCCGCGTGTTTCGCGCCACGTCCGCATCCTTGTCGAGGCCGGGATCGTCGAGCGGCGGCGCGAGGGAAGCTGGGTCTTCCTGCGCATCGCGGCGGCGGAGCCGGTCGCCGGAATCATCGAGCACGCCGAAAAATGGCCCTTTTCCGTCCGCGAAGCGCGCGTCATCGCACATGATGCGCGGCGCCTGGCGGCGGTGCGTGAGGAGCGGGCTGCCGCCGCGGCGCGCTATTTCGCCGAACATGCCGCCGAATGGGACGCGATCCGCTCTCGCCATGTCGCCGAAAGCGAGGTGGAGGCTGCGATGCTGGCAATGATGCACAACCGCCGTCTGGGCCATTTGCTCGATATCGGCACGGGCACCGGCCGAATGGCGGAAATCTTTGCACCGACCGCGCGGCGCATTACCGCGCTCGATCGCAGCCCCGAAATGCTGCGTATCGCGCGCACCAAGCTTGCCGACCAGCCGGTTCCCGTCGACCTGCTTCAAGGCGATTTCCTGAACCTGCCCGTTGCGGATGCCAGCATCGACAGCATCGTCATTCACCAGGCGCTGCATTTCGCGCACGAACCCGACCGCGTGATTGCCGAGGCGAGCCGCGTGCTGCGCGGCGGCGGCCATTTGCTCGTCGTCGATTTTGCGCCGCACGAGGATGAAGAATTGCGCGACCGCGCCGCACACGCCCGCCTTGGCTTCTCGGACGCCCAGATCCGGGGCTGGTTCGCGTCGGCCGGCCTGCTGCTGGAAAATACCCAGACGCTGGAAGGAGGGGAGCTGGCCGTGAAGCTGTGGCTCGGCCGCCGCCGCAGCGATGAAGATCAACCCCCCGTCACCGGCGACGGACAGAATAAAAGGCTTGCGGCATGACGTCGAACTTGAACTCGCTGGCGGAGGCGCGCCGCGCCGCGGCGTCGCCTTTGTTCGCCAATCTTGAAGGCGACATTGGCGTCAGCTTTGAATTTTTCCCGCCGAAGACCGAAAAGATGGAATCGCAGCTGTGGGACACGTTCCGCACGCTCGAACCGCTGGCGCCCAGCTTTGTCTCCGTCACTTATGGCGCGGGTGGATCGACGCGCGAGCGCACCCATGCGACCGTTGCCCGCATTGCCGCCGAGAGCCGCGTGCCCCCCGCCGCGCACCTGACCTGCGTCGAAGCCTCGCGCGCCGAGATCGACGAGGTCGCGCGCGCCTATTGGGAGGCCGGGGTTCGCCATATCGTGGCGCTGCGCGGCGACGTTCCCGGCGGGGCACCCTATCGTCCGCATCCGGAGGGCTATGCCAATGCGATCGAGCTGGTGGCCGGGCTGAAGGCGGTGGCGCCGTTCGAGATTTCGGTTGCCGCTTACCCCGAAACGCACCCCGATGCGGATTGTCCGCAATCGGACCTCGACAATCTGAAGCGCAAGCTCGACGCCGGGGCGACCCGTGCGATCACGCAATTCTTCTTCTCCCCCGACAGCTTCCTGCGTTTCCGGGATGCGGCCGCTGCGGCGGGCATCAATGCGCCGATCATTCCGGGCATCCTGCCGGTGTCGAACGTGTCGCAAACGCGCCGCATCGCCGATATGTGCGGCACCGCGATCCCCGCGTGGATGGTGTCGCTGTTCGACGGGCTCGACGACCATCCGGCGGCGCGCCAGCTGGTGGCAGCGACCGTCGCCGCCGAAATGTGCCGCCGCCTTTATGCGGGCGGGGTGCGCGATTTCCATTTCTACACGCTCAACCGCGCCGAACTCAGCTATGCGATCTGTCATTTGCTGGGACTGCGGCCGGTTGCGAACGCAAAGGATCAGGCAGCATGACCGGCCATTCGACAATCGGGGCACGCGACGCCCTGGTGGCGGCAGCGAAGGACCGCATCCTGCTCACCGACGGCGGCTGGGGTACGCAGATCCAGCTTCGCAAGCTGGTCGAGGCCGACTATGCCGGATCGCTCGGCCTGACGCACGACCAGAAGGGCAATAACGACATCCTCGCGCTGACGCGTCCCGATGTCGTTACCGCGATCGGCGAAGCCTATCTGGCGGCGGGGTCGGACATCGTGTCGACCAACACATTCAGCGCCAACCGGATCAGCCAGGCCGATTATGGCGCCGAACATCTGGTCGCCGACATCAACCATGAAAGCGCGCGATTGGGGCGCGAGGCGGCAAATAAATATGAAGCGATCGACGGTCGCCGCCGCTTCATCGCGGGCGCGGTCGGGCCGACGAACAAGACGCTGTCGCTGTCGCCCGACGTCAACAATCCGGGCTATCGCGAGATTGATTTCGACGAATTGAAGGCGGTTTATCTCGATCAGGTTGTCGCGCTGGCCGAGGGCGGCGCCGACTTCATCCTGATCGAGACGATCTTCGACACGCTCAATGCCAAGGCCGGGATCGCCGCGACGCTGGAGGCCGAGGCAAAGGTGGGGCGCGAGCTGCCGCTGATGATCTCGATGACGCTCACCGACCTGTCGGGGCGCAACCTGTCGGGGCATACGGTCGAGGCTTTCTGGTACGCTGTGCGTCATGCGAAGCCGCTGACGATCGGGCTGAATTGCTCGTTTGGCGCGTCGCAGTTGCGTCCGCACGTAAAGGTTTTGTCCGAAATCGCCGATGCGCTGGTGATGGTTTACCCGAACGCGGGCCTGCCAAACGAACTCGGCGAATATGATGAATTGCCCGAAACGACGGCGGAGCTCGTCGGCGAATGGGCTGCTCATGGACAGGTCAACATCCTCGGCGGCTGCTGCGGTTCGACGCCGGCGCACATTGCGGCGATGGCGAAGGCCGTCGCGGGCCTTGCACCGCGGCACATTCCCGAGGTGCCGGTGCGGACGCGGCTGGCGGGGCTCGAGCCCTTTACGATGGCCGCCTGAGTCGATGACCGACATGCCAAGATGGTCGATCCGGGAGGCCGGAGCGGATGATGCGCCGGCGCTTGCGCTGATCGGCGCTGCAACCTTCCTCGAAACCTTCGCCGGAATCCTCGACGGCGATGCGATCGTCGGTCACTGTGCGGCGCAGCATGTTGAGGCAGCCTATCGTGCCTATCTGGCCTGTGGCGCGCGTGCGTGGATTGCCGAGGCGCAGCCCGGCAGCGCGCCGATCGGGTTTGCGCTCGTGGGTCAGCCCGACCTTGCCGCCGCGCTTGAGGGCGACATCGAATTGAAGCGCATCTATTCGTTATCGCGTTTTCATGGCAGCGGGCTCGGCGCGGAGCTGATGAAACGGGCGCTGGAGGCTGCGCGCGGACACCGCCGCCTTCTGCTTGGCGTCTATGCGCAGAACGAACGCGCGCTCGCCTTCTATCGCAAGCAGGGGTTCGCCGACCTCGGTACGCGCCAATTCAACGTCGGCGGCAAGCTTTACGACGATCTCGTCCTCGCGCGCCCCCTTGTCGCTTAATATTCAGTTTCAGGATTCAAAGATGACCACCGCCGCTTCCTCCAGCTTCGTCAATATCGGCGAGCGCACCAACGTCACGGGTTCCGCGGCGTTCAAGAAGCTGATCCTCGCCGACGACTATGCCGCGGCGGTCGAGGTTGCGCGCCAGCAGGTGGAAAATGGCGCGCAGATCATCGACGTCAACATGGACGAAGGGCTGCTCGACGCCGAATATGCGATGACGACGTTCCTCAAGCTCATCGCCGCCGAGCCGGATATCGCGCGCATCCCGGTGATGATCGACAGCTCGAAATGGGATGTCATCGAGGCGGGGCTGAAATGCGTCCCCGGCAAGCCGATCGTCAATTCGATCAGTATGAAGGAGGGCGAGGAGCCTTTCCTTGAACACGCCCGCAAATGCATGGCCTATGGCGCCGCGGTTGTCGTGATGGCGTTCGACGAGGTCGGGCAGGCGGATACGAAAGAGCGCAAGATCGAGATTTGCGAGCGCGCCTACAAGTTGCTGATGAGCATCGGCTTCCCGCCCGAAGACATCATCTTTGACCCGAATGTGTTCGCGGTCGCCACGGGTCTCGAAGAACATGACAATTATGCGGTCGACTTTATCGAGGCGGTAAAGGAAATCCGCCGCCGCTGCCCGCATGTTCATTTTTCGGGCGGGCTGTCGAACCTGTCGTTCGGCTTTCGCGGCAACGAGACAGTGCGCCGCGCGATGCACAGCGTCTTCCTTTACTATGCGATTCCTGCCGGACTCGACATGGCGATCGTCAATGCCGGGCAGCTCGACGTCTATGACACGATCGACCCGGAACTGCGACAGGCCGTCGAGGATGTCGTGCTCAACCGCAAGGTCGAAGGGGAGGCGGAATCGCCCACCGAACGGCTGATCGCGCTCGCTGAACGCTACAAGGGCAGCAATCCGGCACAGGAAAAGGCGGCCGAGGAATGGCGCGGCTGGGACGTCGCCAAGCGGCTCGAACATGCGCTGGTCAAGGGCATCGACGCCTATGTCGTCGACGATACGGAGGAAATGCGCCTGTTGATGCCGCGCCCGATCGAGGTGATCGAAGGGCCGCTGATGGACGGCATGAACGTCGTCGGGGACCTGTTCGGGTCGGGCAAGATGTTCCTGCCGCAGGTCGTGAAATCGGCGCGCGTGATGAAAAAGGCGGTCGCGCACCTGCTGCCCTTCATCGAGGCGTCGAAGGAGCCGGGCGCGAAGGGCAAGGGCAAGGTCGTGATGGCGACCGTCAAGGGCGACGTTCACGACATCGGCAAGAATATCGTCGGCGTCGTGCTGCAATGCAACGGCTTCGAGATCGTCGATCTGGGCGTGATGGTGCCCTGGTCGAAGATCCTCGAGGCGGCGAACGAGAATGACGCCGACATGATCGGCCTGTCGGGCCTGATCACGCCGTCGCTCGACGAGATGGTGACGGTGGCCGAGGAAATGCAGCGTGCGGGCATGACGATGCCGCTGCTGATTGGCGGCGCAACGACATCGAAAGTGCATACGGCGCTGCGCATCGATCCCGCCTATCAGGGGCCGGTGCTCCACGTCCTCGACGCCAGCCGCGCGGTCGGCGTCGCGACGGCGCTCGTCAGCGACACCGGGCGTGATGCCTATGTGCAGGGGTATAAGGATGATTACGCCCATGTCCGCGACGTGCGCGCGGGCAAGGGACAAAGCGTCCTCCACACGCTGGAAGAAGCCCGCGCCAATTATTACGACGCCTATCTCAGCGACAAGCCCGCGCCGCCGCTCCAGCCCGGACTGCACCGCTTCGACGACTGGTCGCTTGCCGACCTGCGCGAATGCATCGACTGGACGCCCTTTTTCCGCGCATGGGAACTCCATGGCACCTATCCGTCGATCCTCGACGACGAGGTGGTCGGTGAGACGGCACAGGAGCTGAAGGCCGATGCCGACGCGATGCTCGACCGGCTGATCGGCGAAAAATGGCTGACCGCGCGCGGGGTCTGCGCCTTCTGGCCGTGCGCGCGCGACGGCGACGATGTGACGATCCATCTCGCCGAGGAAGAGCGCCATGTGACGCTGCCGTTCCTGCGCCAGCAGATCAAGAAAAGCCGCGACCGCGCCAATATGTGCCTCGCGGATTTCATCGATCCGGCGGGCGACTGGATCGGCGGTTTTGCCGTCGGCATCCACGGCATTGAGCCGCATTCGGAACGCTTCCGCGCCGACAAGGATGATTATTCGGACATTTTGCTCAAGGCGCTCGCCGACCGCTTTGCCGAGGCGTTCGCCGAACGATTGCACCAGCATGTCCGCACCACGCTGTGGGGCTATGCCCCCGGTGAACAGCTGACCAACGAGGCGCTGATCAAGGAAGAATATCGCGGTATTCGCCCGGCTCCGGGGTATCCCGCCTGCCCCGACCACAGCCTGAAGCCGATCCTGTTCGACCTGCTGGCGGCAGAGGAAAATGCCGGACTGGTGCTGACCGAAAGCTTTGCGATGCTGCCGACGGCGGCGGTTAGCGGCTTTTATTTCGGCCATCCCGAAAGCCAGTATTTCGGCGTCGCGCGGATCGGCAGCGACCAGCTGGAAGATTATGCGCGGCGGCGCGGCGTCGATCTGGAGACGGCGACACGCTGGCTGCGGCCCAATCTGGATTAACCGGCATGCGCCCGTCTGTCCGATAAGGGGACAGGCGGCGGATTAACCAGCTTCGCCAACGACTAAAGCGGCGAAAACGGTTATGGGGCGCGTATGTTCAAGGCAATTCTTCGCCGGCCCCTGCTGCCGCTGCTCGCCCTCCCGCTGTTGCTCGCCCCGGCACCGCTTCCTGCGCAGACCGGCGGAGCGCCCTATAGCGTCGGTGGGCAGAGCTTTGGACGGCTACAGGATGCCGTCGATGCGATCGGGGAAGGCGAAGGGACGATCCGCGTTGCCGCCGGCTATCACCGCGACTGTGCCGTACAGACGGCAGGCCGTATTGCCTTTGTCGCGGCCGAACCCGGCCGCGCCATCTTCGACGGCGTAACCTGTGAGGGCAAGGCGGCGCTCGTTCTGCGCGGCGCGGGCGCGCGGATCGACGGGCTGGTGTTCCAGAATATGCGCGTCCCCGACGGCAATGGCGCGGGCATCCGGCTGGAAACCAGCGATCTCGACATCGTGAACGCGATGTTCCGCAACAGCGAGCAGGGCATTTTGACCGCCGACGATCCCGAAGCGACGCTGACCATCGACCGCTCGACCTTCTCGCGCCTCGGCCGCTGCGACCGTGGGCTGAGCTGCGCGCACAGCGTCTACACCGGGATTTACGGCAAGGTCGTCGTCACGCGGACGCGATTCGAAAAGGGCAGCGGCGGTCATTATCTCAAAACCCGCGCGATCGCGGTCGATATCAACGACAACAGCTTTGACGACACGCAGGGCACTGGCACCAACTACATGATCGACCTGCCGTCGGGGTCGGTGGGGCAGATCGCGAACAATCTGTTCGTGCAGGGGCGCGACAAGGAAAATTATTCGGCGCTGATCGCGGTCGCCGCCGAGGAGCGCAAGAATCCCTCGCGCGGCTTGGCGATCTCCGGCAATCGGGCCAGCCTGCCGGCCGGTCTCGATCGCAGGTCGGTGTTCGTCGCCGACTGGAGCGGCGAGGCGCTGGCGATCGGTGCGAATGAGCTGGGCGCGGGGCTGACGCGGTTCGAGAAGCGGTAGCCCAACACGAACGGGACAAAGCCGGGCCTCAGGCCTCCCCGCGCGTTTCGATCAGCGATGCCGCGAGGGCTTCGGCGGGGGTCTTGCCGCCCCACAGCACGAACTGGAACACCGGATAGAAACGTTCGCACTCGTCGATCGCGCTTTCGATCAGCGTTTCGGTGAGGTCCAGCGACAGCGACGCATCGCCGCCGACCAGCATCCCGTGGCGGAACAGGATCGTGCCGCTGTTCGACCACAGCTCGAAATGACCGAGCCAAAGCTGCTCGTTGATCATCGCCAGCGCCTCGTGCGCGACGGTGCGTTTGTCCTCGACAACGCGAATGTCGGGAAAGGCGAGCAGTTGGATCACGCCGTCGTCGGCGCGCCAGACGGCGCGCAGCTCATAGGTTGTCCAGCTTCCCTGCGCGGTCGCGACGATCTCGTCCTCGCCGACCATTTCGTGCGGCCAGTCGTGCGCGGCGAAATAGGATGCCAGCATCTCCATCGGTGCCGCGTCCTGGCCGTCTTCGTCGTCGTAGATATCGTCACTCATGCGCGCGCCTTAGCCCGGATGGCGTGGCGACGCGAGTCCGCGTCCCGTGCCATCCGGGGAATAATCTGTGCACAATCGGCAAAAGGCGCTGTGGGGCGCCTCAGGCCTTGGGCTTGCGCGCCGCAGGCTTGGCAGCGGGTTTCGCGGCCGGCTTCGCCGCAGCGGGCTTGGTCACAGCCTTTGGCGCAGCAGCAGCCTTGGGCGCGGCAGCGGGCTTCACGCCTTCGAGCTTGTCGAGGCGCGCTTTCAGCGCTTCGGCTTCGGCGCGCGCGGTAGCGGCCATTTTTTTCACCGCCTCGAATTCCTCGCGGCTGACGAAATCCATGCGGCCGACCCATTCCTTTGCGCGGTCGCGCATTGCGGATTCGGCTTCGCGTCCGGCGCCGGCAACGGTCCCGGCGATGCCGTTCACCATCTTGGCAAGGTCGTCAAAAAAGCGGTTTTCGCTCTGCATGTCTCATATTCCTTTGTCGGGGCTGTCCCCAGTTGTCCCTTGCGCCGTCATCCTATCTGGGTGCGCGCGGCGGCCGGAACAAGGGTTTCGGCATCGGGATTGCGCTGGTCGATCTGGAAATTGAGGATCGCGGCGAAGCTGAGCCAGACCATATAGGGGACGAGCAACCACGCCGCCGCCTTGCGGATCGGCGCAAAGGCAAAGGCCGTCGCGATCGTCACCATCAGGATGAAGATGATCAGGTAAAGCGCGCTCGTCACCTGATGTTGCCCGAAAAACAGCGGCGACCAGACGAAATTGGCGACAAGCTGGACAAAGAAAAGCAGCAGCGCGAAACCCCGGCCCCTGGCGCCGCGCGCATGGAGGATCATCGCGAGCGACAGGCCCAGCATGATATAGAGGATCGGCCAAACAATGCCGAACACCCAGCCCGGCGGCGTGATCGACGGCAGGTCGAGCGCCGCAAACCAGCGATTATCATAGCCGCTGTTCGACAGGATGCCCATCAAGCTGCCGATCAGGACGATGGCGGGGACGGTGACAAGGGCCCAGCGCAGATAGGACATGCGAAGCTGGCCCGGCGTTGCGATTTCGGTCATGCCCGCAATATCCCTCACATGCGAATCCGTTGCATCGGTGTCGCGATTGTGCGGCGCAGCGTCAAGCGACTCGCTTCACCGCGGCGATCAGAAATTCGATATTTCCTTCCGGGCCGGTGATCGGGCTTTCGACCAGATCGATCACGTCCCAACCCGCGCCGGTCAGCCAATCCTGGACTTCGGCGCAGACGCGCTGATGAACCGCGGTGTCGCGGACGACGCCTTTCTTGCCGACCTCGTGCCGCTCGGCCTCGAACTGCGGCTTGATCAGCGCGACGATGCGCGCGCCGGTTTTGGCGAACGACATCGGCACGGGAAGCACCTTTGACAGCGCGATAAAGCTCGCGTCGCACACGATCAGGTCGATCGGCTCGGGGATGTGCGCGGGGGTCAGGATGCGCGCGCTTGTCTGTTCGTGGACGATGACGCGCTCGTCCTGCCGCAGTTTCCACGCAAGTTGGTTGGTCCCCGAATCGACCGCATAGACACGCGTAACGCCGCGGCTCAGCAGCACGTCGGTGAACCCGCCCGTCGACGATCCGACGTCGATCGCGACCGCGCCGGTCACGTCCCAATCGAGAAGGGTCAGCGCATGGTCCAGCTTGATGCCGCCGCGCGACACCCATGGATGATCGCGGCCCTTGACGCTGATCTCGGCATCGGCCGCGACCTGCTGCCCCGCCTTGTCGATCTTGCGGTCGCCGACAAAGGCCAGTCCGGCCAGGATCAGCGCCTGCGCGCGGGTCCGGCTTTCCGCGAGGCCGCGGTCGACGAGCAATTGGTCGGCGCGCTGTTTTTTCATCACCTTTTTCTTGTCATTGCGAACTGAAAAATCATTGTGCGGCCAAATCCGTCAGCATCCCCGGCGTCAATATCTGCGGCAGGATTTCGGGCTTTACGGCGCCGGGCGCGTACCAAAGATAGAGCGGCACGCTGTTGCGGCCATGTTCGGCCAGCGTGCGCGTGATGACGGGATCGCCGTTCGTCCAGTCGCCGACGAGCGTGACGACGCCCGCCTTGTCAAACGCCTGTTGCACCGCCTCGCGGTTGATTGCACCTGCTTCGTTCGCCTTGCACGACAGGCACCAGTCGGCCGTGAAATAGACGAACACGGGTTTGCCGGTGGCGCGGGCCTTGGCGAGCGCGTCAGGCGAAAAGCTTGATCCCGTGCCCGTCGCCCGCTCGCTGTCGGCGACGTCGCTCACCGTGCCGACAAGGCTGCCCACGAACAGCAGGCCGGCGGCGATCAGCAGCCATGAACGGCGGTCGCCGCGCTGGATGGCGCCATAATGGGTGAACAGAACGATCGCCATAGCGACCGCGACCGCGGGCCACGCAAGTTGCGACCCGCTGCCGAGCTGGCGCCAGAGCAGCCAGCCCAGACCCAGCGCCGTCAGCCCCATCGGCAGCGCCATCCATTTGCGAAATTTTTCCATCCACGGCCCCGGCTTCGGCAATCGATTGCGCAGCGCCGGAATGAAGCCGATCGCGAGGAACGGCAGGGCAAGCCCCAGCCCGAGCCCGCCAAAGACCGGCAGAGCCGCCCAGGCGGGCAGCGCCAGCGTCGCCCCAAGCGCCGCGCCGAGCAACGGCCCGCTGCACGGCGTGGCGACAAAGGCCGCCAGCGCGCCGGTCCAGAAACCGCCCGCTGCGCCGCCCTTGTCGACCAGCGCCTGCCCGCCGCCGAAGGACGGCAGTTCATAGGCGCCGAGCAGGTTCAAGGTGATTGCCAGCGCCAGGATCAACAGCGCCAACACGCTCAGCGGGTGCTGCAACTGGAATGCCCAGCCGACCTGTTCGCCCGCGCCGCGCAACAGGAGCAGCGCGCCGCCGAGCAGCAGCGCGGTGGCAACGGCGCCGGCGGTATAGGCGATCGCCTCCACCTTCGCGCCGCGCGCATCGCCCCCCGAGCGGGCAAGACTGAGTGCCTTCAGGCTGAGGATCGGGAAGACGCAGGGCATCAGGTTGAGGATCAGCCCGCCGAGAATCGCACCGCCCAGTGCGGTCCAGAACAGGCCGGGGTCGATTCCGTCCGCCGATCCGGCGATCGCGTCGCCCGCTGCGGGCACGGCGCCGGGGGCGAGCTGCAACGAAAGCCCGCGCCCTGGCCCAAGCTTCAGCAGCGCCGAAACCGGCCCCTCTTTCTCTCCCTTCGCGCGCGCTTCGACGATGATGCGATCGCCATTGCGGCTGACGCGCTGCGGTGCGGCATAGTCGATGACGCCCTGCGTCTCGACGAACAGGTGCGGTGCGTCGATCGCGGTGCTCGCCGGCAGCGGGATCGCAAAGCGCACGGTGTCGCCGCGCCGCTGCCAGCTGCCTTGCCGGTCAAGCGGTTGCGGCAGCAACGCGCGCCAGCCGTCGAACCGTTCGCGGTCGGCCGCCGCGATCTTGCCATCGCCCGCCTTGAGCGCGACCGAAATGACAGCTTTTTCGGGGACGCACACCTTGTCGGTGCACGCGAGCCAGTTGGCGACGCCTGACAGCGTCAGGTCGGTGCCCGGCGCGATCGACGGGTCGATCCGGACATCGGCGAGCAGCGCATAGGGATGTTCATAGACATGGTTCATCATGCCAAAAAGAATCAGCGCGTCGGGCACCGGGTAACGGAAAGGCGCGACGGTGACACCGTCGGGCGCGTTCCATTCGACCGATAGGCCGAACCCCGCGTCGCCGCCGTTGACCCAATAGCCGTGCCAGGTCGGGGCGGGCGTCATCGTCAGCGCCAATGTCGTGACGTTCCCCGGCGCGGGCACCACCGATTCGGCCACCAGTTTCGGCCGGATATGCGTCGATTGCGCTGCGGCGGGACTGACGCCGATCACGGCGCACAGCAGCAGGGCCAGCGCCGCGTGCCATAGGCGTGTCACAAAAGCCTCACTCTGCAAATTCATGGCATGCCCGCAGCTGTTCACCGTTGGAAGGCTTGCCATATAGGCGGCTTTCGACGAGAGGACAGCCCGCGCTGACACCTACCGATTGGAGAAGTCGCCCGTGAAGCTGAAATATCTGTCCACCGCCCTTGCTGCCGTGCTTTGCGTCGCGGCCGCGGGAACCGGCCTTGCGCAGAATGCTGCGCCGCCGACGCCCAAGGTGACGTCCGCGACCCCGGCGCCAAAGCTGATCGTGATGGTTGCGGTCGACCAGTTTTCGGCCGATCTGTTCGCTGAATATCGCGGCAAATTCACAGGCGGTCTCGCTCGGCTGGCATCGGGCATCGTTTTTCCGTCGGGGTATCAGGCGCATGGCGCGACCGAAACCTGCCCCGGCCATTCGACGATCCTGACCGGCAGCCATCCCGGCCGCGCGGGCATCGTTGCCAATAATTATTTCGACCTGTCGGTCGCGCGCGAGGACAAGCGCATCTATTGCGCCGAAGACGAAAGCGTCGCTGGCACCGCGTCGGGCGGCGGCAAATATGCGCCGTCGGTGGCGCATCTGCTCGTCCCCACCCTCGGCGACCTGATGAAGGCACGCGATCCCAAGACACAGGTCGTGTCGGTTGCGGGCAAGGACCGCGCGGCGATCATGATGGGCGGGCGGCAAGCCGACGAGCTGATGTGGCTCGCCCCCACCGGCCTGACCAGCTATCGCGGCACCGCCCTGTCGCCGACCGCGACGCAGGCGGGCGCCGTGATCGCCGCGGCGATCGCCCAGCCGCGCCCGGCGATGGCGCTTCCGGCCGACTGCGCAAACCACGACATCGCGATCCCGGTGGGTGACAAGGGCGGCAGCGTCGGCACGGGCCGCATGGCGCGCGAGGGCGGCGACTTCCGCCGCTTCATGGCGTCGCCCGAAGCCGACGGCGCGGTCCTTGCGACCGCCGCGGCGCTGCGCCAGGCCCGCAAGATGGGCGAGGGCAGCGGCACCGACCTGCTGATCGTCGGTTTGTCGGCGACCGATTATGTCGGCCACGGCGCCGGCACCGAAGGCAGCGAAATGTGCCTCCAGATGATGGGGCTCGACCGCGAACTGGGCGATTTCTTTGCCCGGCTCGATGCGACGGGCATCGACTATGCCGTCGCGCTCACCGCCGATCATGGCGGGCATGACATGCCCGAACGCAATCGCCAGAACGCCTGGCCCGCCGCCGAGCGCGTCGATCCGGCGCTCGATCCCGATACGCTGGGCAAAGCGGTCGCCGAAAAGCTCGGCCTGCCGCAACCGCTGCTCTACGGTGACGGTCCGTTCGGCGACATGTATCTGGCGAAATCGCTGACCCCGGCGCAGCGCAAGGCGGCGCTTGCCGAAATTCTGGTGCGACTGCGCGCGCATCCGCAGATCGAAGCGGTGGTCACGGCAGACGAGCTGGCAGGTCGTGCGATGTCGAAGCAGGCCCCTGACACATGGGGCTTGCTCGACAAGCTGCGTGCGTCCTTCCACCCGGGCCGGTCGGGCGATTTCATCGTCGTGCTCACACCGCGCGTCACCCCCATTCCCGAATCGGGACTTGGCTATGTTGCGACGCACGGGTCGGTATGGGATTATGACCGCCGCGTGCCGATGCTGTTCTGGCGCAAGGGGCTGGCCGGGTTTGAACAGCCCAATGCGGTGATGACCGTCGATATCATGCCGACGCTGGCATCAGTGATCGGCCTGCCCGTCGATGCGGGCAAGATCGACGGCCGCTGTCTGGACCTGTTGTCGGGGCCCGAGAACAGCTGCCGTTAAAGAACAAGAAAAGAAGGACCTATGACCAAAGTTTTGCGGAATTTTTCCGGGCGGCTCCTGCTGGTCGGTTGCGGCAACATGGCCGGGGCGATGCTGGATCGCTGGTTGGCGGCGGGGCTTGACCCGGCGCTGATCGCGATCGTCGACCCCTTTGCGGCGCCGCGGGTCGGGATCGTCCAGCACGCGTCGCTGGACGAATGGCAAGCTGCGGGCGGGGCGGCCGACTGGATCATGCTCGGCATGAAACCGCAGCAGCTTGGCGACGTGGCCGAAGTGCTGGCGCCGCTTGCGACGGGGGATGTCCATCTGCTGTCGATCCTCGCGGGCGTATCGCTCGCCGATCTTGCCGAACGTTTCCCCGGCGCGGGCGCGCAGGTTCGCATCCTGCCCAACCTCGCCGCGCGCATCGGCGCCGGCGTGTCGGCCGTGGCAACGCTGGGCGATGCCGATGACCGGGCGATCCATGCGCTGCTCGACCCGCTCGGCCAGACGGTAACGCTCGCCGACGATTCGGCGATGGACCTTGTTACCGCCTTTACCGGAAGCGGGCCGGCCTTCGTGTTTCGCCTGATCGAATCCTATGCGGCGGCGGGCGAACGCCTCGGCCTGTCGCCCGAAGACGCGTTGCAGCTTGCCACCGCGACGTTCGGCGGCGCGGCCGCGCTGCTGGCCGACAGCGGCGAAAAGCCCGGCGCCCTGATCGCGCAGGTCGCGAGCAAGGGGGGCACGACGCAAGCGGGCCTAGACGTGCTCGACAGCGACGGCCAGCTTGCCGCGTTGCTCACCAATGTGCTCCGCGCGGCGCGCGACCGCGGGCGCGAACTGGCCGATATTGCACGGGGCGAGGGCTGACCTGAATCATAACCCGCTCGATGCGAACGGGGACTTGGATTGGCGAAAGGGCTAGCCCGCGTCTTTCCCGAGAGCGACGATTCGGCGGCGCTCGCGCGGCGGCACCAGCGCTTCGCTGACCTGCCAGAATCCGGTCACGGCCTGTTGCCCCGCGTGGGTATAGGCGCGGCTCATCGTGTCGCGCAGCGTGGTGAAGATGGCGGCCTCGGCCGCGCGGCCCGCATCGGTCAGCCGCAACTCCTTTTGGCGGCGGTCGCGATTTCCCGGGCGGGTCGTCAGATAATCGCGCGCCTCCAGGTCTTTGACCACGCGGCCGAGCGACTGCTTGGTGACGCCCAGCAGCGCGAGCAGGTCCGAAATCGTCAGTCCCGGTTGCCGCGCGATGAAATAGAGGGCGCGATAATGGGCCCGCCCCAATTCCTTCTCGGTCAGCCGCGCGTCGATCGCGCGCCATAAGGAGGCGTGGGCGAAAAACAAAAACTCGATGCCGCGGCGCACCTCGTCTTCGCGCAAGAAAAGGGCAGAGGCAGCGGGTACTTGTGAAAGAAAATTGTCATCCGGCATAGTTGCTACCGTTGCGCGCCGCGCCCGTCTTTGGCAAGAGGCGCGCTCCACAGGCCCGCAACAACAGGGATTTTTCGATGTCCGCTCCCGCCTTCACCCATCTTCCGCACCCCAATCTGATCGCGGACGATGTACGGGCGGCGGCGATCGCCGATCCGGCGTTCGGGCGCGTTTTCACCGATCATATGGTGTCGATCCGTTATACCGAAGGACAGGGCTGGCACGATGCGCAGGTGATGCCGCGCGGGCCGCTGACGCTCGATCCCGCGACCGCGGTGCTCCATTATGCCCAGGAAATCTTTGAAGGGCTGAAGGCCTATCGTCTCGACGACGGTTCGATGGCGCTGTTCCGGCCCGAAGCCAATGCCGCACGTTTTAATGCGAGCGCGCGCCGCATGGCGATGGCCGAACTGCCCGAGGAGCTGTTCATCGCCGCGGTCAAGGAAGCCGTCGCCGCCGACGCCCGCTGGTTCCCGCCGGTTGATGGCGGCGCGCTCTATCTGCGCCCCTTCATGTTCGCGAGCGAGGTATTCCTCGGCGTGAAGCCCGCCTCCGAATATCAGTTCCTCGTCATCACCTCGCCGGTCGGCAATTATTTCAAGTCGGGGGCTCCCGCGATCTCGCTCTGGGTGTCGGAGGATTATACCCGCGCCGCGCCCGGGGGCACTGGCGCTGCCAAATGTGGCGGCAACTATGCCTCCAGCCTCGTCGCGCAGCGCGAGGCGATTGCGAAGGGCCACGACCAGGTCGTCTTTCTCGACGCCGCAGAACGTCGCTGGATCGAGGAACTGGGCGGCATGAACATGTTTTTCGTGTTCGACGACGGCAGTATCGTCACGCCTTCGCTGACCGGCACGATCCTGCCCGGCATCACCCGCGACGCGATCATCACGCTGGCGCGCGATGCCGGGCTGAATGTGCGCGAGGAACCCTATGCGATCGACCAATGGCAGGCCGATGCGGAAAGCGGCCGCCTGACCGAAAGCTTTGCCTGCGGCACCGCCGCGGTCGTGACCCCGGTGGGCAAGGTGACGCGCGGCGACTCCAGCTTTACCATCGGCGCCGGCGGCCCGGGGCAGGTCACGACAAAGCTGAAGGACAAGCTCGTCGATATCCAGCGCGGCCGTGCCGAAGATCCCTATGGCTGGGTAACGCGGCTTTAAGGCCGCAACTTGCCATTCATGTCGCGCGCGCTATAGACGCGCTCGCAACCGGCCGTTGGGGCGTCGCCAAGCGGTAAGGCAGCGGCTTTTGATGCCGCCATGCGCAGGTTCGAATCCTGCCGCCCCAGCCAGCCGGTGCTGTGCCTCAGCCAAGGGACGGAAAACCCCAGGTTTCTCCCTTAACTGAGCAAGGCCGACCATCGCAGTGGCATCAATTGCTACCAGTGGGTGGAGCCAGTGCCTGATGCCAGCAATCGAAAATGTGAACCGTCGCGGGGCCACCTACTGGTGGCGTCGCCGGGTGCGCTTCGTTGGACGGCTTGAACGTCCTATAACCATCGTAACAACGGTCAGCCTTTTGACGAAGGACCAGTCGGTCGCGCGACGGCGCGCGGTCGCGATGACCAGCCGAAGCGAGGTTGTGCGAATGAGCTTATACGAACGGATCGAGCAGGAAGGACTGACCAGCGAGCAGGTGAACCATCTCTTTCGAGAGGAGATGGTGCGGTATCGCAACATGCTGGCGCATCAGTTGGCGGTGATCGAGAAGGACGGTGAGGGCAATGTCACCGCTCGCTTCCACCAGATGCTCTCGATCTATGCAGCGTTTAACGGCGATTTCATCGCAAATGGCTTCGACGACTATATGGGCATCGATTACATCGGGTCATTCGACAAGCGCTTTCCGTCGCTGGACGAAGAGGCCCGCGCCAATCTTTATGCGATGCTTTCCCAAGCCGGCGATGTTCCCGGCAATTTGCTGAATGAGGCAAAGGCATTGCTGGAGCGGCTCGGCATCGAGCCAGCGGCTGACCGAATCGAAATTGCCCGGCAGGTCATGTGTGGGGCACGGTTGACGGCCGCGGCAACCTACGACAGCCCCGAGGTTCGGGCGATCGAACACAGCTTGGCGCTGATGAACGCGCTCGGGCGAGCGCCTCTGCAGACTTCGATGCCTCCCCCGATCTCCGCCCCTGCGCCTCCAAACGCGTGGAACGCCAGCACCATTGTGCCTGCGTCAGCGTCGACACTCACCGATGTGCAGACCCATTATGCCACCCTTAGCCCGGTGCAGGCAGTAGAAAAATATATGGAGCTGAAACCAAAGGCGCGCGGACGGGAAGATGCGCCGGTCCTGGCCGAGGGTGCGAACCCCAAAAAGCGCAAGTCGCAGCCGAAGGTCTGGGGCGCCAGCCAGAAGCGCCAGTTCAAGGCCGCGCCCTTTCTGTTCGGCAAGTCAAATAATGGCAAGGCCATGGCAGCAACATGCCAGGAAGACCTGAACCAGTTTTACGACCTGTTGAACCGGTTACCGTCGTCGCATCATAAGTCGCCTCGACACGAAGCGATGTCGCTGGAGGAAATTTGCAGCGAGGCGCTCGATCGTCTTACTGAAGAAGAGGAGCGCGGCGAAGAAATCTCGTTCGCGATTGGCCTCGACGTAGGAACCATCAATCGTCATTTCGCCAACCTCAAGAGATTGTGTGCGTGGCTTGCGACGAAAACGCCAATGGCGCCTCTCGATTTTTCAGATTTTATCCTCGATGAGGACGACAGGGACGAGCGCGACGAGCGCGACCCCTATACGATTGCGCAGGGTGAAGAATTGTTTCGTCTCGGCATCTGGACCGGCGGTACGGGCGTCGATTTGCCTCAGCGTTTGTCCGTGACGCCGGGAGGCTCGATTTGGCACGACGCAGCCTATTGGGTCATGCCGCTGGTCTGGTATTCAGGTATGCGGCGCGAGGAAGCTTGTAAGCTTTTGGTCGATGATATCGGCGAAGAAGACGGTATCTTTTTTGTCAACATCAGGAAAACTTCTGCGGGCGGCGTCAAGAACGCGACCAGCGTTCGTAAGATTCCTGTTTGCGAAGAGCTGCGTCGCTTGGGCTTCATGCATTATGTCCAAGCCATGAAGGAAGCTGGCGAGCAGTACCTCTTTCCAGAAATCCAACCCGGTCGCACAGGGCGTGCGCTGGGAGATGTATTTTTCAAAAATATATGGCTTCACATTAAGCCACGTCTGAAACTCGTAAAGCCGGGACAGGCGGTTCACAGCGGTCGGCATATGGTCAGCACTGAATTGAAGATGTTGCAGACATTCGAAGAATTTCGGTCGGATCTTCTCGGTCAGAAGCATGGCGGCGAAAATGCCAACCGATACGCGAGCGCCACACGCCTCCAGATCCTGCTTGATGTCGTGAACCAGATACCCAAAGTGACCGCCCATCTGCAAGATACCGTAGAAATCCGGTTGCTACCCGTTTGCATGCGCGGCGCGCGGCCAACTCGCGAGAGCGCCGGGCGGCGCAAGCGCGGTTGACACCATGTCGGACTAAATATCGAATAGTCGCTGGGTGGCTAAGCCATCGTTTACGGCTGCTATGCGCCTGATTTAAGACGTAGCCGGCCACGTAATGGGAAGCCCGTTAGCGGACATTTGTTGACAGCGGCAAATCGCTGCTGCGGCCAAATCTGTCTCGCTCATGCTGGCGCGAAGGAGCTTAACCCTAAGGCCTGACCTTGCTCCCAGAAAGCAGGGGCGATCGAATACTCTCTAGCTATCTGAGATCTATGTTTGCGAGCCGCCAGTATGGAATCGGGCAGAGCTGGTAGAGGAACTCGCCGCCAGGCTAATATCAATATAGGAATAATCATGAACCGTCTTGTGGCAGGGCGAAGGCAAATATGAATGGGCTTCAAGAAAATATCGCTGCCTTGGCTGCGGAGCAACGATGCCGCTTGGGTCGCCTGTTCTTAGCGCGGTGCTTTCCGCGTCGATTTTCACTGGAGGGACGCTTGAATATTTCCTCGGTTCGCGGAGGCCGATGACAAAGGGGACGCCGTCGGAGGCCGAAATATGCGGCCCGTTTGCAAATCGATGCGCTCCTGCCGCGTCAGCGCGAGGTCATGAAGCTGAGGGCAAGCCGACAACCGAGCAAGCAGATCGCGTCCGCACTCTCGCTCTGCGAACGGAGGATAAAGATGCACCACGCGGCTGTGCTCAGCGCGGTCGGCATTGAGACCACGGCAAATGCAATCAGGATGTCGGCAAAGGCGAAGCTTCAAGCTGCCGAGCCCAGTCCGCGGTTTTCCCCTTTGGGCAGGTCGCGGGAAAGACGAATGCACGTTACGCGCGGTCTTCAAGCGCATCGTCGGCGAGCGCGGGAGGACTCTCTGGAAGGCAAGCGCGCCCTCGTCATCGGGAGCAGCGGCGGTATCGGCCGAGCCCTTGTTGATGCGCTTCGCTCTTCCGGAAAATACGGCCGCATATATGCTGCAAGCCGGAACCGGATCCCGGCCCATGACGATGTGATCACGCCGATAACGGTCGATATCCTTGATGAAAGCGCGCTTTCCGAAGCTTCTCGTGCGGTCGCACAGGATGGCGATCTTGATCTTCTGATCCTGGCAACGGGCCTTCTGCACGGCGAGGGCTCGATAAACCCCGAGAAGAGCTTTCGCCACATCGATGCTGCGGCAATGACCAGGGTGTTCGCGGTCAACAGCATCGGCCCTGCGCTGGTTGCCAAGCATTTCCTTCCCGTTCTTGCCGCAAAGCGCCGGGTGGCCGCAAGTTTCCTGTCGGCGAGAGTCGGCTCGATTGCGGACAACAGACTGGGGGGATGGCACAGCTATCGCGCATCGAAGGCGGCGCTCAATGCCCTTGTGCGATGCTTCGCTATCGAGCTTCGTCATCGCAACCCAGAGGCGATCGTGGCAGTGTTGCATCCTGGAACCGTCGATACGCCCCTTTCCGAGCCCTTTCAGGCGCGGATCCCCCCAACTTCGCTCTTCGCTGCTGAAAACAGCGCCGCCCACATGCTCGCCGTGATTAACCAGCTCATTCCGGCGGATAGCGGGGGGTTCTTTGGCTGGGATGGTCGACCAATCCCATTTTAAGCAGCCATTGAAGCCCAGACCATTCTGGTATGCTTAGCTGCTCGGTCATGGCGACGACTATGGATAGTCGACCGTCGGCGAGCTATCGGGGTACAATCTGTGGGCGCTCACCCGAGCGGAAAATCTTCACGCGATCCGCTGCGCGGGAGGGGGGCGTTAAGGATTCGGGCTATGATTTGACGCTGATTCGTATGACCAAATATTGATCGATAGGGCGTCGTACCGCGGAAGCGGGCCCGCGCTCGTGGCAGTCTTCGCCGTAGGCTGATCGCACGCAGATGGCGGTTCATGGGTTGCAGATGAGGCAGAGCCCGGGTTCGGCTCTTCGGTCGGCATCAAGACATCGTTCCGCCTGATGACCACAGTTTCCGCATTGACGAACCTCGATCCATGACTCGAAGGTCGGGTTTTCGCACCAGAGACAGGGTCGGCCATCTTTCGTCTGCGGCGTCCAGCCGGGATAATCGCAAGCCGGGCACCGCGTGGTAAGGGTGCTTAGCAGTTCCTGCACCGCGAGCGATATCGATGCCATCCGCTGCGGATTGCGATTTGCGCGCATATCGGCTTCCAGCCATACCGAGCCGCCGCATTCGATAGCGGCCTGAGCCTGCGAAATCAGAATGCTCCGATCCGACACCCCCTTGGCGATGATCGGGCCGTCGCGGCCTGCCATCAACACGATCGCATGGCTCGGAAAGCCGATTGCTTGGGCGAAGGCTTCGACCTCGTCGATCGTCGAGGCCTGCGCCTGGCGGAAATTGGTGTCGAGGCTGAGATATCGGCCCACGATCATCGCGCCGGACTGCCTCTCGAGGAGCCCAACCAGTTCGAAGCCGGACGGGATGAAGGGGAAGGCGGGATGCGGTCCGAACGCCCCCTCGCTCGCTACCGCATAATCGGCTCCCGGCGCGGCGGCGAGTCCGGCACGAGCTTTCGCATCCAAGGCCGCCCGTTGGCTCCCCGCGCGTCGGATGTCGCGCGTGAAGGTGCCGAAGCGATCGGTGTCGATCGCCGGGCAGGGCAGAAACGCGAGACCCAGCGGCGCAAGGGCAGGAATGATGACGCGCTCCTTGCCGTGCATCGTCGCAACGACGGCCGTGCGGCCGCGCGTTTCAAAGGGACGGTCCACGGGGTGTGCTACGCGCGGGCGAGAAATAGTCAGACCGCATGACCTCGACATCGGACAGAAAGGTCACTCCCGGACGGCTTTCGAATAGGCGTGACAGGCCGCCGGCGACATCGGCGATGACCGCCTCGTCGCCGACGCCCACGAACATCACCAGGCCGCTTTCATCGTTAAAGATCGTCCTGCCCTGATGAAAGCCGTGATGGCCCATTCCGGCAACGTCGCGGATCATGGTCCAGCCGCTGACGCCGGCCGCGCGCAGCAAGTCTTCCACCATCGTTCGATCCTCCGCCCGCATGACGATTTCGATCTTGCGGCGCCGGTGAAGCGGCAGGGGCAAGGCATTTTGCTTCATGGTCATGATCAAATCTCCTCCTTAACAATCGACACAGAGAAGGTTCCGGCCTTCGCCGCAGTCGGCGCCGTCTTCGCGCCAGCGCCGCGCGCGCGCCGTTTCGGGATCGATCACGATAAGTTGCACCCAGCCCTTGCCGAACAGTCGCCGGAGGATGTCGCTGGTCTCGACGAGCGCAGCCACGCGATCGAACGGTGCATGAACGATGGCCAGCAGACGCTGCGGAACGTGGTGCGGAAGTCCGTTGTCGCGAAAGAGCGACTGGCGGGGCAGGCCGATCTTGAGATCGCCGCCGTTTCCCTGGACGACGCCAATGCCGCCGATGACATTATGGGTGACCTTGTCGCCCGACCCGTAACGCTCGTTGTCGATCGTGGAAAAGAGATATTGGCAGTTTATCCACTGCGCCACGACCATTGGCGCCGTCAGAATCGTCGCCAGCGCGCTGCCGTCGCGGTCGGCCCGCCAATCGTAGCTATGGAGGAAGGCGCGCCCTTGAAGGTCGATGGCGCGGGTCAGGTCGCGCGGGCCGACGATGAAGGCGGCATTCCCGGCAAGACCCCATTCGGGCCTGACTTCGCCCCAATGCACGGCGCCCGTCAGCAGGTCGCCCGGCGCTCGGTCCAGCGACCGGGCGCGGCGGGCGCGGTTGGCTCCGGCGGCACGCGCGAGACTTGCTGAAAGCGCGGCGAGGTCGGCGGCGTGGGTATCGGGTATGCTATCGGCATCGAAGATCGTCACCTCGTCCGTCGTCGTGTTATGTTCTGCAGCCAGAAAATAGGTGGTTGGCGGCAGCTTGAGGCCTTCCTCCGCCATGCCCGAGCGCACATCTGCATCGTTCAGCATCGCTGCCAGCAGTCGCGCGTTCGAGCCGCCCGCATGGCCGCTGCAGGCGCCGCAATCGAGCGCGGCCGCATAGGGATTGTTGACCGCGCTTGCGCCATGTCCCGTCAACACGACAAGCCGTGCCGTATCGGGCCGCATCCCGGTCAGGCGGAACAAGGCAGAGGCATAACCGACCTTGTCGGCAAGCGAGACGCCGGTGTGATTCGCATAGCCTTCAGGCGCGGGCGCGAGAGCGAGCTGCCGGCGCTTGCGGAGCGTGGCGGCCGCGCGGCTTGCCGCGAGCGGCGCGAAGGTCCGCGCCAGCATCAGGGCTGCGGCGAGCGGTCCGGTCGCCTCTGCAGCGGCAAAGGCAGTTGCCGGGCCAACTTTCGCAGCCGCGAAAAGATCGCTGGTGCAGGCATCGCGACGCGCCCCGTCAGCGATTGCCTCCGCTTCGCTTTCCCGGCCGGGGACTGGACGCTCCGAAATGTCGTGCCGGGGCGAGAGAAGCACCGGCAGCAGGCGGGCGCGATGCGCGCCGGCGAAGGGATGCAGCGCAATGGGCAAACCGAAAAATCCGGCATAGCCGAAGGTTTCATAATTGCCTTCTGCTTCCAGAGCTCGTCGGAAGGGCTCCGAGCGCACGTCGATGCATAAAACCAGCTGGGCATCGGGCCGGAGGGGTGGGTTGCTGGTTCGAGCGGCCCTTTGCAGTGCCGGCATCAGGCCGTTTGCATAGCTCCGTTCGGCGGCCGTCATGAACAAGGCACCAAGCGCGTCGTCATCGACGCGCGCCACCGCGTCGAGCCTTTCGGCATTGCGCGCGTCGAGCGCCTTGGCGGTCAAGCCGAAGTGGGCCAAGAGCGCGGCGCGCCTGTCTTTGCCGGCGGACGGCGCGGGGGGCAAAGCGGACACTGCGTCGGCGCGCGCCAGCAAGATCCAGAGCGCGGCGAGATCGGCCATAGTTGCCGGGACATCGGCCACGCGGTCAGGGTCGGCATGGTCGGTGCGCCAGCGGATATGGCCAGCCCATCCCGGGAGACGTGCCACCAGACCCGACAGATAGGCGAGTTCGTCGACCGGTACTTCCAGACTCGCCAGCCCCTCGGAAATGGCCTCAAGCGGGTCGCGCGGGACGCTCAGCAGCAACGCTGCGCCCCGCGCGCCTGTGAGCGTCCGGTAATCAGGGTCATACGCTGCCATCGCCAGCACGGCGCGATAAAGCCCGAGGTCGCGGTACGGCAATGGCATCGTCGTCATGCCATGGTCGAAAAAGGCGCCGCACCATTTTGCGATGAACGCCGCATCAGGGCCAAGTCCGTCTTTCCGCTCGGGCTGGTCGCCGGGTTCGATCGCCAACAGGCACGCCATCAGCGCGTCGAGCATCGTTACGCCGGGCGCAATAGGCGCGGCGGCGTGATAGATGCCGCCCAGATGTGCGATGGCCGCATCGCGCAAGGCGGCTTCGTCGATGCGGTCATTTTCGTAAAGCCGCCGCCAAAGCGCGAGCGGCAGCGTGCGGCGCGCGCCGAAAAGCTTCGATGCTTCAGCCACGGCTTGCGCGAACGGCAGCTCTTCGAATCTCGCCAGCGGGTTGACGGCAATCGCGCTTTCGAGCGGCCAGAGCGGCGCAACCGTGCGCGCGGCGAGCGCAACGAGCCCGGCGACTTCGGTCCGGCCGAGCCGTTCCCCTGTGCGTTCGATTGGAGCAATCATGTTCATGCGAGATCTCCGGTACGGTGGGCGGGAAGGGAGCCGGCGTTGAGAAGGCGGACGTAGAGCGCCGGGGGAAGCGCTGCGCCGCGCGCCATCCGCGCGGCTTGGAAGAGCCATGCGATCAGAAAGAGGGCGGCAATCGCAATCAGCAAGGGTGACGGAAGCAAGGGTTCGGCGTGCGCTTGATAAAGGCTGCCGATCAGCAAAAGACCTGCTGCGTTTGCCGCGATCAGTGCCGTGACCAGACCGACCAGCCATGCGCGCGCGCGGCGCGAGGCGGGAGCGCCATATCCTGCAATCAGCGTAGCGGCGGCTGCGGCCACGGCGAGGGTTAGCGCCACCAGGTCGCCGCCCACTTCGGCTTTGAAGGCCATACAGGCGCCGGCGCACAGCGCGAGGAGAGCGGCCATCAGGACGGCCGAGCGGGAAATCGGAGCCCGCTCGCGTTGGCGCATCCCGATAAGCGAACCCGCCCCGAGAAAAAGCCAGGCCTTGAACAGTCCGTGCGCCACGATATGCCAGAGCGCGGCGGCATAGGCGCCAAGGCCGCAGCTCATGATCATAAACCCCATTTGCGATACGGTCGACCCGGCTAGCGCGCGCTTGACGTCGGGGCGGACGGCCATGACGCCGAGGCCCCACAGAGCTGCGAAAAGCCCCAGGCCGACTGCCGCATAGCGCGCCGCAGGCGCTGCCTCGAGGACCGGTGCCAGCCGCAGCAGCAAAAAGCCGCCGGCATTGACAAGCCCCGCGTGCATTAGCGCCGACACCGGCGTTGGTGCTGTCATCGACGAAAGCAGCCAAGCCGAGAAAGGCGGCAGAGCGCATCGCGCAGCCGCCGCGATCACGAGAAGCAGCGCCGCGAGGTGGCTAGCGAGAGGAGAGAGGCTGCCGCTTCGCGAAAGTGCGGCGTTTACATCGGTTGTTCCGCCATGTCCCCCGACAATCGCAAGCGCGGCGAGCAGCGCGAGATCGCCGATCAGGAAGGTCCGCCGCGCGCGCATGGCGGCTTCGCGAGCTTCGGGGAGGGCATCGGAATGACCGATGAGACTGGCCAGCAGAAGTCCGCTTGCTATCCAGGCGGCGCCGAAGGCCAGCAGATCGTCCGTCAGGACGAATAGCAGGACCGATCCTATCAGCAGGGCGATCCGCGCGAAATAGGATGCTCGCCGACGATCAGTCCGCATATGTCTACACGAAAAGGCCGCGACGATGGTGCCCACGAACATGGTCAGCAGAGCAATGACGAGTTGAAGGGGAGAGAACGCCAGGCGGCCGTCAGCCGCCAGCAAAGCCAATCCGGCGATTCCGATAAGGGCGATCCAGACGGGCGGGCGCACGCCCGGAAGCGTCGAAGCGGCAGCATTTTGGGCGGTGTTGTCGGACATGCGACTTCCTTTCGCCGCCGCCAATGGCGCACCGCCAAAAATTGACAAAACGAGTTTTTAAAATGTCATTCATTGACAATTACAATGGCTGCGGCAAATTCCTGCCATGACCGGCACGCTAAACCTCGATCTTGATTTGCTCCGCTGCTTTGTGACCATTGCCGAGGTGGAAAGCTTTACCCGGGCCGGCGACCGCCTTGGCCGAACGCAATCGACGATCAGCTTGCAAGTCAAGCGGCTCGAGAGGCAATTGGGCAGGGCGCTCTTCGCGCGCACCCCCCGGTCGCTCAGCCTCACCGAGGAGGGCAGGCGCTTGCTCGGTCCGGCGCGGCAGCTGCTGCGTCTGAACGACGCGGCCATCGCCGAGCTTTTTGAGCCCGATATGGCCGGACGCGTCCGGCTCGGGGTACCGGAGGATTTTGCCACTGCGCATCTCCCTGCCGTACTGGCGACCTTCACCAAGGCGCATCCGCTCGTTGAGCTCGAGGTGACTTGCGATCTCACGCTCAACCTTCTCGACAAATTTCATGCCGGCGCATTCGACTTCGTGCTCGTCAAGCGTGAGCCTTCTGCGCCGCTTGAGGGCGTGCGGGTGTGGCGCGAGCCGCTGGTCTGGGTGGCCCGCGATCAGTCGGCTGCAACAGGCCTCGCGAGCATTCCGCTCGTCGTCTCGCCCGAGCCTTGCGTTTATCGCAAGCGAGCCGTCGATGCGCTCGAGGCGATCGGTCGCGACTGGCGCGTGGCCTATACTTCGACGAGCCTCGCGGGCAGTCTTTCGGCGGTGAGCGAAGGCCTCGGCATTGCAGTGCTCCCTCGCGAAATGGTGCCGCCGCACCTGACCCCGATTGCCGGAGAAGCCGATCTTCCGCTGCTTTACGACACCGAAATCGCGTTGATCGAGGCGGCGGGCCTGGCCGACACGGCGCACCGCCTTGCCCAACATGTTGTCGCCGCGCTTGAACGCGGTAGCTAGGACCAGACGGTTCGAGTCGGCGCAACAAATGCGGGTCGCTGGAGCCAAGAGGCAACCCGATGATGCGTTTGACGGCGGCTAGCGAATTGACGGATGGCCCATCTGCCTAAGGGGCGTTCGATCGGTTTTTGCGATTGACCTCTAAAAAGGCGACTGACCGCTACCGGCCATTGTCCCTTGCTTCGGACGCGCGTGTCCGCTTCCTCAATGGAGTCATCGCATTAAATGGCGGCGATTTATCACGCTCAATCGGCCGGCGATCATCCTTGGTATGCAACCGCGGTTCGGTGATCTTGTTGGTCGTGCTGCCCTGTGCGACGGCATTGGGCGCTCGCTCACCGAGATGGAACGACAAGGCGCGCTCGGCGCTCAGCGAAGCGGGCGGATAACCGTGCGCTTCGTCCCGGCCTCGCTCTTGAGCGCCGCTGGCGCGATGCCGCGTTCGACCCAAGCTTCGAGCGCCAGCCGCACGTCGTGCTCGCGGTCCTGGTGCACCGCGGGCGCGTCGAGCGACTGGCCGAAACTCGTCGCCGCTGCGCCGCCTTGGCAATGCGACATGCCGGGAATAATGAACAGGCGATAGAAGTCGGTGGTTTTGCCGCGCGTCGCGGCCTGCACCGCACGGTACCAGTCAACCCCGAGGCCGGGCGCGATCACCGGGTCCGACTGACCGAAATAGGAAAGAATCTTGCCGCCGCGATCATGGAAGCCCTGCAGGTCGCCCGGCTTGATGTCGAGTTCGCCAGCGAGGGTTTCGTCGCTGAAATGCCCCAAGAGATGCGCGCGCGACTGCTCGGCAAAGGTCAGCTGCGACTGCGCGGCCGTGTCCGGGTTGGCGATCCAGTACGCCCAGTCTTCCGCAGTGATCGCTGTAGGAGAATATCCCGCTGCGATGATCGCATCGAGCGTCGCCCGCTTCTGCGCGGGTAACTTAGCCTGCGTCCGCTCGGCGGCTCCAAGCCACCCGCCCGGCGCCCGCATCGCATACTGTATCGCGCCGAAATTGCGAAACTGCCGCGTCCACGGGTTCGCTGGCGCCCCGGCGATGATCCCGCTCCAATCGTCGGGCCAGCGCGCCGCCGCCATCAGCGCCATCCGCCCGCCGTTCGAACAGCCCATGAAATAATGCCGGATGGGCGCGCGGCCATAATAGGCCCCGACCAGCGCCGCGGCGGCATCGCGCGTCGCCTTGATCGACCGCCAGCCGTAATCGGCAAGCGCGACCGAATTGCCCGGCGCCCAGCTCGCATCGAAGCCATGGCCGCGATGCCCCGTATCGGTCGCCGCAATGGCATCGCCGCGCCGCGCGCCCTCGTCGAGCGTCGGCAGGTGGATCGCTCCCGCGAACCCGCCATTGCCGATCTGGTAATAGCGTCCGCTCCAGCGGTTAGGGGCGGGCAAGTACACGCTGAAGCGGATGTCCGATCCCGGTACCGGGTGCGCCGACCCGTTGACCCGGCAGACGCCGTCAGACAGCACCGCGCTCTCGACGACCGCCTTGTCGATCGTCAGCTTCGCGAGGTTCGCGCAGGGGTCATCCACGAGCGGACTGCCGAACGACAAAAGCAGCAGCAGCCAGGCGAGGACGTCAGGCAGCTTTCTCGTCTTCCCACGCGAATTTGAACGCGCCCGCGGTCGGGTCGACGCCGGCGAGCATCATCCCCTGGCCGCGCGAGCTATGCCGGTCGTTCAGCGGCACGTCGGCCGGATCGCGGAGCTGGATGAGCAGCGTCGTACGCGGCTCGTCCGACGTGTTGAGGCCAGATCCGTGGACGGTCAGATAGTGGAAGAACAGCGCATCGCCCGCCTTCGCCGGCAGGGGGGTGGCGCCCTCGATCGGGTAGGTTTCGGTCGAAGCATGATGGTCGGCGCCCTCGGCGGGAAGCGGGCCGAGCTTGTGCGTCCCCGGATAGACGCGCAGGCACCCCTTCTCTTCGGGTGCATCGTCGAAGTGCAGGATCACCGCGATCATCGAATGGTCGCGATGCGGAAAATAAGGATAGTCCTGATGCATCGGGAAGGGCGAGCCCTTTTCGGGCGGCTTGATGAACATCTTGTTGTGATGAAGCTGGACGTTCGGGCCGATGATGTCCTGCGCGATCTCGGTGAGGCGCGGGTCGGTGAGCAGGCGCGTCACCATCGCCGACCGGAAATGGACGTCGTGGCAATGGGTGATCGTCGTGCCGCTGCCCCGCACACTGTCCCATGTCGCGTCGCTGTTGCCTTCATTGTCGGCGATGCGGTGCATTTCGGCGCGGAAGGCCGCGGCCTCCTCGGCGCTGAACAGTCCGGGGACGAGGACATAGCCCTGATCATCGTAGAATTTTTTCTGCTCTTCGCTCAGCATCGCCGCGGCATCCTCATAGTCTCGATATGGCCTGATGGTGCCGCTTCCGGTCGACCATCGCAATTGGCGTGCGCCTAATCTTGTGGTAAAAAATCGAACATGGAAATGATCGATCTGCCGCTGGAAGATTTGCCGCGCATCGCGGTCGCCGGGCAGTTCCTGCTGGCGGATCGCGGATTTGCGACGATCCATCAGGGACGCACGCACGCGCTGCACCTTCACGGTTATACCGGCGAGATGGAGCTGGCGGGAAAACGCATTCGGATTGCGCCCGGCGATGTGACGCTCAGCCCCGCGGGCCTGTCTTCGAGCTACGACCTTGCCGGGCCGGGCACGCATTGGTGCATCCATATCGAAGCGGGCGATGGACGGGGGACGCGCGCGCCGGTCGCGCTGCACGTGTCGGACTGTGGCGCGCTCCGCGAACGGTTTGCACATGTCAGCGGCCTCTTCGCGACCGCGAGCGACCCGATCGCGCATATCGCGGCGCGGCTCGCGGCGCAGGAACTGCTGGTGACGCTCGCGCGGCGTACCGATCCGTTGCCGGAAGATGACGCTGCAGCGCGCGCCGCCGAATATATCGACCATCATTTTCCCGAAGCGATCGGCGTGCGCGAGGTCGCAGCCGCGGCGGGCCGTTCGTCCGCTTACCTCGCGCGTCTTTTCCGCGGCCGCTTCGGCACCACGGTGCCCCACCGCCTGCTTCAGCGCCGCGCCGAACATGCACGTTTCCTGTTGGAATCGACCGACCTGCCGATCTGGCGCGTCGCCGAGCGCTGCGGCGTCGCCGATGCGCAGCGCTTCAACAAGATGGTGCGCAGCCTGCTCGGCGCCAGCCCGAGCGCGGTGAGGGCGCGGGTCCGGGGACCGGTGGTCGATCCCGATCGATAGCGTGCAAAATGAACCCCGGCGAAAGCCGGGGTCCAGGGTTGGGAGGGTAAATTGGGGGGGCCGGCTTCGCCGGGGTTCAATATATCAGCGCCACGCCAGCCAGATCGCCGCGGTCCACGAGAAATCGTCGCCGCCGCTGCCCGATCCGTCGACGGGGCTGTACGCTTCGTAGAAGCCGTTGCGCTCCATCAGCGCCAGCGTGTCGTGGCGGACGCGCGCCGCCTCGGCATCGAAGCCCGCTTCGGCCAGACCGGTGCCGATCATGTAGTTGACCACCGCCCACACGGGGCCGCGCCAGTAGCGGATCATCTGGAAGCCGGGATCCTCGGGGTCGAGGCTGGGCATCAGATATTCGACCTTGCTGCCGATACGGTGCAGGTGCGCGAGCATTGCGGCATCCTTCGCCGGGTCGGCGAGCCCGGCATAGAAGCTCAGGAACGAGGCGCTGGTGATGAAGCCCGACGAGCGGCCGGTGAGCAGGTCGCGCGAGCACCAGCTGTGCTTTTCCTCGTCCCACAACCAGTCGATCCCGGCTTCGGCCGTCGCGATCATCGCGCGGATTTCGGCGGCTTCCTCGTCGCGGCCGAGATAGTCGGCGAGGTGCAGCAGGTCGCGGTTGGCGCGCAGCAGGATCATCGACATGCCGATGTCGGCGACCTTGAACGGATTGCCCGCGGTGATCTTTGCATGGTCCCAGCCCTGCGCGACGCCATATTGGACGAGCGCGAGGTAGCGGTCATACTCGAGCTTGGTCGGACGCATCTTCGCGTCGAGATGGCCGGTGTCGCGGCGGACATATTCGCCGACGTTCGAAATATCGATCGGCTCGCCGGGAATGTCCCATTCGGGCGAATTGTCGCGGCCGGTTTCCCACGGATGCATGGCGACGACGACGCCGCGGCCGTCAGGGTCGCGATAGTCGCGAAACCAGCGGTGCCAGGCGATCAGCTTGTCGAACAGGCTTTCGAGGCGCAGGCGATAGGCGTCGTCGGCGTCCGCCGCGATCGCGCTGTCCCACAGCTTGCGGACGACCGTCGCCGCGACCGGCGGCTGGGTGATGCCCGAGGTGACGGGGGTCTTGCCCGTCGCCCAGACCGAGGGTCCGGGGAAATAGCCCGGATCGTCCTGCCAGAAGACGATGTGCGGCAGAAAGCCGTCGTCCCACTGCGCGTTGAACAGGGTCTCGACTTCTTTCCACGCGCGGTCGCGATCCCAGGTGTCGAAGCCGAGGGCGACGAAAGCCGAGTCCCAGTTCCACTGGAAGGGATAGACCCGGCCGTTGGGGACGGTGTAGCCGCCCCGGTCGTTGGCAGTCAGGATGGCGCGGGCACCCACGTCAAGCGTTTCGATAGTCATTGTCGCGGATGCCCGTTTTCTCGTCAGAAGTTGAAGGTTGCGCGTGCGGTGATGCGGCGCGGCAGGACCGGACGGCCGACGAAGTAAGCGCCGCCGACGGTCTGGTTGTTGTCGAGACGCGGCGACCCTTCGGTCGTGGCGTCGGTGTCGAACAGGTTGAACACATTGACCCCGAGACGCAGGCTCTTGTTGCCCATCGGCACCGTATAGCCGGCGTCGAGGTTGACGATATTCCATCCGTCGAGCTTGATCGAATTGTTCGACGCGGTGAAATTGTCGCCGGTGTAGTTGGTGAAGAAGGACACATCGAGCGCGCCGTCGTCGTAATAGAGGCCGGCGTTGTAGAGGATCTGCGGCTGACGCTCCAGATCGTTGCCGATGATCGCCGGGTTCGAGGTCGGGACACCGCCGACGTTCGACTGGAACTCGGTATATTTGGCCTTCTGCAGCGTGAGGTTGCCGTTGAAGCGCAGGTTGGTGAGCAGCTTCAGGTCGAACACCGCCTCGACGCCGTAGGATTCGGTCGCGACGAGGTTGACGAGCTCCTGGAAGCCGCCGCCCGGCGCGTTGACGAACAGGACCTGACGGCGGTTCTTGAGGCTGGTGTAGAAGGCCGAGGCCTCGAGGCTGAAGGCCGGCTGGCTGACCTTGATGCCGCCCTGCACCTGTTTGATGATTTCGCCCTCGTAGCTCTGCGTGCCCGGCGAGGCGCTCGCATTCGCCGCGGTCCCGGCAGGCAGCGGCAGGAAGCCGACCGCGCGCACTTCGGGGAAGAAGTAACCGCGGCTCGCATTGAGATAGAGGCTGACGTCGTCGGTAAGCTTGTAGAGGCCACCCGCAGCGATCGCCCATTCGGTCGTCGACACCTTGCCGGTCAGATAGCCGTCATTGCCCCATATCACGTCGCGCAGTGCGCCCGACAGGTTCGGCGTCGTCGCGTCGGTGACCGTCGTCGAGGTGCGCTCGCGGCTGATGTCGCCCTTATAATGTTCGACGCGGCCGCCGATATCGAGGTTGAAGCGGTCGCCGATCTGCATCTGGTCGGCGAAATAGACCGCGTAACGCTCGGCTTGGTGCCGGTTGTTCACATAACCGCCGCCGGCGTTGAGCAGGCCGTTCCGCGAAATGACCGTGGTGGCGCCGCTGATCGGGTTAGTGACGGTCAGATTGACGAGCTGCGGCTGGTTGTTGAACGCGCCGAGGAAGGTCGTCGTGACATTGACGTCGCTAGCGACCGTATCGGCGTAGAAGCCGCCGAGCGTGAAGCTGTGCTCGACGCTGCCCGTGGTCGCCTGCTTGGTGAGGTTCAGCTCGGCCGAAAGGTCGTGCATCGGCCTGTTGCGGTCGGTGAAGCGGTTGGCGAAGAGGATCGCATTCGCGGGCACCGCGCCGCCACCGACATAAGTGAAGCTGGCGTTCGCGGCGGTGATGCCGTTCAGCTCGGGAATCTGGCCACGGCGGGCGGCGTTGGTGACGAAGGCGCTCAGCGTCTCAGGGACGTTGACGACGCCGTCGCCGTCGGACCACAGGCCGAATTTATGCTTGTAATCCGAGTATTTTACGCGGCCGTTGATGCCCCAGCCGCTGTCGCCGAAGTCCTTGTCAAACGCGATCGCGACTTGGCCGCCCTTGCTCGTCACGCCATCGGTGATGCCGGTGGTGAAGGCGCCGTCGGGGGTGTTGAAGCCCAACCCGGCGACGTCGGGGGTCAGCAGCTGATAGACCTTCTTGCCGTCGTTGCCCGCGACGCGGCTGCGCGTCGTGCCGTCGAGCGGGACGGGCAAATAGAATTGCGCCTGATCGTCGATATACTGGCCGTAAAGCGTGATCGATCCGCTGTCGTCGGGGAACTCGTACTTCAGGTTACCGCGGATCTGGAAGCCTTCGGTATCGAGGCCCGTCTTGATCGGGCCGTCGTCTGAGCGGTAGAAGCCCGACAGCGCGAAGAACAGATTTTCGCCGAGCGGCCCGCTGACCGCAAGGTCGCCGCGATAGCGGCCCTTTTCAGCCCATTCGATCTGCGCCGTGCCCTCCAGCTCGTCGCGGCCGGTCTTGCTGATATAGTTGATCAGGCCCGCGACCGAGCCGGGGCCGAACAGGTTCGACACGCCGCCGCGCACAAACTCGAGGCGCGAGATGCCGAGGTCGTTGCGGTAGTAAACGTCATAGGCCGACGAGTTGAGGCCGAACGTCGACATGACGGGGACGCCATCGTACATCAGCGGGGTGAACTGATACTGGCCGCCCGAAGGCAGGCCGCGCACGAACACGTTCGATGCGACCTCGCCGCCGCCGGCATCGGCCTTGATCGTCGGGATGCTCGCAAGGATGTCGGCCTGGCTGCTGACGCCGAGGCGTGCGAGCGAATCTTCGCCGACCGAAGTGACCGCGAGCGGGGTGTCGAGTGCGATACGGCCGCGGCTGGTACCGGTGACGATGATGGTGTCGGCGTCGTCCGCGACGGCCTCGTCGGCGGGAGCGACCTCGGCGTCCTGTGCCCAGGCCGACTGCAGCGGAATCAGCGTCGCGGCGAGCGGCGCGGTGCAGAGCAGGGCGTTACGGAAAGTGCGCGAAAAGCGGCGGCGGACGGTCATGCTGGTCTCCTCCCATAGGTCTCTTCCGGCCTCTGACAGGCCTTTGTCATAAAAACTGAAGGGCGAGGCCGGTTGACGAAAGCCCGTATTGTTGCAACGCTGTGTTGCTAGCAATGGCACTATAAGCAACAATATTACGGGAGATTCCGATGCTCGATCTGGGCGATCTGCAGGTCTTTTCGAAGATCGTCGAGACCGAAAGTCTGACCAAGGCGGGGCAGGCGCTGGGGCTTCCCAAGTCGACCGTCAGCCGGCGTATTTCCCGTCTGGAAGAGAATCTTGGCGTTCAGTTGCTGCACCGCTCGACGCGCTCGGTGACGGTCACCGAGGACGGCGCGATGTTCTTCGAATATTGCCTGCGTTCGCTCGGGGTGCTGCGCGACGGCGAGCGCGCATTGCAGAATCGCCAGAACGTCCCGCGCGGCGTGGTGAAGATCGCGATCCCCTATGTGCTCGGGCAGAGCCTGATCGGTCCGCTGCTTGCAAGCTTCCTCGATCTCTACCCCGACGTGCGACTCGTCAGCGTGATGACCGACGATGCCGTCGGGCTGCTCCGCGCCGGCTTCGACGTCGCGCTCGCGGTGGGCCCCTTCGCAGACTCCGAACTCGTCGCGGTCAAGCTCGGCGTGACCGAATGCGGGCTGTTCGGCGCGCCCGGCTATTTCGAGCGCAAGGGCATGCCGCAGAACCATGTCGAGCTGCCGCGCTTCGACCTGCTCGCGACCGGCACCGTCGACCGACGCCACCGCTGGCCGCTCCACACCGAGACCGAGCAGGTGACGGTCGAATTCTCGCCGCGCCTCGTCTGCAACGACCTCAATCTGCTCCGCCACGCGGTGCGTTCCGAACTCGGCATAGCGACGCTGCCCGCCTTCCTTTGCAAGGCCGATTTGGCCGAGGGAATGCTCGTCGAGGTGCTCCCCGGCTGGCAGGCGCCCGACATGAGCTTCTATGCGCTGTTTGCCGATCCCAAGGGCGTGCCGGTGCGCGTCCGGTCGCTGATCGACTATCTGACCGAGAAGCTGAGACCCACGCTTTCGTGGGAAATTTAGCGCCGTTGCGAAAAACGGAACAAATAGTTCCACAATCTGGCGCTAGGCGCTTTCGCCGCTCTGCTTCACCCCATGGGGCAAATCATAAGTGGAGGGTGTCATCGCTACCGAGGCCGAACAGGTGAGCCGGACGAGCCAGCGCGAGCAGCTGATCGCGCTGTTCCGCGAATCGGTGCGCGCGGTGAGCCCCGAGGTTGCGATGCCGCGGAAGATCCCGCACTCGCCGCACGGCCGTACCGTCGTCATCGCGGTCGGCAAGGCTGCCGCCGAGATGATGCGTGTCGCACAGGACCGAGCCGAACAACCGCTGAAGGGACTCGTTGTCACGCGCCACGGCCATCTGCCCGAGCCCGCGCCGTCGTGGCCTGATGTCGAGATCATCGAGGCGGGGCACCCCTATCCCGACGAGAACAGCCTGCGCGCTGCCGAACGCGCGCTCGCGATCGCCACCCGGCTCGAGGCGGGCGACAATCTGCTGCTGCTGCTCTCGGGCGGCGGCTCGGCGCTCCTCGCGGCGCCTGCGGGGGGATTGACGCTGACCGACAAGCAACAGATCACCCGCGCGCTGTTGCAATCAGGCGCGACGATCGAGGAGATCAACTGCGTCCGCAAGCATCTCTCGCGCGTCAAGGGCGGGCGGCTGGCGGTGGCGGCGGGCGCCGCGCATGTCACGACGTGGATCATCTCGGACATTCCGGGCGACGATCCCAGTTTCGTCTCGTCGGGGCCGACCGTTGCCGATCTCACCAGCCTGTCGGACGCGCGCGACATCGTCGCCAAATATGGCATCGAGCCTTCGATGCAGGTCGCTGCGGCGCTGGACGACCCCGCGAACGAGACCCCCGCCGCCGATGCGCTCGGCATCGCGGGCGGCGAGACGCAGATCATCGCCAAGGCGCGCGACGCGCTTGCTGCCGTGCAGGCGATGGCGGGCGAGGCGGGGTATCAGGTCACCAACCTCGGCGACCAGCTTCAGGCCGAGGCGCGTCATCTCGGTGCCAGCCACGCCGCGCTCGCGCGCCGGATGGCGAAGGACGGCACCGCGCGCGTGATCATTTCGGGCGGCGAGACCACCGTCACCGTCACCAACAAGGCGGGGCGCGGCGGCCGCAATCTCGAATATCTGCTCGGCCTCGCGATTGCGTTGAATGGCGAGCGCGGCATCTTCGCCATCTCGTGCGACACCGACGGGATCGACGGCACCGACGATGCGGCGGGCGCGACGATCGGCCCCGACACGCTTGCGCGCGCCCGCGCCGCGGGGATCGACCCGGCCGAATATCTGGCGTCGAACAATGCCTACAGCTTTTTCGAAAAACTCGGAGACCTGGTCATAACCGGGCCCACGCTGACCAATGTGAACGACTTTAGGGCGATCCTGATCGACCCGACGGCGTAAGGGAGAAGAGACATGGTGGGGAACAAGGGAGGTCTGGCGGCCCGCGTCAACTATCCGTGGATCATGATCGGGCTGCTCTGGCTCGTCGCGTTCCTCAACGCGGCCGACCGCAACATCCTGCTCGCCGTCCTTCCCGACCTCAAGGCCGAATTCGACCTCACCGACACCCAGCTCGCGCTGCTCGGCTCGGTCTTCTTCTGGATCTACGCCGTCGGCGCCTTCGTCGCGGGCCGCGTCGGCGACAGCGTGCGCCGCAGCCGCCTCATCATCTTCGGCCTTGTCTTCTGGAGCGTCGCGACCGGGGCATCCAGCCTCGCGACCGGCTTTGCGCTGCTGCTTTCGATGCGCGGGCTCGTCGCGGTCGGCGAGTCGACATACTACCCGACCGCCACTGCGCTGATCGGCGACTGGCACAAGCCGCAGATGCGCAGCCGCGCGCTGTCGCTGCACCAGACCGCGGTGTTCGCCGGGTCGGGACTGGGCGCCGTCGCGGCCGGCTATATCGCCGACGCGTTGAGCTGGCACGCGCCGTTCCTGATTTTCGGCGCGGTCGGGCTGGTTCATGCCGTCATGCTGTGGTTCTTCCTCCACGACGCGCCGATCGTCCGCACCGCCGCCGAGGAAGGCAAACCCGCCGAACCCATCGGTATCGTGCTCCGCATTCCCGCGGCGCTGATTCTCTGTGCCGTCTTCGCGCTGGCGACGGGCGCCTCGACGGGGGTCACCTTCTGGGCGCCCTATTTCGTCAAGAATCTGCTCGGCCTCAATCTGGCCGATTCGGCTTGGGTCGGCTCGGCGACGATCAATATCGCCGGTTTCTGCGCGGTCCCGCTCGGCGGTTTGCTCGCGGACACGCTGGCGAAGAAATCGCCGATCGGCCGCTTCACGACGCTTGCGATCGGGCTCGGGCTTGCCGGACTGCTGCTGCTGCCGCTGCTCGGCGCAAAGACCGCGACGCAGATCGGCATGGTGCTGGTTGCGACCAGCATCGCGAAGGGCCTGTTCGACGGCTGCATCTACGCCGCGATGCAGGATGTCGTCCCGCCGCACGCCCGCGCCACCGCGGTCGGCATGATGACGATGATCGGTTTCCTCGGCGCCGGCATCACCCCGATCCTCGTCGCGTGGATCGGCGAGAGCTTTGGCATGGGGTCGGGAATCGTCGCGATGGCGGGGCTTTACGCCGTCGCCGTTCTCATCCTGCTCGGCACCCGCCTGCAGGCCCGCCGCGGCGTCGCGGCCAATCAGGAGGTCGTCCATGTCGTCGAGTAAGGCGCTGATCCTCACCGCGCCGCGCACGCTGGCGTTCGAGGAAAGCGCGTTCGCCCCGCTCGGTCCCGAAGAGGTGCGCATCCGCACGCTCTTCTCGGGGATCAGCGCGGGCACCGAGCTGACCCAATATCGCGGCACCAACCCCTTCATGCACCGCCGCTTCGACGAGGCGCAGCGCCTGTTCGTCGATGCCGAGGTGCCGAGCTGGGACTGGCCGGTGCGCAACCTCGGCTATGAGGAATCAGGCGAGATTGTCGAGGTCGGCAGCGGGATCTCCGACCTGAAGGTCGGCCAGCGCCTCTTCGGCACGTGGAACCACAAGACGCATCATGTCGCGACCGCCGACTATACCCGCGACCGGCTGCTGCCCGAGGGCGCCGACCCGCGCATCGGCATCTTCTCGCACATCGGCGCGGTGGCGCTGAACGGTGTCCACGACGCCCAGATCCGCATCGGCGACACGATCGCCGTATTCGGCTTGGGCGTACCCGGCCAGATTGTCGCGCAAGCCGCCCGCGCGTCGGGTGCGCGCGTGATCGCGATCGACCCCGACGCCGCGCGCCGCGACATCGCGCTCCGCCATGGCGCACATCTCGCGATCGAACCCGCAGGCGCGGCCGAGGAAATCAAGCGCCTCACGGGCGGCCGCGGCGCCGACGCGTGCATCGAGGTGTCCGGCGCGCCGCCCGCGCTCGGCGAAGCGATCCGCGCCGCCGCCTACAACGCGCGCGTCGTCGCGATGGGCTTCTTCCAGGGCGCGATTCCGGGCCTCAAGCTCGGCGAGGAATTTCACCACAACCGCATCCAGCTCATCTGCTCGCAGATTTCCGGCGTCTCTCCCGACGCGAGCTATCGCTGGTCGAAGCCGCGGCTGTGGCGCAGCGCGATCGAGCTGCAGCACGACGGCACGCTCGACCTGATCCCGCTGATCACCCACTGCGCGCCGTTCGAGGACGCACCGAAGCTGTTCGACCAGCTCGACCAAGGCGCGCCGGGCATGTTGCAGGCGATGCTGGAGTTCGGCGCATGAGCGCGCTGCGCGTCGGCCTGCTCGGCTGCGGCGGCATCGGTGCGCGCCATGCTGGCGCGGTCGCTGCATTGCCCGACGATATGGAACTGGTCGCTTGCTGCGGCCGCGATGCGGAGAGGACGAGGGCGTTTGCGGAGGGTCGCACTGCCGCCGCCTACACCGACCTCGATGCTATGCTGCGGCAGGAGCGTCTCGATCTCGTCATTGCGACATTGCCCCCCTATAATCGCGGTGGCGAGATCGAGCGCGTTGCGAAAGCGGGCGCCCATCTGCTCGTCGAAAAGCCGATCGCGCTCAATCAGCCGGCCGCCGACGCGATGGTCGCCGATGTTTCGGCCACCGGCGTCGTCGCCGCCATCGGCTTCATGTACCGCTTCGGCGATGCGGTACGGCGCTGGAAGGCGGCCGATACCGGAGAGGTCGGACTCTACGCCGGCGCCTATCACTGCAACGCGCTCCACGCAGACTGGTGGCGCGAGGAGGCGAAATCGGGCGGCCAGATCCTCGAGCAGGTGATCCATCAGGTCGACCTGATCCGTCATCTGATGGGCGAGCCCGATACCGTCTATGCCCGCCGCGCCAATTTCGCGCACCACGACACGCCGGGCTATGATGTCGAGGATATCAGCGCGATCGTCTTCGGGTGGGACGACGGCCGCATCGCGACGCTCAACGCGTCGAACATCGCGGTGCCCGGCGTGTGGCACAAGGAGTGGGCGGTCTATGCCGAGCGCATGACCGGGCGCTTCACCAGCTGGAACGACGCCGTGCTGACACGCACCGCCGGCGAGGTCTCGGCCGAGGAAATCGCCGGACCGACCGATCCCTTCGTCGCGCAGCTCGCCGACGTGCATCGTGCGATCACGACCGGCGGCGCGCCCTATATTCCGCTCGCCGAAGGCGCGGCTTCGCTCAAGCTGGCGCTGGCGGCCCGCCAATCGGCCGACGAACGCCGCGAAATCCGGCTGACCGCATGATCGCTCTCGAAAAGAGCGGCGTCCGCCTCGACGGGATACAGCCGTTGCTCGACGGCACGGTCCCCGCCTGCTGGCCCGCGAGCGAAATCCCCGGCGGGATCGAATGGGCGCTCGAAGCGGGCGGTGCGATCCGCCTCGCGATCGGCCAGGATTGCGATACGGTCCGCTTGGACGTCTCGGCGAGTGGCCTCGACGAAGCGCCGTTGTCGCTCGGTCTGCGCTTCGGCGCGGTGCGCGGCGTCCGCCGCTATCTCCGCAACGGCTATCACAGCTGGGACGGCAGCTTCTTCGCCGATCCCGGCACCCCCGCAGGCGACGCGCCGCCGGGCAAGGAACCGACTCTCGGCTTCGCGATGACCGCGCTGGTGCCAACCGAAGCGCAGGGCGCCCTCATACTCGGCTTCGACCGCCACGATCGCTTTCAGAACCGCTTTCGCTTCGGCGGCGATGCGGCGGCGATGACGATCGACGTCGAAACCTTGCTCGACCGCACCGGCCGGGTCGCGGCCGAAAGCCTGTTCGTCTACGCCGACCCCGACGTCGAGACCGCGCTGATCCGCTGGTCCGATCGGGTCGCCGCCGCCTCTCCGACGCCGCCGCGCATCCCCGACAAGCGGATCAAGGGCTGGTGCTCGTGGTACAATCTCTACGCCGCGATCAACGAAGAAAATATCCGCGAGCATCTGACCGCGGCCGCGCATTATCGCGACACCCACGGCCCCGATCTCGACATCTTCCTGATCGATGACGGCTTCACCCCCGAAATGGGCGACTGGCTCGACGTCAAACCGCAATTCCCGCACGGAATGCAGCCTTTGCTTGGCGAGATCGCCGGGGCGGGCTTCACCCCCGGTCTGTGGATCGCACCCTTCATGGTCGGCAACCGCAGCCGGCTCTATGTCGAGCATCCCGACTGGGTGGTGCGCGAGAAGGCGACCGGCAAGCCGCTGATCCAGATGGCCTTTTACGGCGAGTTCCGCTGGCACAAGCGCAGCGAGGAATATTATGTCCTCGACATCACGCATCCCGATGCCGAGGCGTATATCCGGCGCGTTTTCCGCACTTGGGCGCATGAATGGGGTGCGCGCTATTTCAAGACCGACTTCATGTTCTTCGGCGCCGAATATGGCCCCGACCGCGCTGTCTGGCACGAGAGCGGCCTGTCGCGCGTCGAAATCTGGCGCAAGATGGGCGCGATCATCCGCGAAGAGATCGGCGATGCCTTGTGGCTGGGCTGCGGCTGCCCACTCTGGGCTTCGGTCGGGCTGGTCGATGCGATCCGCATCGGGCGCGACGTCGGGGTCAAATGGTCGGGCGATCAGTCGGCCGAGAGCCTGCTCCGCGATCAGGCGACGCGCAACCATGCCGCGGGCCGGCTGTGGCAGGCCGATCCCGACTGCATCCTGCTCCGCGACCGCTTCCACGATCTGACCGACGCGCAGGTGGAAAGTCTCGCATTGCTGGCCGGTCTGTCCGGCGGGGTGTTGATGACGAGCGATCATCTCGGCGAACTTACGCCCGAACGCGCAACGCTGTTCGACGCGCTCGCGGCGCTCGATGTGGTCGACTGCCGCTATCCGTCGCTCGGCAATGGCGAGGCGCTGATCGTCCAGCGCGCGACGCTCGCCGACGGCCGGACGCTCGAACTCCGGCTCGATCCCGAAACCGGCGAGAGCCGCTGCACCGACAGCGCCGGGGCGGTCTGGCCATGACCTTCGACCCGACCGAACATCCGCACCGGCGCTACAATCCGCTGCGCGGCGAGTGGATTTTGGTATCGCCGCACCGCGCGAAACGCCCGTGGCAGGGCGAGCAGGGCAGGGACGTGACCGAGCTGCCGCCGAGCTACGATCCGACCTGCTACCTCTGTCCCGGCAACACGCGCGCCAATGGCACGACCAACCCCGCCTATGCGGGACCGTTCGTTTTCGACAACGACTTCGCCGCGCTGCTTGCCGACACGCCCGCGCCCGAAACGTCGGGCGATCCGCTGTTCCGCACCGAAGCCGCATCGGGCACCTGCCGCGTGATCTGCTTCTCGCCCGATCATGCGCGCGGGCTGCCGCTGCTGTCCGACGCCGAGATCGCCGCGGTCGTCGACTGCTGGTGCGAGCAATGCGCCGACCTCGGCCGCACGCACGCGAACGTGCAAGTCTTCGAGAACCGCGGCGCGATGATGGGCTGCTCGAACCCGCACCCGCACGGGCAGGTCTGGGCGACGAAGCACATCCCCGCCGAGATCGCATGCGAGGACGCGAGCCAGCGCGCGTGGGCCGGCGCGAAGCCGATGCTCCTCGAACTCGCCGAACGCGAAGTCGGCGGCCCGCGTGTCGTCGTCGAGCATGACGACTGGCTTGCGATCGTCCCCTATTGGGCAAGCTGGCCGTTCGAGACGCTGCTGCTGCCGCGCTTCGCGGTGCAGCGCTTGCCCGATCTCGAAGCCGCGCAGTGCCAAAGCCTCGCCGCGATCCTCGGCGAGCTCACCCGTCGCTACGATGCGCTCTTCGACTGCGCCTTTCCTTACTCGATGGGCTGGCACAGCGCGCCGTTCGGTGAAGGCGACGTCGGCCACTGGCAGCTCCACGCCCATTTCTATCCGCCGCTCCTCCGCTCGGCGACGGTGCGCAAGTTCATGGTCGGCTACGAACTGCTCGCCGAGGCGCAGCGCGACCTCACCCCCGAGCAAGCCGCCGAGCGCCTCCGCGCCGTCAAGCCATGACGCTCGCCGACCGCATCCTCGTACGCTTCGCCGAACTCGTCGGCGCCGCGCCCGACTTTGCCGTCCGCGCCCCCGGCCGCGTCAACCTGATCGGCGAGCACACCGACTATAACGACGGCTTCGTACTCCCCGCCGCGATCGGCTTGCAAAGCATCGTCGCGGTCCGCCGCCGCCCCGACTCCATCGTCCGCATGATCGCCGCCGACTTCGGCGATGCGGTTAGCGCGTTCGATCTCGCACAGCCGATGGCGCGCGACCCGAACCAGCCTTGGTCCGACTATATCCGCGGCGTCGCCACCATCCTGCAGGCGGAAGGCGTCGATCTCGGCGGTCTCGACATGCTCGTTGCGGGCGACATTCCGCAGGGCTCGGGCCTGTCCTCCTCGGCCTCGCTCTCGGTCGCGAGCGGGATGGCGTTCGGCGAACTGTTCGCACCCGGCCGCTTCGACGCGACCGGGATCGCGCTGATAGCCCAGCGCGCCGAATGCGATTTCGTCGGCATGCGCTGCGGCAATATGGACCAGCTCGCGTCGGCCCATGGTACGGCCGATCACGCCTTGCTCATCGACTGCCGCAGCTTGGACGTTCGCCCGGTCGCCCTGCCGACCGATACCGCTATCCTGATCGTCCACTCGGGGATCAGCCGCGGCCTCGTCGATGGCCACTACAACGAGCGCCGCGCCCAGTGCGAAGCCGTGGCGCGCCAACTTGACGGCCCCGCACTTCGCGATGTCATGCTCGGCCAGCTCGAAGCCGCGCGCGCCGACCTCGACCCCGTCGCCTACCGCCGCGCGCGCCACGTCGTCACCGAGAACGCCCGCACGCTCGCCGCCGCCGATGCGATGGCCGCAGGCGATCTCGCCGCGCTCGGCGAGCTGATGGCCGCCTCACATGCTTCGATGCGCGACGATTTCGAGATCACGCTTCCCGCGATCGACCAGCTCGTCGCCGAGCTGCAGGCCGCGGCCGGCCCGCGCGGCGGCGCACGCATGACCGGCGGCGGCTTCGGCGGCGCGGTCGTCGCGCTCGTCGCGGCCGATGCGGTCGAAACGGCGGTGGCCCACATCGAAGCGCGCTATCGCACGCCGGAAGGCAACAAGCCGCTAATCATGGTCGAACGCGCCCACGCCGGCGCGTCCTTCCTCTAAAAGCAGGCGCAAGGGACAGGATATGAGCGACAAGATTGCGCTGATCGAAGCGGGCGGCACCAAGTTCATCGTTGGCGTCGGCGATGCCTCGCGCAACATCCACGCCCGCACCCGCATCGACACCACGCGCCCCGACGAAACGATCCCCGCCGCGGTCGAATGGCTCCGCGCGCAGGGCGGCGACTATGCGGCGGTCGGCATCGCGAGCTTCGGCCCCCTCGACCTCGACCCCGCCTCGCCCAAATGGGGCCATATCACCCGCACCACCAAACCGCACTGGAGCGACGCCGACATCGCCGGGCCGTTCGCGCGCGCCTTCGGTTGCCCGGTCGCGATCGACACCGACGTCAACGGCGCCGCGCTCGCCGAATGGAAGTGGGGCGCGGGGCAGGGGACGAGCTCGACGCTGTATCTCACCGTCGGCACCGGTGTCGGTGGCGGCGCAGTCGTCGGCGGACGGCCGATCCACGGCCTCAGCCACCCCGAGATGGGGCATATCCGCATGCCGCGCCATCCTGCCGATCTCGATTTCGCGGGGCATTGCCCGTTCCACGGCGACTGCCTCGAAGGCCTCGCCGCCGGCCCCGCGATCATTGCGCGCTGGGGCGCATCTCTCTCCGACCTGCCCGCCGATCACATAGGGCACGAGATCATCGCCTGGTATCTCGCGCAGGCGGCGCAGACCTTTCAGGCGATTCTCGAACCGGCGCGGATCATTCTCGGCGGCGGAGTGATGGGGACACCCGGCCTGCTCGATCGCGTTCGGGCGGAGACTGGCAAGGCGGCGGCGGGCTATTTTGCCGGTACGCCGGAAGAGATCATCGTTGCGCCAGCACTTGGTGAAAATACCGGCCTGCTCGGCGCCCTGGCGTTTGCGGCCCGGCCGGCGAACTTGGATTACCTGCTTACCGGGACGAAAAGAGCATGATTACCAAGCTTCCGATCAGCGTGCACGAGAAACCATGGGGTTTGACACAACTTCCTGAGCCGTTCGGTCATCTTTCCGGCGCCCCGGTCGGCGAAATATGGTTTGATCCGCCTCCAGGAGCGGAGCTGCTGGTCAAATATCTGTTCACGAGCGATCGCCTCTCCATACAAGTTCACCCCGACGATCAGCAGGCGAAGCAGAGGGGTAAGGCATCGGGAAAGGAGGAGTGCTGGTACATTGTCGACGCCCGGCCGGGCGCCGTGATCGGTATCGGAACCTGGAGAATACTTGACGCTGCCGGGCTGCGAACTGCCTGTTTGTCAGGCGAAATCGAAGAGCTGCTGGAGTGGCATCCGGTCTCCGCAGGCATGTTCTTTCATGTGCCGCCCGGCACCGTCCATGCGATCGGCGCTGGCATCTCGCTGATCGAAGTTCAGCAGAATAGTGACGTTACCTATCGCTTGTATGACTACGGGCGGCCGCGGCCGTTGCACCTTCGAGAGGCAATCGATGTCGCTCACGCGGGTCCGATGCCACAGGCTCTCAGGCAATTTGTCGATCCAATGCAGACTCGGCCTCTGCTCCGATCGGCTGCATTGAATGTTTTCCATTATAGCGCGGCAGACAGTCGAATCGTCAATTTGACGACGTCCACACTTATCATCCCGATCGCTGGCCATGTCGAACTTGGTGGCGTCGCTATCTGCAGCGGCGAATGCGCTTTGGTCGAAGGGGAGGATCGAATTGAAATGAAACATGGCGCTCGTCTTTTGGCAGCTTTGTCCGGTCTGGATTCGGCGCGCGCGGGCTTGTAGATTTAAGCATTACCTCTTTTCTGGTTCGCTGGCGGCTTGGTGTGGCGTGAGTTCAATTTACGAGAGCTATTCTGCGCGACACTTTATCAATTGGAATCCCGCTAAAAAATTTTCAAAATCGGCGAGCGTCTCCTTTTCACAGTTCGCGCCTGGAAGCAGACCGTCTGAAACCGGCCATTTTGAGCCGAAGGACGCCGTTCCTCCAGACGGACTACTGGGAGCTCGCTCTGCGAAACATCAAAGGCTGTCGCCCGACACCGCGCGCAATTCTGCCGTTCGCGCAACGAGTGGCTAAACGCTTCGTTAAGCGGGGAAGCACTATCGTCTCTGACCACTATTTGCGGGATTGCAGTAAAAATGGCCCTCGGCGCCAGCGGTAATTTGTCCGTTCAATCGGACGCTGTCCTACGCGAGCAATATGCGAGCTTGGCGCGGCAAGTTCCGCTCATGTACGCGCTCATGTTCCTCAACGTCTTGTTTCTCGCGATCGTAACCGCCGACGGCGAATCTTGGGCCATCAGCTTCATGGCGCCGCTGGCCTTGACGGTGATCATCGGGGTGCGCGGAGCAGCGTGGTATTTGCGAAGAGGCACCGTCGCCACCGATGATCATATTCGCCGATATCTGCGCGGCACGGTCCTTCGAGCCGGTGCCTTCAGTCTCATGTTCGGAGGCTGGGGCCTCTTTCTTTTCCTGGTTGCCGATCCCTTTCACACGACCGCTATCGCGCTGTTCATATTCGTTGGTTCGATCAGCTGTTGCTATTGCCTGCAGGCCCTCCCCGCCGCGGCCCGGCTTGTTCTCCTGTTCGGAGCTTTGCCGGTCACCATCGGCCTACTCGTCTCGCGTGACTGGTATTTCACGGGGATGGGCCTGACATTCCTGCTTGGAGCCGGGGTCATCCTGCGAACAATCGCGACCACGCGGTCGGCGGTGTATGAATCGCTTCGGTCGCGGTCGGAAATGTCTGCGCTGATCGAAGCTCTTCGGCGAAGCGAGGAACATTACCGGTTTTCGGTCGAACTCAACCCCCAGATTCCATGGATCAGTGATCCCGAAGGACAGATCGTCGAAGTGGGGCCGCGCTGGACCGAGCTCACCGGCGTGCCCGCTGAGGAGGCGCTCGGCGGGGGCTGGACCAATTATCTCCATCCCGACGACCTGCCCAGCGTTCTCGCGCACTGGAGCCAGGCACTGACATCGGTCGACAATGCTGTTGCTGACGTGCGGTACAGAGTTCGTAACACGGACGGCAGTTACCGATGGTGCCGCGCGCGAGCCAATCCGCGTCGCAACGCTGACGGGCGGATCGTCAGCTGGTATGGAACTCTGGAAGATATCCACGATCAGGTGACTGCGGAACTGGCCTTGCGGGAGAGCGAGGAGCGCTACCGCTTGGCTTCCCACGCCACGAACGATGTGATCTGGGACTGGTCGCACCGCACCGACCGCATCGAATGGGGCAACGGAGCGGTAGACGTGCTGGGTTATCCGGAAGCGTCGAAAGGCACTCCGGTCAGCTGGTGGAAGGAGCGGATTCATCCTGATGACTTGCCCGGCGTGGACGCGACATATGACACGGTGCTGCGCAACGTCCAGGATAGCTGGAGTCATGAATATCGGTTCCGCGCTGCGCATGGCAATTTCATCAACCTCTTTTCGCGGGGCTACGTCGTGCGCGATGACGAGGGGCATGCAGTACGGTCGATCGGCGCGCTTCTTGACGTCACCGCCGCGCGCCGGTCCGAGGAGGAGCTGCGATGGGCTGCGAACCACGATCCCCTCACGGGACTGCCCAACCGCAAGCTCTTTAGCGAAGTACTGGAACAGGCGCTCGCCGGGGCCGCCGCAGACACTTCGTGCGTTTGCGTTATCGTTATAGATGTCGATGGGTTCAAGCTCCTCAACGACAGCATGGGGCATGCGGCGGGCGATGAGCTTCTCAAAACTATAGCGCGACGCCTGCAGGGTAACCTTCCTGCCAGTGCGACGGTGGCCCGGCTCGGCGGCGATGAATTCGCGGTGATTGTGCCGGGGCTGGCTCCTGATTCCGCGCGCGCCTCGGCTGTTGATGCAATCCTCAAGGGCGTCGCGGATACACTGACCATCGACGAGAGCGTCTTGCCCGTCAGCATTAGCGCGGGCGCCGCAGTGTGGCCGGCCGACAGCGACGACGCCGAAGGGATTCTGAAGAGCGCAGACCTCGCGCTTTACGCGGCGAAGGCAGAAGGCGCGGGGGTCGTACGCGAATTTCGCTCCGAGATGCGCGAGGCTGCTGAGAGCCGCAAGGCCATGCTGCGCGAGGCGCGCGAGGCTCTTCGCGACGACCGGATCATCCCTTTCTATCAAGCAAAAGTCGACCTTCGCAGCGGCGACGTCATCGGTTTCGAAGCGCTGCTACGCTGGCACCATCATCGGCGTGGCCTTCTGCCCCCCAATAGCATTCAGGCTGCATTCGACGACAGTCTGCTCGCCAGTGAACTGACCGACCGGATGATCGACCGCGTACTTGCTGACGTAGCGGACTTTAGCGATAAGGGCGTTGCCTTCGGCCGTATCGCAATCAACGGTTCGCTCGCGGATTTCCGGCGCGACGACTTCGCGGACCGTATTCTCGGCAAGTTTCACCGCGCCGGCATTCCGCCGACGCAGCTCGAACTGGAAGTTACCGAAAGCGTCTTCGTCGATCATCTTGCCCTCAATGTAGAGCGTGCGTTGCAAGCCTTGGTAGCCGAGGGCGTGTCGATCGCCCTCGACGACTTCGGTACCGGTTATGCATCCTTGACGCACCTACAGCAGTTTCCGGTCGATGTTCTGAAGATCGACAGATCGTTCATTTCACGGCTCGATAGCGCAGACAGCGCCGATTTCGCAATCGTTCACGGCGTGATCGACATCGCGCATCGTATGAACATCGTCACGGTCGCGGAGGGCGTGGAAAACGATAACCAGCTCGTTCAGCTGCGCAATCTCGGCTGCGATATCGCGCAAGGCTATCTGTTCAGCCGCGCAATCAGCTTCGAACGCGTGCCGGCCTGGCTGCGGAAGTGGGGACAGAACCGTCCTGTATGGTCAGAGGCGGCGGCTGATCGAGCGACAGCCGAACCGCCTACACGCATGGCATGATCGAAAGAGGGGCCGGCCAAGGTGTCGCATCAGCATTGAAAACACAGTGGGGTACCTCGGCGTTGATTTGGAAGTTGCGCTGACGTTGGCGGAAGGCATCGAAGTCTGACGTGTCGATTTGAACACCCTGAGGGCGAGCGCTCTGACGTGCAGCTGAACGTCCGCTCTGTTTGTTTGGACGCCAATAGCGGCCAGTCAGCAAACGTTGAGAGTTTCAGACGCCGTTAGGCGTCAGAAAGTCTTCGATGCCCGAACCGCGGGGATCGTGGGCTGAGCTATGGGGAAAGCAGTTTTGTGCTGATGGTGGGAAGGCCAGATGTTGCCCAAAAGCGGACGTGCGCGATAGCGGACCTTCTGAATTTAGATCGCAAAAGCGGACGTGGAAAAGCGGACGGGCCGATTTTGATATGGCGACGTCTGCTTTTGAGCAGCACCGGCGCGAGCGGGGTCGCTTCCAGGGGCGGGGGTGCGCTGGATCGTGTCGGTGCCAGGCCGTGCCGGATCACGGCGTAGGTGTCCCGGGTGCGAGGGATGGCGGTGGCGGCGCGCGAGGCTGATAACGGCGCTCGAACACCTCGATGACGATCATGATGCCGCCACAGCACGGGCAGGTCGGTCGGGGCTCTGCATCGTCGGTCGGTTCCTCGGACGGGGGAGGCGCGACATCGAGCAGACGTCGCGCGCGTTCGAGATGATCCTTGCGGCGTGCGCTGGCGAGGAGGCCATAGTGGCGGATGCGGTGGAATCCGCGAGGCAGGGCGTGGAGGAGGAAGCGGCGGATGAACTCGTCGGCGGCGAGTGTCATGACCTGCTGCCGTCCGGCGCCGGCCTTGCGATAATCCTTGTAGCGGAAGGTGACCCCGGCATCGTCGAAGCGGAGGAGGCGGCTGTTCGATATGGCGACCCGGTGGGTGTATCGAGACAGATAGGCGAGCACCGCCTCGGGGCCCGCAAACGGCGGCTTGGCATAGACCACCCAGCGCTTCTTCCTGACGGGCGAGAGGTGGCGCAGGAATGCGCGTCGTTCGGCAAGATGCGTCAGGCTGCCAAAGAAGGCGAGCTTGCCGTCATCGTGCAGCGCGCGCAGCCGGGTCAGGAACAGGCGGCGAAACAGGGCACCAAGGACGCGGACCGGGAGCAGGAAGGCGGGGCGGGCGGATATCCAGCGTGTTCCATCGCGCGAGATGCCGCCGCCCGGCACGATCATGTGGATGTGGGGATGATGGGTCAGCGCCGAGCCCCAGGTGTGAAGCACGGCGGTGATGCCGATCCGGGCGCCAAGATGCTTCGGGTCGGCGGCGATCGTGAGCATCGTATCGGCCGCGGCCTTGAACAGCAGGTCATAGACGAGCGCCTTGTTGTGGAAGGCGATCGCGGCGACCTCGGCAGGCAGGGTGAACACGACATGGAAATAGCCGACGGGCAGGAGGTCGGCCTCGCGGGCATCGAGCCAAGTGCGCGCGGCAGCGCCCTGGCATCTTGGACAGTGCCGGTTGCGGCAGCTGTTATAGGCGATCCGCCAGTGCCCGCAGTCGGTACAGGCCTCGACGTGACCGCCGAGCGCGGCGGTGCGGCAATGCTCGATCGCCGACATGATCTTGAGCTGATGCAGGCTCAGATGTCCGACATGGGCGGCGCGGTAGGTTGGCCCGGCAGCGCGGAAGATGTCGGCGACCTCGAGTGAGGCGCGCATCCCGCCTCAGCCGTCAGGGGCTTCCTTGCTCGGCGATGCGAGCGCGAGCCTGTCGAGCGGACTGGTCACCGCGCGCATCGTCTTGGTGGCGACCTTCGTGTAAAAGGCGGTCGTATTTAGCGCGGCGTGGCCAAGCAGGACCTGGATGACGCGGATATCGACACCATCTTCGAGAAGATGGGTGGCGAAGCTGTGCCGCAGGGTGTGCGGTCCGACGCGCTTGTCGATGTCCGCGGCCTCAGCGGCCTCGACGACGACGCGGTAGAGCTGGCGCGTGCTGATCGGAGCCGAAGCGCTCTGTCCGGGGAAGAGCCAGCCATCGGGAACGAGGAAGCCCTGTTGCCGTCCGGCGCGCCACCAGTCGCGGAGCAGCAGGAGCAGGCCTTCGGGCAGCATCGCGTTGCGGTAGCGTCCGCCTTTACCGCGCTCGATCCGGAGCAGCATCCGCTTGCTGTCGACGTCGCTGATCTTGAGCGCTGCCACCTCGGCCACCCGCAGGCCCGCGCCATAAGCGACCGACAGCGCCGCCTGATGCTTGAGCGAGCGTGTGGCATCGAGCAGCCGCTTCACCTCGGCCATGGTCAGAACGACCGGGATCTTGCGGACCTGCTTGGTGCGGATCAGCTTACGCACGAGATCGGGGCGGTCGAGCGTGTGGGTAAAGAAGAACCTCAGCGCGCCGACGATGCTGTTCATCGTCGGCGCCGGCACGCCCGCCTGCTGCTGCTCGAACTGGAACTGCCGGATATCCTCGGTGCTCGCGGTGTGGGGCGAGCGACGCAGCCAGGTCGCGAACCGTCCGACGTCGCGAAGATAGTTACGCTGCGTCTCCGTGGAGAACCCGCGCAAGGTCATATCGTCGATCAGTCGCTGGCGCAGCGGGCTGATCGGGCCAATCTGGATAAGCTCGTTCATCGTTCGACTCCTCAGTTGAAGGAGTCGAAAGGGTCTGCCTCTGACCGCAGACGTTCAATCAGGCGCGGCGTTCGTCGGGCCGCTTTACATCGAGGCTAGCGCCAATCCGCGGAGCGGTTCGTGCAACGGCCAGTACTGTCCACAGGGCGCATCAGGGGCATCTTCGGTCAATCGTGCTAGCTCTAATCGGCCGGTTTATTCACCACCTTCTGATCATGCTGCTATCAAGCCGGCAGCACCTGCGTGAGAACGCTGCCTGCAAGCCGCGCTGTAGCGAGGAGGCGCGATAGGTCGTGTCCGCTTCGCGCCTTTGCCGAAAGCCCGGACATCGTCGTGGCGACAAAATCGGTCACTTGATCGGCCGCCTCCGGATGGCGCGCCGCGATATAGTCATGGATGAACGTTTCCGCACCGAGGTTGAGCGCGCGAGCGGCTTCGCGCGCATCGTCGTCGTTGCAACGCGTGCCTTCGAGTACAAGGCACCCGCCTGCCGCCGGGTTGAACGCATAGCGACGCGCGGCCTCCTCCAGCATAGCCGCAACGGCATCGGCGACGGGGACGTCGGGACGCAGAATGTCCGCGAGCGGAATCGCTTCGGTGTCCGTCCAATAATCGAGCACGCGCTGGTAAAGTCCGGCTTTGCTGCCGAAAGCGGCGTAAAAGCTTGGCGGATTGATGCCGAGCGCGTCGGTGACATCGGCGACGCTGACGGCGTCATAACCGCGTTCATGGAAAAGTTGCTGCGCAGTCGCCACCGCTGCCTCGGGATCGAACTTACGTGGACGGCCACGCGTGCGGGATCTATTTGTAGTAACCATTACAAAATGCCTTGACGATGGCTTTCGCGATATTATGTAGTGGACGATACATTAATAAGCAAGGAGTCTCCCGATGTCCAACTTTCAAGGAAAATCCGTTCTGGTCCTCGGCGGCAGCCGCGGAATCGGCGCGGCGATCGTCCGCCGTTTTGCGTCCGACGGCGCCAAGGTCGTCTTCACCTACAACGGATCGCGCGAGGCGGCCGAGCAGCTGGCGACCGAAACCGGCACCAGCGCGGTAGCGACCGACAGCGGCGACCGCGACGCAGTGATTGCACGCGTGCGCGAGAGCGGCCCGCTCGACATACTGGTCGTCAACGCCGGCTTCGCGCTGTTCGGCGACGCGCTCGACCTCGATCCCGACGACGTCGACCGGCTGATCCGCGTCAACGTCACCGCCCCCTATCATGCGTCGGTCGAGGCCGCGCGGCAGATGCCCGACGGCGGCCGCATCATCGTGATCGGTTCGGTAAACGGCGACCGCATGCCTCTCCCCGGCATGGCCTCCTATGCACTGAGCAAATCGGCGCTGCAGGGCATGGCGCGCGGACTGGCCCGCGATTTCGGACCGCGCGGAATCACGATCAATATCGTGCAGCCCGGCCCGATCGATACCGACGCCAACCCCGAGGACGGACCGATGCGCGAGCTGATGCACAGCTTCATGGCGATCAAGCGCCACGGGCGGCCCGAAGAGGTCGCTGGCATGGTTGCTTGGCTGGCTGGCCCCGAAGCGGGTTTTGTCACTGGCGCCATGCACACGATCGACGGCGCATTTGGTGCCTGAGGTGGAGCAGGGGACGGTCGCAAGACCGCCCCCTTTGCCGACGGTCGCGCCTTAAATGGCAAGATTTGGCCGTGAGCAAGCCCTGACTTACGGTCAGCAGATATGTCCATCCAGCGGTTCAATGCCATGTGGGCGGAATAAGTGCTCTATACGCGAATCTACACGAAAGAGCGGATCTGCCGCTACTTGCTCGCGACAGCATTCTGGCATCTCTTGCTGAGTATCAGGGACAAGCGCCGATGGACTGTGAAGCTCGGCGCGACTTTGCTGGTCCTCGCTGGGGTCACGTTTGTCTGGGTGACGCTCGCTCTCCACCTCTATGGCTTCAACATGGTTTTTTGATGCCGGCGGCGGGTGGTCAGTCGTTTTCGCGCGATCGGCGCGGTCGAGCCGCCTTTCGGGGAGCAGCCCTGCGACATTTCGCGGCATGTCGTTATCGAGGCCGCACCGCTTGTAGGGACGCCCTTCGAAGCCAAGGACATCGCCATCGACGTCGACTCCCCGGAGAGGAGCGCAACGGCGCGCAGCGACATGTGATGTGTCAGGCCTCGTCTAGGTCAGGGCTTCAAATGCTTCCATGATCCGGTCACGAGTCCGCCTGTCAGGTGCAACTTCCGACATGGCGAACAGGCTTGCCTTGGCGCCCTCGACATCGCGGGATTGCAACTGCAGACGCGCCAGATTTTGCCAGGCCTCGAGGCGCCTCGGTGCGACCCTGGTTATCCGCTGATAAATTGCGAGACCCCGCTGATGATCCTTTTCCTGCTCTGCGCGGATTCCCTGATTGTTCAGCAGCCGGGCCAGCACATCGCGATTGCTCATCCGCACGGCGCTGAGTGCGGCGGCGCCGCCTTCCTGGCCTAGACTCGCACGGTACACCGCTGCAACTTGTCCCGCTGACAGCACAGCGCCTCCGGCAAACGGATCGAGCACCACCGGATTCTTCTCGCCCAGCTGGACAAGCACCTTGCCGGGGAGATTGAGCACATAGGCGCTCCAGCCCGTCCGGCGGGCCATGGCGACATAGAGGATCGACAGTGCAATCGGCAGGCCGCGCTTTCGGTCCAGCACCCTGATGAAGTCCGCGTTGACGGGTGCATCATAAGTTTCATCGTCGCCAACGAACCCCAGTTCGCCGTGCAGAACGCGCGAAAGCGCCGCGGCCCGTTCTTCCGGAAGGAACGCGCTTCGGCCTTCAGCGCACACCCGGTCCTCAATATCTTCGAGCATGTCGAGATAATGGGCGATGTCCGCATTTTCATGATCGAGTTGGCTGAGAGCGAGCGATGCCAGGTCGAGCAGGATATCTTCGTCTTCGATGAGGCCGATGGCAGCAATATCCATGATCATGTCTCCTTTTCGACCAAACCAAGCCGCTGCGCCAGCACGGGCCGGCTTTCGCGAATGTCCTTGCGATAGGCTTCATTCTCGCCCGGTGCTTCTAGCCGCGGATTGGCTAGCCACGCGCATTGTTGCGGGCTGAGAAAGTCCGCGAGCGGTGTGCGATAGGGTATAGCGAGGTTGATCTGCGTGCGCTGAGCCGGCGTCAGCGGCAGATGGCGCGCCGCATTTTTGCGCAGATAGAATTGCGGTTCACCGTCAAGCGCGAACCCGCCACTGTCGATCGCGCCAAATCCCTCCTCGTGGGCATAAGCATCGAGTTCGGAACGCGCCGCCGCGCGGGGATCGAAATGGACCTGCACCACTTCCTCGCCATCGATCCAGCCAGCGTCGGTCGTGATGACCGCCGGATGCTGCGCGAGGCTCGTTTCGCCCGACCAGAAGCACGGCGTCGTGTAGGTCGCCGATTTGCTGAGGCCATTTTCGATCAGCAGGTCGCGCCCCAACAGGCGGAAGTAGCCAGGAACGTCGCCGCCGAGCAATTCCAGCACGGCGACGATCTTTTGGTGCAGAGCCGGCGCATCATAACGATCGGCGAGCTTGGGCAGCAACTCGGCGCCATCGGGCCCGAGAAACCGCACCACGGGATTATTCCATGATGGCTCGTCGAAGCGGCGCAGGATCTCGGCGTCCGCCCCCGGGCGGTTGTTGAAGATGGCCACGGGCACGAACCGATCTGCGATAAGTTCCACCATCAAGGGATGGGTCAGTACATCCTGCCCGAAACGCACGCACGTCGAGCAGCCCGGCACCTCCTGAAAGAGCAGCAGAACCGGTTTTCTCTGCTCGGCTGCGACCGCGAGACCGGCGTCCAGATCGCGCAGCCAGGCGACGTCGCCGAGCTCGCGATGCTCGCGCAAGGAAACTAGATTTTGTTGCATGGGTCTAATCTAGTGAGGGCGGTTCGCAATACAATGCGAGCGGGGCTATCGCGAAGTGATTCCAGAGCCGGCTCAATCGTGTCGTAATCCGAAAAGGCTAAGTTCCAATTGCATCGATTTTCGGTTCCAGTTTTGGTTGAAGAGCCCTCCATTTGGGTCGCACGGATGCACATAACTGTTCGCGTCTTCCCTTGCTTTGCAGAATCAGTCCTGCATCTGCGCCCTGCGTCCGCGCGGCGCAGTTGAACATGGGCGCGGAACGTCAGACGGTGAGATCGAAGGCATAAAACGCAAAACAGATATATGCGCCATTCATATACGTATCCGTGCACCTCATGGGCGGCAGCGCGACAATTTAGAGAGGAAGTGGTAACGGCCTACCGAGTTGGAAGCGTCAAACCTTGTTCGCGCGACTGCATTCCGCAGGTATTAAGGCTGGCCGCTCGGCCAGAAAGGAGGGGTCTCGCTCCATGTCCAACTTCGTCGCTGAGAAATCGATCGCGGCGGTGAGAGCAGTCGATGAGGTTCGCGATGGCATGCTTGTCGGGTTAGGGACCGGAAGCACCGCCGCTTATGCCGTGAAAAGCCTCAGCGAGCGCATCAAGCACGGCCTTCGCATCACCGCGGTCGCCACATCCCAAGCGACCGAAGCTCTAGCTCTCCGTCTTGCGGTGCCGCTTGTTCCCTTTCAACAGCTTAGCGCTGTCGACCTGACGATCGACGGCGCCGATGAAATCGATGACCGCTTCCAAGCCATCAAAGGGGGAGGCGGCGCCCTGCTTCGCGAGAAAATCACCGAGTCCGCATCCACGCGCGTGATCATCATCGCCGATTCCAGCAAGCTTGTTGCGCAGCTCGGCAAATTCCCTCTGCCCGTGGAGGTGGTTCCTTTCGCCACCGAGTTTGTTCGTGCACGCCTGTCCGCACTCGGAGCCCGTGTTACTGTTCGCGAAGCGGGTGGGACGCCCTTCCTCACGGACCAGGGCAATTACATCCTGGACGCAGCTTTGGATGAGATACCAAGGCCGCGCGAGATCGCCGCCGCGATCACCACAATCCCGGGCGTCCTGGAGCATGGACTGTTCTTGGATGAAATCGATACAATCATGATTGCGCGCGGTGACATGGTGGAGGTGCGACACCGGGGTGAAGCTTGAGGTCTTGCATATCATCACCTGCGCGGCGTCGATGGCGGCGCTGACACATTCTTAGCCGCGACCTCGGGCATTTTTTTAACCCGTTCGTCGCGCGCCATAGCCCCAAGGTATCAATCCAGCCCGGCGCCTTGATAAGATGGAAGTGATTTTTTTGGCGCGCGCTATCAGTCGGTGGAATCAAAACCCTTTTAAAACCGAGATTTCCTCGCCGGACGCGCGGATAAAAGGAGGCTAGTCTATGACTTGCTGTCTATGCCCCGCGCACATATAGACGCGCCGATGGATGGACCTCGAGACCGCAATATATTTGGGGCGTTCGCACTGATGATCAGCGACGACATCGTTCGCGCTAGTTCATCGCGGGCACCGGAAGCTGGCCCCGCCGCCTCAGCGCTGGCGCTACTCGCGCACCAGCCCGGGCTCTCGATCCGCATGCTTGCGGTCGGGGTAGGCCTTTCCCATGCAGGGACGGTTCGCCTGGTGGATCGATTGGCTACCGAGGGATTGATCGAACGCAGGGAGCATTCGTCAGATGGGCGCACGCGGGCCCTCTACCTCACTCCAACCGGAAAGATTGCGAGCGACGAGGTTCTTGCTTCGCGCGACGAGGTGATTGCCGAAGGATTATCGATCCTGAAGCCCGACGAACTGAAAATCCTATGCGACATGGCTGAACGCGTCCTGCGCGATCGCCTGGAAAACCTGGAGCATTCCTACCGCATCTGCCGCCTGTGCTGCTATGAAGGCTGCACCAACTGCCCCATCGACGCCGAATTGCACGAACGGGGGGTGGAACGCGGGAAAAGTGGCGACGGGTAGGGCTCGCAATTTGCGGACGTGATGGGCCGATCTGGAAGGCAAATTACGAAGGCGCGCTTGCGCGAAGCGCGGCGCCCGTGACGAGGGCAAGCCGCTTGATGTAGGCGCGATCCGATCGTCCCCCCAATACCGCGATCCGCCAGTATAACGGGGCTGCGATGAGGTCGGCCGCCATCTCACGGTCCACCAAGGGCGACACTTCCCGGCGTTTGATCGCCCGATTAATCAGGCCATTGATCCGCTCGCGCCGTGCGCGCTGGAAAGGCCGGATCGCCATTTCCAATGCCGGCGTCCGCTCGATCTCGCCATGAAGGTCGGTCAGAATCCGTCGCACCTTGGGATGCCTCAGAACGCGGCGGATGGCGAGGAGCACCGCTTGCAGATCAGCCTCCAGCGAGCCGTGCTCTTCCACATCGGTCATCGTCAACCCGACATGCGACAGCAAATCGCTGGCCATCGACACCTTGTCCGGCCAGCGGCGGTAAAGCGCAGCCTTGCCGACCCCTGCAGTTCGCGCCACCCGTTCGAGGCTCAGACCCGCATAGCCAGTCCTTGCCCATTCTTCGAAGAAGCTGCGCGTCAGTGCATTCGTTACGTCAGCACGCATGACCGCTGCTCCGCTGAGAACACGGGCTGCTTTCGGATTTCCGTCGGAACGCTTGTGTTCCATCGATGCCTTCCTATATATCTCAGCGGAACGCTACCGTTCCAACCGATTGGGATTAGTTCATGACAGACAGTGTGGAAAGCTTTTCAGCGATGCTTCGAAAGGCATTGGGTGATCGTCTCGCTCCCGATGCTGCCACCTTTCTCGACATGGTGGCTGAAAATGGGGTGATGGAATTTCCTTATTCGCCGCCAGGCCTTCCGACCCGGTTGGTTGGAAAGGCTGCTATCGCGCGTCACCTTGAAAGCCTTGGTGACATGATAGCCTTCGACCGCATGGGTGAGCCGACCATTCACGCCACGACCGACCCCGATGTTACCATTGTCGAGTTCGAAGGCTTCGGAAGCGGCGTTGCGACCGGGGAATCCTATGACCAACGCTACATATCCGTGATCCGGACGGACGCCGGGCGGATTATGCACTATCGCGATTACTGGAACCCGCTGGTGGTGCTGCGCGCGCTTCGCGGCAGCGCGGTTGTCGATGCCCTTGTCGGCGGAGCGTCAGACCATGGTTGATCGGGTCTTGGTGACTGGGGGCACGGGCAAGACGGGCGCGCTGGTTGCGCAGCAGCTTACGGCACGCGGTGTCGAACCCCGCATCGCAACCCGCAACGCCACGATGCCGGAGCAGGTTCGCTTCGAGTGGGGCGACGTTGCCTCCCACCGTACCGCGCTCGAGGGTGTGGACGCGATCTACTTGGTCGCTCCTACCGACCGAACGGACCACCTGACCGTCATGCGCCCGCTGCTGGAACAGGCCGTGGCACAAGGAGTGGCCCAGCTGGTGCTGCTGAGCGCATCGTCTATCGACGAGGGCGGGCCGATGATGGGTGAGGTTCATGGGTGGCTCAACGCCAACGCGCCTCGCTGGACGATACTGCGCCCGAGCTGGTTTATGCAGAACTTCGTTACGCAGCATCTCCCGTCGATCATCAACGAGGGTTGCATCTACTCGGCGACGAAGCATGGGCGTATCCCGTTCATCGACGCAGCCGACATAGCGGCGGTCGCAGTCGAAGCCTTGGTGGATCCAGTTTTCGGGTCAGGAGAAAGGATCCTGACCGGTCCTGAAGCTCTCTCATATGACGAGGTTGCGGACCGAATCACCGCCGTGGCCCAGCGCCCCGTCCACCACTGCCGGTTATCGGTGGAGCAGCTTGCACGCCGCTACGCCGGGTTCGGCATTCCTGAGGGATATGCGGACACGCTCGCGCGCATGGACGACGCGATCTCATATGGGTCGGAGGACAGGACCACAACAGAGGTCGAGCAAATAACGGGACGCATGCCAACCAAGCTGACCGCCTTCCTCGCCGCTCACAGAGAGGCATATCAGGGGCGCCAATCAGGCTGACGGTGACCCGTCCGCTAAGAATGAGACCACGGTACCGAGGTGGTGGCTGGCCGGCAGCCGGGCGCCGACACGATATTCGTTGGTCATTGTCACGGCCATCCCTATGGTGAGATCGATCTGGTGATTCCGGTCGATGATGCGGTGGAGCTCGCCGGGCCCGGCGATTGGCAGGGTTTGGGCTGGGTTTGCGCGGCGCGCGACACGCTGCATTTCCTCAAGGTGCGTAACGGCGCACTGATGACCCTAAATTATATGCCTGCGGGCCGTATCCTGTATCAGTTCGATCCCGCCGAGATCCGGGCGCGGAGGGGCGGCGCATAGGGCCCCGTCGCAGAGCAAGGCGGCGCAAGCTTTAGATCAATCTAGTTCTTCAGACGCCTCGAGGTGTCCGGACAGCTAAGAGCCAGCCTCGCGAATACACGTGAATATTGTCGCTGTCATATGCGTCGGACCGCCGTCTGGAGGCTTCGCCGTTGTGTTCCCAGACCTTTCGGCAGCCCGAGCGCACGGCCACGGCCACGGCTACGCATCGCATCGCGTATAAAATATATGCGCCGCGCATATAGACAAAGCTGCACACTATGATTATATGCGTCGCGCATACTTATTTCGCCTCTCCCAGGAACGCGGTCTTTCGGAAGAAGCATCAGTCAGGCGCATGGATCGACGGACTATGGAACTCAATCAGGTCAGCTATTTCATCAACTTGGCCAAGACGCTGAATTTTACAGCGGCCGCTCGCCTGAGCGGTGTGTCGCAGCCGAGCCTGACCCGCGCAATCCGCCGCTTGGAAGAGGAGCTCGGCGGGCCGCTGATTCACCGCGACGGGAAAAACAGTCGCCTGACCGGCCTTGGCCGGGACGTCGAGACAGAATTCCGGCGCATGCTGGTGGCGATGCGAAGCGTCCGCAATCATTCCGAGAACTGGGCGATGGGGATGCACCGTGTTCTGGATGTGGCGGTCGCGCCGACTGTCGGACCGCAGGAGTTTGCCGCGTTTTTCGAGAGCGCGTTGGCGGAGGTGCCATCCATTGAAATCAAGCTGCACTCGCTTCAGCCGAACGAGGACACCTCGGACATTCTGTCCGGAAAATATCATGCGTGCATCATGCCGCGCGAGACAAGGCCGGAGCCTAAGCTCGATGTGCATCCGCTATTCAGAGAGCGCTTCGTACTGGGCTGTTCTGCGAGCCATCCCTTGGCATCCCGCGAAATCGTGCGCGGAGAAGACCTGCTCGAGTTTCCTTTCGTCGATCGCCTCAAGTGCGAGTTTCGCGATCAGATCCTCGATCATTTCGCGCGGCACGACCTGCTCATGCAGCCCCGCTTTCGATCGGACCGCGAGGACTGGGTGCAACACTTCGTCGCCGATGGCACCGCCATATGCATTCTTCCGGAACGATCCGCCACGGCGCCCGGTCTTGTTACGCGGCCGATCGAGGGATTTGCCCTGGAGCGCGAAGTCGTGATCGCGACGGTATCTGGCTCCACCGCACCCGTCGAGATACGGAAGATCGCGCAACTGGCAGCCGGATATGCGTGGCACTAAACCCCGTCGCGAGAGCGTCGGTGCTATGGAAACTATAGGCACAGCCTATTGGATAAATCCTAGGCGCACTGCGATAGTCGGCGCAGTGACTGACACGATAAGCGGCGGCTTTTTCGCCCTCTCAGATCAATATCGGAGACTATCATGAAGTTCGAAAAGTCGCAGGAAGCTGTTGATCTCCTTACTGCCGAGCAGCGCTACGTCACCCAGGAGTCGGGCACCGAGCGGCCCTTCACGGGGGAGTATGATGACAACAAGGAACCAGGCATCTACGTCGATATCGTGTCGGGAGAGCCTTTGTTCGCCTCGACCGACAAATTCGACTCGGGTTCTGGCTGGCCCAGCTTCACCAAGCCGATCGTTGCAGCAAATGTGAACGAGTTGCGCGACAGCGCGCACGGTATGGTGCGGACGGAAGTCAGATCGGTGCACGCCGACAGTCATCTCGGTCATGTATTCCCGGACGGTCCCTCCGATCGCGGAGGTTTGCGCTACTGCATTAACTCCGCGTCGCTTCGCTTCATTCCGCGCGACGAGATGGAGAGCGAAGGATATGGCGAATATCTCGATCAGGTCGAGGAGGCCTGACATGCACCAGCGCGCTATTCTCGCCGGCGGATGTTTCTGGGGCATGCAGGATCTGATCCGCAAGCAGCCCGGCATCGTATCGACCCGTGTCGGCTACACCGGCGGCGATGTCCCGGACGCCACTTATCGCAATCACGGCACGCATGCCGAAGGGATCGAGATCATCTTCGACCCGGCAGTGACGACCTTCCGCAATATCCTGGAATATTTCTTCCAGATCCACGACCCGACGACCAAGAATCGCCAAGGCGGTGATATCGGGCTCTCCTACCGGTCGGGCATCTATTATGTCGACGAGGAGCAGAAGCGCGTCGCCGAGGACACGATCGCCGATGTGGATGCCTCCGGACTGTGGGATGGCAAGGTGGTGACAGAGGTCGTGCCGGTCGGAGATTTCTGGGAGGCCGAGCCGGACCATCAGGATTATCTCGAGAAACGCCCGGGCGGCTACACCTGCCATTTCGTCCGTCCCGGCTGGGTGCTTCCAAAGCGCCAGAAAGTTGATGATGATCAGTCCGCGGCGGGGACGGCAGCGGGATAGGCTTAACTGCTGTTGCCGCTCCGCCGATCCCGTTCGCAATCTTCATGACCGCGTCGTACAACGACGCGGTCATCCAACCCTGCTTCAGAGAGACGGGTCGGTCCATATAGTCGCCATCGCAGCACAGGATCGCAGATTTATGCCAGACCTCTCGACCTTTCCTATTACGCAGCGCTGGCCCGCATTGCATCCCGATCGCCTGCAACTCTACGCCGCTCCCACCCCCAATGGCGTCAAGGTCTCGATCATGCTCGAGGAGACCGGCCTGGCGTACGAGCCCCACCTGGTCGATATCTCGAACAACGAGTCGAAGGATCCAGCGTTCGTATCGTTGAACCCCAACGGCCGCATACCGGCGATCATCGATCCGGCTGGTCCTGACGGCAACCCTATCGCCATATGGGAATCGGGCGCGATCCTCCTCTACCTGGCCGACAAAACCGGCCAGCTCAATTCGAGTGCGCCCGCGCAGCGTTACGAGACGCTGGCTTGGGTATTCTTTCAAGTATCCGGCGTCGGGCCGACCTTCGGTCAGCTTGGTTTTTTCCTGAAATTTGCCGGCAAGGACTATGAGGACAAGCGCCCTCGGCAGCGCTTTATCGATGAATCCAAGCGTCTCTTGGGGGTGCTGGACCGCCAGCTCGAAGGCCGCGAATGGCTTGTCGATGATTATTCGATCGCGGACATTGCGACACTTGGGTGGGTCAACGCACTGGCCGAAGTCTACGCGGCCGGCGACATCCTCGGCCTCGGCGAATATTCGAACGTCCAGACATGGCTCCGCCGCGGGCTGGCGCGGCCCGCGGTGCAGCGCGGCCTGCGCATCCCTGCGAGACCGGCATGAGCGTCATCGCTGCTTATTATTACAACAAGGGCCTGCGGGTCCGCGAAATCGCGATCGACGAGCAGGTCCAGCTCGATAAGGATCGCTCCGGCTTTTGCTGGATCGCGCTTCGCGAGCCCACCGCCGACGAGCTTAAAGCGATCCAAACGACGTATAACCTCCATCCGTTGGCAATCGACAACGCGATGCACCCGCTCTGCCCGCCCAAGCTCGAAGCGTATAATGAAGAGCTCTATGTTGTCGCTCAGACCGCCGAGCTGGATGGAGACCAGATCCGCTACGGCAAGATGGCGATCTTCACCGGTCACAACCATCTCATCAGCGTACGGCACGGCAACGGCGGAGCGCTCGGCAATCTTCGCGAGCAACTCGAGGCTTCGCCGGCGCTTTTTGGCAAAGGTGTCGACTATGTGCTGCATGCGATCCTGCACCGGATCGTCGATCAATATCTTCCCATCTTCGAGATGATCGAGGATGACGTTCTGGCGATGGAGAGACGATCGCTCGACGACTTTCTCGGACGGGCAGAAATCGACCGCATCTTCGGGCTGAGAAGCGAACTCACGCGCTTCCAGCGCACGCTCGGCGCTATGGCTGAACTGGTCCGGAAACTCGTCCGAGGCCATTTCCCCTGCATCAGTTCAGAAGTCAGACCCTATTTCAGCGACGTCGCGGATCATGTCGCTCGCGTGCAGACCATGGTCGATGGCCTCCTGCAGGTTCTGTCCACCGTCTTCGAGTTCAGCAGCCTGTTGGAAGCGCAAAGAACGGGCGTGACCACGCGCCAGCTCGCGGCCTGGGCCGCCATATTGGCGGTCCCGACGGCCATCGCCGGGATATATGGCATGAACTTCAGGAACATGCCCGAGCTGGACACGGTCTATGGCTATTTTGTCGTGCTCGGGTTGATGACGATGTTCTGCCTGTACCTGTTCGTGCGGTTCAAGAAGGCCAAGTGGATATGAATAGCGCGCGTTTGCTTTTCATCTCCGTCAGCTGAGCCGCAACAGCCTCCCTGATATTAGAGCGTGTCCAATGCCATGCAAAGCCAAGGTGCAACAATGACATCCCAAGTGACCGACGTCCTAGCAGCAGTCCAGTCCTTCGTCGCGAAGGGCTACGACCGCGAGTACCGCGTCAAGGACGGCCATCTCATCGATCTCGAACTGGGATCAACGCTCGATCCATGCGCGATAACCGTCGATGCGGCGTTGCGCCTCGAAAGCGGGGATGATGGAGAAGACGCGTCCAACATATACGCGATTACCGATCCCGCGACCAACCATAAGGGTCTGCTGATCGACGCCTTCGATGTCTTCGACGAAATCTGTCACCGCGACCTTTCCGAGCGGCTTGTCGCGGATCGGCAAACGACGCCAGCGGGCGACGAGGATGTTCCGAGCAAGCACGGCCTGCGCAAAGTCTACAAGAATGAGTTTGAGCGCGATCCCGAGCGCTATGTGCTGCGCGAGGGCTTTCCAGACTTCCCGCTATGCCCTTTCGGCGGCGCCTTCAGCATTCTCGGCTTCGATACCGCCGAGCAATCCTATGTCTGGCTTGTAACCAGCATCATCCGGGATTCCCGGCTGATCAGAGCGCCCTACCAGGGAGATGACGCCCCAGGCGACGAGTAGCGGGCCGGCGAGCCCAATGGGGGCACTCCCGCGGCGGTGACGGACCGAAGCACGAACTTTCGAATGATCCAAACACAACGAGGTGATGATGAACTGGAATAAAAGCCACATCCGCGAAACCATGCTTTCGCTGGAGACTGCCGCCCTGCATAGCGCTCGCACCAATTATCTGGATTATGTCTCCATCGCTCAGCTGGATCGGAGCGAGCCGATCGAGAATGACGAGCAGGCGCAGGCCGAAGTCGCGAGCGACTTGGCTGAAGCGCTTGACGACACATTGCACGACTATGCCGATAAACTTGAAAAGCTCAGGACGATCGACTTCGGCCCCAAGTCGGCAGTGGAGGAGGGTGCTGTCATCAAACTGTCGGGGCGCCATTTCGTGATCGCAGTGTCAACGAGCAAGTTCACCTGTGATGGGCGTGAGTTCATGGGCATTTCAACGATGGCGCCGATCTTCGAGGCGATCGAAGGAGCACGAACAGGAGAGACCGTGCAGTTCAACGGCCGGGACCTCATCGTAGAAGATGTAGAATAGGACGCCCGTCGCAGTAGGCGCGCTAGTGCCGGGCGGCCTCCGTCTCTGACTCCATGCATATCATCACATCAAGAGATCCCGTGATCATCGGTGTGCTTGGAGAGCGGGCAGCCTTGGCGTGGATGCGGCGCCTTGGCTGGCTGCTCCCGATAGCCAACACCGCCAATATGGCAAGCAATGCGGCCGCATAAAGGAACAGCCCACCGGGGCCGGCGATAGTCATCGCAGCACCCCCGATAAGGGGTCCGGCGGCTGTCCCGATCCCGTTGAGCAGCAGAAGCCCGCGGGCGGTACCGAGCAGCCGGCCGGCCGGAAGGTCGTCGTTGGCAACCGCGAGACACAATGAATAGATCGGGATGCCAAAGCCGCCGAACAGCGCGCCCGCCGCGAGGAGCAGCGGCAGGGGCGCCCCTACCGCGAGGGCGACGCCGACGGCCGCCGCTGCGGACGCCAGGGCCGCAGCGGCGATGACAAGGTTCCGCGACACGCGATCCGAAAGCCAGCCGAGGGGCCACTGCAATAGGAGCGTCCCACCCAGCACCGCAGCCATGAAAGCGGAGATGCCGCCGACATCGAGTCCGATCCTCTGGGCGAAGTTCGGGCCCATGCCCCAAAAACCGCCGATAGCCAGGCCAGCGAGGAAAGCGCCAGCCGCAGCGAGCGGTGATGCGCGCACGAGGTCGCTGAACGCGACCCGTTCCTGTGTCACCTGCGCCGGCGGATGGCTGGGCAGCAAGGTGATCGGAACCACCGCCGCGGAAATTAACAGCGACACGATAAGGAACAAGGTCATGTCGGCGGGCGGGGCGACGTTGAGCAAGGCCTGGCCGATGGCCCATGAGCCCATCGAGACGACTCCGAAGATCGACAGGAGTTGGCCGCGCGTGGATGGCACTGCATGGGCGTTGAGCCAGCTCTCCGTTGCGAGGATCATGCCCGCGTAGGCGAAGCCCGTGATCAGGCGAAGCGGTATCCAGGCGATCGGTTCCACGAGCGCAACATGGAGAAGGGCAGTCATCGAGGCGATCGCCGCAAAGCCAGCAAAGGTTCTGACATGACCCACGGCGACGATGATCCGCGGCAACATGAGCGCGCCGATCGTGAAACCGGCGAAGTAGAACGACATCATCGCGCTGATCGCGCCGGACGAGAAGCCCTCCTGGCCGGCCCTGACGATCAGGAGCGTGCCCAGCAAACCATTACCCAGCAGCAGAGCCGCGACGCTCGCCAGCAACGCCGCCACCGGTGCGAGCTTGAGGCCACGTCGGCCCGCCGACCGCATGCTATCCATCGCCGGGCTCATTTTAGCGCCTGACGCGACGGTCGATACGCTGCCGCGCTGATGAACTGGTCGAACGCTTCGCACCAGATGACGACCGTGTTGTAGTCGCGAACATCGATCCCGACAGGCACGTCGACGATGGCCTGATAGGCTGCCGGCTTCGGCGGCCTGGCCGCGGTGAGGATTGGCAGCGTGTAAATGCCGGCCGCAAAACCAATGCCGAGCATTGCGAGGTGGCTGGCGGTCAGGAAGAGCCAAGGCCGCACGGATTACACCAGCTCCAGATCCTTTACGATCCTGTCCGCGTCGAGATGGAAGTCCGAGAAGACGATACGGCCGCCAGCGTCAATGATCGAGAACCAGGGCGTTCCTCGCGTGCGATAATCCTCCATGAAGGTAGGCAGCGTCGCGCCGACCAGTGGTTCATCATGGCCGAAGGCGACAGGAAGCGCATATTCGAGCTGGTTCACACGCAACTTCTCGAAGGTGTTTTCATCCGCACCTTCGAAGACGGTCTGGATCACCGCAAATCCCACGCCCCTGGGGCTCAATGCACTATGCAATCTTTGTAGCGTCGGGAAGCCATGCACATGGCAGCCGCGGCACCAGTGCTGGAAGGCGAACAGGATCTTTGGGCCGGAGCCGAGATCCGACAGCTTGAGCGGCCCGGTGCTTTCTCCGTCCGCGCCGATCCATTTCTGCACCCGAAGATCCGGCGCTTGGGGTTCGAGCATGCTCATCTGATCCTCCAGCGCGATGAAGAACCGCGGCGAATTGTGGTGCGCGCTATCATGATATGTCATTCCAAACGCATCGGACCCCGGTGTCGTGCTCCGCGACGCGATCAACAAGCGTGGCGACCGATTGCTTGGTTGCATCGAAACGTTCGCGATCTTTGCCCACGAGCCTCAAGGAGAGGCTGTCGCCGTCCGCAGTTAATATAAGCTCGCCGCCCGGAAGCTGGATTTCGGCTGTCAGCGCGTCATATCGAACCGGGTAAGTATGAACCCACGCCTCAGCGAGTCTCGTCAGATATCGACTCGATTCGATCGTAGCGATGCGTGCCTCGGCCTCGATCATTTAGAAACTCCCGGTGTTGGTGTTTGGGCGCACAGCTCTTGGTCAGTACCGCCATTATAATGCGGGGGAGTCAACGCAGCCCCTCGACGATAAACCCGCGGTAGCGGGCACCGGCGAAGCGATGCGCAGCAACAGCTTGGTAGGCGGGGCTATGATACCAGTCATGCGCGGCTTGCATCGTGGGGAACCGCAAGATGACGGCGCCTTCGATCGGCGACCCCTCCAAATTCTCCATCGCGCCATAAGCGGCGAGAAAAGTGACGTCATGCCCATCGAACGACGGGCCGACGCGGGCAGAATAAGCCGCGAGTTCATCCACATCCGTGGTGTCTTCCCGCGTGAATACGACAAACGCTTCCATCATAAGATCCTTCGCAAGGTGAGATCTGCCGGCCATCGCCACCGACGATGGCCTGACAGTCGTCAGGCTGGCAGTTCGAACCCGATTTTCTGGAGTGCCTCAACGCAGGCATCCTGGTCCTGCTGATAAGTGCCTCCGGAGATGCCGATTCCGCCGATCAGCTTTCCGTCCTCAAGGATCGGATAGCCGCCACCGACGGCGACCATCCGGGGGCGATAGGCCAGCGGCGCCACTTTGGGATCGTTGCTCACATAGTCGTTCCAGACATGGGTCGGATATCCAAAGGAGGCGGAACTCCACGCTTTGTCGATGGCAACATCGACGGTGAGAAACGGCGCGTCGTCGGTGCGCTCGAACGCCCGCAGATACCCGGTTGCGTCGACGACGGCGACGGCAGCCGGGATGCCGATTGCACGGGCGGCGGTTATCGCTGCGTCGATGAGGGCGACTGCGGTTTCACGGTTGATCGAGGCAGTGGCAATGGACTTGGTCATGGGATTTCCTTCGCCGCGGCGTTATCGTCCGGCGTTACTTGGACTGGAAAAGATCAGAATCCTTCGAGGACGGTCTTGCCTTTCGCCGCGCCACTTTCGATCAGTGCGTGCACTGTCTTCAGATTGGCAGCATTGATCGGCGACAGTCGCTCGGTCAGTGTCGTACGGATTTTGCCCTCATCGACCAGCACGGCCAGCGCGTCGAGGATCTTGCCCTGCTCATGCATATCGGGCGTGCCGTAGATCGACCGGGTGAACATCAGCTCATGGTGTATCGACACCGCCTTGCGCTTGAACAGCATGATGTCGAATGCCGTGGGATCGTCGATCAGCGCGAACCGCCCTTGCGGCGCGATCAGCTCGGCGATGTCGGCGGCATGCTGCTCTGTATGCGTGGTCGAAAAGACGAACGCGGGAGCGCCGATGCCAAGCTCGGCAATCTGTGCCGCGAGCGGGCGCCTATGGTCGATGACATGGTGCGCGCCAAGCTCCTTCACCCACTCCTGGGTTTCCGCTCGGGAGGCGGTGGTGATGACGGTGAGGTCTGTGCGCTGGCGCGCGATCTGGATCGCGATCGACCCGACCCCACCCGCGCCACCGATGATGAGGATCGCCGGCGCCGCACCGGGGACTGGCTTCGCCACGTCGAGGCGATCGAACATCGCCTCCCAGGCGGTCAACGTCGTTAGCGGCAGCGCTGCTGCTTCCGCCCAGTCGAGCGAGGCGGGTTTGCGACCGACGATCCGGGCGTCGACAAGATGGAACTCGACATTGGTGCCGGGCCGGGTAATCGATCCGGCATAATAGACCTCGTCGCCCGGCTGGAACTGCGTCACGTCGGGGCCGACCTCGCGCACGATCCCGGACGCATCCCACCCCAGCACCTTCCATTCACCATCGGCTGGCGGCGAGCTGCCGCGGACCTTATAGTCGACCGGGTTCACCGAGACGGCCTTCACCTCAACCAGGATATCATATCCTGCCGCGACAGGCTGGGGCAGCTCGATGTCGACCAGCGCAGCATCCTCGGCGATGGGTCCCGGGACCTTGTAACCAACGGCTTTCATCAATGTCTCCATCTTGCTGCGCCCCGAAGTCTCGATCGATCAGAGCGCCACTTCTTCGAAAATTCGCACGGGGTTCAAGGGTTTCGCACGCAGGACTATGAAGATGTGCACCGACTATTTCCAATAGCGGCGGAACATAGTTTCCATACCTTGTTGCCGTTCTATCCCTGAGAGGCGCTTACGAAGCTGTGAGGCGCGGCAGCCAACCTGGAAAGCAGGCGGACCGAGCCTCATGCCGTGCCTAAATCTGCAGCCGACGTGATGCGCGCGTAATTTATTCAAAGCTATAAAAACTATAGCGATAGGGTATTGGGAAATCGGCCCGGCGTCGCGTTATAGTCCATAAGCATCAAATCACCGATTCACGAAAATGCGATCATCGAAAATCCGATGAAGCATCGGGCGTTTCAGGCTTCAAGCCATCGGTTCGTACCGCGGCCACGCGTATCAGGTCTGAAGTGAAGCCGGTTATCGTCTGTCGCATCGAGCAAAAAGGGGGCACTATGGTCACCAGAGGTTTCACCGGTCGCGGTTCAAGTGGCGACCAGTCCGGCCGGATTCCGCCGGGTCAGCATCTCGTGGAGAATTTTCCGGTTCTCACGGCGGGGCCGACGCCGAACGTGGAGCTGGCTGATTGGAAATTCACCGTCAAAGTCGGCCCGAAGCCGGTCAAAGTGTGGAACTGGAGCGAGTTTAACGCCCTGCCAAAGACCAAGGTGACCAAGGATATTCACTGTGTGACCTCTTGGTCCAAGCTGGATACCATATGGGAGGGCGTCCTCATTGAAGACATCCTTGCGGATGCAGGGCTCGACCGGCCCACTGATTTCGTCCTGGCGCATTCCTACGACGATTATTCGACAAACGTCCCGCTGGCGGACCTGCTGTCCGGGAAAGCGATGGTCGCTCTCAAATTTGCCGGCCAGCCGATTACCCGCGATCATGGCGGGCCGGCGCGTCTGCTGGTTCCGCATCTGTACTTCTGGAAGTCCGCCAAATGGGTGAAGGCGCTGCAATTCACAACCCGTGACGAGGCCGGCTTCTGGGAGCTGCGCGGCTATCATATTTACGGCGATCCGTGGCGCGAGCAACGATACACCGATGACTGACAACGGCACGCAAACCGCGTCATGGCAATCATGCGTGATCGAGGAAATCGTCCAGCAGACGCCGAGCATCAAAAGCTTCTTCCTCCGATTGAGCAGGCCGTTCGCGCACATCGCAGGCCAACATGTCGATGTCCGGCTGACCGCGCCTGATGGCTATAGCGCGATGCGCAGTTACTCGATCGCGTCATCGGCAGCCTCGTCCCCGATCATCGAGCTCGCTGTCGAACGCCTGCCCGATGGCGAGGTGTCGGCCTATTTTCACGATATCGCGATAGTCGGCGATGAGATCGAGCTTCGCGGTCCGCTCGGCGGGCACTTCCTATGGCCTGAACCTGCCGTAGACGCGGTGCTGTTGATCGGAGCAGGCTCCGGGCTCGTGCCGTTGATGGCGATGATCCGGCATCGCCGCACACAAGACCCGGCCGTGCCAACCGCGTTGCTCCTGTCCGCGCGCACCGCTGAGGATGTTCTGTTTTCGGAAGAACTACATTCCGTCGAGATCAACGATGCCGCATTTGTCCTGGCGCTGGCGATCACGCGCGAAGATCCGATCCGCGCATCGGATTTCGGGCGGCGGATCGACAGCGCCATGGTCGAAGAGGTTCTCGCCCGGCTTCACCGAAAGCCCACACAGATATTCGTTTGCGGATCCAACGATTTCGTCAACATTGCGACCGAGGGCGCGCTGCTGGCCGGGGTCGACCCCTCGATAATCAAGACCGAGCGCTATGGTGGTTAGCGGCGCATACTCCGTCGCGCCCCACCTTTCACCCTGCGGATAATATTTGGAGATCGTCATGAGCCGCTTTGCTGAACCCGTCTTTGTTGCCGCCGGCCTTCGCACTCCCTTCGGCCGCGGCGGAGGGGCTTTGGCTGCTTATGATGCCGTCTCTTTGTCCGTCCCTCTTGTGCAGGCGATGGCGGCGCAAGCAGAGCCGGATCTTCTCATCTGGGGTACCGTGATCCCGAATTTGGGTTGGAGCAACATTGCTCGCGAGACCTGGCTTGACGCCAAGCTCAATCCGAATGTCCCCGCATTTTCGGTCGTTTTGGCATGCTCTACCAGCATGACGGCGACTTTCGCTGCGGCAGGGATGCTGGGCGGAGGAACCGATCTCACGATGGTGGGCGGTGCCGAAGTCATGAGCCGACCTCCCATCGCTTTGACGGCCGATGCATCGAAGCGGCTCACCGACCTCTTTGCGCAAGATCCAGCGGCGGCGCTTGCGGCCCTCCAGTCTCTTGCCCTCCACGACTATGTGCTCCCGACCAAGGGATGGGCCAACCGGATCACCGGCAGGACAATGGGCGATCATATGGAGGACACCGCCAAGGCCTGGCGGATCTCGCGCGAGGCGCAGGACGATTGGGCGCTAAAGAGCCACCAGCGGTCGGTCGCTGGTTGGGAGCGAGGTTTCTTCGACGATCTCGCGATTTCCCTTCCTGAACTGGCGCGCGATGCGAACCCCCGCGCCGATACGTCGCCCGAACGGCTTGCCGCACTCAAGCCCGTCTTCGATCGCGACAGTGGCAGGGGAACGCTGACTGCCGGCAACAGCTCGCCGATAACGGATGGCGCCGCCGGTTGCTGGGTGGCAAACGAAGCCGGCGTGGCACGACTGCCGGCGGGCACCCCCTACGCGCGGCTCATCGATTACGAGGTGTCGGCCGTCGATTTCCACACCGAGGGTCTGTTGATGGCACCCTCCTATGGCATTCCACGTCTGCTCGCGCGGCATCAACTAAGCTTCTCCGATATCGCTCTTTGGGAAATCCACGAAGCCTTCGCCGCCCAGGTCCTGGCGAATGTCGCGGCCATCACCGACCGGGAGTGGGTGCGCGAAACCGCCGGTGTCCAGTCGGATTTGGGCGACTTCGACTGGGACCGCGTCAATCCCAACGGGGGCTCGGTAGCAATCGGTCATCCCTTCGGCGCGACAGGCGCGCGCGACCTCAGCCAGGCAGTGAAGGAGCTCTGGGACATGCCGAGCGGATCACGGGCAATCGTCAGCATCTGCGCCGACGGCGGCCAAGGCACCGTCGCACTCCTCGAACGCCCCTGATTCACGGGCCGCTGCGAACGCCGTGCCATTGACAATATGAGAGGATATTCCGTTGGTCTCAGCAGTTTGGAACGACACCACCATCGCCGCAAGCGACGAGACAATCGTCGTCGAGGGAAACCACTATTTCCCACCTTCCGCGGTCAATCAGGAGCTCCTTGAAGCGAGCGCACACACTTCTGTCTGCCCGATCAAGGGCACCGCGAGATACTTCCATATCCGCGTAGGCAGCGCGCTCAACGCGGACGCGGCTTGGTCATATCCCGATCCGAATCCGGTTGCGGAAGCCATCCGGGATCACATCGCTTTCTGGAAAGGCGTAGAGGTTGGATAGCAGCCAAGGCGCAGCGGGCCTTCGCTGATGGCTGTGTCGCTTCATGCGCGCATCCTTGATCATCTCGCGCGGGTAATTGGCGATCTGCAGGTGGCGGGGGACGTTCCTGCGGGCCTCGACCGGGCGGGGCTGACCGTGGAGCGTCCGCACGACCCGGCGCATGGCGATCTGTCGACCAACGCGGCGATGGTCCTGGCAAAACTTACCGGCACGCATCCGCGCCAACTCGCTGAGAAGTTGGCGGGCCGGTTGGCCATGTTGGAGGATGTTGCAGACGTGGCCGTCGCTGGCCCGGGCTTTGTAAATATCCGGCTGACCGACCAGGCCTGGCAAAACGAGCTGGCGGTGATTGCGGACCAGAAGGACCGCTACGGCATGTCGCCCGTCGGCGCGGGTAAGACGGTGAATATAGAGTTTGTCTCGGCCAACCCGACCGGTCCGATGCATATGGGGCACTGCCGAGGGGCAGTGGTCGGAGATGCGCTCGCCAACCTGCTCGCTTTCACCGGCCATCGCGTCATCCGCGAATATTATATCAATGATGCCGGCGGGCAGGTCGATATTCTCGCTCGCTCGGCACACCAGAGATATCGCGAGGCGTTGGGCGAGAGCCTCGGCGAGATAGCGGAAGGTCTATACCCGGGCGATTATCTGAAGCCGGTCGGGGAGGCGCTGGCCGCCGATTTTGGGGGCCGCTATGCCGACGCCCCGGAGACGGACTGGCTCGCAATCTTTCGTGCGCGGACCGTTGCCGCGATGATGGAGACGATCCGCGAAGATCTGGCGCTGCTCGGCATAAGTCACGACCGCTTCGCGTCGGAGGCGGACCTCGTCGCTGCCGGAAAGCCGGATGATGCCGAGGCCTGGCTGCGCGAGCGCGATCTTGTCTATGACGGCGTTCTCGAACCTCCGAAGGGTGAAGTCTCCAAGGACTGGGAGCCGATCGCGCTGCCGCTGTTCCGGTCGACGAAATTTGGCGATGACCAGGACCGTCCTATCCGTAAACCGGATGGGAGCTGGACCTATTTCGGCGTGGATCTGGCCTATCATTTCGAGAAGGCGCGCGATGCCGACGAACTGATCGACATCTGGGGCGCCGATCATGCCGGGACCGTGATGCGCATCGTTGCCGCCGCCGAAGCTCTAACCGAAGGCAGGAAGCGGTTCGACGTCAAGCTGGTGCAGATCGTGCGGCTGCTGCGCGCGGGTGAGCCGGTCAAGATGTCCAAGCGCGCAGGCAATTTCGTCACGCTGGCCGATGTCATTCGAGAAGTCGGAAAGGACGTCGTTCGCTTCATGATGCTGACCCGCAAAGCGGAAGCGTCCATGGACTTCGACTTTGCGACCGTCGTCGAGGCATCGAAGGATAATCCGGTCTTCTATGTGCAATATGCCCATGCGCGGATTTGCTCGCTAGCAAGCCGCGCGGCCGAAGCGGGTATCGAGTTGGGCGACCCGCCCGATCTCGCTCTTCTGGACGGTCCGAGCCTTACGCTTGTGAAGCGTGCGGCAGAATTCCCCCGCATCGTCGAGGCGGCTGCGGCAGCGCGCGAGCCGCACCGGATCGCCTTCTTCCTTGAGGGGCTGGCCGCGGAATTCCATGCGCTGTGGAACACAGGAAATGCCGACCCGACGCGCCGCTTCGCCTACCCGGAAAACCTGCCGGTTAGCCGCGCGCGGTTGTTCCTGGCCGCCGCGATCGGGCAGGTCATCCGCAACGGCCTGGCGCTGATGGGGGTTGAACCGACACATGAGATGGAGAGGGCCTAGTCGAATGCGCGCTTGTTCCTGGGGCTCGTTGCGCGCGCCAGAGTTGGCGGGCCCGAACATGCTGTGCGTCTTCTGATACTGGTGGAACGAGATGGAGCTTACCGATTTCGACGCTGCCTTCAAAAGGCTTCCCGAGGGTCATAGCGAAGGCATTCACGAAGGCCGGCGTTTCGGCTTGATCGTCCGGCGGTCCGACGACGGGCGCCGCAACAGCCTGTTTGCCAGGGAGTTGGCTGGGACCGACATCGTCAGCTTCAACCTGTATCGGTTCACATCAGGCAAAACATCGCTCAAGCCGTGCGAGATGTCTGCGAAAAAGGTCGTGGATTTCGTGCTTGGCTTCCAACCGGACTGAGGGTGTCGCAGTCGCTGCTCTGTTCGCAATGTCCGCCCCGGCACTGCGCATGTCGCTAAATGGGTATCGAAACTATAGCGCCTGGTTATTGGACTTCGTCTGGCGATGAACTCATCCTCCATTCAGTGCCAAGGCGCGGCGAAATTTGCATACTCATGGTAACCTGCCAGCGAGCGGTGCGGTCTCGTTGGATCGTGACGGCGGGGCGTTGGTCGGAACTGTCCGCGCCGGGTGAACTTCTGACAGAAGGATTTGAACAATGCGTCTTGCAATGATCGGCCTCGGCCGCATGGGTGCCAATATCGCGCGTCGGCTGATGCGCGGCGGCCACGAGGTCGTCGCCTTCAATCGCGATCCGGCCGCGGTTACTCAGCTCGCCGGTGAAGGTGCCATCGGAGCGAATTCGCTTGAAGATGTCGTCGCCAAACTCACTGCGCCGCGGATCTTCTGGGTAATGCTCCCGGCGGGCGCTCCCACCCAAGACACGGTCGACAAGCTGATGGAATTGTCGGAGCCCGGCGACATCATCATCGATGGCGGCAACAGCTTCTACAAAGACGACATCAAATGTGGTGCTGCGGCAAGGGACAAGGGGCTCCATTATATCGATGTTGGCACATCAGGCGGGATATGGGGGCTCGAACGCGGTTATTGCATGATGATCGGCGGCGACAAGGAGATCGTCGATCTGCTGGATCCCATCTTCGATACGCTCGCGCCGGGCTATGGTTCGATCGTCCGCACCATTGGACGCGACGCGCCCGACAGTCGCGCCGAGCGCGGCTATATCCACGCCGGCCCAACCGGCGCCGGGCATTTCGTCAAGATGGTCCACAACGGAATCGAATATGGCCTGATGCAGGCCTATGCCGAGGGCTTCGACATTCTCAAGGGCAAGTCCTCCGAACGGCTCGAGCCTGATGAACGCTTCGACATCAACCTGACCGACGTGGCCGAAGTCTGGCGTCGCGGCAGTGTCATCTCGTCCTGGCTGCTCGACCTTTGCGCGATCGGCCTGGCCAGGGATCCGATGCTCGAGCAATTCACCGGCCAGGTCTCGGACTCTGGCGAGGGCCGGTGGACGATCGATGCGGCAATGGAAGAAGCCGTCCCGGCCTATGTCCTTTCGGCCGCCTTGTTTGCGCGCTACCGCAGCCGCGTCGACCACACTTTTGGCGACAAGCTTCTCTCGGCGATGCGCTTTGGCTTCGGTGGGCATGTCGAGATGCCGCAATAAGTGACGCGTCACGCTATCCGGCGCTATGAAAACTATAGGCACAGCCTATTGGAAAAACGTCTGGCTCACTGCGATAGTCGGCGCAACGGCTGACACAGAAGCGACGGCGTGCCTGACGCTGCGCCCCAGGATGAATGAGAGCGTCTTAGCCGAACGGACAATCTTCAACGGCGCCGCGGTTCGTTAAAATAGGTACGGCCGCGAAGACGATGAAGAGAACAAGGGAGCTCGCGCCACAGTGCTGCACCTCATCGAGCCAGAGATACTTCCATCCGGCGCCTTCATCTTCACGCCGATGGAACTGACGGTAATCGCACTGGCGCGGAGCGAGAAAGGCCAAAGGTTCGGATCGCGAGCCGGTCTCGCGCAGGCCCTCTTCAAGAAACATCAACTTCTCCCGGGACGGCGTGCAAATGGGACACTCGCTGATCCCCGGCTCGAAATACTCCGCGCGTTCGTTAACCTCCTGCATCGGCGGGGCCAGCGGTTGGCTGCGGCGACCCAGACATTACGCGAGGCCGGCTTCAGCAGCGTGCAGGAAACCTGGCTTCGTTCGGAATGTGCACGGCCGCTCTGACTTACTGCGTACCTTGAACCTTGCTGCCGGAAGGCAACCATTTATGATCAATATCTTCGGAACTTCCCTTTGGTTCAAAGACAACAAACCCCGTGCTTGGCGCGCATTGCGACTTGCATCGGTCGCTTTCGTGATCCTCGGGTTAGTCGGCCTGTATTTGCGCCCAGCGATGATGCATGTCCACAGTCCACTGCTACTGGGCGTTCTTATCGGCGCGCTGATGCTTACATTGATTGCGTCCGCAGCCAGAAGGCTCAGGCGCGCGAGACGGCGCTGATCCGCGGAAAGAAATACGTCTAGGCGCGAGAGGTGAAGATGGCGAAGATCGGCTTTGGAGGGGGGTGCCATTGGTGCACCGAAGGGGTGTTCCAGGCGCTGCGCGGCGTTGCGCAGGTCGACCAGGGCTTTGTCCAATCGGACGCTCCGGCAGATAGCTGGTCAGAAGGGGTGATCGTCACCTTCGATCCTTCAATCATTCCGTTGGCAACGCTGTGCGAGGTGCATCTGAGAACGCATTCAGCCACCCGGGCCCGCTCTCCTAGCGACAAGTACCGCAGCGCGATCTATATTTTCGATGACAACCAGCGGCATGAGGCCGAATTGGCGATCGTCCGATTTGCCGAGGAATTCGGCAATACGGCGCATACCCTGGTTCTGCCGTTCAGAAGCTTCAAGGCTTCGGACGAGCGTTACCAGAACTATTATCGAACCGATCCGAGCCTACCCTTCTGCCGCCGCTTCATCGATCCCAAGCTGGACTATATTCGGCAGCATTTTTCGGAAGTGGCCCTGCCTGAACCGAACTCTGTCGCCGAGCACGCTGTCGATCGCGACAATGTCTCGCAAGACCCCGCCAGCGCTGGGATAATGACTGACAGTTCTTCATCCATCGCAACTCAATCAAGGACGTCGCCATGATGATCAAAAAGCCATTCACTATTCTCCCTCTCGCCCTGGCGCTGCTTGGCCCGATATCCTCTTCTCCCGGTTTAGCGGCTCCGACGCCCGCCGCGGTGCCCGACACCATAGCCGGGACCGTCCGCCAGACCGCTCCCGCAATTTATCGATTTACGATTGGCGATGCCCAGATAACGGCATTGTCGGATGGGTCGGTCCCGCTGGACCTGCACCAGTTGCTGCGCGGCGTCTCGGCGCAAACGATCGACGAAATTCTTGCCCGCAGTTTCCTAGCTAATCCCGCAGAGGCTTCGATCAACGCTTATCTGATCGACTTCAACGGGCGGCGGATCCTTGTCGATGTCGGTGCCGGCGATCTTTTCGGCCTAGGCAACGGCGGCAGGCTGCTCGAAGCGCTGGCAGCAGCTGGGGCCGCGCCGGAGACAATCACCGACATACTCATCACCCATGTCCACAGCGACCATAGCGGCGGTCTCACGAAGGCGGGCAAGATCGTCTTCCCGCGCGCGACGGTCTATGCCGGCGGTGCAGATATTCGCTTTTTCTCCGATGTTGCCAACGCGGCTAAAAGCGGGATCGACAAGCGCTTCTGGACCCAGACCGAGCAGACGCTGACGCCCTATGTCACGGCCGGCCGGGTGAAGCCGATCGATACCGATGGCGAAGTCGTGCCGGGCATTCGTGCCGAACTGCAGCCTGGGCACACCCCGGGCACCGCCTTCTACACCTTGACCAGCAAGGGGCAGAGTATCGTCTTCGTCGGCGATGTCATCCACGCCGGCGCGGTTCAATTTCCACGCCCCGACGTGACGATCACTTTCGATGTTCGCTAGGACGAGGCGCGCGCCGTGCGGAAAGCCGCGTTCACCCGCTTCGCTCGCGACCGTATGATGATTGCGGCGCCCCATCTTCCGTTCCCGGGGGTGGGTCACATTGCCGCCGACGGATCCGGCTACCGCTGGTACCCCATCGAACAGACGGATCGCGAGCCCATGAAGGAGAGGCTCAAGCTCTGAAGCTCGCATCGCCTCTTGCATTCTCCAGCCGCTGCGCTATTTATATGCGCGACGCATATATACTGGAATGCGATTGACCAAGGACGCTTCACCTTCCGATCGGCTGATCAATCTCTTCGGCGCCCTCGCGCAGGGGGTGTCGGATGAGATGCGCGGTGCGATATCACAGCGCTTTCCGGCCGGCGGGGAGACCGCGGCGGCATTGAGCCTCATCGGCCATGAACCGGGCCTTTCGATCGACCAGATCGGCAAGGCCCTGCGCCTGTCGCATGCCGGTGCTGCCCGCGTGGTCGAACGGCTGGTCGCTCAGAATTTCGTCTCGAAATCGCAATCCCCCGGCGATCGCCGCGTCATGCACGTGTCGTTGACGTCCGGCGGCGAGACGGAACGCAGGGCGCTCCTGAATCTGCGCAGCACAGCGATCACCGGGTTGCTCGCTGCGGTCGGCGAGAAGGACCGCGCTGCGCTGGAGCGCGTCGCGGAAACCATCCTCGCGTCATTGCCGCGCGACGAAGTGCGCGCGCGCACGACCTGCCGTTTCTGCGACGAAGAGAAGTGCACCAACTGTCCGACCGACATCGTCGGTCCCGGAATTACAAACTGACGCCTCTCGCCACATTTCCATCAACAAAAAGGGCATTGATTATGAGCTTATTGGAGAAATATTCATTCAGCGTCCCCGAGCATCAAATGCGCGAACTCGCTCTGCTGCGATGGGCCCTAGTCATTGTCTTTCTGTGGTTCGGCGGCATGAAATTCACGGCTTATGAGGCGCAAGGCATTGCCCCATTCATCGAACACAGCCCGCTTATGAGCTGGCTTCACCCGCTGTTCGGCGTCCAGGGCGCCAGCCAGTTCATCGGCACGATGGAACTCGCCACGGCCGCTGCCCTGATCCTCGGTGCATTCAAACCGATTTTCTCGGTCCTCGGCGGCGCCATGTCGGTGGCGACCTATACCATCACCTTGACATTCTTCTTGTCAACGCCTGGTGTCGCAGAGCCGACCGCCGGCGGGTTCCCGGCCATTTCGGCCATCCCCGGGCAATTTCTGTTGAAAGACGCCGTTCTGCTTGCCGCTTCGCTGGTATTACTCTCGGCGGCTATCCGACGGAAAAAGCCTGCCGACGCCCAGGTCTAAGGCACCAACAAACCGCAAGTTACGATGCGGACCTGTGGCGGGGAGCGTGAGGCTCCCCCAGCGACAGGCGCCGCGAGCTTGCTCATCGATCCTCGCGGGCTTTCCGCCCCACCGGGGAGGTGAGGCCGGAACGCTATGCTTCGCTCGCGCGAGCAGGAATCAGGGCGGATCTCCCCCTCGGCCGTGCGCGATCCAGGCTCGGGCAAAGGCTCTGCCGGATTTGCACCGTTGCAAGGTGCCGATATTCTATCCGAGCCGAAGGCGGGCACCGCTTGGCCTAGCCTCCCGGACCACAGTCGATGCAGCGCAGCGGCGGATTCGGTCCGAACCCGAGATGGTGGTTGAGGTGGCGAAGCGCGGTGCGCAGCCCTTCCTCAATGACAGGATGATAGAAGGGTCGTTCGAGCAATTCGGCGACGGTGAGCCGGCTCTCGATCGACCAGGCGAGGAGATGAGCGAGATGTTCCGCCGCTGGACCGAAGATTTCGGCGCCAAGCAGCAACCCGCTCGGCCGATCGCCATAGACGCGCAGCAATCCCCGGTTGAGCCCCAATATGCGAGCCCGTCCCTGGTCTTCGAACGACACTTCGCCGATGGCGAAATCCATCCGGTCGCGAAGAAGGTCGGCATGGCTGCGCCCGGCGATGGCGATCTGGGGATCGGTGAAGACGATCGTCAACGGGGTCCGGCGCGCGCGGCGATAGCTGTGCGGATAGCGCGCGGCATTTTCGCCTGCCACCCGGCCTTCGTCCGCGGCCTCGTGAAGGAGCGAGAGATCGACCGCCGAGTCGCCCGCGATGAAGATGTCGCTGTAACTGGCGCGCATCGACAGGTGATCATAAGTGGGGACGCCATGGGCATCGAGCGTGAGCGAGGTGTTTTCCAGTCCGAGATTGTCGACATTGGCCCGTCGGCCTGCGGCCGCGAGGAGATAATCGAACCGCTCCTCGCCCCCCGCTGACCGGACGATCACAGCGTCCCCGTCGCGCGCGACGCTTGCATCGGCTGCCATCCAGTCGATAGGAATTTCGCTCGAGAACTGTGCCGCCGCATAAGCCGCGACGTCGGGATCGGTGAGCGGGCCGACGCTGCCGCCGCGCCCATAGATATGGGTGCGGACACCGAGGCGATGCAAAGCCTGCCCGAGCTCCAACCCGATCGCGCCGGTGCCGAAGACTGCAACCGAGGACGGCAGATCGGTCCAGTCGAACAGTTGGTCGTTGAAAATCAGCCGATCGCCCGCCGGTTCCAGGCCTGCGGGTACGACCGGCCGCGAGCCCGTTGCGATCACGATGCTGCGCGCGCTGATCTGCTTGCCGCTCGCAAGTTCGAGCCGATTGTCATCGACAAAACGCGCCTGCTCGCGAAGCAGGCCTCCGGGTGCAAACCCCGCAATCGCCTCGGTGGCGAAGCTAACAAAGTGGTCGCGCTCGGCGCGGACGCGGTTCATGACCTGCACACCATCGACCTCGACGGGTCCGGCGCGAAGTCCGAACAGGCCGACGCTTTCGGCACGGTGGCGCGCCTCTGCCGCAGCGATCAGCAATTTGGAGGGCATGCAGCCAACGCGGGCGCATGTGGTCCCCAAGGGGCCGCCATCGATCATGACGACGCGATCGCTATATTTGAGCGCTTCCCGGTACGCCGACATTCCAGCGGTGCCCGCGCCGATTATCGCCACGTCATAGTCGAAATCGGTCATCCCGCTGTCCCTTCCTGATTACACGATGCGCATATTGCGCGCATCGAGCGCGCAAAAACAGTTGGCCCGTGGGCATGGTTTCTATGCCCTGCGGGAATAGTTTGTGGCGGCGAAGATGAGCATGAGGGTCAATGTCATCCCGAAATAGGCGGTCAGGGCATGGGGAGCGAAGGAGGGCAGCCCGTAGACGATGATGACCCCATTGCCGCCCGGGATGAGCTGGGTGGCCAACCCCATGATGGTGCCGCCGACGAGATGCCGCGAGCCTTGACGCCAGTTGGTGCCGCGCAACCGGAAGCTGGCGGAGCGGACGGCTGCAAATAGTCCGCCGCCGATCATCATCGCGGTGCCCAAAAGCGCCGGCAAAGGAGAAATCGGGGCGAAATCGTGCATGACGAGCTGCGAGGCGTAGCTGGACAGGAGGCCCAGATAGGTCCAGCTCCCGGCGCAGGCGTACAGCAGGCCGCCGCCGATGCCGATGATGAGCATGGCCTCGAAGGGACGCATCCGCGCGCGTCCAAGCAGCATCTTGCGCCAGCGCGACCGGCGGCGCAACAGTCGCAGGCGCGGCCAGCTCCACCAGCAGACTGCGGCGAAGGCCAGCCACGCCGCTATCGCGGCGAGCGGTGACGTCGCAAGCAGCGAGGGCTCGGGAATTTGCTGGGGCCTGTAGACTTTGGATATGAACGAGGCGCCGATTACCCAGCCGGCGAGGGTCAGAAGATATCCGAGCCTGCCGCCGGTCAAATGCGCGAGTGTTCCAAAGCCGCAAGCCTGGTTCGCCCACGCGCCGATCCCGTAAAGACACCCGAACAGGAAAGCCTGGATCAGCTGGTCGTAGCCCGGGGACAGATGGAAAACAGCTGGTGCGGTCCATGCCAGTGGAACAAGCAGAAGCCCTGACCAGCAAGCCGCCGTCGCGAACCCGATGAACTTGTCGGGTCGGCGCCGCACGACAAGATCCTGCGCCGCAACGACCACGCAGACCGTCCCCCGCCTGATCGCGAAACCCATCGCAAAACTCAGCATCGAAGCAGCGATGGCAACCGCAATAGCGTTCATGAGAGCAAGCCGGGTCGCTCATCGGCAAAGATCGCGTTCATCTGCGGGCGGAGCCAGTCGAGAAAAGCGCGCACTCTCGCGGTCTGGTCGCGGCCAGCCGGCAGCAGGGCCCATAGATCAATGTCTTCGAGCATATGGTTGGGCAGCAACTCGACAAGATCGCCGGTATCGATCAGATCGGCGACGAAGGGCCGGGGCAACATCGCATAGCCGAGACCGGCAAGCGCTGCCGACCGGGCTGCGTCGTCGCTGTCGAGAATGAGCGCAGGATGCACCATGATCGCGATGCGCGCGCTGCCATCGCGGAAGACCCAGCTATTCTTCGCATGATGAAGGCGCGAGATGATCGCGGGCTGCCCCATGAAATTGTGCGGGGCGTCGAGACCATTTTCGGCCTTGTTCGCGACCAGCGCCATCCGCGTGCGCGCCATGCGAGAGGCGACGAGCGCGGTGTCGGCGAGCGTGCCAATTCGCAGCGCGATATCCACGCCCGATGCCACGACATCGGTTTCGCGATCGGTGATCTCCAGATCGAGCGTGACTTCGGGAAAGCGATCAGAGAATTCCCGGAGACACGGCACGAGATGCAGCCGGGCAAGGCAAGTCGGGACCACGACGCGCACCGGTCCGGCGAGACGGCCCCCGTCTTCCTTGGCGGCAATCTCCGCGGCGGCGGCGGCTGCAATCGCACGCTCGGCGCCGTCGCGGTAGCGACGGCCCGCCTCGGTGAGCGTCAGGCTGCGGGTTGAGCGCTGGAACAGCCGGACGCCGAGATAGGCCTCAAGCTGCGCCACGGCTTTCGAAATCGATGGCTGACCGACATTGAGCCGTCGCGCCGCCGCGGAAAAGGAACCCGCCTCGGCCACGGCGAGGAACTGCTCCATGACGGCAAGTCGATCCATTTCATTCCCCTGCGGAATAGGTCCTATCGACTCAACCCATCTGCCGCAAGCAATCGCTACAGCCTAAATACGGCTCATCCGCAAAAACGGACCCGAGACAAAGCCTCCTGGAGTTTTGAGATGACCATCATGAATGCCAGATCAGAACCGACGCCGCTTTCGCGGCCCTGGATCGCGGGGTCCGTTTCCTTGCGGGTTGCGGCGGCCTTCCCTTACCGCCGCAAAAGCCTCGAGCCCGGACGCGACGTCCGAGCCGGTAATTCCCCTTCCCGGCTTCGTCGCTTCGCTCGATCCACCTTGGGCTGGGCGTGACTCCCGGCGCCCGGCTCGAGGTGGACATTGAAGGAAAGGCTGGCGCGAGCCGCGCCAGCCTTTCCCCTCCCCAATTTTCGATGCAGAAGAGTCGAATGAACTTCCGAACGGACATGAGCATGATCGAGCAAGCCTATTTCCAGGCAGCCGGCGACGAGGGGAGGGTGGCAATCGCCGAAGGCGATCGGCAGATCCTGGCCATGGGCATCGAGGTCTCGGCTGTCCAGGCCGGAGATGTCGCGCCGGAGTTCCTGCTGGAAAACGCCCTCGGCGGCACAGTCTCGCTGCGTGGCCGATTGATTGGCGGACCAGTGGTCCTGAGTTTCTTTCGCGGCGGATGGTGCCCCTTCTGCCGCGCCGAACTTCGGGCGATGTCGAAGGCGGCGCAAGCGGTCGAGGATAGAGGAGCGAGCCTGCTCGCGATCTCCCCGCAGCCGCTCGCCGACAGCATCGCAATGGCGCGGGCCGAGGAAATGACGCTTCCGTTGCTCGCCGATCGCGGAATGACGGTCGCGAGCGATTATGGCCTCGCCTTCGAACTGCCCGAGAGTATGCGCCGGGCGGCGCTTGCGGACGGGATGGTCGCAGGCGACGACGGCGCCGACTGGCGCATTCCGATGCCGGCAACCTATGTGATCAGTACCGACGGGATCATCAGATATAGTTTTCTCGATCCCAATTATCGCAACCGGCTCGACCCGGCGGTTCTCATGAGCATCCTCGACCGCCTCTGAGCCAAATTTCGAATTTCGGGACTGTCTCCACCGGCGCGCATGCGGCGCACCGGGGTGGAAAGACGTGCCGCAACTGTCAGACAAAGGAGATATCGAATGACCTACCTCAAGACCAGCGAAGCCATTGCGAAGCTGACGCCCCAACAGCGCCATGTCACCCAGGAAGGCGGCACCGAGCGTGCCGGCAGTGGGGAACTGCTGCACAATAAGGAGCCCGGCATCTACGTCGATATCGTCAGCGGCGAGCCCTTGTTCGCCTCGACCGACAAATTCGATTCCGGCAGTGGATGGCCGAGCTTCACCAAGCCCATCGTCCCCGCCAATGTCGATGAAATACGCGACGACAGCTACGGGATGATCCGCACCGAGGTGCGCTCGGCTCATGGCGACAGCCACTTGGGACATGTGTTTCCCGACGGTCCGCGCGACCGTGGCGGCCAGCGCTACTGCATCAACTCGGCTTCACTCCGCTTCGTCCACCGCGATGACATGGAAGCCGAGGGCTATTCCGAATTTCTGAACCAGATCGAGGAGAATTGATCATGACCGAACGTTCCATCCTTGCCGGCGGCTGCTTCTGGGGCATGCAGGACCTGATCCGCAAACTCCCCGGCGTCGTCAGCACCCGTGTCGGTTACAGCGGCGGCGATGTGCCGAACGCGACCTATCGCAACCACGGCACGCACGCCGAGGCGATCGAGATCAATTTCGATCCCGATCAGATCAGCTACCGCCGGATCCTCGAATTTTTCTTCCAGATCCACGATCCGACCACGCGCAATCGCCAGGGCAACGACCGCGGCGGGAGCTATCGCTCGGCGATCTATTATGCCGACGAAGCGCAGCGTGAAACCGCGTTGCAGACGATCGCGGACGTCAACGCATCCGGCCTCTGGCCGGGAAAGGTAGCGAGCGAGTTGGAGCCGATTGGCCCCTTCTGGGAGGCGGAGCCGGAGCACCAGGATTATCTGGAGCGCCGTCCCAATGGTTACACCTGCCACTTTCCGCGCGCCGCCTGGGTCCTTCCATCGGCCGGCGAGCAGTCTGAGGCAGCTTGATCGGAGACATGAAATGAAACCGAACATAACCCTCTATACCAAGGACTATTGCCCCTTTTGTCACCGGGCCAAGGCGCATCTTCGCGCCAAGGGGGTGACCGACTGGATCGAAATCGACGTCGAAGATGATCCGGTGCAGTTCCGTGCAATGCAGACAGCGTCTGGTGGACGCAGGACGGTTCCGCAGATCTTCATCAACGGTACGCATGTGGGCGGGTCGGATGATCTGTAAGCGATGTCCACTTCCCACAGCTGGCAATGAAGGTTCTTTCGCTGCTTGCGCTGGCCTGGCCATTGTCTCGCGCCGAAGGGCGGCTATTAAGGCGATAACGCGCTGGTTATCCAGCGGAACGTCCGAAGGGATTCAACATGGTTGTCGCAGTTCTAATTGCTGCGCAGGTCGCAATGCCAATGGGAATCGTTCAAGAGCCATCTTGGCCAAGAAATTATCATTGCGTTACGGTCACTGAAGCACTTGAGGTTGTGAACTTTAATATCGCCCTCGGCGAAAATACAATTACGAGCGACCGTCAAGTCCTGATACTGCCTGCCCACGCAGCGGTTCAGGTTGAGAAATCTGGCCCGTCGATTCGCTCTAATGGTAACAATTACCTACGTTTCTTGGTTTCCCGCGATCTTCCCTCAGGAAAAATCTGGATCACTCAAACTGGAAGTGTGGAAGCACCCTTGACGCAGGTCTTCATAGACACGCGAACAAAGGAAACACTGCCAGCTCAACGGACAAATCAAGCAAGTGGCTACTGTGTTACTGCGAAACCGCCGCAATAGGGTGAGCGCCGTCCTCATGTCATATTGATCCACGGCATGAGTTGGCCGACTGCGTTTGCAGGATGACCGCTGGCCAGCTTGGCGAGTGTTTCGGTCAACCAGGTGTGTGGGTTCACGCCCGAGATCTTGCAGTTCTCAATGAGCGTGGCGATCACCGCCCAGTTGTCGCCGCCTTCGTCGGAACCTGCGAAGAGCGCATTCTTGCGATTGAGGGCCAGCGGCCGGATCGATCGCTCGACGGTGTTGGAGTCCAGCTCGACACGGCCATCATCCAGGAACAGCGACAGTCCGGCCCAACGGGTCAGCGCGTAGCGGACGGCGTCGGCGAGTTTGCTCTTGGCACTGATCTGACGGAGCCGCGCCTCGAGATAGACGTGCAGGTCATCGACGATGACGCGGGCCTGCTCGTTGCGAATGGCGCGGCGCTGTTCGGCGGAGGTGCCGCGAACCTCGTTCTCGATCGCGTAGAGCATGGCGATCCTGCGTAGGACCTCGGTCGCGACCGGCGAGCTATCGGCCAGTTCGTAGAACTTGCGCCGAACATGCGACCAGCAGAAGGCGAGGCTGAGCTGCTGACTACGCCTAGCGAGCGCGGCATAGCCGCTGTAACCGTCGACCTGCAGGATGCCGGAATAGCTTCCCAGGTGCGCTTCGGCGCGCTCACTCTTGCGATCGGGAGCATAAACGTAGGCCACCAGCGGTGGATCATCGCCGCCCCATGGTCGATCGTCGCGGGCATAGGCCCAAAGCTGGCCGGTCTTGGTCCGACCCCGCCCGGGATCGAGCACCGGGGCGGTCGTCTCGTCAGCGAACAATCGCTGGGATCGTCGCAACTCTTCGAGGATGCGATCACGCAAAGGGCGCAGGTACCATGCCGCCCGGCCAACCCAATCGGCCAGGGTGGACCGGTCGAGCTGGATATCCTGACGGGCGTAAATCTGAGCTTGGCGGTAAAGTGGAACATGGTCGGCGTACTTGGCGACCAGCACCTGCGCGATCAGCGCCTCGGTCGGAATGCCACCCTCGACGATCCTCGCGGGCGCCGGTGCCTGGACGATCGCACTCTCGCAAGAGCGGCAGCCATAACGCGGGCGGCGCGTGACCAGCACGCGGAAGGTGGTGGGCACGACATCGAGGCGCTCGGCCACGTCCTCGCTGATCTGATGGAGTGCGCCGCCACAGCAGGGGCAAGCCCGATCATCCACGTCGACAATCTGCTCGATCCGCTCAAGATGCGTCGGCAGAGCGCCGCGGTTGGCCTTGCGCGGGCGGTCACCTCCAGCCTTCGCCGTCACCGCCTCGCGTGCGGCGCGGGCCTGGCCCAGCGCCGTCTCGACATCCTCAAGGCCAAGCTGAAGCTGGTCTGGATCGAGCTGCTCGGACTTGCGCCCAAAACGGTGGCGCATGAAGGCATCGATGATCGACTGCAGCCGCTCGATCTCTGCATCTGCCTCGTCCTTGGCGAGCGCAAGATCGGCCCTTGCCGCGCGTTCTGTTGCCAGTGTGCGGGACTGCTCAAGGACGAGCGCGCGGAGCGCTTCGACATCGTTGGGAAGGTCCGCTTCCATGAGCATGAGAGCAATGAATCAGCAGCGCGAGGCCCCGTCAACCGGCAATCTGCGGGGCGATCGGGCGTCGTCCGCCATGCACCCGGCGCCAGTCCAGACCTTCGAGCAATGCACCCAGTTGGGCTGCGGTCAGCCGCATCACACCATCCTGGATCGCCGGCCACTTGAACCCGCCAGACTCGAGCTTCTTGGCCATCAGGCACAGCCCGGTGCCGTCCCACCAGACCAGCTTCACCCGATCACTGCGCTTCGCCCGGAACACGTAAATGACGCCGGAATAGGGATCGCCACCGTACTCGGCACCGACCAGCGCGGCCAAGGCATCTGGCCCTTTGCGGAAATCTACCGGGCGCGTCGCGACCATCACGCGCGCGCCAGCGCCGGGTCCGATCATCGTGTTGCCTTGAGCGCTTCGATCACCGCGGCAATCACGCCCGCATCGGCGCCACGGCTGATCTTTACCGCCACGCCGTCAATCTCCAACTCGACCGCACTCGCCTTCGAACGCCGTCGCTTCTTCGAACGACGTGCTGTCGAGACAGGCTCAGCAGCAGGAGCCACTTCGACAATGGCAGGCACAAATGATGGCACTTCAGGCTCCGTCGCCGGCAGAACTACGCCCGCCGCCTCGAGTTGCTTCCGCAGATCCCTCCGCCATGCGTAAACCTGCGAAGGATCGAGCCCATGCCGGCGAGCAACGGCACTGACACCTTCACGGCCCGAATAGCACTCGGCGACAATCGACGCCTTCACCTCTGGCGGCCACTCGCGCCGCTTGCCAGCGCCCGTGAACACCTCGAACCGCTGCGCGCCCTTGCTCACAGGATCATCACCCGAGATTATCATAGTAGCAGCGCACTCCCGCCCGATCAGGGCGCGAAGACTCGGCGCTACGCTTCAGGCACGCAAGGTGGGGTCGCAGCCCCGCTTACGATGATCTGGTGGCGCTCGATGCCGACGGCGGCCTCGATTTGCTGCTGCGCGAAAAGATGCTCGTCTGAAACTAACGGGCGTCCGCCGAACAGCGGGCGCCCGTTTGCGCGTTACCGTGAGCCGCCCCGGAGTTGCTCGCGCTTAGAGCCAACGGCGATCGGCCGTGAAGTCGATCGTGAGCCAATATCCGGGGCGCAGCCCGCCCATCGCGTCCGCAAATTCCTGACGAATGGCGTCCTGCTCGCCAAGCGTCATCGTGGTCGATGCCGCGACACCGACAAAGCCGATCTCGATAAACCCTGCGCGGCCGACCTGGGTCACATAGGATTGATGCTCGACGAAGCCGTGCCGTGCCGCGACTTCGCGTGCGATGCTGCTGACCTGCGCATCGAGATCGGCTGGCGCGATCTGCAGTATCTCGCGACCGGCCGCTGCCAAGGCCCGAAGGGGAAGCGGAGCCAGGAAGATTGCAAGGAGGATGAGGATTGCCGGATCGAAATAGGCCGAGAGCTTCTCCGCCTGCGTTCCCTCGAGCACGACCGCGGTGACAAATGCGGCGCTCAGCCCGGCGTTGAGAAGTGCGCCGAAAAGCCACGCGGCCGCGTCGATATTCAGAAGCGAGGACCCGAGGCCGCGAGCGCGGCGCCGGATATAAATATACATCCCGAAGCCGATGAGCGCGCTCGCGCCGGCATATCCGATACCGGGCCCGAAACTCACGTTCCGTCCTCCCATCATCACGGTGTCTACTCCGTCAATCAATGCATAGGCGCAGGCGAGGAGCAGAACGCTGCCGTTGACGAACCCAAGCATCGGCTCGATGTGCCAGTAGCCATATTGGAACCGGCGGTCTGCGCCACGCGCGATCAGCCGCGCGGCGAAAAAGGCGGCCAGCGTAAGCCCTGCGTCGGCAAGGCTGTACACACCGTCGAACAAGATCGACTTTGCGCCGCTCAACAGGCCAATAGCGATGCCAACAAGGGAAAGGGCGAGGGTGCCGGTGGCGGAGAACAGGAGAAGCCGTTGTTCCTTGCGCTCCGAATGCGGTCCCAATTTCCATCTCCAATATTACAGCGGTCCAAGGGCCGTCACCTGAGGCTGTTATCGTAGCGAGTTACGCTGCCGGCGATGTATTTCCAACTGGCCTGACCTAAGGATGAAGCTGCAGTAAGATCTGCTATTCAAGCCCGCCCCGCATATCAAACATGATGTTGCACCAGCAGAAACGCCGAAAGAAAGCCCGTCACGGTAATCAAACCGATCATCGGCGGCGCGTGATCGAAGGCTTCCGGGATCATGGTTTCCGCGAGCATCGCCAGCACCGTGCCTGCAGCGAAACAGAGAATGACCGTCGTTGCGTCGGTTGAGACTGATCCCAAAGCAAAATTCCCGAAGGCGGCTGTGAGCCCTATCAGGAGCGGGATGCCCGCCCAGATCGCGTAAATGTAGCGTCGTGATCGTCCAGCCAGCTTCATCCCCGAGGCGCTTGAGAGTCCCTGAGGAATGTTGGCGAGGAAAAACCCGGCGACGACGCCCATCCCGATCTTCCCGCCGCCAACCATAGACAGGCCGATCACGAGTGCTTCGGGAATGCCGTCAAGAACCGTCCCAACAGCAATCGCGACGCCGCTTCCGGCATGCTCATTTTCGGTCGTTTGCTTCACGCATTCGCCGCAACGTTTCCTATTTTTCGCGCCGCTTGTGGCGAGATACCAGTTGATGCCGCTGAAGATTGCCGCCCCTCCCAGCAACGCTGTGATCGCAGCGGCGGACATGCCAGTTTTGATTGCGTTCCCCATAAGCTCGACAGCGACAATGGCGATAAGCACGCCGCCGCCAAACCCCATCACGGTCGCGATGAGGCGATGAGACAGCCGGTTTGAAAACAGGTCCGCGACAACGGCACCGATCAAAAGGCCGCTGGCTGTAAACAGGCCCCAAAGGCCAGCTCCGAGGAAATCAGCGATGACGCGACTTTCTTTCGTTTCGGATTTTACTGGCCTAGCACGGGTTGCGGTCAGTCTGGAATGCGGGCGATTACCTTGATCTCGAAATCGAATCCGGCCAGCCAGTTCACACCAAGTGCTGTCCAGTTCGGATAAGGCGCTTCAGTGAAGATCTTGCTCTTCACGGCCATAATCGTTTCGAACTGATTTTCGGGATCGGTATGGAAAGTCGTTAGATCGACGATGTCGTCAAATCCGCATCCCGCAGCCAGCAGGGTCGCTTCCAGATTTGCGAAGGCCAGCCGAACCTGCTCCGCGAACTCTGGTTCCGGCGAACCGTCTTCACGACTTCCGACCTGGCCGGATACGAAAAGCAAACGATCCGACCGGATCGCTGCGGAATATCCATGCTCTTCGTAGAGAGCATGTCGGTTTGCGGGGAAAACCGCATCACGTTTGGCCATGTGTCATTCCTTTGATTGAGGACATTCGGGCCTTGGCAAAAAATCGCCCTTGGCTGAATAGTCCGTTGAGTTGTTTTGTGCCTCAAGCATCAATCTGACTAGCCACCTTCAGTGGCTCATGCGTCTTACCGCCGCTCGCGAGCGGGAAGCCGCCGTCGACTACTGTGCGACGCTTTTCAGATAGACGATGATATCGCGGCGCTGACCCGGATCCTTGATCCCGTTGGGGAAGAGATTTCCCATGCGATTCCCGGGAATGAAGGATTTTGGCGCCTCGATATGTTTGTCAATATTGTCGGCTGTCCAGGTTATGCCGGAATTCCGTATCTGGTCCGAATAATCAAAGTTTGGCACGGTGCCCGCCTTGCGGCCGACGACGCCAGCCAGCGTTGGTCCGATGCCGGCACCACCAGGGTTTATGGAGTGGCATGCCCTGCAAGTCTTGTCGAAAGCCATCTTGCCTGAAGCCACGCCGCTCGTCATGGCCTGCGTTGCGACGGCGGGAACTATCCCGGGCGGGTTACCTCTATGTGAATTCACCGGCAGGCCGACTTGGCCTTTCTCACCCAGCGCTGGGTAGGCATAGGTGTAAACCCATTCGGATGACTTGGCCGGAATGTGGCATGATTTGCAGTCGGTTTGGTAATTCGTCGCCGTTTGCTTCTTGGTGTCGGTCGGGTCGAATTGCGCCCAGCCCCACCCGTCACCCCAGAGGGGGTTGCCCGCGAACCGTCCCTTGCGATCCTTCACCATGAGGAACCAAATCTTGCGATCACCGGCCCAGGATGCGCGGCCTGTGACGAGGTCGGCGCTCTTCGCAATTGTGACTTCCTTGATCAAGACTGCGCCGTCAGGAAATTTCCCCGCGCTCCGAAAGGCGTCAACATCCGCCGGTCGGGAATAGACGGAATGAATTTCTGCCTCTCCCGAGGGCGCCGTGACCGACCAGGTGCCAATGAACATGTAACTCTCGGGGAAGTCTGCGGGAAAGGAGATCGTCCCATCTTTGTTGACCAGCGACGCGTAAGTATCGTCGGGCGCACCCGCATCGCTCTTTTTGCCGCAGGCTGTGGTGAACAGCGCGACGGCGCAGATGACCGCAATGGTCTTCCCGGTCAGCAAATCGTCGTTCCTATGAGCACTGAGCATGGCCGCTGCTCTTGCATCGCCTGTCGCGCCGCAGACGCCGATGGCTGCAGCAGCGTCATGTCAACCGCGGGGGAGCGGTAGCGGATCGAGTATGGGCTTGTAGAATTTGATGTAGACCATGTCTTCTGCATTGGCGATGTGGCACCCCGCGCATTCGTCGACGGATTTGAGCGCTGCCGTGGCCAGATAGGGCGGAGCGGAATGATTGAAGTTGAAATAGCCCCAGCCATTTGAATCGGCGAACCGTTTGCTGTCCTTGACTGAAACGTCGAGGCCATTGGGCGGACCGGGAAAATATCCTCGCCCGGATGGTGCCGTCGTTGATCCGTCAGGAAATTCGCCTTTCGGATCACTGACGAGCTGTAGTTCCTTGATCATCATGGTGCCTTCAGGCCATTTGCCGGTCGCCCGATAGGCCTTGAAGGCTGCTGGCTGCGTGTAGACATTGTGGAACTCGGGAAAAGACGCTTTCCCGCCGTTAAGACCGTGCGGTGTCAGCGGCGCCCCGAGGAAGACCAACTCGCGAAAGTCTTTTGGTTGGACCAGCTGTCCTTTGGCATCCCAAACGGGCGGGATATCGATCTCGGGATAATTGGGGTCGCGAGCGACGGCCGCTTGCGTTCGCGGTTCCGCACTGTCGGATTTCTCGCCTTCCCCTGATGCGCCGCCGCAAGCCGAAAGTGTCGATAGCAGGAAAGCCGCACTCGCGACGCTCAAAAACGATTGATTATAGACTGGAGTCACGGCACCCGTCCTCTTCTTGAAATCAATATATGGTATCTGATCATCCAGCATCGTGGGAGAGATGTCCAATAGCCGGTCGGTATAGTTTCAATAGTTTGAAGGCCTATAATTTTTATATAACCCATTGAACTAAGTGATTTTATTGGTTGGTTCAATGTTTTCGACAATTTATGTGCCGTTCAGCTAATGAGTATGCTGGTCGTTGCTCGACCGACGACGTTGAGCGCGAGCTGCTCAACCTACGGGGTATATGCAACGCAAAATCTTCGCCCGGATGAAATCGCCAGATCGAGAATCGCTTGTGCGAGCCGCAGTCGCCCATGGCCAGCCGGCGCACGGCGAACGTCCGCTTCTCTTCGGTTCAGACTGAAAGCGGCCTGACCGAAAACGGCCAGAGTCGGCGGTATCGCACGCCTGAATGTGAGTTCGGGGGGTGTCGCCTATTCCGTAGGATTTTGTCGCCACCAAGCGTGGATTAATCGCTTTCCTACAATATTTCGCGCTGTCATGCCGAGCCTATGCAAGTACGCGGAACCAAATGGCGCGACCGGGCGCTCGCTATCGAATTCTGGATTGCGACCGCGTTGATGGGTGGCTCATTCCTCGTCGGGGCATGGCAGGCGCTCAAATATTTGTTCTAGCGGTGCAGGTGGTGCAGTGGGGCTACGCGCCGGCCGCCAGCGGCGAAGAAGCAATATTCTCGGGAGCCACACCGTCGACATCGACCAGGTCTTCACCGACCACGATGCCGGTAATGCGAACACGCTTTTCGATATGGTCGACCGGAACGCGGTGGAGGTCGAGGCGCCACCGACCGCCAAGGTCACGGCGAAGCGAGAATCCGCCCGCGTCGCGGAGCAAGGTTCCCGTCTCTTCGATTCTCGTGCCGATCATCATCATGTCGTTGGCCTACCCAAAGTCGCAACACCGCGCCAGAAACTTTGGATGAAGGCCTTTCAACCCAGCCTAAATGCTCAGCGCCGCCGAAATGGCTCGCAAGCCACCCCGTCACCGTCGCCATCCATTTCTGGCCGATATCCCGGCTGACCGCGGTATAACGGCGCAGCACCCGCTGCCCATGCCGCATTGCAATTGCGGTAATAGACGCCGGACGGCGCCGGTGATGCAATAGGCTGACGCACGGCGGATGCCTGCGGCTTGGGCCGATGTGCCCTGGGATTGGCGGCCCGATAGTCCGCTGGCTTTTGGAAGTCGGAACTCCAGATGCCTAGTTTGAGGGCCTTGGCGCGCGCCTCGGCGCCGAGATAGCGATCGCTAAACTGAGGCAACGCAACTGCAAGGCCCGCTTCGACCATGGCTTGGCCTAGATCTATCTGCCGCGCGGTGCAGCTGGCGACGATCCGGTCATAGTCATCAACATCGCGCTGCTCACAGCGCAATTCGGCACCATTCACCAATTGCCCCAATTTCGCCATCGCTTCTTTCCCACATGCCCAGCTTTGACCCTGCCGCGAACATGTCTGATAAAGCTCGGGGGCATCGACGCCATGTAAGCGGACGGCAATCCCTGCCATGTCGAGGGAGTCGCCGTCCTTTGCACGGCCCGTTCCACTAATGTCCTGCGCGGACGCGGAAAGCGGGGTCAGCGCGAGTGCGATTACAAAAAGCCATTTCATGGGAAGGATTCTAGCGCGGTTAACTTACCAATTTCTTGAACATCCTCGATCGATCGAGCCGAATGTCCGCTATGCGAATATTCGTCCCAAAGACCGGCTGACAGAACCGGCAATAGCCGAATCGACCAAAGCGCCGACCGCGCCGAACTCCTTTGCTGCGGACGTGGCGCCGGTGACGACCACGACGGTATGGGTAGGGCATTAGAACCAGTGCTAAGAGCGCCCGCTCCGCTACCGCCCGGACCGACGGTTCTGCATTCCCTTTATAATGTCTCCAAGAACCAAGCGATCTTGGTGATCGAGAGATTTCAGATCACGGTACATGACGAGCAAATGCTCGTCATCGCTATCTTCGTCCGGCTTCTCCCCGACAAGGCTTGCGATAGATACCTCAAAGTGATTGGCGAGCTTTCGGACAAGTTCGATCGACGGATTCTTGGCGGTGCCTTTCTCAAGCTCCCAGATATGCGCCTTCGACGCACCGATGGCGTCAGCCACTGTTTGAAGCGATTGCCGCTTTGCCGTGCGAAGGTTCTGCAGCCTCATCGCCAACGACATGTCCATGACCTCCCTCGACACAACCTAACATGAGAGCAACGCCATAGGAATCAAAGAGCGTTCGGTCAAACGAACGACTTCGTCCGACCGATTGACTCTAGTCGTTGTCTGATATAGCGAACGATAACGTAACTACGAATCTTACTGATGGCATCGCATGAACCACCGTCGGGATACCATTCCCCACCCTCGCATCTGGGCAGTCCACTCGGCAGCGAAACCTGGGGTCTCGGACCGATCATCGCTTGGCCGACATGCGAAAATGATACGCACTCGGAGACCGCCCCGGGGGCAGCACCATGACGCGTAGCCGGAAGCGATCAGCATCCGTGCCGCAGATTAAGCTGGAGAGAAGAAATGGCTAAAACCACCAAGTCCAAGGCGCTAGTGCCCGCTGGGCAGCGCAAGACGTCCGTGATGCGAAAGGCAGCCACGGTTGCCGTTGCGCCGGCCACGGACGGCACACTGCTGCCGATCCTCGGCTCCGACCTCGCTCTGGCGAAGCTGATCGGCGACGGAGGCGATGTCATGCGAGAGGGCGGCGTCGTTCTCGTAACCGGTCGCGCTTATGCGACCCGCGCGTGCGTCGTTCCCGCGGAAGAAATATTCTACGATCAGGCGGCGCGGCCCGATGGCAAGGGTCCGTGGCTCGGAGAGGCGGACAAGATCAGCTGGCGCGACGGGGCGAGTGGCTATGACTGCATCATGTTGCGTAACACGGACAATGGCTTTCTCTGCGGATATGTCGGCATTCCCAAGGATCACCCTCTCTGGGGCTGGGATGCAAACGCAGTTCCGCCGGACATCGGGATCGATGTGCATGGCGGTTTGACTTATTCAAGACTATGCGAAGAAGGGCCGAGTCCGACGCGTCGGTTAGCCGTCGAGGCGCGCCGCATCTGCCATGTGACATTACGACCGGCGGTCTACCATCCGGTAGAACACGCAACCGACCACCGGGTCGAAGATTCGCATGCGTGGTGGTTCGGCTTCAGTTGCGATCATGCCTACGATCTTATTCCAAACGCTAGGCCGAATTCCTCCGGATCGAAGTCCTCGGAGCTTGGACGGATATATCGCGACGACGCATATGTTGTCAGGGAAACGGTCGCCCTCGCAGCTCAGCTGCGAGCAATCGCTGAAGGAGACGCGGCGCCCGCGCGCGATGGCGCGCCGCCGCCGCTCGGCCTCGACCCTCGTCGCGGGGGTGGCCGTGGCTGACTTTGAGCGTCACGTCGGCGAACTCCCATGGGGCTGGTGGCTTCGAGCCAATCCGCGCGGCTACGAGGATGCCTCTGGGCGAAATTGGGCGAGCGTCAGGGACGCCTTCTGGGAGGGAGAACTTGGATTCCCGCCGGTCCACTTCGCACCCGAACAGCATGAACTGATGCTGAGGGTCATGACCGCGATCGATGCGCGCTGGTTTGGCACGGAGAGCAACCACGACGTTTTCGGCGGGGACATGATGTTCTGGCGATTCCATCTGTGCTGGCTCGCCAGCATCGGTATGGTCGAGACATCGGCGGGGAGGGACCTCTTCGGTGGGGGGCTGAGCTCATTGGGCAGGTCCGTCCTCATGATGCTGCAGGCCACGCGCGAGCCGGAATTCGAGCGCTTGCCAATGGCGGCGGTTGTTGCCGCGGTAAGTGCGAGCGCGGGGCCCGACGCCGAGGCACGGGAGCGGGCACTAAACACTTTTGAGCAGCAGGTTGGGTTTCGTCGCCATCTGTTCGCGCGCGAAAATCTGGGAAGGCGATACCTGGTGACGTTGACCGGACTTAAGGTTGGCGCGCGGATGCCGACGCGCAATATCGCGTGGTCGCAGTCCTTCGCCGATGCAAATTCGCGCGATGATCTCTTCGCCTGGCTCGCCGGGCGGGTGCACCGTTGGGATGATTGGGGTGAAATCGCCTACCGAAAGGGCGCGTCTGCGCTGACAAGCCATTTGTTGTCGGTCATCGTCGGAGCGGGCGGCCTGGCTCGGTGATCGCTCGTCGCGGGGAAGATGCAAGCTGGCCGTTGAGCGTGGTCTATCATGTCGTCGAGCCGACGGCCAATTGAGCGTGTCCGCGCGATGACGGAGCTTCTGTATTCGCGTAGGACATGACAGCTTTCTCCGGAGGGATGTCTCGGCAAGGAAGCTGTTCAGAACAAGTCGAAAGCGAAATCTATATCACCCGGCAAGGCAGCGATCTTGTTGGGATAATGCTAAACTGGATGTAGGAACCTTCCATATAAATGTTCACCATGAACGACCGGACACTTTGCAAAATAGTCGCTTCGGCTGGTCGAAATTTACCTGGATGGCCTGTTGATCGCCAATTTCTATCGAACTGGCTTCAGTGATGATCATGTCGCTGGACAGTATGGGATGCTCGATCAAGCGAGTTATCGGCTGACCCGCCAATTGGCTGATCGCGATCTCGGGAAGGGTGCAATTCCACAACGTGAGCGAGCTACCATTCCAGTGAAAATTGGAATTTTGCGCGTCGTAACCTTCGCAGCCAATGTGTCCGTCTCGGACATACAAGTACAAATCAGGATGACGTGCTTCAACAGTCCGATTGGCGACCCACCTTATTCCGTCAGCGATATCACATCGCTGCGCGATAGCATTGATTGCGATTTGGTCAATCGACCCGTCCGCTCCTTGGCGCGCCAGTTCGGTTTTCCTGGCGAATCTTAAGTCCATAAGTTCTCTGTGCGTTTTGAGCTTCGCGTTCAGCAAACTTGGATGGTCTGCAACAATATTGAGTTCAGAAGGGCTGAGTTTATTATCAAGCACTCGAAATTCTAAATCTGACAGGTATTCTTGTCTTCCGCACCATTCGTCTCTCAACAGCCGCGGTTTTACCAGTTCGGCATGCGTTGCGCCTCCTGACCAAGTCGAAAGCGTCTTCAGTGCCTCATGGCGGGCGTCATAAAGCATCGCGGAGAGTGCACTTATCCCTCTGTTGCGAAGGTCCTCAAACACGGCGAATATAGCCTGACCGATCGCATCGCTGTCGGTGCATATCCCTCCTCGTTCTGTGTCGTCGCAATCGCCATATCGAACAACGACAAATGCGCCCGGGGAGAATTCAAGCTCGACCTCGAAGTCATAAATATCACCGCAGTCTGCCCTTATACCGATCGATGTAATTCGGGGACGCCACTCGAAACCCCTCAAATGCTCATTCACATATTCAAGTATTTCAAGTGCGAGCTTGGACGCTTTGCTCCTGCCCTCATGTCTATACCACATTTTCATTGCGTTAGGCTCCAATGGCACATGACCGCGCCGTTAATTTTTTGAGGGTGGCAGATCGACATGCGCCGAGGCTTGGGGCGCACGGTTTTTCACGGCGACAAGGTGGGCAATCAGTATCATCGCCAAATTAACAGGCCGATGATCAGCGCAGTCTGGACTGCGCTAATGGTATAAAGCCTCCAGGGCTGCGGATTGAGCTGCTCGCGGGCTCTTGCGAGAAACTCTATGGCCCATACGCGCATTTCCGTTTCGATGAATTTTTGGAATGAATCACGCGTGTACTTGAATTCCCCGTGCGCCGACGCAAAGTGGGCGGCAAGTTGGCTGACGTCGCGCCCCAGCCGCTCAATTTTTGCAATCCGCATGTCGAGTTGTCCGGCGCTCTGACTGGCGGCGGTAGAAATCTGAGCTACCAGTCGACCCGCCAATTCTTCAGCGTCCTGCATACTCGTCCGCCGCTGCGTTTCCGCGACTGCAATTACCTCTCCCGTGTATTGGGTAGCCCTCAGCAGATCGTTCACGAGGTTGCTCCCGACCTTCAATATGCCTGTCAACAGCCAGACGAGATTGTCCTTTTCAAGGTTGTGTTCTTCGGCGAAGCGCAGGATCAGTTCGACGTCGCCGCTGCCGTACAGATATTTCTCGAGCAGCTCTCGCGCCGAGGTAGAGGACCGAGTTTGCAGATCGATATGGGGCTTTTTCATCAGAAAGGCCTCCATTCGATGCCTTCGAGGCCCAGCAGGTCTTCGATCTTCTGGAACTCGCGAACCCATTTGCTGAGCCATGATGCCATGTTGAGCCGGTCATATTGTTCATAATCGCCTCCGACATGAGTCGCGGACTGGGCAAATGTCAGGCTCAGCGCTTCCGCCAGCGCGAACGGCCGCATGGGGGCGGGTGGCATGTCGATAACCTGACCGCCTGCTTCTTCGAACTTACGACGGACGTTGCCGCCGACCGTGCGGCCATAAAAATTGATGAGAGGATCGGACGACCAGAGCCGATAGTCGTCATCGCGCACTCCCGCCATATAGCGCGCCCCGACATAGGACACCTCGCCGAAGGTATCGATCGCCTTGCCAACGCCGCGGATAGCAGCAACGGTCGGTCCAAACGGGACAAGAACGATCGGCTCGCGATCATTGTGACGAATATGATCGACAAGATCGCGGGCCGTCAGCGATTCAGACAGGGATCCGAAGCGATCGAGCGACCCTGACGGCGTATCGATGATTACAAATTCGGCATCTGATTCTATCGCGTGAAAGATTGGGCGGGCACCGTCGCGATCGAACAGATCAGCCTTGATAATCCCCTTATAGGGATCCTGCTCAGCGAGCAGTTTGCCGGAGTCATCGCGCTCGCCCAAACGCTGAGTCAGAGAGCCATTGGCCTTGTCGGCGTCGACGATCTGGACACGGAAATGACCTTCGCCAGTGGCCCGCAAAACGGTCGCGAGCGCGGTCTCCGTCGTGCTCAGGCCTGCGCCCCCCTTATCTTTGGCGCCGATGACTGCAATGCGGCGTCTTATGCCTCTGGTCGTCATTTGCATTTCTCCTTCGTTTCGGATCAGATTTCTTCATCGAGATCGATGCCCGGCTTGAACGGGGTCTCAATCGTCTTGGCCTTGGACGCTGATGAAGTTTGGGGCGGCGTCAGGATGGCTTCATCCTGGGCAGACGGTGGTTCGACGATCTCAGGCGGTTTATCTGGCGGCGCGGGATCGGACGGGGCTGCCGCGGCATGCGGATCCATTTCGTCAGCCGGCTCCGCGATCTGGTCCATCTCCATGGATGGTTCTTCCGGATTTTCGCGGCGCAGGCGGCTGAGGTACACCCGCAAAGTCTCTGCCGAGATTGCAACGCCAAGCTCATGCAGGAATTCGACGATTTGCGCGTCGGTCCAGCCGTTGGCACGGCGAATAAGGATTAACGGCGCTGCCGTTCGAATGACGCCCATAAGGGGGACGCGCCGCTGGGGAGGATCTTGGACGTCTGCCTCGCGCTGAGCATTGACCACCGTCTCGATGGCCGCGGCATCAAACAATGTACGCTTGCCTTGAGGTAACGTCGTTCGTCCATCGGATAGCGCCGCGCTTGCGGGCTTTGGTAGGGGCGATGATGTGTTCATTCCTGCATTTTAGTCTGGCGGCATTGACTAAAATGCAAAATGTCACATATTTTTTTATTCAGGATTAATCTGCGGTCTCATCGGCATGCGGAATTTTAGAGAAAGTTATACTCAATGCGACTGTTCGAACCCGAGACTGAATTACGAAAGGCCCGGAAAGCGTGCAATTTGACACAGGCTAAGCTCGCACGACGGACTGGCTACAGCCGGGAGACAATCTCGAGGATCGAAAGTGGCCAACGCAAAATGTCACGCGCATTTCGCGATATTCTTTTGCGTGAGGAGGTGTTGGGCAAACATTTGCCTCAAGAAGCCGGTCTAGGCGACGCGCCGGGGGGATGGCGCAATTATCGCTGCTATCTTGCGCGCTGGATCGGAAAACGTTCAATGGCCGATGTTGCACAGGCGGTCGGGATCAGCATCAGCTCGGTGAGGAAGTTCGAACGCGCCGAGGCGACGCCCCGGGGCATCGTAGAAAGTCGACACTCCACCAAATATGGGGACATTAGCGAGGCCTATGCCAAGGCGCTCGGTTTCGATGGTGTCGACGATGCCGACGCCTATTTGGGAGCGAAAGACATCACCCCTTGGCTAAAACGCATCGCCCGAATACGCGGCACTGAAGATCGCCTCAAAGCCGCTCGCATGCCGGAACCTGACTACTGACGTGGTGATGTCGATGGGTTGATCGAACCCGGTGTCAGCAAGCTTATGCCGTCGCTGACCATACGAGCCTCCTGCCGGATCATTGCACTGCTTTGTTATGTTATGTCATGTTTGGACATGACCCCCACGATCACGTCGCGTTCCAGCTGATTAGGTGCGATTGCGCTTTGACGCGCAGCGTAATACCGGTTCATTTATTTGACACAGGATGGGGCTTCACCTGAGAGGTGAAGCCGACGCCACGGCTGCTCGGCGCTTCGCTTCTTGCAGCCATGGCAAATTGGGCCACGTTAGCAGCAGTCTTACGCCGTAGGCGATTGTTACGGAAGATTAGATTGGCGCCGCCCTACGGCGCCTCCATCTCCCGATGATGGTCATTGTCGAAAAACCGGCGAAAGAAAAGGGCGGGGCGGGATCCCGCCATGCGCGGTCGCTCGCCCGCTATATGGAAATCGCCAAGCGCGATGGCCAGGCTCACGAATTTGGTCTGGATCTTGCCCATTATCTGTTGACCGACAAGTCGCCCGGCGCACCGGAAGAACGCGTCATCGACCTTGGCGGCCTCACCCAAGGGCAAAACATGGATTGGGCCGCCGCTCGCGATGAAATGGAACGTCGCCTCGCGCTGCGCTCTTCGCGGTCGAAGAAGCCGGCGCGACATGTGATCGCGTCGGTGCATGGCGATGAAATACTTGATGGCAACTCCTGCAGCCGGATTGCGATGGTGTTGGCCGAAGAGCTCGATTGCACAGACGCGCTGATCCTGTGGGCCCTGCATGGCGACACGGACAATCTGCATCCGCATCTGCTGGTCCTAACGCTCGACCAGGAAGGGCGAGCGACTCCCTTTGGTCCTGGAGGTTTGTCGCATGAAGCGATGCAGCGGGCGTGTGCCCGGTTGGAATATGAGCTTGGACTGAGATCGGAACCAGGGGCTCGCTATGTAGCCGATGCCCACAACGTTCGCCGGGTTGAGCCTATCGAAACCAAGACCGATAAAGCGAAGCATCCCTCGCCCTCGCTCAAAACCCTGCAATGGGAGGAAGAAAGCGGCGTCGAGTCATTTACGCGATTTGCCCAAAAGCAACTCGCACCACTTCTGCATGCCGCCCGGAACTGGAGCGATGCCCAGACGGCACTTGCCGAGCACGGCGTGATGGCGATCCAGACTGGGTCGGGCGGTGAGTTACGAAGCGCGGACGGCCTTCATCACGTCAAGATGTCGGTCGTGGACCGAAAGCTGAGCATGCCGAAGCTGATCAAGAAATGGGGCCCCTGGACGGCGCCCGAACCGCCGGAGCATCCGTTCATTCCACGCATCATCGACCCGGAAAGGGCGGGAGCCTGGGCGACACGCGACCAGCATCGCGCCGACGCTTGTGGTATTATCCAAGAACGCATCGCTCGGCTAATGGCGGAAAAATTGGCCGCGGTGACGATGCTGGAAGCTGAGCGTCGGATTTGCCGCGCCGAGGTTGCAGCGCTTGAGGCCGACCCTGCGGTCATCGGGGTTGGCGCGCTTCAGTCAGCGGTCTCATCAATGTTCAAATCTCGGATCGCCGACGTTCGAGCGCAATATGATGCCCGGATCACTGCACTGCGCCAATTGCGCGCTGAAATCGACGAATTTCCGGATCCCGCGGCTATCGACCTCCCATCGCTCGAGGGAAACGATGCGTCGTTTGACCTGGGCTGGGCGCCAAGCCAACCGGGCCGGCGCGAATTGCGAGGCTATCGGTCCGTCGAAGTGGGAAATGCGATCCAATATTGGTCCATCGAAGAGGGTCTTGGGCAACCTGCATTCGTCGAGCGCGGAAACCGCATCTGGCTCCAAAATACTTCCGATGCGACCCTTCGGGCTGCGCTGTTGGTGGCAAGGGATCGTCATGGAGATGTCGCTGCGTTTGGCGGCAAGGACTTTATTCGCCAAGCTCAACGGCTCGGCGCCGAACTCGGGATCCCCGTTCAAGCACGGCCGATCGCGCAGCCCGAACCGGTGCGCAAGCGTTCGCGGCGTGCTGAGCGCTGGTACGCGGCCATCGATGCTGCTGCAGGTCGCGGACAAAATGTTGCATCCCATACTGCGGACCCAAGCCCCGAGGCCGACAGGGCGAGCACCATCGACCGCGACGTAGCACCATCCCCGGTCAATGCTTCGGATGGATATCGGCTGCATATGCGCCTGCGTCGCCGGGTCCGGGCGCTCGTCGCACAGCGGCTGGCCCGCTGGGACTGGGATCCCGGAGAATACCGCGAACGTGACCCAAGCGTCGCCCGCGCGGGTCCGCATAAATACACCGATGCCGATCGCGGGTCGGGGCCGATCAAGCCAGGTGAGCCGAGAACCGCCATGCAACAGGCACGAGGGCAGTCGCCGCCTGATTGGTCGCGATGACCGAATTTACCGTTGACCAAGGAGAATTGCAGTGCCGACCAACGATATTTTCCAGCCAAGCCAGTTCCAAACCCTGCGGCGAAATGATGATCATGTCAGCCCAGTACTCAGCCATCCGGCATCCGGTGTGACGTTGACGCCCGATCCCGCTTGCACCTCGTGCCGGGCTGCGATGTGGCTGTTCGACACCGACATCCGCTGCTTCTGCAAAGTGCTCAAGGAATACACGTGGGGACGAGGGCGTGATCCGGTCATCGCCTGTGACGAGCGCGAAGCCTTGGCCGAAGTCGCTGAAGAAGCAAGCCGCGGATCGGATTGATCCCCATAGTACGTTTCGTCGACACGACAGGCGTAACGTCGGTCTTCTAGTCATGTACCAGTCTATGGGGAAGCGACTAACCGGCGGTCGCCGCCGCCGATCACCGGCTGCCAGAAAACCTGCCACCCATAAATGACGACCACCCCTGCGGCGCAGCCGCAGAACGACCTCGCATGTCCGCCGGATGGAAAAGCGGGACGCGGCTGCGCGCCCGCCGAGCGGTGGAGACGCTGACGCGGGAAGCGAGGAACAGGGTGAAAGGAAAAGAGGCAGGAGTTCTGTCTCGGATCCCTGATCCTCCGAAAGGAGAATATCGTGAACGAGTATCAACTTCCCAAATGCCTGCAGGTGATCGGTCTGGCATGCATTCCCGTCAACGACATACCAGACGAGCATCCGGCGCTGGCACGCAGGCCGGTTGCGGCGGCGGTCCTGACGATGGTCGATCAAGATGATGGTCATCACTGGATCAACACGATCTGCGTCTCCGACGCGCGCAAGTCGGAAATCCCATTGCCGCACTTGCTCGACAAGACCCTGTTGCCGGGCGCGGTCCAGATCGTGTCCACCGCTGATCGCATGACGCTGGCGATGGACGCGATGAGCCGGCGCTTCTTCGTCGAGCCGGCTCTTGCAGAACTTTGCTTTGGCGATACGGCTATCGATCCCGCCGCAATGGGTGACCGTGGGTTCGATGAGCGAACAGCGTGCCGTCGTTTCTCGATCCCGATGCCCGAGATCGGCGATGCGGACATTGAGCTTGCCTGGTCGCGCTCCGCGCCGGCGGCAGCCGAAGACCATGCGCTGCGCGTCGCGACCGCACGCTTAATGCTGTGGGCGCATGTCGAGGCGTTCCGCAGCGCGCGACCGGAACCTTTCTTCGAGACGATGCTGGCCCTGCGCAACTGGATCGATGCCAGCGAGTATCTGACAGCCGCGCTCGCCGATATCGGGAACTCACGCCCAATCCGCCGCGCAGACTCGTTTGCGCATCATTATCGCGACTATCGACAACGGCTTGCTGCGGGCGACGAGACCGCGCGGTGGGTGAGCTTCGAGGACGGGCTGTTCCACGCCTGAGCGCGCCTAACGCGTAAACTCACTATCGATGAAAAAATGGCCTCGCTGCTCGGGTCGCGCGAGCAGCGAGGCCTGCGAGCGTGCATATGCACAACGCTTCGCATGCGATGGGCCGCTTTCATGCCCGTCAGGGCACGGTCTAGCGACCAGCTTTAAACATCCGGTGAATCGGCGCACAGCAGCCGCTGCGGCGCCCTCTCGCCATCCCTCCATCACACATGAACTCAGCAAGGGGACCGCAGCGATGCGGTCCCTTTGTCCTTTACAGAAAGACGTACCAAATGACGACCATCCACAACATCCGACCGTTCAACACCCGCTATGTAATCCGGGAACGCTCAAGCCGATATACGCCTGAACTCTTGCGCACGCACCGCACGGCGCAGGCGAGCTACGCTTACATCAACCGCCAGAATAGCGTTGATGAATGGGGTCCGACGCCGAACTGGGCGTCGCGCCCCGACCTGGCGGCGGCGGGCCGATGTGCTCCTGCCCGCGCTGCTGGCCCCAAGCTGGGGGGAATCGCGCTGTGGGCACAAGCGGATGAGAATGCGGTCCGGTATCGGCCCGACGAGCCGACAATCGCGCATTGCGTTGGCAGCCTGCCGCGCCATGAGGACCTCGCCTTCTGGCGCAATCTGATCGAAGGCTTTGCCGAGGATTATCTCGTGGCCCGCGGCATGGTCGTGGACTGGGCGATCCATTACCAAGCGGAAAGCGATGAGCAGCCGGAAATCGCACCGCACGTGCATTTCCTCATCACCTTGCGAGGATATGACCCGGAGCATCGCGATTACGGCAAGGTTCGCCAGAACTGGCTCAGAACGGACAACTCTCGCAAGCGCCTCGCCGAGCGTTGGTGGGAACGGACCGGAATCGTCCCGCCCGAATATGTCATGGCAGCGACAACGCAAAAATCCCGCTGATCGTGTCGGCACCGAGCACCGGTAACGCCCGGTGCCGAACGCCATGAGGATCGCATTCCTGTTCTGGCTTCAGAAGGATCGGATAGTGAGGCCTCCAGACCAGAATAGGAGAGAAATTGAGCGGATAGGGTGATCTGAAGATCGGAGGAGAAAATAGAATGTTTATCGTTGAACCAACTGCTGTAGTCATTGCCGCGTATGTCACGGCCCTCGTTACGCGCGAAATGCCGCGCCTGTTTGCATTGCTAATCGTCCGGATCGCCGTCCGGCTGTCGGCAGCTAGGCACACTCAGATCGTGGAAGCGGTTAGCGGTCGCCAAGTCCCAGCGAATTGGACCGCGGCGTCGGAAGATCGGAAGTTGTTGCGCGCCGGCATGCGCTCGACGATGCGTATGGCGACGTTTCGTTCGCTCTATCCGACTAATCGCTAAGGGAATCTGCTGAGCCCAGGCGGATATGTCATTATGCGAGCCCCATATCAGGGGTTCATCAGATGGCAGGTGTTCGCTCGCGCCATGATACTTATTTCGTCTCCAATCGGGAGCGCGGCCTTGCCAGCGACCTCTCGTTGCGCCCAGGGAGATCAATGAACCCTGACATAAGGATTGGGATCGCATGCCATGATCTGCGGCATCAGTGACAGGATCTTACGCGCCATTTTGATCCGATCAGCCCGATGGTCCAACGGGATTTCCAATACCCGACAAAGTGCCGCATCGTGATAAGCGAAGCCGAAATCCGCGCCCTTGGGAACTATCAGAGCCGGTCCTTCCCTGGAAAGAACCCATACCGAGCATCGAGGCCACGTCTTCACTTTACCGTCATAGGTCTCATAAACCGCGATGTTGGCGGGCCCACGGCGTTCCTTCCCGGGCTTGAAGGCAAGCACAATCAGGTCTTTGTTGGCTTCTTTTACCGCGTGCTCAAAACCATGCTCATTCCCTGCTTCAGCAACAGTGAATGCAGCCTCTCTGAAAGGGATCCCGTCTACTTCTCGTCTAAGGGTTATCATCCTGCCGAGACAAATCAGGAAATCCATCGCAATTTCTCGATTAAAACTGGTCTTCATTCTCATTCTCCTTGGAGCTAATGTTCAAAGCTCGTCGGACGATATTATTCCGCCGACCCTGAGTTATAGGATCGTCGAAAGCTGCTACCAAGCTACTCAGAATTTTTTTTTCATTTATTCGAATTTCGATAGATCTGGGCGCAACGTAATGGGCGCCCGACCGCACCAAGGTTGACCCCACTTAGATTCTGGGATCATCATCGCGGCGCTGCTGCCTAGGTGAATGGACGTGCTTGGTCGTTGCTAAGGTAAGTTGGCGCCGCTGATTAAGGTGCAGTCGCCGCACAGGCAGTCGTTTGTTTAAGGATTAACCTAGTGGACGCGGAGCGATGGGCGATCTCTGTGGTAGGACAGGGCGTGCGAGGCGGGGTAGCTACGGGGAAAATGCCTTCATTCGAGCGAGATCAGGCGACGTGCCACGTCCGAATTACGGCTACCGCACGGCTGTCACAGCGCGCAGCAAAAGACCCTGAGCGCCTGCATGGGAACGCCGCACCGATGTTCTATTGCGGTTGGTCTGTGATGCCACTAACTGTAGCCAGTGAGTGTAGCCAGTCGCAACTGGTGCCACGCGAAATTGGCCGAAAACAGGGCTTTTTGGGGTGCAGCTTTTCCTTAGGTGAGGTTCCTGCCGCCCCAGCCAGCCGGTGCGAATCATCGAAATCGAATGCCGATGACGGCGGCAGGCCGGGGCGGGGCAAGCCGGGCGGCCGCGCTATTCGCCGCGCTGCAACGTCATGGCGAGTTCCTCGACGTCGAGGTCGCGTTCGAGCTCGTGGAGCACTTCATCCTCGATCAGCCCCGCGCGGTGGATGCGGATCAGTTCGGCGCGTCCCGCGGCGATCGCCTTCAGCAGCACGTCGAAATGCGGACGCAGATTATCCATTTCGGCGCTGGCATCCTGTTCGTACCGTTCCATGAACCGCATCCGTTTGCGATGCTCTTCGAGCATCTGCGGATGGACGAGCGTGCCGTCGGCGTCATAGGCCAGTTCCTCGATAACGGCCAGCCGTGCCCGTGCCATCGCCGCTTCGGCGGCGGGCATCGCCATTTTTGCGGGCGGATCGGCATCGACGGGCTGGATCTGGCGGATCAGCGCGCCCAGGCTCGATCCTTGTACGACGACGGTAGCGAAGATCACCGCAAAGGCACAGATCAGCATCATGTCGCGGCCCGGCATGTCGATCGGTAAGGTTAGCGGCACCGCCAGCGTCACGACGCCGCGCATCCCCGCCCAGCTCAGCACCGTCGCCTGTCGCCAGCCGAGCGGCCGGGCGCGTTCGATTCCCAGCTTGCGCGCGAGGCCCAAGATCGCTTCCGATCCGAATATCCAGATGAAGCGCGCGGCGGCGACGGTGATGACCACGGCGACGATCACGCTGATCATCGACATCGGAATAGCCCCGATCCCGCCGATCCGCTCGATCGCGCCGCGCAGCGAAAATCCGATCAGGATGAAGACGAGTGCTTCGAGGACGAACACCAGGATCTGCCACGCCGAACTGGCGCGAAGGCGCACGTCCGCCGGCAGGATCACATGCTGATACCAGCCCAGGGCAAGGCCCGCGGTAACGGTCGCGATCACCCCCGACACATGCACCGCCTCGCCGGCGAGATAGGCGGCCCAGCACAGCAATATGGTGATGAGCATGATCAGCATCGGGTCGCGCAACCGCTTGGCAAGGAATATCCAGCCCGCGGCAACGGCTGCGCCGACGCCCGCTCCGCCGATCGCGACGACCGCGAAGCTCTGCACCGCCTCGCCGGTATGGAAGACGCCGCTGAGCGTCGCCGCGACCGCGAAGCGGAACAGGATCAGGCCGGTTGCATCGTTGAGCAGGCTTTCGCCCTCCAGCAATGCTTCGAGCCGGCGCGGCAGATGCACCCCCTTCAGCACCGCGCGCGCCGACACCGCATCGGGCGGCGAAACGATCGCGCCGAGCGCGAAGCAGGCGGCCCACGGCAGATCGGGGATGATCCAGCGCACGACCACCCCGACGACAAGGGTGGTGAAAACCACCGCGCCGACGGCCAGTGACAATATGCCGGGGAGGTGGCGCCGAAAACGTCCGAGCGCCGTGTAATAGGCGCCATCCATCAACAGGGGCGGCAAGAACAGGACAAGCGCGAGTTCGGGGTCGAGCGAGATGGCCGGGAGGCCCGGCACAAAGGCGAGCGCGCCGCCGCCGACGAGCAGCGCCGTGGCAGGCGGCCAGCGCAGCTTCAGCGCCAGCCAATGCAGCCCGATGACAAGGACCAGCAGGGCGAGGACCAGCTCGAATGCTTCGACGGCATGCACGGCTAATTCCGGTCCACGGCGATGCCAGGCGGCGACGATAGCATGATGCGGCCCCTCAATTTTCTTTCCATCCCACGACCGCATGTGTGGCGCCCTTTGCGGCGACGATCAATGCCGCAGATGCTGTGGACGCAGAGTCTGCAAACCGCGGGTGCTGCGAAGAGGGGCGTTGCGGCGGGACCGCGAATGGGAACCCTTTATCCCCCGTCCGCCGCACTCGGCAGCCGCGACGGGGGATGAGGTTGGTTGTGCACAAAAAGAACAATAGGGGAACAAAGTGGCGGCGTCAACCCCGGCGTGACGATTTTCCATCGGCACTCGCCCAGTTGACGTAAACGTCACTCCAGACCAATGCATAGGAAACGAAGGAAAGGGACGATCATGGCCGCTGAACCGAATTTCGATCTGTCGGGACGCGTCGCGCTGGTCACCGGCGCATCGTCGGGGCTCGGCGCGGGGTTTGCCAAGGCGCTCGCCGCGGCGGGGGCGAAGGTGGTGCTCGCCGCGCGGCGTGGCGACAAGCTGGCCGAACAAGTCGCGGCGATCGAGGCCGCTGGCGGACAGGCGATTGCGGTGAGCATGGACGTCACCGACGAGACGTCGACGATCGCGGCCTATGACGCCGCCGAGGCGGCATTCGGCACTGTCGACACGATCGTCGCCAATGCCGGCGTCGCGACCGAAAAGATGGCGATGAGCCTGTCGGCGGCCGATGTCGATTTCCTGCTCGCCGCCAATGTTCGCGGGGTCTTCCTGACCGCGACCGAGGGCGCCCGGCGTCTCGACAAGGCGGGTAGCCGCGAGAAACAGCATGGGCGCGTCGTCCTGATCGGTTCGATCACTGCCGAAAAAATCTTTCCGGCAACATCGGTCTATGGCGCGACGAAGGCGGCGGTCCGGCATCTGGGCAAGGCACTGGCGCGCGAATGGGCACGGCGCGGGATCAGCGTCAACGTGATCCAGCCCGGCTATTTCGAATCCGAAATGACCGCCGACCTGTTCGACAGCGATGTCGGCGCGGCGATGGTCAAAAGTTTTCCGCGCCAGCGGATGCGCCCGCCGAGCGATCTCCATGCGCCCCTGCTGATGCTGTGTTCCGACGCCGCGCTGGGCATCACGGGCAGTGTGATCACCGTCGACGATGGGCAGACATTGTGAGCGAACTGCTGATCGAGGCGCGCGGCGCGGTCGAGATTGCGACGCTCAACCGGCCCGCGCGGCTCAATGCGTTGAACGAAGGACTGGTCGACGAACTGAACAGCTATTTCGGCGGGCTGGCCGAGCGGCCCGAGGTGCGCGTGGTCGTCCTGCGCGGCGCGGGGCGCGGGTTTTGCGCCGGGCTCGACATCCAGGAGGACCGGTCGAGCGACGAAACACCGGTGCTGCGCACGCTGCGCACCCAGACGCGCATCGGCAATATCTATCGCAAGATGCGCGCCTGCCCGCAGCCGGTTATCGCGCTGGGGCACGGCGCGGCCGCGGGCGGCGGACTGTCGCTGCTGCTGGCGTCCGATGTCCGGTACGCGGCGCCCTCCTTTCGATGCAACGCTGCCTATATCCGCATCGGTCTGGGCGGATGCGACATGGCGTCGAGTTATTTCCTGCCGCGCCTGGTCGGCGCCAGCCTCGCGTCCGAAATGATCCTGACCGGCCGTTTCATCGACGCAGACCGCGCGCTGCGCGCCGGGCTGGTCAGCGAGATCGTCGAGGAGGATGCGCTGCTCGATCGCGGCCTTGCCCTGGCCGACGAGATGCTCGCGACCGCACCGCATGGCCTGCGCCTTTCCAAACAGGCGCTGAATCTCAACATCGATGCGCCGAGCCTTGAAGCGGCGATGGCGATCGAGGATCGCCAACAGGTGATCCTTTCGGCGACCGAGGACCATCGCGAAGCCCTCGCCGCCTTCCTCGAAAAACGCGCGCCGGACTATCGCGAGCGGTAAGGATGGGCGCGCGCCATCCGCCCCGCAACCTCCCCATTGACTCGCCAATATATTGACATAGTAAGTGCCATATCCCGAGGGGGTGGGAGTGATGGCAGTGCGCAGGAGGACCACTAAATGCCGGGTCGCTTAGGCGGGTCCCGGCGCGCTGCCATCATCCTGTTCGGCGCGCTGGTCGCTGCTTTTCCGGTTCAGGCGCAGCGCGCGGAAAGCGCCACGCCGCGGCATCCGAATATCGTGATCCTGCTTGCCGACGATTGGGGCTTTTCCGATGTCGGGGCCTTCGGGTCCGAAATTGCGACCCCGCATATCGACGCGCTGGCGAACGCGGGGATGCGCTTTTCAAACTTCCATGTCGCGGGGTCCTGTTCGCCGACGCGCGCGATGTTGCTGACCGGGGTGATGAACCACCGCAACGGGCTCGGCAACATGCCCGAAACCATCCCCGACGAACATCGCGGCAAGCCCGGATATGATACGGTGATGAACCACCGCGTGGTGACGATGGCCGAACTGTTGAAGGCGGCGGGTTACCGCACCTATCTGACGGGCAAATGGCACCTTGGCAGCGACCGGACCCGATTGCCGCACGCCCGCGGATTCGATCGTGCCTTCAGTCTGGCCGACGCGGGGGCCGACAATTTCGAGCAGCGCCCGATCGAAGGCCTGTACGACCAGGCCAATTGGACCGAAAATGGCAAGCCCGCGACGCTGCCCAGGGATTATTATTCGTCGCGTTTCGTCGTGCAGCGGATGATCGATTACATCGAGGCCGACCGGGACAGCGGCAAGCCCTTCCTCGCGTCGGTCAACTTCCTCGCCAACCATATTCCGGTGCAGGCGCCCGACAGCGACATCGCGCGTTATTCGGCCATGTACCGGGATGGCTGGACGGCGCTGCGCGCGGCGCGGGCGAAGCGCGCGGCGGCAATGGGCGTGATGCCGGCCGGGGCGCCGCTGGTGACGATGCCCACGACCCCCGACTGGGCCAGCCTGACGACCGACGAACGCGCCGCGGCGGTGCGGGTGATGCAGGCCTATGGCGGCATGGCGACCGCGATGGACCGCGAGGTCGGACGCCTCGTCGCGCACCTGAAGGCGACGGGCGATTATGACAACACGATCTTTGTTTTCCTGTCGGACAATGGCGCCGAGCCGACCAACCCGTTCCAGAGCCTGCGCAATCGCCTGTTCCTGGGGCTTCAATATGATCTGTCGACCGCGAATATCGGCCGGCGCGGCAGCTTTGCGGCGATCGGCCCCGGCTGGGCAAGCGCCGCGTCTTCACCCCTGTCGGGATATAAGTTCAGCGCGACCGAGGGCGGGCTTCGCGTTCCGCTGATCATCGCCTGGCCGGGCAGCGCACGCGTCCGCGCGGGAGGGATCAGCGATGGGCTTGCCCATGTCACCGACATTCTGCCGACGCTGACCGACCTTGCCGGTGTGCCGGGTCATGGCGGCGACTGGCGCGGCCGAACGGTCGAGCCGGTCACCGGGCGCAGCCTTGCGCCCATGCTGGGCGGTGCGGCGGGCAGCGTCCATGGCGACGCCCCGCTGGGTTATGAACTGTCGGGCAATGCGGCGCTGTTCCGCGGCGATTACAAGCTGGTGCGCAACCTCGCGCCGACCGGCGATGGCCGCTGGCGGCTCTACGACCTGAAAACCGACCCGGGCGAGACACGCGACCTGGCCGCGGCGATGCCCGACCGTTTTGCCGCGATGATGGCCGATTACCGCGCCTATGCAAAGGCGAACGGGGTGCTGGATATGCCCGCGGGCTACACGGCGGACGAACAGATCAACCGTTATGCGTTTGAACAGCAGGGCCGGAAACGGCTGATCCGGATCGGGCTGTGGGCCGGGGGGATCATCCTGCTGCTGGCGGGGCTCGTCTGGGGCTTTCGTCGCCGGCGCCGCCGGGTCTAGGGTCAGGACCCCAGCGCTTAAGCCTCTTCGACGATCCTTGCCATCACGGCTTCGACCATCTGCCCCATCACCGTCCCCGCCTCGTCCGCGGACAGGCTCTGGTCGTGGCGCAGGGTGCGCCAGGTGTGGAAGGACAGCGCAGCACACAGCGCCTCGACCCCGATGCGGTCGTTGCGCACCGAAGCGGGGAGCAAACGGACGATCAGTTCGCGCTCCAGCATCACGACGCGGCTATATTGGCCCATCAGGAAGGGCGATTGATATCGTTTGATGTTGGCGGCAAGGCGAAAGGGCAGTGTCGTCTCGAACACATCGACGCGGCGGCGCACCAGTTCGCCGATGTTGGCGCGCCATGGCTGGTCGGGATAGGGCGCCATCACGATCGGCATCACGCGCTCGGTGATCGTGCGCGTGATTTCGGCGTACAACGCGTCCATGTCGTCGAAATGTCGAAATACGGTGCGCAGCCCGATGCCGGCCTCTTCGGCGACCCGCGCCGCGCTTGGCGACAAATCGCCCGCGACGATCAACTCCATCATCGCCTCGACAATGCGCCGGTAGCTTGACCGTCCGCGTTCGCGTCGGCCGTCGATGCGTTCGGGCGTCGCCTTTGAAGCGGTCGATTTCCTCACCCTTGTTTCCATGGTCCCCTGCTGACGCCCGTTGACGTCCAGGTCAAACAATCTTGCGTGTCACCCAATATAATGACACATATAGTGTCAATAGTTGACTACTTGCCGACAGCGCGGAAAATAAGGGATGAGGATGAAGAAAAGGTGGGTCGCGCTCGGCGTGCTGGCACTGGCGGGGGCCGGTGGATATTGGGCGTTCGAGGCGAATAAATATCGTCTGCCCGGTATGATCCAGGATTGGCGCAATCCGGTGCAGCCGAACCGGGCGGTGGCATGGCAACAAGGACCGGCGCAGGTGGCCGCCGACCCGGCGGGAGGCAAGCGGCCGCCCAACGTCATCCTGATCGTCGCCGACGATCTGGGTTATAACGATATCAGTCTGAACGGCGGCGGGGTTGCGGGGGGGATCGTCAAGACCCCGAATATCGACGCACTCGCGCGCGAAGGGGTCAATTTCACCACCGCCTATGCTGCCAATGCGACTTGTTCGCCGTCGCGCGCCGCGATGATGACGGGACGCTATCCGACGCGCTTCGGGTTTGAATTTACTGCGGTGCCGGTCGAATTTGCCGAAAATCTGGCGCACGGCGAAGGCGTCGGCCCGCACCGCGCGATCTTTCATCAGGAACTGATCACCCCCGACATCCCGGCCTATCCCGACATGGGCGTTCCCGCCGGCGAGGTCACGATCGCAGAGGCGGTGAAGGCTGCGGGTTATCACACGCTGCACATCGGCAAATGGCATCTTGGCGAATCGCCGGAACTCCAGCCGCAGAGCCAGGGCTTTGACGAAAGCCTCGCGATTCTGGCCGGCGGCGCAATGTTCCTGCCGCAGGATGACCCCGCCAGCATCAACGCCAAGCTGGCGTGGGACCCGATCGACCGCTTTATCTGGGCCAATCTGCGCCACGCGGTGACCTTCAACGGCAGCAAGCGTTTCCAGCCGAAGGGGCATATGACCGACTATTTCGCCGACGAGGCGATCAAGGCGATCGAAGCGAACAAGAACCGGCCCTTCTTTATGTATCTCGCTTTCAACGCCCCGCACACGCCGCTACAGGCCACGCGGGCCGATTATGACCGGCTGCCGCAGATCAAGGACCACAAGACGCGCGTCTATGGCGCCATGATCGCACAGCTCGACCGCCGCATCGGTGATGTGATGGCAAAGCTGAAACAGGCAGGCATCGACGACAACACGCTGGTCATCTTCACCAGCGACAATGGCGGGGCCTGGTATAATGGGATCCCCGACTTGAATGCGCCCTTCCGCGGCTGGAAGGCGACCTTTTTCGAGGGAGGCATTCGCGCGCCGCTCTTCATGCGCTGGCCCGGGCGCATCGCGCCCGCGACCGAACGGGACGACGTGACGGGCCATCTCGACATCTTCGCGACCATAGCCGCCGCCGCGGGGGCAAAATTGCCGCAGGGGCGGACGATCGACAGCGAGGATATACTGGCCGGACCCGCCAAACGCCCGGCGATGTTCTGGCGTTCGGGCGATTATCGCGCTGTGCGCGCTGGCGACTGGAAATTGCAGGTGACAAGGCGGCCCGAAAAGGCACGGCTCTATAACCTCGCCGCCGATCCGACCGAGCGCCACGACCTGGCCGCCACCGACCCGCAGCGCGTGGCACAGCTCAGTGCGATGATCGAGGCGCAGAACCGGGGGATGGCGAAACCAATCTGGCCCGGCCTCATCGAAGGGCCGGTGCGCATCGACGTGCCGCTGAACGCGCCGTGGAAAGACGGACAGGATTATATCTACTGGACCAACTGACGCCGACGGTTTGTGAAGCATCGGCGCCGTGGGGCAGGGCGCGAGGATGGCAAGTAGATAAGGTTCCAACGGCGGCGGCCACCGCCGTCGACAGGCAATTGGCGGCAGCGTCGCTTTGTGGCAGGTCGTGGGCATCCCTATTTCCCGCGCCCCCATTCCCTGCGCACTGGAGACATCATGCGAGCCCTGCTGCTTTCGATTGCCCTGCTGACCCCCGCTGTCCCCGTCGCTGCGCAGGACGGCGTCGTCGACACCCACGTCCACCTGCATATGGGCCAGGCGTCGCTCGATGCCTATCGGGCGCAGTTGAAGGCGGCGGGCCAATCGGTCGATGCCTTCGGCGCAATGTGGTTCGGCGGTCCGAACCAGGCGTTGGCGGGCAACCCCGCGGACATCGCCCGACGTAACGACGCGCTGATCGCGCTTGCGGCAAAAAATCCCGACATGATCGCGATCGCGACGGTTCATCCCTATGACGGCGACGCCGCGCTCGCCGAGGTCGATCGCGTCGCCGCGCTCGGCGTGAAGCTGCTCAAAATCCATCCGCACACACAGAAATTCGACGCCGCCGACCCGCGCGTGCTGGCGCTGGTCCAACGTGCGGGTGCGCGGGGGATGATCGTCGTGATGGACAATGCGAGCATCGTTCCGGCCGATAATGAGAAACTCTTCAATCTTGCGCTGGCCGCGCCGAAGACGAAGTTCATCTTCGGCCATATGGGCGGGCTCGGCTTCCGCTTCTGGAACATCCTTGCTCTTGCGCGCACCGCGGAAAACCTGTTCGGCAACAATATCTATTTCGACATTTCGGCGAGCGTGATCCTTGCCGCCGATTCGCCGATCGAGGCCGAATATGTCTGGACGATCCGAAATGTCGGGGTCGATCATGTGCTGCTCGCGTCAGACTTTCCGCAAATCTCGCTCCCGAAAACGCTCGAGGCGTTCGCGAAGCTCGACCTCACCGACGAGGAACGCGCAAAAATCCGCTCGGGCAACGCCCGGAAACTGCTCGGCCTCTAAACGATCGCGAGCGAGAAGAGCAGCGAAGCGGCAAAACTGGTCAGCGAGGCGAGCAGCACCGGCACGCCGGCGCGCCATCCCATGTCGAGCAGCAGGTCCATCCGCGTCCGCATCGCGGTTGCCGTGACCGCGAGCAGCAGCAGCGCCTTCGACGCCGTCAGCGCGCCGCCGCGCACGACATCGGGGATCGGTGCCAGGCTGTTCAGCGTCACCATCGCAAAGAAAGCGACAATGAACCAGGGCAGGGCAAGGCGGCGCCAGATCCGCTGCTCGCCGCCATCTTCGGGCCTCAGCAACAGCCCGACGAGTGCGACGACGGGGGCGAGCAGCGCGACGCGCGCCAGCTTGACGATCGTTGCGCTCGCCCCGGCGGCGTCGGAAAAGGCGTAACCGCCGCCGATCGCTTGGGCGACGTCGTGGACCGATGCGCCGATCAGGAATCCCGCCTGCGCATCGCTGAGCCCGAACCGCGCGGCAAGCAACGGATAGAGGGTCATGGCGAGCGCACTCGCGAGCGAGACGCCGACGAGGGTCAGCGCAAACTGGGCTTGCGGCAACCGCTGCTTTCCGATCACGCCATATAGCGCGAGCGCCGCGCTCGCGCCGCAGATCGCCGTCGCGCCGCCCGCGAGCAGGCCTGCATAAGCGGTCTGCCCCGACAATCGCGCGCCGACAAATCCTGCCCCCATGGTCACGCCCATGATGACGATCAGCGCCGCGAACGGCACCGGCCCGAGCACCGCGATCTGCATGAACGTGACTTGCAGCCCCAGCACGACGATGCCGAGGCGCAGAAAGCTGCGCGACGCAAAGTCGAGCCCGCGGTGCGTCGCCTCGTTCGCCGCGATAAAGTTGAGCGCGAGGCCGACGAGCAGGCCGAGAAGGATGATCGGAAAGCCATAATGGTCCGACAGCCACGCCGCCGCCCCCGACGCTGCGGCGCAAGCGGCCAGCCCAGGGAACAGGCTGCTCTTCGGCGCCGTTCCGGCCATCGTCTGGGCCAGATGCAATTCGCCGAAAAGGTCGCCGCCGCTCGGCAGATTGTTCCAATGCGCGTGGCGCATCGCCGTCAGCTCATTTCTGTCTAACGCTGTCATAGGGTCGGGCCATATCGCCAAGCGAGGCGAGGGCGCAAGGCTTCTCTTGCGGAGCTGGACGCGACGCGCCAAAGCAGACAGCGTGGTCAGCAGGGCCGGACGGGGAGAAGCGGAGCCGTGACAGCGATTTTCCAGCCGGGAATGGAGCGGCCCAGCGCATGACGCGCGCGACGATCAAGGATGTCTCGCGCGTCGCTGGCGTGTCGATCAAGACCGTGTCGCGCGTGCTCAACAAGGAACGCTATGTCAGCGACGACATGCGGCAAAAGGTCGAGGAGGCGGTCGCGCGGCTGAACTATCACCCCAGCCTCGCCGCGCGCACGCTCGCCGGGCGGCGCTCGTTCCAGATCGGGCTGATCCATGACAATCCCAGCCCCTATTATATCTTCAACATGCAGGCGGGTGTCGGTCAGCGATGCCGCGAAGCCAATTTCCGCATGATCATCCAGCCGTGCGACATCAATTCGCCCGGCCTTGTCGACGACATCGGCGCGCTGATCGACCAGGCGCAACTCGACGGCATCATCATGACTCCGCCGGTGACCGACGTCGGCACCGCGCTCGCCGAATTGTTCCGCCGCAAAATCCCCGTCGTGCGCGTCCAGCCGGGGACCGATCTGACCGCGACGTCCGCGGTTTACATCGACAATGTGCAGGCCGCCGACGACATGACCGCCTATCTCATCTCGCTGGGACATCGGCGGATCGGGCTTGTCACCGGCCACGCCAATTATTTCGCCAGCGGCCAGCGCCTTACCGGCTACCGGCAGGCGCTCCAGCGCGCGGGCATCGGCTTCGACGCGGCACTCATCCATCCCGGCCAGTTCGATTTCCAGTCGGGCGCGGCCGCCGCCGAAGCTCTGTTCGCGCTGCCTGAACCGCCCACCGCGATCTTTGCCAGCAGCGATGAAATGGCGGCGGGGGTTCTTGCCGCTGCGCACCGCATGGGCATTTCGGTGCCCGACCAGCTCTCGGTCGCGGGCTTCGACGATACCGATCTGGCGCAGGTCGTCTGGCCGTCGCTCACCACGATCCGCCAGCCGATCCGCGACCTCGGCTATGCCGCCGCCGACCTGCTGCTCGAATTCGGCGAGACGATCGAGCGGCGGCAGCTTCCGCACGAACTGATCGTGCGCGGGTCGACGGCGGCGCCGAAGGGCTGAAACAGACCGAAAGCGGACCCTGTTTCTTCGTCATCCCGGACTTGATCCGGGATCCATCACGGCGCCGAAGTCATAGACCCCGGATCAAGTCCGGGGTGACGAAAGACGGCCAGCGAACGTCAACTTTCCATCCCCAAGCAGCCGCGGCCGCTGCGCATGAAAAAGGGCGGCAGTCCTTGCGGACGCCGCCCCTGATCCTGTGCAAGGAGGTGAAGCTTATGCTTCTTCCAGTGCCTCGTCATATTGTTCGACGGGGCCCGAATCCTGGCCCTTGGCATCGACATCGCGGTCGACGAATTCGATGATCGCGATCGGCGCGGCGTCCGAGGCGCGGATGCCGGCCTTGATCACGCGGGTATAGCCGCCGTTGCGGTCCTTGTAGCGTTCGGCGAGGACGTCGAACAGCTTCACGAGCTGCGCATCGTCCATCAGGCGGCTCATCGCGAGGCGGCGGTTGGCAAGGCCCCCGCGCTTGGCGAGCGTGATCAGCTTTTCGATATAGGGACGCAGTTCCTTCGCCTTGGCGACGGTCGTCGTGATCTGCTCATGCTTGATGAGCGAGGCCGACATGTTGCGGAACAGGGCCGTGCGGTGCGCGCTCGTGCGCTGAAGTTTCCGGCCACCCGATTTATGACGCATAATATATTCCTTCGTTCGTTAAAGGCCCGTGTGAGGTAGCCCAGACCAGGTCGATTGCGGGCCGACCCTTTCCCGAAATCGTCATCCCAGCGAAAGCTGGGATCGCTCGCGGCACGATGCCACGATAGCGGCCCCAGCTGTCGCTGGGGCGACGGCTATCTTTAGCCGAGAAGTTCCTGTTCGAGCTTCTTTGCCATTTCCTCGATATTCTCCGGCGGCCAGCCGGGGATGTCCATGCCCAGGCGCAGACCCATCGACGACAGTACTTCCTTGATTTCGTTCAAGGATTTACGGCCGAAGTTCGGGGTGCGGAGCATTTCGGCTTCGGTCTTCTGAACGAGATCACCGATGTAGATGATGTTGTCGTTCTTGAGGCAGTTCGCCGAACGGACCGACAGTTCGAGCTCGTCGACCTTCTTGAGAAGGAAGCGATTGAGCTGGTTGACGTCCGATTCATCGGCGGTGGTCGGCGATGCCGCCATGCCGATGAGGCCGCTGTCGTTCATCGCTTCTTCAAAGTGGACGAAGACCTGGAGCTGGTCCTGGAGGATGCGCGCGGCGTAAGCGACGGCGTCTTCCGGGGTCACCGTGCCGTCGGTTTCGACGGTCAGGTTCAGCTTGTCATAGTCCAGTTCCTGGCCGATGCGGGCATTGTCGACCTTGTAGGCGACTTGGCGCACGGGCGAGTAGAGCGAGTCGACCGGGATCAGGCCGATCGGCGCGTCGACCGGACGGTTGGCGGTTGCGGGGACATAGCCCTTGCCGGTGTCGGCCACGAGTTCCATGTTCAGCGTCGCCCCGTCGTCGAGGTGGCAGATGACGTGGTTCGGGTTCATCACCTTGATGTCACCCGACACCATGATGTCGCCGGCCTTGACCGTCGCGGGGCCGGTGGCCGAAAGCTGGAGCCGCTTCGGGCCTTCGCCTTCCATCTTGAGCGCGATCTGCTTCACGTTGAGGACGATGTCGGTGACATCTTCGCGCACGCCGGCCAGGCTCGAGAATTCGTGCAGGACGTTCTCGATCTTGATCGACGTGATAGCCGCACCCTGGAGCGACGAGAGCAAAACGCGGCGCAGCGCGTTGCCGAGCGTCAGGCCGAAGCCGCGCTCGAGCGGTTCGGCGACGAAGGTCGCCTTGCGCTTGCCGTCGCTGCCAGCCTTGATTTCCAGGTTGCTGGGCTTCTTCAATTCCTGCCAGTTCCGGATATTGACAGTCATGGATTTCCCTTTGCTTTGAGCGGGACGGGTGGGGGTCGGCCACCTGTCCAGCGAGGATTTTATACGGGCGGCGCTCCGGCGGAGCGTGCCCGAAGAGACGTCAGACGCGGCGGCGCTTTGCCGGGCGGACGCCGTTGTGCGGGATCGGCGTCACGTCGCGGATCGACGTGATGTGGAAACCGACCGCCTGCAAGGCGCGGAGGGCCGATTCACGACCGGCGCCGGGGCCCTTGACTTCGACTTCCAGCGTGCGGACGCCATGTTCGGCGGCCTTCTTGCCGGCGTCTTCGGCGCAAACCTGCGCTGCATAGGGGGTCGACTTGCGGCTGCCCTTGAAACCCATCATGCCGGCGCTCGACCAGGCAATCGCATTGCCCTGTGCGTCGGTGATGGTGATCATCGTGTTGTTGAAGGTCGCGTTGACGTGGGCCACACCCGACGAGATATTCTTGCGTTCGCGCCGACGAAGGCGCTGCGGTTCACGAGCCATTTTGAATTCCTAATCCTAAATCCTGAACGGCCGGGGCGCTATGACGAGAGCGGCCTCCGGCGGAGAAATAAGGAAAATCGTCCCCCGGACGATTTTCTGATCTTATTTCTTCTTGCCGGCGATCGGCTTGGCCT
>NZ_MIAM01000014.1:69531-93550 GCF_001830555.1 Sphingopyxis sp. RIFCSPHIGHO2_12_FULL_65_19 | reverse complement strand
TGCCCTTGCGGGTGCGCGCATTGGTGTGCGTGCGCTGGCCGCGGACCGGAAGACCCTTGCGATGACGCAGGCCGCGATAGCAGGCGAGGTCCATCAGGCGCTTGATGTTCATCGCCGTGTTGCGGCGAAGGTCACCCTCGACCGTGTGGTCGGCGTCGAGCGTTTCGCGGATCTGCAGGATTTCGGCGTCCGACAGGTCCTGAACGCGACGCGTGTGGTCGATGCCCAGCTTGTCGGCGATATCAACTGCAGTCTTGCGACCGATGCCGTGGATATAGGTGAGCGCGATGATTACGCGCTTGTTGGTGGGCAAATTGACGCCCGCGATACGTGCCATTGGGTACTTTCTCCTGCTCCACAGGGCCGGTGGCAATCGGCCCCATCTCAAAGCGTCTGATTTTCCAACGCAAAAAACGGACCACGATGCGCGCACAGGCGCTTCGCCGTCCGGTCAGGCTGTCGGAATGCTCGCGCAACTAAGGTGAGTCGCCCATTTTGTCAAGCGTTGCGCCGGGGATTTCCCCACGCCGAGGGATATGCCACAGCATCGAAGCCATGACCAGTGACGATCGCCTTTCCGCCCTGCTCGACCGACTTGCCGACTATGTCCTGGCGCATGGCCTGACGGCGTCGAGCCTGCGCCCGCTGGCACGAGCGGCGGGAACGAGCGACCGGATGCTGCTTTATTATTTCACCGACAAGGATGCGGTGATGGCAGCGACCGTCGAGCGGATCGCCGCGCGGATGACCGCGCTGCTCGCCGCCGCCGCACCACCGCAGCCATTGCCCTATGCGACGCTGCGGACCAGGCTTGCGGCGCAGCTGCGCGACCCGGCCTTATGGCCTTATATGCGGCTGTGGCTCGACATGGCGGCGCGTGCGGCGCATGGCGATGCGCTTTATGCTGGCGTTGGAGAGGGGATCGGGCGCGGTTTCCTTGCGTGGGCGGGCGAGCAGCTTGCCTGCGCGGCCGCCGATCGGCCCGCGCTGGCTGCACGATTGCTGACCGAGATCGAGGGCATGGTGTTGCTGACCAGCCTGGGGCTGGTCGACGCAGTCGATGCGGCGTTGTCGATCAGCGCGGGGCCGGAACCCGGTTGAGCCAGCAACCGATCGCGATTGCGACCGCGCCGCCCCACAGGATGACCGCGCCGGACGCCGCGGTCTGTTCGATCCCCGCGCCGTAAAGCTGCGGGATCATCGCCAGCGCGACGCCGTCGCATGCAATCGCCGCCGCTGTAACGACCGCGCTGCCCAGCGCCACCTGGTCGGCGGCGAGCCCCGCGATGCGGCGCACCAGCAGAATGACGGGGAAAGTCCCCGGCACCAGCGCGGCATAGAGCAGCGCGCGGTTGGCGCCATCGAACGCACCGATCGTGCCGACCCAGCGACAGATGAGCGCACCGACAAACCAAAACACGACCCCGGCCAGAATCAACCTTGCCATCTGGCCGCTGGAAAAGGGAAGGCGGGTCGGCGACGTGGACATCAAGAGTCTCCCTGTAGCAATTGCTACAATGTTCTCTATCAATTTGTAGCGAGTGCTACAAGCCCCGCTCAACGCGCCTCGGTCCGGGGGGCGATCTCGCTCGCGCGTGTCGCCAGCCGATGGACCACGGCGCGGTGGATGCCGGGGGCGCAGGCGATGACGCCAAAGGCTTGCGCACGCGGGGTGTTGAACTTGAGTGGCTCGCCAAAGGCATCGGTCACCGCGGCGCCTGCTTCGGCGGCGATCAGCGCCGCTGCGGCAACGTCCCACTCGAACCCCCAGCGTAGCGTCGCTACCAGGTCGGCGCGGTCGTCGGCGACCAGCGCCATGCGCAGCGCGATGCTGTTCGGCTTGGTCACCATGATCAGGTCGCGGTCGATCTTGGGCAGGCTGTCGGCAGGGACGCGGGATCCATCGAAGATCATCCGGCGGCTCGCACGCAGCGTCTCGCCGTTCAATGTCGCGCCCTTGCCCTTTTGCGCGACCCACAGCTCGTCGAGGGCCGGGGCATATAGGACGCCGAGTTCGGGCGTGCCGTCAACGACGAGCGCGACCGACACGCACCAGCCGGGTCGCCCGCGGATGAAGTCGCGAGTGCCGTCGATCGGGTCGACACACCACATCGCGCGGCATGCCAGCCGGTCTTCATTGTCGGCCGTCTCCTCGGACAGCCACCCCGCTTCGGGCACCATCGCGCCGAGCACCGCCTTGAGCCGTGCATCGACCGCCAGGTCGACGTCGCTGACCGGATTGTCGTGCGATTTATGCCACACATCGACCGGCCGACCCTCGCCGCGCCAGCGCGCCATCGCCATGTCGCCGACCTCGCGGGTCGCGGCAATCACGGCTTCCAGGTTGCGGCCAGGCACCGGCGGCGGCTCAGCTGCTGGCGACGGTCATGCCGTCGATGCGCAGCGTCGGTGCATTGGTGCCGTGACGAAACTCAAGGTCGTTCGCGGGGATGAGCGCGGCGAACATGTCGATCAGATTGCCCGCGATGGTGAACTCGGCGATCGGCCCGGCCAGCGCGCCGTTCTTGATCAGAAACCCCGATGCGCCGCGGCTGTAATCGCCGGTCACCGGGTTGACGCCGTGGCCGATCAGTTCGGTGACATAGACGCCGTCGGCGATACCCTCCATCAACCCGGCGGGCGTCACGCTGCCGGCTGCGAGGTGCAGGTTGCTCGCGGCGACGCCCGACGCCCCGCCGCCGCGGCTCGCATGGCCGGTCGGGGCCAAGCCCAGCTGCTTGGCCGAGGCGGTGTCGAGCAGCCAGCCGGTAATCTTGCCGCCCGCGACCAGATTGCGCGCGGCGGTCGGCAAGCCCTCGCCGTCGAAGGCGCGGCTGCGCAGCCCACGCGGGCGATGGGGCTCGTCGCGGATAACAATGCTGCTGTCGAACAGCATGCGATCTTCCTTGCCGAGCAGGAAGCTGGTGCCGCGCGCGATGGCGGGACCGGCGATGGCGCCAAGCAGGTGGCCGATAATGCCGCCGCTGACGCGTGGGTCGAGCAGCACCGGAAGCTTGCCGTTCGGCGCCTTGCCGGGATTGAGGCGTGCGACCGCGCGCGTACCCGCGCGCTGGCCGATGTCGGCGGCGCTTTCCAGGTCGGTCAGGTGGTGCGCGCTGTGCCAGCCATAGTCGCGCTGCATGGCCGCGCCCTCGCCCGCGATCACGCTCGCCGACAGGCTGTGGCCGCTCGACCCGTAACCGCCGGCAAAACCGTGGCTGGTCGCCAGCGCAAAGCGCGTGCGGCTGTGGCTCGCCGATCCGCCTTCGCTGTTGGTGATGCCGGGGACCGCGCGCGCTGCCTCTTCGGTCGCCAGCGCGGCTTCGCGCAAGGCGGCGGGATCGGCCTCGCTGCCATCGTCAAGGTCGAAATCGGGTGCTTCGCCCTTGAACAGCATGTCCTCAGGCGCCAATCCCGCATAGGGGTCTTCGGGCGCCTCGCGCGCCATCGCGACGCAGCGTTCGACCAGCTTCGCAAGTTCGCCCGCATCCATGTCGGCGGTCGACACGCTGGCGCTACGCTGGCCGACGAAGACGCGCAGCGAAATGTCCTGACCCTCGGACCGCTCGACATCCTCCAGCGCGCCAAGCCGCATCGAGACCGAGGTCGCGGCGTTGCAATAATAAAGCGCGTCGGCGGCATCGGCGCCAGCTTTTGCGGCGGCGTCGCACAGCATCTGTGCGCGATCGAGAGCTTCGGAAACGGTCAGCATGTCCGCGCCCTAACCGGCGCGGGGCGAAGCGTCAAAATCTAAGTCGGTTTAGCGGGTGATCGCGGCGATGGCGTCGGTGGCCGCCATCGCGCCGCTGATCCACAGGAAGGGCAGCGTCAGCGCGGCGACCCACAGGCGGCGGACATCGCGCCGAAAGCGCGCATGCAATCCCCAACTGGCGAGCGCCTGGCGGCTCAGGTGATACCAGCGCCGTTCGGTCGAGCGTGCGACGGGCAGCGCCAGTGCCAGCAACATGACGAGCGCCACGACGATGAAAGCGGACGGCGCGCCAGCGGCGACCGCGCCCATGACCAGCCAGATCTGAAGGGCGGCGAAAGCGAGCAGCGCGGCGGCGGCGTGCCAGGTCATTCGGCGGCCGAGACTGCGTGCCGCCGGCACGCTGGTTGCCGTGCGCCTCCACAGGCGCGGTCCGAATGCTGATGCCATGTTACAGCCCCCTTAGGCTGGCGATTCCCAGAACCGCACGTTTTGCCCCAAAAATTCCCAAGTCAAGACAGGTTGCCAGCGATTCGTTAATTTTTGCACTCAACTCGGCGCGAATTCCCAACCAAATCGGGTCGGGATGCAAAAATGCTGCAATAATGGTTCTTTGGGGAGAAATTTCCGGCTTTGTCCCTGTGCCTGCATCGCAACATTCACCACGCGATGGTGATGCCGCCTTCCGTGTAGCGATTTGCCAGCTCGTCGATGACGCGTTGCGCGGGGATCAGGCGCCACTCCATGCCTTGCAATTCTTGTGGAATCGCCGAGGCGTTCAGGAAACGGACGCGCATTTGCGATTCATAGCCCGAGTTCTGTTGATAGCCTCCACCGTAATAGCTCGTGACATTCGTCGTCCGCGCGATGCCGATCCGGCTCAGCAGAAGCAGGCTGTCATAACCTTCCTTTTTCGCCGTTAGCGCCGCGCCCAACATGGCGAGTTCCTCGACCGCCGCGATCGGCGCGAGCAGGTGCGTGTAGCGGATCGTCCATATATCGCTTTTGCCTTCGCGATCGCGCGTCAGGCCCGACGCGCTCAGGAAATATCCGTCGCCAGCGGGCTTTAGCCTCGGCACGACCTTTGGTGTCTCGGGGCGCGGCAGCAAGGCGATGACATCCTTGACCGGGAAGTCCAGCGCCGCGATCCGCTCGGCTTCCAGCCGATTCCTGATGCTCGCCAACGCGGTTTGTGCCTCTGCCTTTTCGGCGGGGTTTTCCTGAGGCACGTTCATCAAAATGTCCGGCGCAATGGGGAGGGTATCGAGCCGCATCTTCAAGAACGCGCTATGCGTCTCGCCGATCGGCTGGATCGTAACCCGCGGGCGAAAATTGATGGCGGCTTTCCACAACGCCAGCTCATCCTTCGCCTTGCGCGCGTACGGCAGGCGCCGTTCATATTCCTCTACATTTTTCTTCTTCGGTGGCCGGCCATCCGAGCGCGGCTGGGGCGGCGCCATAATCTCTTCGACTTCGGCATTGGCCTCGGTCAGCAGCGAGGCCGCGTGATCATTATGGCCGGTTACCGTGTCTGCGTAAGCCCAGGCACCGTAAAAGGTGCTGCGGAGGCCAATGCCGTCGAGCACATTCTGATCGGCGCCGTGCAAGGTCCACCCGCCGCGCTGCTTCGGCAAATCGAAGCTGACAACCGGCGCTATCGCACGCGCTTCGGCATAATTGCCATGCAGAAAATGCATCCAGAACAGCGAGCCGGCCTTTTCCGGCGACAGTGGGATTACATTTCGTATTTCCTGGCTTTGCCCCGAAAAGCTGGCATCCAGGTGCAGTTGCAGGCGTGTCGCCAATTGTTGGATGGACTGCGCGAAGGGGCGACCAGTTCGCAGGCGGTCGATCGCAGCTTTTGCTTCGTCCTTCCGCCCCGTGGCGATCAGCGCATAGGCACGTACCCCCTCATTGCCTGCGCCTATGCTTTGAGTGAAATAGCGGTCATCGTGCGCTGCGCCCAGCGCGCCACTCTCGGTGGTCAACGTCAGGGCCTGCTCGGGACGGTTGGCGGCAATGCTGTGCAGGGCTTTGGCCTGGATCAGATTCGCCCGCCGTAGCCAGAAGGCGTCAATCAAGCGTGCGTCGGCCAAAGCGCGATCGCAGGCGGCGACGCCTGTTTCGCCCCAGATCCACATCTCGCCGCGGCGAATATCGGCGGATCTTGTCCCGCCGAAAATGAAACTCTCCTGGGAGATTCCATCGACTTTGCCCTTCGGCGCGGCATAGCCGTCGCAACGGAAAAAGTCGGTATCGCTGGCCGATCCGGGGAGTGGCGCAGGTGCGGCCGTCTTGCTCGCACCGGCTTTCCCCGCATGTCCATTCTCGGATGCAGCCAGAACCGGAACGGCCGCAGTCAAAACGACTGGCAGCATGATTGCTGTTACGAACTTCACGCCGATCCCCCCGCTTCCCCAAGCAAGGGGCTAGTAAGGGAGGGGCCTGGAATCAACCGATATTATATCGGTTCAGCCCTGCGGCGGGGTCGGCAGCGGTTCGGCGTCGGCTTCGTCGGGCGCCGTGGGGGCGGGGGCCATTCCGCTGGCCTGGCGCTCCAGCTCTTCGGCGGCCTTCTGCCGTTCGGCGAGCGCGCGTTCCTCCGCGACGACCGCGGCTTCGACTTCGTCCGCCGCCGCGTCGATCCCGGCAAGGCGCTTGGCGCGTTCGTCGGCGATCATCGCCTGCCAGTCGGTCTTGTCCGCCGCTTTCTGCTCGGCCCGCGCACCGGCGACCAGCGCCTGTGTGCAGCCGGTGAACCCGCCAAGGCCGGTTGGCGAACAGCTGTCGGTGCCAAAGCGGCCGACGCGTTCCAGCGCCACGACCTTGTTAGCCCAAGCCTCGTTGCGCACGTCGAGCGGATTGCCGCGCAGCATCGGCGGGACGCGGTAACGCTCGGTTTCGGGCAGGCGGTTACAGACGACGATTTCGTCGGCGCTCGATTGTTCGCACTTGTCGTCGCCATAGACGATAACCTGGTTGATCTTTTCGGCGTCGACCGATTGCTGCGCCGCGGCGGGCACGGCGGCGGCGCTGCCGGCAAGGATCAGGGCGAACAGGGGAAAGCGGGTCATCGAATGTCCTTTGTCGTTTCAGTCGCCATGGCAGCTGCTGTCTGCATCCGTCGTGAACGGCGATGGCTATAATATCAGATACGTTTCGATAGCGCGATGGCTGCGCGGCAGCCGGCCCGGATCGCAAGGCTGAGCACCGGATAGCCCGGCGCACTCTCGGCGCCCGCGTTCAGCGCGGCTTCCTTATGCTCCAGCTCCTCGGCGCGAAATTCTTCCACCGCGGCGCTCAACTCGGGATCGCTGTCGCCCAGTTCGTCGAGCTGATGCTGGTAATGGCGGTCGATTTCGGTCTCGACGGCTGCGGTGCACGCCATTGCGGCGCGCGGTCCCATCGCGGCGGTCACCGCGCCGAGCGCAAAACCTGCGATGTTCCAGAAGGGCTGGAGGGCGGTCGGCCGCACCCCGCGCTGGACGATCATCGCGTCGAAGAATTTCCGGTGCCGCTCTTCCTGTTCGGCCATATGCGCGATTTCGCGCGCCATCGGGTGGCGGTCGCCCATCACCGCGAGCTGGCCGGCATAGATGCGCGTCGCGCCATATTCGCCGGCCTGGTCGACGCGGATCATCGATGCGGTGCGCTTGCCAGTCATGCCGCCGATGTGGTCTTTCGGCGCAGCAAGGTCAAGACGATCGCCGCCGCGCCGAGCGAGAAGATCGCGTTGAAGCCTGCGAGCGAAATGCCCAGCAGCGTCCATTGGGCGGTGTCGCAGCGGATCAGCGGCGCGTTCATGATCGCGTCGAGCGACACCGGCCCCGCCGACCCGGTCGCGCAGGTCGTGATGCCTTCCCAGAAGCCATATTCGACCCCGGCGTGAAAGACGCCGATCGCGCCGGAAATGGCGATGGCGACGGCTGCGAGCAGGGTGAGCGTCCGCATCGCGCTGTCGCTGCGGCGCAGCAACAGCGCCAGCAGCGCCAGTAGGATCGCGGCCTGGTGCGGCCACCGCTGCCAGTAACACATCTCGCACGGCGCCAGGCCAAAGCCATATTGCGAGAGTAGCGCGCCGCCATAAAGCAGCAGCGGTGCCGCGAGCGCGACGAGGGGCGCGGAAAGCCGCGAGTTCAGCATCAATCCATCCTCAAATCAAATCGTCATCCCGGCGAAGGCCGGGATCTCTCCGGTGCGCCAGAGTGCGGCGACGAGATCCCGGTCTTCGCCGGGATGACGGAAGGAAAAACATCGCCCCTCAGTTGCGAGCGGTCGGCTTGGCGGGCTTGACCGGCGGCTTGCCGCCCTGCGCCATGCGCGGCGCGACCGGGCTGATCCGCCCGATCGTCTGCAACGCATAGTGGAGCTGGAAGTCTTCGATTCCCTTGGCCTTCAGGTCGGCGGCGCTTGCGGTGAAACGCGGATCGGCCTTTTCATCCTTTTCGAGCAGTCCATTGTCGACCTTCTTTTCGTTCACCAGGTGGCGGCGCAGGTCGCTTTCGCGGAACTTCGGCCGCGACGCATAATCGGGATCGGACAATTGCGGGACGCGGATATCGGGTTCGATGCCGCCTTCCTGCACGCTCCGCCCCGACGGGGTGAAATAACGCGCGGTGGTCAGGCGCAGTGCCGTCGTGTCGGTCAGCGGCAGGACGGTTTGCACTGATCCCTTGCCAAAACTGCGTTCGCCCATGACGACCGCACGATGCTGGTCCTGCAAGGCGCCCGCGACGATTTCGGAGGCCGAGGCCGAGCCCGAGTCGATCAGCACGACTACAGGTGCGCCGCTGGCAACATCACCCGGTTCGGCGAAATAGCGTTCGATGTCGCCCTTCTTGCGGCCGCGCTGCGAAACGATCTCGCCGCGTTCGAGGAACAGGTCGCTGATCCCGACGGCTTCGTCGAGCAACCCGCCGGGGTTCGAGCGCAGGTCGAGAATCCAGCCGCGCGGTTTCTTGCCCAGCGATTTTTCCACCGCCATCATCGCGGCGCGCAGATCGGTGGTCGCATCGGCCGAGAAGCTGGCGACCGTCAGCACGCCGACATCGCCCGAAACTTCCCATTTCACGGGCTTCAGATCGATGATTTCGCGCGTCAGCGTGAGTTCCATCGGCTTGTCCTGCCCTTCGCGAACGACGGTGACGTCGATCTGGGTGCCCGGACGTCCGCGCATCTGTTCGACCGCCTCGTCGAGCGTCAGCCCAAAGATCAGTTCCTTGTTGATGTGGGTGATATAATCGCCTGCCTTGATCCCCGCCTTGTCGGCCGGGGTGTCGGCGGTCGGCGCGATGACCTTGACCACGCCGTCTTCCATCGTGACCGACAGGCCCAGCCCGCCATATTCGCCGTCGGTCTGGGTCCTGAGGTTCGAGAAACCGCGCGCGTCGAGATAACCCGAATGCGGATCGAGGCTGGCGAGCATGCCGTTGATCGCGCCCTCGATCAGCTTTGAATCGTCGACGGGTTCGACATAGTTGGACTTCACTTCGAGATAGACGTCCATGAAGCGCGAAATTTCTTCCTGCGTCTTGGAATCGACCGTCGCCATCGCGCCGGTGGCAAGCGGGACGAGCGCCAGCGTCGAGAGCGCGGCGGCCCCCTGCCACAAGGCAAAGCGGCGCTTCGGGGACGGGGCGATTCGGGTCGAGTCGGTCATCTGCATCTTTCAATCAGGCGAGAGCAACCCCGCCTTATAATCCCCGGCGCGCCATCCTCCTACGCAATTATGCGGGCGTCAAGCGGTGCGTTCCGATACGGGGCAGGGCCACAATCGCCGATGAACCGGCCGGATCAGCCGATCATCGCCACGATATCGACCGGATGTCCGCCGCGGCGAAGTTCGACTGTGACCCGGCTGTCGCCCGCCCCGGCGCGTCCGACCGGCGCCCCGGCGTCCACCGTATCACCGACGCCGACCGACAGTGCGATCATTCCCGTGAGCAGCGAGATCCAGCCGCCGCCATGGTCGATAATCACAATCTTGCCATAGCCGCGATAATCGCCCGCGAAGCCGACGCGGCCGGGCGCGGGGGCCACCACTTGTCCGCCGGCGCGCGCCGCGATCGTGATGCCGCGCGATCGAACGCCGCTCTCGTTGACCTCGCCCAGCCCCGCGACGATGCGCCCGACGACGGGCAGCCGGTATGCGCCGCGCGTCAGTTCGGCCTCGGCCGCGGCCGGCGGCGCGGCGCCGGACACGCCCCGGAGCGGATCGCGCGGGCGCGGCAACGGCCCCGCGAGCCGTGCAAGCTCGGCGCGCACGGCGCCATCGGCTTCGAGGCTGTCCATGAGGTCGACGATGTCGCGTGCCTTTTCGCCCAGTCCCAGCGCGCGGTCGGCCTCGAGCTGCGCGCTGCTCAACAGCTCGCGCGACCGCAGCCGCCCCTCATTTTCCAATCGCGTCAGCGCGTCGCGGCGGTGCGCGAGTTGCGCCTTGCTCGCCGCCAGCGCCTTCAGCGCCAGCGCCTGTTGGCGCCGCGTCGTGTCGAGCAGCGTCAGTTCGCGGCGAACCCCCGCGGTGCGCCGCTCGATCACCGGCATCGCGGCGTCGATCACCGCGCGGGCGTGCACCATGTCGGACAGCGAGCCCGGCTGTGCGAGCACGCTGACCGGCGGTTGACGGCTGAGTTGCTGGAGCGAGGCGGCCAGTTCGAGCAGGGGCTGCTGCTGTTCGGCCAGCCGCGCGCGCCGTGCCGACAGCCGGCGACTGACGAGCGCGACGCGCGCTTCGCCGGCGCTGATGTCCGCCTCGGCCGACTGGATGCGCGCGGCGAGCGCTGCGCTGCGCTTTTTCAGCCGGTCGGCCTCGTCCGTCGCGGCCACGGCCTGTTTTTCGAGCAAGGCGCTGCGGGCCATCGCCTGCGCCGACTGCTGTTTGGCGTCGATGAGCTGCACGCGTTCGCGCGCGGCGATAGCGGTGGGATCGAAAATGTCGCTTTGCGCCAGTGCGAGCGCGCCGCCGGCAAAGACGGCGATGGTCGCGGCGGCGGCCATCACCCGCCTCATTGCCGACCCTCGCGGTGATAGGGATGACCCGCGACGATGCTGGTCGCACGCCACAATTGTTCGGCGAGCATCGCGCGCGCCATCAGATGCGGCCAGGTGGCGCGGCCAAAGGCGATGACCTTGTCGGCACCCTCGCGCTCTTCGGGCGTAAATCCGTCGGCGGCGCCTAGACAAAAGCGCGTCTCGCGCACGCCCCCGTCGCGCCATTTTTCGAGCAATTTGGCAAATTCCAGCGACGACATCTGATCGCCGCCCTCGTCGAGCAATATGGTGCGGCTGTTGTCGGCCGCGACGGGCATCCGGCCGCCGGTATCGGGAAGTTCCGAAATCTTCTGCGCCCAGGTCACGCGCTTCATATATCGCTCGACCAGCTCGGCCTCCGGCCCGCGTCCGATGCGCCCGCGCGCGATGATGTGCAGCAACATGGGTTTTTGCTTCTGTCGGGCTTTAGGCCGAACAGATCAAAAACGTCAATTCGCGGCTGCGACCGGCGGCGCGTCGCCGAACGACCACATGCGCTCAAGGTTGTAGAAGCTGCGAACCTCGGGCCGGAACAGGTGGACGATGACGTCACCTGCATCGAGCAGCACCCAATCGGCGTTGGGCAATCCTTCGACGCGAACCGGACGGCCCGCTTCCTGCTTGATCCGTTGTGCCAGTTTTTCGGCGATCGCCGAGACATGGCGCGTCGATCGGCCGCTCGCGATCACCATGTGATCGGCGATGCTGCTTTTGCCGGCAAGCGGGATGGAAATGGTTTCCTGGGCCTGGTCCTCGTCCAGCTGGTGGAGGATCAGCGCGTGGAGCGCGTCCACGCTGTCATTGGCGGGTGCGGCGCCCGGCGCGGCCCCCTGGGTGGCGGAGATCAAATGCGTCCTTTCCTGTTCGGTTCCACCAGCCATGAACGGGTGATCGGGTCGCGCAAAGCGCGGCCTTCATAGCGTTCAAACCAGCGGGGGTTGGCCTGCCGTATCGCAGTTGCGGATCGCACATCGGGCGAAAAACGCAGGAACACGAGGGCGGGCGGTCTCCAGTCTGTCCAATAACTCTTCTGGTCTGCGGGCCGGACAAATCGCCGCAGCCATCCCATCGCACGTCTTGCATGGGCACGGCCGTTATAGCCCGGACGCGCGACAACCGCAATCGGCATCAATCGCGCGATTCCCCGCCAGTCGCGCCATTGGGGCAATTGGACCAGATTGTCGGCGCCCATGATCCAGATGAACTGCCGATCGGGGTAAAGGCGGACAAGTTTTTTGAGCGTGTCGATCGTGTAGCGCGTGCCCAGCTCGGCCTCGATCGCGGTCGCGCGAATCGGTGCGCGGCGCGCCATGCGCCGTGCCGAAGCGAGCCGCGCAGGGAGCGAAGCCATGCCCGCCTTGGGTTTCAGCGGGTTGCCCGGCGACACCAGCCACCACAGTTCGGCCAGCCCAAGCGCATCGATCGCGTTCAAACTGATTGCGCGATGCCCACCATGCGCGGGATTGAAGCTGCCGCCGAGGAGGCCGGTGGGAATACGCCCCGATCTGGCTGGACGAGTCAGGGCCGGACCTGTCCTGTCCCGCGCACCAGCCATTTATAGGTGGTGAGTCCTTCGAGTGCGACCGGCCCCCGCGCGTGGAGGCGGCCGGTGGCGATGCCGATTTCGGCGCCAAGGCCGAATTCGCCGCCATCGGCGAACTGCGTCGAGGCGTTGTGCATGACGATCGCGCTGTCGACGCCGGTCAGGAAGCGTTCGGCGGTCGCGGCATCCTCGGTGACGATCGCGTCGGTGTGGCGGCTCGAATGCGCGTCGATATGCGCCAGCGCGCCGGTGAGGCCATCGACTTGTCCGATCGACACGATCGCGTCGAGATATTCGGAGTCCCAGTCGCCGTTGCTTGCGGGCTCGACATGCGGGCTGAGCGCGGCGATGCCCTTGTCGCCGCGCACCTCGCATCCGGCCGCGACCAGCGCGTCGATGATGCCCAGCGGCGCGGGATAGGCGCGGTCGATCAATATCGTCTCGACGGAGCCGCAGACGCCGGTGCGCCGCATCTTTGCGTTGATGGCGAGCTCCACGGCCTTCGCAGGATCGGCGGCACCGTCGATATAGAGGTGATTGATCCCGTCGAGATGCGCGAGCACGGGCACCCGCGCCTCGTCCTGCACCCGCGCGACAAGCCCCTTGCCGCCGCGCGGAATGATGATGTCGATCAACCCCTGCGCGCGCAGCATCGCGCCGACCGCGGCGCGGTCCTGCGTCGGGACGAGTTGCACCGCGTCGGCGGGCAGTCCGGCCTCGACCAGCCCCGCAGCGAAGGCCGCGTGGATCGCGCGGTTGGAATGCACGGCCTCGCTGCCGCCGCGCAGGATCACCGCATTGCCCGACATCAGTCCGAGCGCCGCGGCGTCGGCGGTCACATTGGGGCGGCTTTCATAGATGATGCCGACGACGCCCAGCGGGACGCGCACACGGCTCAGCACCAGCCCGTTGGGGCGCGTCACGCGCTCGATCTCAGCGCCCGCAGGGTCGGGCAGCCTTGCCACATCGTCGATCGCATCGGCGATCGCGGCCAGCCGACCCTCGTCGAGCCGCAGCCGGTCGAGCATCGCGCCCGACAGTCCTCCCGTACGCCCCGCCGCCATATCCTGGGCATTGGCTGCCAATATGTCGGAGGCGTGGGCGCGGATCTGGGCTGCCGCCGCGTGCAACGCCGCGGCCTTGTTCGCCGTTGGCGTCAGCGCGAGCTGCTTCGCCGCGGCGCGCGCATGCGCGCCCATGTCGGCGATCAGGGCGGCGGCGTCGCCGGGCATCGGCGGGGCGGTCAGGGCTTCGGCGTTCATCGCGTCGCCCTACCACGCTTTGCGCGGCCCGCGAAAGTCCCGTTGCGCCGCATCTCGCACCGCTTTAGGCAGGGCGCCATGAGCGGGGACATCGAAGGTATCGGGGCGGCGGTGACCGCGGGTTTGGCGGGGCGCGTGGTCGAGCCGCGGCACGGCGGAACGCGCGTGGTGAAGGGCCACGAACGCTGCCTGAATTGCGGCACCAGCCTGGCGGGGCCACACTGCCACCATTGCGGTCAGCGCGCCGATGTGCATCGCAGCTTCGGTGCGATCGGGCATGACCTGGTCCATGCGATCTTTCATTTCGAGGGCAAGATCTGGAACACGCTGCCGCTGCTGGCGTGGCGTCCCGGCGACCTGACGCGGCGCTATATCGACGGCGAACGCGCGCGCTTCATCTCGCCGCTCGCGCTGTTCCTGTTTGCCGTGTTCCTGACCTATGCGGTGCTGGCGATGCTCGGCAGCGGGGGCGGAGTCGGCGAAGAAATCGCCAAGGCGGCGGCCGAGCAGACGCGGTCGAACGCGCTCAAGGAGAGTTTCGCGATCGAAGCCGATCGCATCGAAGCGCGGCTGGCAAGCAAAACGCTGGCTGCGGCTGACCGGCAAATGCTTGAGGACGAGCGCGCCACACTTCAGAAAAGCGCGGACTATCTGGGCGTCGCGCGGCGCCTGAGTCAGGAGGAAATCGACAAGGGGCCGCCCGTTCTGGAAAGTCCGGTCGAACAGGTGATGACCGGCGCCGATTTCCTGTCGCGCACCAAGGTCGATACGGGGGTGCCGTTCATTGATGAAAGCCTGCAAAAGGCGATCGCGAACCCCGCGCTGATTTTTTACAAGCTTCAGGCGAATGCGTATAAATTCGCCTGGGCGCTGATCCCGATGTCACTGCCGTTCATGTGGCTGCTCTATCCGTTCAGCCGCCGTTTCCACACCTATGATCATTTTGTGTTCGTGACCTATTCGATCAGCTTCATGCTGCTGATGTTTGTGGTGGTGCGGCTGTTCAACCTTACGATTTTCGGCGACGTCGCGACCGCCTTTGCGATGCTCTACATGCCTTTCCACATGTATCGACAGCTGCGCGGCGCGTATCGATCGTCACGCATCGGGGCGTTTGTCCGTACCAATTTATTACTGTTTTTCAGCATGTTTTCGGTGATGATGTTCATGTTCCTGCTGCTCGCGCTCGGGGTGATGGGTTAATTTAAAGCGCGCGCCGAATCGTAACAAAGGCCGGGCAAAGAACCCGCCGATCGACGAGGAGAATTGTGATGCATCATCATTGGGGCGCGATGGAACGGCGACTGCTGATAAAACTGGGGACGACGGGCCTCGCGGCGCTGTCGCTGCCCGGCGCGGCCGCCGCGATGATGGCGCAGGGCTTCACCCACGGCGTTGCGAGCGGCGAGCCGGGCGCCAATTCGGTGCTGCTCTGGACGCGCTATGCCGCGGCGAACGACACCGTTCTGACGGCCGAATTGTCCGAAAGCGCCGACTTCGCGCGGATCGTCGGCGGCGGCAGCGTGACGGCCAGCGGCGACCGCGATCATACCGCCAAAATTGTCGTTGACGGGCTCCAGCCCGGCCGGTGGTACTTCTACCGCTTCGTCGCGCCCAACGGGACGAAGTCGATCACCGGCCGGACGCGCACCTTGCCCGCCGGGCCGACCAGCGCCTTCACTCTCGCGCTCTTTTCCTGCTCGAACCTGCCGTTTGGCTGGTTCAACGCTTATGCCCATGCGACGGCGCGCGGCGATATCGACCTGGTCGCGCACGTCGGCGACTATCTCTATGAATATCCCGCTGGCAATTATCCCTCGCAGAAGCAAATGCTTCCGGGACGCGAGATCCAGCCGGCGCACGAGATTGTCGCGCTCGCCGATTATCGACTGCGCTATGCCGCCTATCGCGCCGACGCCGACCTGCAACGATTGCATCAGCTGTTCCCCATGATCGCCCAGTGGGACGATCATGAATTCACCAACGACGCGTGGAAGGGCGGCGCCCAAAACCATAATGAAGGCGAGGGCGAGTGGACGGCGCGCATGGCGGCGGCCGAGCGGGCGTATCGCGAATGGATGCCCGTCGCCGACACGCGGTGGCGCGATTACCAGGTCGGCGATCTCGCCACGATCTTTCTTCCCGAAACGCGCGTCACGGCGCGCGACCGCCAGTTCGAGGTCGACGAGATCATCGCGGGTGGCGGTAATGCCGCGGCAACGCTCAAGACTTTTGCGGAGACAAGCTATCGCGATCCCGCGCGTCAGATGCTCGGCGCCGAACAGGAAAAATGGCTGTTCGACGGCTTCGCCGCCTCGACGAAGGCCGGGACGCGCTGGCAGGTCTGCGCGCAGCAAGTCGTGATGGGCACGATCTTTACCCCGCCCGAAACGCGCGACTGGTTCGGCGGCGAGCAGCCGGATTATGTCCGCCGCCGCGTCGAGGCGGGACAATTGGCGGCGAAGGCCGGACTGCCGCTCAACCTCGATGCGTGGGACGGCTATCCTGCGGCGCGCAGCCGCTTGCTGGCCGCGGCGCAGCGCGCCGACGCCGACCTCGTCACGCTGACCGGCGACACACATAATGCCTGGGCGCTGGACCTGGCCGAGGACGGCCGGCCGGCGGGCATCGAAATCGCGGGCCACAGCGTCACGTCGCCCGGCTTTGAATCCTATATCAAGGGCGTCGCCGACGACGCGCGCGTTGCGGCGCTGCGCCGTTCATCGCCGCAGCTCCAATGGGCGAATACCGAAGATCGCGGCTATGTGACCGTGCAGATGACGCGCGATCGCGTCACCGCCAACTGGCACAATGTCGAAACGATCCGCACCCACACGCCAAAGCTGAAAGGGACGCACAGCATGACCGCGGCGCGGGGGCGGCGAAAATATGACGCCGCCTGACCGGGTGCGCCTCAACTATAAGGCGGGGCATCCTCGAACTCGGCGAACCAGGGATAGTCGTTCGCGACGCTGACGGTGAAATTCGCGGGGCGCTTTTCGAGGAAGCTCGACACGCCCTCTGCCGCATCGGCGCTGCGCCCGCGCGCAAAGATCGCCCGGCTGTCCCAGCGGTGGGCGCTCATCGGGTGCGGCGCGCCGAGCATCCGCCACAGCATGTGCCGCGTCAGCGCGACCGACACCGGCGCGCTGTGATCGGTCAGCTCGCGCGCCTTGGCGATCGCCGCGTCGACCAGCGCGCCGGGCGCGTGGACCGATTGGACCAGTCCTTTTTCATGCGCTTCGGCGGCATCGATCAGGCGGCCCGAATAGCACCAGTCGACCGCGTTCTGGATGCCGACGAGGCGCGGCAGGAACCAGCTCGACGCGGCTTCGGGCACGATCCCGCGGCGCGCAAAGACAAAGCCGTAGCGCGCCGTTTCGCTGGCGAGCCGCGCGTCCATCGACAGGGTCATCGTCGCACCGATGCCGACCGCGGCGCCGTTGATTGCGCCGAGCACGGGTTTTTTGCAGTCAAAGATGCGCATCGACACGCGGCCGCCCGAATCGCGGATCAGCGGGTGCGACCAGTCGATTGTGCCGTCCTCGGCGACAGGACTTGCCGACATGCCATCGGGCAGGATCGCCTGCTTGTCGGTGCGCTTGTCATAATCAAAGGTCGCGGCGCCCTGGCCCAGGTCGGCACCGGCGCAATAGGCACGGTCGCCCGATCCGGTAAAGATCACCGCGCGCACGCCGTCGTCGGCATCACATTCGTCGAGCGCGGCGACGATTTCGAGCATCATCTCCGTAGTAAAAGCGTTCATCCGGTCCGGCCGGTGGAGCGTCAGCAGCGCGATGCCCTCGTGGCGGTCGAGGCGAATCTGATCGAAGCTCATCATCTCTCTCCTTCGTTGGCGGGCATGGTTGCAAGCGACGCGGGGGATGGCAAGCTCTAGTTGACGTAAACGTAAAGGAATATCCTCGCTGTTCCGAAGGCATGGGCAGGGGGATCGCCGCGAAGCGGTGGCGGAGGGGCGAGACGGAGCCTCATGCCCCTCCGTCAGCGGCTGCGCCGCTGCCACCTCCCCATCGCTTCGCGACAGGGAGGATCATTGGCGATGCTGGGGATGACGCGCCGCCGCTTTGTCGCTATAGGCGCCCCCACCGCCCCGGCGCCGCGCCTCCTTCTGAGTCGCTTTGCCGGGGTCATTCATTTGGTTCCGACAGAAAGTTTGAACGCCATGGCCCGTCGCCGCCAGATTTACGAAGGCAAAGCGAAGATCCTGTACGAAGGCCCCGAACCGGGCACGCTGATCCAATATTTCAAGGATGATGCGACCGCGTTCAACGCACAGAAGCGCGGGACGATCAACGGCAAGGGCGTGCTGAACAACCGGATTTCGGAGCATGTTTTCACGTTGCTCGGCAACATCGGCGTGCCGACCCACTTCATTCGCCGCCTGAACATGCGCGAACAGCTGATCCGGCAGGTTGAAATCGTGCCGATCGAGGTGATCGTCCGCAACGTCGCCGCGGGCACGCTGTCAAAGCGCCTTGGCATCGAGGAGGGGACGCAGCTTCCCCGCACGCTGATCGAGTATTGCTACAAGGACGATGCGCTGGGTGATCCGCTGGTCGCCGAGGAACATATCGCCTGCTTCAACTGGTGCAGCCAGGACGAGCTCCACGACATCCAGGACATGGCGATCCGCATCAATGACTTCATGTCGGGCATGTTCGCCGCGGTCGGCATCCGCCTCGTCGATTTCAAGCTTGAGTTCGGTCGCCTTTATGAAGGCGATTTCAGCCGCATCATCCTGGCCGACGAGATCAGCCCCGACGGTTGCCGCCTGTGGGACATGACGACGAACGAAAAGCTCGACAAGGACCGCTTCCGCCGCGACCTCGGCGGCGAAGTCGAAGCCTATCAGGAAGTCGCGCGCCGATTGGGCCTGATGCCCGAGGGCGGTGAGAATGCGGTGCTCGATCTCGACAGCCACCGGAAGAAAAAGGGCAGCTAAGTTTAGCTCAGCCCCCTTTTCCGTTCGCATCGAGCGAAGTCGAGATGCCCATCAGTCGCGCACGCCTTCGGGGTGTCTCGACTTCGCTCGACACGAACGGGTTGGGTCTGCGTTTGATCAAATATTGATGCTCGTCGGAATCAAACTCGGTTGCAGATAGGGATAAGGCTGCATCCGCTCCGCATTGCGCGCCGCGATCTCCGCCTCGACGCCCTGTAGCGCCGCCTGGAACCACGCGAGCGGCCCCTCCGCGCCGGTCACGCGCGGGTCCTGGAACCACAGCGGATAGGGGAAGGCGTTGCTGCGATAATCGCCGAGCGGGCGATAATGCACCGACCCCAGCAGTTCGAGCACGTTCAATTGTTCGAGCGCGAGCGCCATTGGCGGCATCATCGCCAGCCAGCCGGACTTGTCGTGCCCGCGCTGGCCGTTCGGCGCCGCCTGCCAGCCCGCGCCGGTGATCGCGGGGGCGAACGCCATGATGTCCTTTTGCGGGAAATTGACCGCGGCGTGTTGCGCGCTCGCGGTAAACATAACCATCGTGCAGATTTCGGCGAGCTGCGCGCGCGTCGTCACGGGGCCGAAGCCTTTGATCTTCGCTTCGCCGGCCAGGCAGTCGGCCCAGGCTGCCAGCTCGCCGTCGGCGACGACATCGGCGTCGTGGGCATAATAGAGCCCCACATATTGCCGCGCCCATTCGTGGATCGCGCCCCAGACGAGCAGGGCGTCGTCGCGATACGGATAATCCTCGAGCGCCGAATCGACCCCGACCCCGCGCGCGGCCAGGTCGGCGGGCAGCATCTTGCCATAAAAATCGAACGCCAGCCGCGCATCGACCGCGGCAAGCTGGCTCGACGTGATCGTGCCGGCGAATATATGGTCGATCGGGCCGTCCGCTGCGATCAGCGACGTCGCGGCCGCTTCGTTGATGAACAAGGTTCCCTCGAAATGCGGGACCAGCAGCGCCCAGATCGGATGGATTTCGGCAAGGTGACGATGCGTCGCGACGGCAAAAGCCTCGATGACCAGATGCGTGCGCGCCAGATGCGTGAAAAGTTCGTGATAATTTCCGTCGGCGACCTCGACAACGAACTTCGCCATCTCCCACCCCCATTGCTTGTCGGCCACGGGTGAGGGGGTGAAGATCGCATTGTCGATCGGGTCCTGCCCGCACTGGATCGCAACGGGAACCAGCGACGATCCACCGGGCGGGATCGCGAACAGTGCCATCGGTTGCCAGGCATATTTGGCGAGGGAGCCATAGGTGCCGGGATCGAGCACCTCGAGCGGTTTGTAATCGAGCAGGAACAGGCGCCCGTCGGCGAGCGCGGCGCCCAGCGTGTCGCCCCCGACCACCGCGCTATATTTGGCGGCGCTCAGCGGGAAATTGGGCGGCAGCGTGTCGCCGACCGCGGTGATCAGCATGTTGTTTGGGCCCTGAACGCGCAGCCGCGCGAATGTGCTGTCGTCCTGGAACATATAGCTGACTCCCGGAACGGGCAGCGTCGCAAAGAGCGCCCGATAGGCTTCGACGCTACGGGGGGTTTTGCTGCCCAGCTGTTCGGCGTCCTCGACCTTCATCAGCTCTTCGAGCCGCTCTTTATAGCCTTTGAGCAAAGCGACATGCGCGTCGTGCTCGGCCGCGGCGACGGCATGTTCGACGTCGCCGACGATGCGGCTGAAGATAGTGCCGCCGGTGTGGACGCCATGCTCCGCGGCGATCTTGGCGGCCGAGGCTTCGATCGCGTCGCATTCGACCAAGGCGGCCTCATATTGCGCGCGCGGACTGTCGAGTTCGCCCTTGTCGACGCCGCCCAGTTTCACCGTCAGCGCGTTGCGCACGATGTCCAGTGCAACGCCGATCAGGATCACGAACCAGGCGATCGTCGGCTCGTCATTCTTGGGCACCTGGGTCGCAAGGGGGACGCCGGGCAGCGTCGGAACGTCGGTCGTCCAACGATAGACCAATCGGGTCGCGGCCAGTTGCGCGGCGCGCTCCGCCTGCTGCGCCGGGGTGTCGTCCTGCGGCAAGCTCGGGTCGCTGGCGGGCATCGGGACTGCGGGCGCAGCGGTCGGCGCGGTCAGCGGCGGCATCGGATAGGACATGGCAAGGCTCCTGTCGGGCGCGAAAAATCGGCGCCGCTTGTCGCCGGACATGGTTAATATTTCGCAAGCCATTCCCATCCACCGCATGCTTAGGTGCGTGATAAGACAAGGTTTCGATCCTTAACCCCTGCTTTACCCGTGCTTGCTATCCCGCCGTCATGACGGGGGTCTATCACTGGTTGCGCACGCGCTTTTTTCCGCCGATTCCGGATGCGATTCGGGACGACGTCGCGTTGCTGCGCGCCAATCGCATCGAAACGCTGACCCCGATGTTGTTCCTGATGCTCGCAGCGACGACGCCGACCGCGATCTATGCGGGGGTGGACACGGTGCATCCGGTGATCCGTATCGGATTCCCCGTGACGCTCGCCATCGTCGGTGTGCTTGGTTTCCTGTTCCTGATGCACAATCGGGGGCGGCGGATGAGCGTGCGGCGCGCGCGGCGGATGATTGTCGAATCGACCTGGCTGTCGGGGGCCACCGGCGCGATGTGCAGCTGCTGGACGGTGGTCAACTGGCTGGCGGCGCCCGCTGCCACGCACAGCTATTACGCGATGATCATGGCGATGGGCTCGCTCGCGACCGCCTATTGCCTGTCGTCGGTTCGCTTCGCGACCTTCGTCAACCTGCTCATCGGCCTCGGGCCGATCTCGGCCCTGATGCTGACGTCGGGGATCGCGCCTGAAATTGCGGCGGGGACCAGCCTGGTTGTTGCGACGATCTTCCTCCTGCGCATGATCCTGCAACAGCATGATCAGTTGATCGACCTGCTCGCACTCCAGCACCAGATGCGCGACCTCGCGCATACCGACCCGCTGACCGGCGTCGCGAACCGCCGCGCGTTCGACTTGCGGCTCGACGAAGAAATTGCGAAGGGCGAAGAATCCAGCCCCTTTGCGATCGCCTTGCTCGACCTCAACGGCTTCAAACCGATCAACGACCAGCACGGCCATGCCATCGGCGACGGCGTTTTGTGCGAACTCGCCGAACGGCTGCGCCGGGCGTGCGGCGATCACGCCGTCGTTGCGCGCCAGGGCGGCGACGAGTTCGCGATCCTCGTCCCCGCCGGATCGCCGCTGCTCGGCACGGCCATCGCCGACCATATCCTCGCGGCGCTTGCCGCGCCCTATCGCATCGGTGGGCAGACGATCGGCGTCGGCGCGGGCATCGGCACCGCCCGGTGGCCCGAGCACGGCGACAGCGCGCGCAAATTACTGGAAATCGCGGACCGTGCGCTTTACGCCGCCAAGGCCGCCGAGCGCGGTTTGACGTCGTCTGTCGAAAGCATCGGCCGCGTCGCGTAACGATGGCTTGACCGGCCGCGGGGTCGCGGTCACATCTTGCCAATGACCAAATCCCTTGTCCGGCGTGTTTCGACCGCGCTGTCGCCCCTCGTTTTCCTCATCGCCAGCACCGCTCCGACCTATGCGAAGGACAGTCCGGTCGCGGCGCCCGCGGCGGTCAATCCGCAGGGCGCGGCGGCCAAGGCATGGAACTTTGCGGCGAGCGATGTGCCGGTCGACCCGAACATCGTCTTTGGCGTGCTGCCCAACGGGATGAAATATGCGCTGCTGAAAAACAGCACGCCCAAGGACAGCGTGGTCCTGCGGATGCGCTTTGCGGTCGGCAGCTTTGCCGAGGCGGAGGACCAGCGCGGCCTTGCGCATTTCCTCGAACATATGGCGTTCAATGGATCGAAGGGCGTGCCCGAAGGAGAGATGATCAAGTTGCTCGAGCGCAAGGGCCTTGCCTTCGGCGCCGACACCAACGCCTCGACCGGGTTTGACGAGACGATCTATAAGCTCGACCTGCCCAACGCATCCGACGACCTGATCGACACCGGGCTGATGCTGATGCGCGAAACGGGAAGCGAACTGACCATCGATCCCGCCGCGGTCGACCGCGAACGCGGCATCATCCTGTCCGAACGGCGCGCGCGCGATACGTATCAACTGCGCAACCTGATCGACCAGCTCGATTTCCAGATGCAGGGGATGACGGTGGCGAACCGCATTCCTGTCGGCACCGAAGAGGTGATCAAGACCGCACCCGCTGCCCGCCTGCGCGATCTTTACGACCGCTATTACCGTCCCGAACGCGCAACTTTGGTCATGGTCGGCGATTTCGACCCCGCGGCGGTCGAGGCGAAGATCAAAGCGCGCTTTTCGGACTGGCAGGGCCGCGGCCCCGCGGGCGGCGATCCCGCCATCGGCAATGTCGATTATGCCCGCGCCGCGGCGGCCGACGATTTCATCGATCCCGCGATCCAGGATATGGTGACGATCGCAGCCTTCAAACCGTGGACCCTCGAACCCGATAGCAAGGCAAAGCGTGCGCGAAAGCTGGCCGAGGATATCGGCGAGGCGATCGTCAGCCGTCGCCTCGCCAAGATCGCGCTCAACGAGGATTCGCCGATCCTCACCGGCTATTTCAGCGATGCGGAGGGCTGGAAGACATTCGACCAGGTCACCGTCGGCGCGGTTGCCAAGGAAGGCGCATGGAAGGATGCGCTTGCCCTCGTCGAGCAAGAACAGCGCCGCGCCATCGAGCATGGCTTTACGCAGGCGGAGGTCGATGAACAGCTGGCGAACCGCCGCACCGCGCTCAGGAATGCGGTCGCAGGCGTGACGACGCGGCGCAGCGATGCGCTTGCCGACTCGCTGGTCGGCGCGGCCGAGGGCGATTTTGTCGTTGTCCGCCCCGAAACCTCGCAGGCGCTGTTCGATGCGACCGCTCCGTCGCTGACCGCCGCCGCGGTGACGGGCGCGTTTCGCAAACGCATGGAGGGGTTGAGCGCCCCGCTCACGCGCGTCTCGGCGAAAAAGCCGATCGACGGCGGTGCCGACGCGATCCTTGCGGCGCTGCGGGCATCGAGCACGGTCGCGGTCGCGGCGCCGACCGAAGCGGCGAATGCGGCTTTCGCCTACGACAAATTCGGCACGCCGGGCAAAATCGTCAGCGACGAACGCGTCGAGGATCTTGGCATTCGGCGCGTGCGCTTTGCCAATAATGTCATGCTGAACATCAAGACGACCGATTTTCAAAAGGACAAGGTCATGCTGTCGCTGCGCGTCGACGGCGGCAGCCTGCTGGCGACGCGCGACGACCCGACGAAGGTGTCGCTTGCCAGCTCGATCATGCTCGGCGGGCTGGAAGCGCACAGCGTCGACGAATTGCGGTCGGTCCTTGCCGGCAAGACGGTCAGCCCCGGTTTCGGGATGGGCACCGACAGCTTCGGCGGCAGCGCGCTGACGTCGCCCGAAGATTTCGCGCTCCAGGCCAAGCTGATGGCAGCGTTCCTGACGCACCCCGGCTTTCGCCCGGATGGACTGGCGCTGATCCGCCGCGTGCTGCCGCAGCAATATGCCGCGAACGACGCGACCCCGGCGGCGGTGATCGGCCGTGAT